>JBIOJG010000016.1:0-103886 GCA_044450645.1 Binatia bacterium
CGATCTTGTCGCCGGCGGCGATCTTGGTGTCTTGATGTTCGACGTACCACACCGGGCCGAGGTGCACCGAGATGGTTTCCTTGTCGGTCTTGAGCATGAGATGCACACCGCGGCCCATGCCCTTGGAGGGCGTCATCTCCTGCACGCCAGACACCTCGCCGCTGACCGTCTCGACGGTCTTGACATCATACAGGCGCCCGTACTGGCCGCCCGCTCCCCACCCGCCACCACCACGCCACCGGAAGCCCTGCGCGAGGGCGTCGGTGGTCAGCAGCAGCGTGGAGACGCCGAGAATCATCACAGCAGTTGCGGTCTTCTTCATGGTCATCCTCCTGTCTTTGGACTGTATTCGCCTAGGCGCATGCGCAGCAGAAGGCATGCCACGGACAAGATCTCGCCCTCAGTGCCCGATGGCTCAATGCCGGCCGCGAAGGCTTCTCAGGCTTGCGAAGAGCCTCCCAACCGATTCCCGCGAGCTGGAATCGAACTGCCGGCACCGCAAGCGCATTGACTCCTCGCGCCTTGGCACTATAATCGCTCATGCGAATATACTATGCGTTCAGAGAGAAGTGGAAATGGGTCTGTGCGACGCGGCTCGGGAACGCGCAGGTCCAAGGCCGGTGCGGGCGTCGACTCGATGTTCCGCGTTTTCGCGGACCATACGCGTTTGCGCATTCTGCGGTTGCTGCAAGATGGTCCGCTCTGCGTCGGCGATCTGGTCGACATCCTGCGCGCCCCGCAGCCAACCGTGTCGCGGCACCTCGCGTACCTGCGCCGGTCGGGGTTCGTGGAGACGCGGCAGCACGGCCTCTGGATGTTCTACGAGCTGGCGCTTGCCCAGAGTGCGTTGCACAGCAAGCTGCTGGAGTGCCTCGCCGTCTGCGCTCGACTGCTGCCCGAGGTCAAAGCCGATGTTGGGCTCGCACGCAGTGTGCGCCGTTCCGGTGGCTGCTGTCCGGAGGGCCGACGTCTCATGGAGCAGTTTCAACACGGGAGAGGTCGATGAGCAGGGATGCGGGTTCCGCGATGACCAGCGCCCGAGTGGCGCCGGAGGCGCAACCGAAACGGCTGAGCTTCCTCGACCGCTTCCTCACGCTGTGGATATTCCTCGCCATGGCGGTGGGCGTTGGGAGCGGGTACCTGCTTCCAGGCATTGAGCCCATCCTGAACCGCTTCAGCGTCGGGACCACGTCCATCCCGATCGCCATCGGGCTCATCCTCATGATGTACCCGCCGCTGGCCAAGGTCCGCTACGAGGAGCTGGGCAGCGTCTTCCGCGACTGGCGCATACTGGGCCTGTCGCTGGTACAGAACTGGGTCGTCGGGCCGGCGCTCATGTTCGGACTGGCGGTGGTCTTCCTTCCGGACAAGCCGGAGTACATGGTCGGCCTCATCATGATCGGCCTGGCCCGCTGCATCGCCATGGTCCTGGTCTGGAACGATCTGGCGAGGGGTGACCCCGAGTACTGCGCCGGCCTCGTCGCCTTCAACTCCGTCTTCCAGATCCTCTTTTTCTCGCTCTACGCCTACGTCTTCATCACCGTCCTGCCAGCCTGGTTCGGCCTGCGCAGCGTCACGGTGAGCGTCACGATCGGCCAGATCGCCAAGAGCGTCTTCATCTACCTCGGCATCCCGTTCATCGCCGGTCTAGTCACCCGCTTCTCGCTCATCCGGCTGAAGAGCAAGGAATGGTATCACACGCAATTCATTCCCAAGATCAGCCCGATCACTCTCGTCGCACTGCTCTTCACCATCGTGGTGATGTTTTCGATCAAGGGCGAAGCTATCGTGCAGCTCCCCATGGACGTGGTGCGCATCGCCATTCCGCTGCTCGTCTATTTCGTGGTGATGTTTCTGCTAGCCTTCTTCATGAGCAAGGCTGTAGGCGCCACCTACCCGCAAGCGGCCACGCTGTCGTTCACCGCCGCCTCGAACAACTTCGAGCTGGCGATAGCCGTCGCGGTAGCCACGTTCGGCATTCACCACGGCGCCGCATTCGCCGCGGTGATCGGCCCGCTCGTCGAGGTGCCGGTCATGATCGGCTTGGTCAACGTGGCGCTGTGGTTTCAGCGACAGTATTTTCGCGACGAGACGCTGGAGGTAATCGCTTCCGCGACGAGCAAGGCAGGAGGGATGGTTGGATGAGCAAGGTCTTGGAGACGACCGTCGACAAGTTTACCTTCCGAGTGCCCACCGACCGGTCGTACTCCGCCGACGGCCTGTGGGTACTCCAACTCGACGCAGGGGACGGGGTGCGGGTCCGGTTGGGCATGACCGACTTCATGCAGCAGCGCAGCGGAGACATCGCATTCGTAACTGTCCGGCCAGCGGGCACGCAACTGAAATCGGGCGACGATGTCGCCGATGTTGAAACGATCAAGGTCAATATCTCTCTGCCGTCACCGGTCGGTGGCTCGGTGCTGGAGGTCAACCCTGCGCTGGGCGCAACACCCGAGATCGTCAACCAGGACCCGTACGGCGATGGCTGGCTCGCGGTGATCGCGGCGGCGGACTGGGAAGCCGACCGCCAGGGGCTTCTCACGCCCGAGGCGTACTTCACGCACATGCAGCAGCAAGCGAGAAGCGAAGTTGAGAGCGCATGAACGACACTCGACGAAAGGTGGCGATTGTACCATGCAGCGGTATCGGCAAACCGTACGGTACCGTGAGCCGCGAAGCAGGCTACGACCTGTGTGAGGATCTCCGTCCCGACACCACTGAGTTGGTGGCCCTGTCGCGCCTCGTCATGGGCGACGAGACCGCGCGGCAGACGGTCGCGAATTTCCCGGCCATTGCGATCGACGGCTGCAAACTGATGTGCGCCGCAAAAATGGTGAGGCAAAGCGGCGGCACGGTCGCGCAGGAAGTTGCGGTGCTCGATGTCTATCGCCGCCACAAAGACCTCAAGCCCGAGGGAATCGCGGAGCTGAACGACGCGGGTCAGCGGCTGGCTCGGGTGCTCGCCGAGGAGTTGACGGAGAAGATTGACGAACTTGCGCCGCCAGACACGTGCCGCGGGCAAGGAGGTTCCCATGGATAGTCTGCCCAAGCTGAAGGTTGGCATCGTGTCGTGTTCCGGCGAGGAGCTCCCGGAGGGAACCGTCTCGCGTCTTGCCGCACTGCGGGTGCTCCACGAGCTGCGGCCGCATGAGACGGTGACCCTCTGCTTGCCCCTTTTTCTGGCCGGCGGGGAGAGCGAACGTGCATTTGCGCGCGTCCATCCCACGATCACGGTGGATGGATGTGACCTCCGGTGCGCCGCCCGGGCAACGGCGATGTATTCTGCCGCGCCCGCCGCGAGTATCGTGGTGAACGACCTCGTTGCCGAGCGCGGCCTTGGCAAACCCGAGGGCCGACGCCGACTGAACGAGGCCGGCCGACAGGCCGTGGACGCGACCGCTACCCATGTGGCCGCCCTCGTCGACGAACTGTTGGACAGGACCACCGGCAAGGCGACATCCGGCGAGCGAGTCTCCGGGAAATGAGTCGGACGGCAACTTACCACACGACGGTACGGTGGACCGGGGAACACCGGGGCCAGGTGGTGATGGGCAACGGTCCCGAGATGGAATTCTCGGCGCCGCCCGATGCCCATGGACACGCTGGCGTGCTCACGCCCGAGGACGCATTCGTCGCCGCCGCCAACACCTGTGTCATGTTGATGTTCATCTGGGCGGCGGAGCGCTTCAAGGTCAGGCTGCTCTCGTACGAGTGCCGGACGGAAGGCACCAAAGTGATTGAGTTGGATCGCACGGAGATCTTCAGCCGTTTGGTCTTTCACCCGGTGATCCATGTCGGCGCGGGCGACGAGCCGCCCGCCGCGGTGGAGGCGCGCACGCGCCGCGCCCTGGAATCCGCCCGGAAATACAGCCTCGTCGCCAACTCGGTGAAATCGTCAATCGAAATCGAGCCGGAGATCATCGTTCACCCGGGCGTATCGATGGCACCCAGCTGCGCGCCAAGGGCCTGAAAGAGTTCTTGGGTATCGATGAGCCACAGCTTCCGGAAGCGGATGCGAGCTGATCGCAAGTCCCGTGTTGTGGAAGCTGAACAAGGGAGAGAATGAATGACCGCTACAGTTGAAGTCTTCGATCCGTCGATGTGCTGCTCGACCGGTGTCTGTGGCCCGAGCGTCGATCCGGTGCTGCCGCGCTTTGCCGCCGACTTGGACTGGCTCAAGGAGCACGGCGTACAGGTCGCGCGCCACAACCTCGCGCAGGAGCCGGCGGCCTTTGCGGCGACTCCTGCCGTACAAGCAGCGCTGACTGAACGGGGCACCGACTGCCTGCCGCTCATCCTGGTCGATGGCCGCATCGTCAGCCAGGGCACGTATCCAATGCGCGCCGAGCTGGCCAGCTGGACGGGTCTCGACGGCAAACCGGCGCCGACGCTGTACTCGGAGTCGGTGGCGGAGTTGGTCGCAATCGGCGCCGCGATCGCCGCGAACTGCGAGCCCTGCTTCAAGTATCACTACGACCAGGCACGCAAGCTCGGCGTCTCGAAGGAGGACATGGCGCGTGCGGTCGCAACCGCGCAGCGGGTGAAGGACGCTCCAGCCAAGGCCATGCTCGAGCTGGCCGATAGATATCTGAGTGTAACGACGCCACGCAGCGACAAAGCCGAAGTGCCGAAGTCGTCGTGCTGTGGCTCGAGCGCGGAGACGAACACGCCGACAGCGAGCGCACCGGCTCCGGCGAAGTCCGGCTGTTGCGGATGAGATGCGGGCTGATGGATTTCCTCCAGGCCACGGAGCGTCATCTCTTCTTCACGGGCAAAGGCGGCGTGGGCAAGACCTCGACAGCGTGCGCGACGGCGATCGCTCTCGCCGATCGTGGCCGGCGGGTACTGCTCGTCAGCACCGACCCGGCCTCCAATCTCGATGAGGTCCTCGGACTGGCACTATCGCCGCAACCGACGGCGATCCCCGCGGTACCGGGACTCTTCGCCCTGAACCTCGATCCGGAAGCTGCCGCGCGCGAGTACCGCGAGCGGGTGGTGGGTCCGTACCGCGGCGTGCTGCCCCAGGCAGCGATCGCCAGCATCGAGGAGCAGCTCTCGGGAGCATGCACGGTCGAGATCGCCGCCTTCGCCGAGTTCTCGAAGCTGCTCGGAGATCCGACGACGACGGCGGGATTCGACCACGTGGTTTTCGACACGGCGCCGACGGGTCACACGTTGCGGCTCCTCGCGTTGCCCGCGGCGTGGAGCGGGTTCCTGGATTCAAATGTCGGTGGAACGTCGTGCTTGGGTCCGCTGGCCGGCTTGAACGCGCAACGCGATCTCTATCGCGCCGCCCTGGCGGCCCTTGCGGATCCAATGGCGACAATCTTGATATTGGTAAGTCGGCCGGAGCGCGCGGCGCTCGAGGAGGCGGAGCGAACCAGAGCCGAGCTGGCGGCCCTGGGTATCGCCAATCAGCGCTTGATACTCAATGGCATGTTCGCAGCGCGCAACGGGTGCGATCCTGTGGCCCGCGCCCTCGAGGCACGCGGTCGCCAGGCCCTCGAAGAAATGCCGCGCGGTCTCAAGGCGTTGCCGTACAGCGAGGTGCCGCTCGTGTCGTTCGAGCTGGTGGGCATCGAGGCCCTGCGAGGGCTCGGGAGGGATACGTCACCTGCGGTGAGCAGTGGCACAATGGAACCCGCCCCGACGGCCGCAAGCGACGGGTTGCTGTCTCTGGACGCGCTGGTGACTGACATCGCACGTGCGGGACGCGGCGTCATCATGGCAATGGGCAAGGGTGGGGTTGGCAAGACCACCCTGGCGGTTGCGATCGCGACGGAGCTGGCGCGCCGTGGGCATCGGGTCCATCTGACCACCACCGATCCGGCCGCGCATGTGGAGGCAACGGTGGAGGACCGGCTGCCGGGGCTGCGTGCATCTCGGATCAACCCGGAAGCGGAGACGCGCGCCTACAGTGACGAGGTGCTGCGGACAGTAGCGGACAGTCTCGATGCCAAGGGCCGAGCGCTGCTGGAGGAGGATCTGCGCTCCCCATGCACCGAAGAGATCGCGGTGTTCCGCGCCTTCGCCCACATCGTGGCTGGCGGGGCGGACGGCTTTGTGGTCATCGACACAGCTCCGACCGGCCACACCCTGCTCCTGCTCGACGCAGCGCAGGCGTATCACCGGGAAGTGGCGCGTTCGCTGAACGACATACCGACGGCCGTACGTGACCTGCTGCCGCGTCTGCGTGATCCGGAATTCACGCGGGTGCTGCTGGTGACCTTGCCGGAAGCGACGCCGGTGCACGAAGCCGCCCAGCTGCAGCGCGATCTCGCCCGGGCCGGCATCACACCCTTTGCGTGGGTCGTCAACCAGAGCCTCACGCCGCTGACGGTGCACGATCCAGTTCTGGCGAGCCGCCGGCGCCGGGAACGCCGCTACCTCGCAGAAGTGCAACGGCTGGCGACGCAGGTCGTTTTGACGCCATGGGGGGAGTCTCCAGTGCAATCTCTCATGGCGAGGGCAGCCGCATGAAAACCGTGATCTTCGCCTGCGTACACAATGCCGGCCGCTCGCAAATGGCGGCGGCCTTCTTCAACCAGGGTGCCGATCCCAGCCGTGCTCACGCACTCTCGGCCGGCACCGACCCTGCCGAGCACGTGCACCCGGAAGTGGTAGCGGTCATGCGCGAAGTGGGCATTGACCTGAGCGACGCGCGCCCCACACGGCTCACGCATGAGCTCGCCGCGGGTGCCCAGCTTCTCGTCACAATGGGCTGCGGCGAGAGCTGCCCGGTGCTGCCCGGCCTGCGCCGTCAAGACTGGAACCTCCCCGACCCCAAGGGGCAACCCATCGAGCGTGTGCGCACCATCCGCGATGAAATCCACGCCCGCATCGAGCGGCTCATCGCCGCCGAAGGCTGGCAACGGAGTGATCTATGAACGCTAAGCAACGCATCCTCTTCCTTTGCACGCACAACGCGGCGCGCAGCCAGATGGCCGAGGCACTATTGCGCCATCATGCCGGCGACCGTTTCGAGGCCTGCAGCGCCGGCCTAGATCCCACTGCCGTTCACCCGCTCACTCACAGTGTCCTCGCCGAAATCGGTGTCGAGTCGAGTGGACTCCGCGCCAAGCCCATAAAGGAGTTCCTCGGGAAGCAGAGAGCGGACTACGCGATCATGGTGTGCGAGGCGGACGAGCAGACATGTCCGCGTGTCTATCCTTTTGCGTTACAAATGCTGCAATGGCCGTTCGAGGACCCGGCCAAGCCAGCGGCAGCCGAGGTGCAACTCGCTGCGTTCCGGCTGGTGCGCGATCAGATCGCCGCCCGCATACGGGCGTGGGTGAAACAAACGGCATGAGCGCAACCACGCTCAACATTGAAGGCGAACACCTCGCCCGAGCGGCATCGGCAGCGGAGCGGGTGACGCCGGTGGCTGGCTGTGGATACTGCTGGCCGTACTCACCGTCCCCGTCGTGTGGTGGGTCGTCAGATGGACAGCCTGATCGCTCATGATCAGCCCTCTGCCGTTTGGCATGAACGGGTTGGCGTTCAGCCGCTCCGTGTCCTTCCGCGTCGGCTGGAACGACGAGTTAGCTGCGTTTCACCCTTTGCGCGCTGAAGAATGCGAAGATCGGCGCGGTCCTGAGGCCGACGTATCGCCTCCTTGGCTCGGATGAGCTCGTCGAGGCCGATGTAGTGCGCGGGCACCGTACCGAATCGTGCCGACACACGGTTCCTCCACGCCGCTTCGAAGCTCGCCAAGCCGGGGATCTCCGAGATCAGATCGACCCGGACCGGCGCCACCCCAAGCTGAATGATCCACCGCGGATCAGTCACGTCCTCCACCGAATACCCCAATTCGGCACCTCCAAAGAAATCTCGCAACGCAGCCAGGACTCTGCGCGCGTTCGTCGGCGTTGGATCAATCAGAAGGTCCAGATCCTTGGTGGCGCGAGGGCGAGCGTGGAACGCGACCGCGTGGGCTCCCACGACGAGATACCGGACGCCATGGGCATTCAACGCGGCGATGAACTCTTCGTAGTCTCGGGACGCCATCGGCACCTCGCGTCTTCATACAACTCTCCAGTGCGTCCGCAACGGCGTCGACGCGTTGCTCCGGGCTCAAGCCCTCGTACCAGAAACGGAAGTCCGCCTCTTCTGCCTCCGACTGACGAACTCGGGCGACCGTCCACACCCTGCCACGGGCACGCACAACCTGTACTTGCTCATCCATCGATGCCAGATTACCACGATCTCGCCGCGATCAGCTACATGAATTCGGCCGGTCTGCTAACGCGCCAAAGGTTGCATGGCCCGCAGTGTAACACCGGCAGGTTACAGCCCGCAAATTATCAAGAAGTTCTTGCGCGGCGCGCGCATGCTCACCGGAAGCGCGCCCGGAAACGTAGCGCACCCCACGCGAAGAAGAGCGTGCCGCGGCCCGTCATGGCGGCGATGGATAGCGCCAGCTCGGAGAGCATCGCGCCGCGCACGAAGAGGCCGTAGGAGATGTCTGACAAACTAGCCGCCCAACGACCCAGCGCTAACCGGGGCGCCCGGCGCCTGCGCGTGGCCGTGTTGAGCGCCCAGTTAGAGATCGGACATGGTGCTCAGCGTATGCGTCGAGCAGTCGCCGAATCATCCGTTGGTACTGGGTGTGGTGCTTCCGCGCTTCAGACTTGAAAAACTCGACGCTCCGCTTGCTCAAGGCAAGGGTGACCTTGACGCCTTCCTCCCGGAAGACGAGATCCTCAGGACGAGGAAGGAAGTCAGGAACGACTCTCAGTTTTCCCAGCGCTTCGTCGGTGTATCTGATTTTCTCGCTCATAAACTCGCTTGCCCTTCCGCCAGTAGCCCGCCCCAATGATTCGAATGACGTCTTCGCGGTACGTGAACCGGACCGTCACCACTCCACCTGCGACCTGGCCGAAACAGTAATGCCGCTTCTCGCTCGCACTATGGGATAGGTCTTCCGCAATCACGCGGTTCGGATCGGCAAAGGCGAACTGCGCCTTGCGGAACGACACGCCGTGCTTCCTCTGGTTCTCCTGATCCTTTTTGGCGTTCCACTCGAACCGCACCTTTGCCACACACAGACGCTAGCACGACTCCCGAACTCGAGCCATACATTCATATGGCTGTATGTGCCACTGATGTTCATCAGTCGCAGTCGGCTAGGCGTTCACACTCGCTTCGAATTCGTAACTGGCGCCCTTCTGCTCATTGACAGGCTCCGTAGCCGCGGATCTCCCGCCCAGTCGCGACCACCTCGGCGCCAACGACGTCGCTAAGAATCTCGAAGCACACGGAAAAGAATATGCCACCGCATGGTCGGACACGCTGACGCCGTGGCGCTCAGGCGCGCCCCTTTCTTTGCGCGGCAGCCTGCATGCCCGTGGTTAGGCGTTGGCACCTTACGAGAAATGCGATCATCGATCTCATCGGAAGCGGGCGCGGAAACGCAGCGCACCCCACACGAAGAACAGCGTGCCGAGGCCCATCATTGCGGTCATCATGGACAGCACCAGGTCGGAGAGCATCGCGCCTTTCCCGTGGCAAGCTCGCGCGGCGACAATGGGTTCTTCTTGCGCGGGCCGGTGAGTTCTTAGCGCTAGGCTTTGCGCCGTACCGCCAACCGGGTGCCAGCCCCGAGAAGGAGGACAAGCAGCGCGGCGAGGGACACCGGTGTACTGGCAGGCGCGGCAACACTGCTGCCACAGGGCGGCAGCGTGTCGAGATTCACGTCGACGAACAGGTTGGTCGGATCGGAATCGAGCGCCACCCTGAGTTGGTGAGTGCTGGTAACCGGCACAAACACATTCAACGCAGTGGTCGTCCCCAGCACCGCCACCAATTCCCAACTGAGTAGCGGAATCGGCAGTTTGACGTACGCCTGGCCGCCCGCATCGGTTGCGAACGTGAGGGGGAAGTCGAAAGTCCCGCCGCCCGTTTGCGCTATCAGTTTCGGGGTCGGGCTGGCACACAGCTGGGCAACGGCAAACATCTGACCGCTGGTCAAGCTCGCCACCTCGATCGTGTCTTGCCGGTCGTCGTAGTGGACTGCAGCCCGTCCGGGTGCGCCTGCTCGTCCACCATTTCGATGCGCAACGGCTCGAACAAGCTGGACGCGATCGTCGTCGAGGACAGTGCCGCGCCAAAGTAGTCGGGGCCGCGATAGCGATAACAGTTGCTGCGGCGTGCAACCAGCATCCACCGAACCAGACTGCGTGCGCCCAAGCCATTCAAACTGGCATTGCCCAGGCAGTAAAAGAGGGCGTTGTTACCGACGTTGTATCACTGTTGATGGGTCTGCGGATAGAAGCGGGCTGGGAATTGTGCAATGTAAGTTATGTTCCCCATTCGAGGAGGTGTCGTATGGAGGGGTCAACACGTCTGGTCTTCCTTTTCGCCATGACGGCTTGGCTGGCGGTGGGCTGCTCCCCGATGGTCCCGCCTCCCACCGGGACCCAGAAGGAAGTCGTCCCCGCGCCCGCGAGGCCAGCTCCTTACACCGGCGTGAAGAAGCGGATCGCCGTGGCCAAGTTCGACGCCGTGGGCGCGTACGCTGGCGAGTTCACAGGCTCGGAAGTCGGTGGGGGCGTGGCCGCCCAACTCACCACGGCGCTGGTGGAATCCGGCCGCTTCGTGGTCGTGGAGCGGGCCGCCCTGAGCGAGATCCAGCGCGAGCAGGAGTTGGGGTTCCAGCGGCTTGCCCCGCAAGGGACCGCCGCGCAGGTCGGCAATCTCCTTGACGCCCAGATGCTCGTTGTCGGTTCGGTCACGGAGTTCGAGCAAGCGGCGAAAGGCGGCGGTCTGGACATGGGTTTGAGTGGCCCGCTGGCCGGCATCGGGTTGGGTAGCAAGAGCGTTGAGGGACACGTGGGGATGGACATCCGGCTGGTCGACACGACGACCGGACAAGTGGTGACCTCCAAGCGTGTGGAGGCGCGCGTGCCGTCGAGCGACGCTTCATTCAAGATCACTACTCTCCAAGGTGTGGAGTTTGGCGGGGACACCTTCAACAAAACGCCGCTGGGCCAGGCGACGCGACGTGCAATCGAAGAGGCGGTGGCCCTCATCGTCGGAGAGATGGAAACGGTCCCGTGGGTGGGACGGGTCGCGGACCTGTTGGGAGGCCAGGTTTTGGTGAACGCCGGGCGCGATATGAATCTCCAGCCGGGAACGATTTTTGTCGTCTCGAGCGTCGTCAAGGAGGTCACGGATCCGGCGACGGGGGCCAGACTGGGAGTCATCGAGGCGCCACTGGGGGAGATCCAGATCGAGCAGGTGCAGGAGAAGTTCTCCACGGCTCGCCGCTTGACCGGCACCCTCCCCAAGCGGGGCGACATCCTGCGGCTGAAGCATTGATTAAAGCGATGGGACGTTAAGGGACCGATGGCACCGCAGTCGTCATGCCGCGGCGCCAGCATCCGAGGCAACCAACCTACTCTCGCCTGGCGGGAGCGAACACAGAGGAGATGCAAAAATGAATAGCAAGAGTATCAGTCGCAATGTCTGGGCGCTGACCCTGAGCTTGTGTCTCGGCGTCATCGGTTATTCCACTTTCAGCGCGCAGGCCGCCGAACCGCCGCAGGCCGCCGTTCCGCCGAAACGCGCCGATGGGCAGCAGAAGGGCGTGGAGAAACAGCCGGCAACAGGGGAGAAGGCAGTCGGTAAAGCCTCGTCCAAGCCGATGGCTGGCGAGCTCACGGGCAAGGTCACGGGCGTTGATCCGACGGCCAAGACCTTTACCGTCATGGTCCAAGGCAGAGCGGTCACCTTTTCCGCCGCAAAGCTCGGCAAGCTTCCCAGAGCCGGCGAGAATATCGACATCGCCTTCACCTCGAACCCCGGCGGGCCGCCGATGGCAACGTCAGCGACTGAATCGGGCGCAAAACAGGTAAAGAAACCATATCAACATTGCGATGATCATACTTACCGTAACCCCTTGAACAGTCTCAACGTCTGTACATATTGATGCCTGATAACCGGTATAAGAAGTGGATGACCGGCTATCGGTGCGGCCTCCTCGCCGCGGTCGCGGCCCTCGCCGTCACGGTCGGCATTGCGAGGGCGCAGGGTCCGGCCTATCCGAGGCTATACACCAACGAGACATATCTGGACGAGGCGATGCGGACGACCACGCTCGAGATCACCGATCCCTTCGCCGTTTTTGCCTTCGTTCTCGATAGCCTGCCGGATCGCGTGAAAGTCTATCCGACGGGAAACTACTATTATTTCAGCTTTACGCATAACGGCACGCTCTATGCCGGCAATATCAGGCTCCACACGCTCGACCGCGACAGCGGCAAGGTGTATTTCGCCTATTACGCGGACTTAGCCCAATGGGCGATCGGGGAGCCGAAACCTGATTTTATGGTGGGCGGCAGTCTCGATGGCTCAGACGGGGTGACTGTCGAGCGGCTCGAGCGCCTGGTTTATCGCGTGACCTACGGCCGAAAAAGCGTCGTCTTCGCGCTCAATGATCTATCGCAGGTCAAGCCGCCGGCAAACGCGCTCGGACCACATGAGAGATTTGTGGGACCGATCTTCGACGAGTCAGGAATTCGCTTCTTCCTCGTCTACAATTCGAAGCTGAAGAGTTTCCATTACATCCTGGACGAGACGGTAGTGGTCCCGGACGACTTCGTTCCCTACCGGCGCACGAACCGAATCATCATCGGCAGGCGCACCGGCTTCGCCTTCTACCGGGATCACCGGCTCGACCGCAAAATCCTGATCGGCGTATTCGAAGGCAATGTACGAACGAACAGTTACTTCGACGGTCCGTTCGACCAGCTGCCTGAGAACTTCATCGAAGGGGACACCCTGCGTGAGATGCTTCTCGAGGTCACGCCCGGCCTCAAAGGTCAGATCGACCGCCTCGGCTACACGCCAGATTACGCCAGACATTACACAATTGTTCCCTACCGGCACTACCGAACGGAAGACGATCTCTACGTCATTCATAAGTGCGCAACTAGCAAGAGGCGTCCGGCCTCGGTCTACTATAAGTGCTTTGTTGTCGATCATAGTCGGAGCGATGCTCACCCGCAGCCTGACGCGCCGACAAAAGGATCGAGCAAGCCTCGTGGGAGAACAAGTGGAGACAGAGGCTAGGTGTCAGGTCTTGCAATGTGGAGCGGGGTCGGCCCTTGAAAGTAGGATTGATCGACGTCCCTGATCCCCCCGATCCCCGATGACCGGCCCTCTGCCGTTTGGCATGAAAGAGGGCGCAGCGTGCCGAATCTGTTGATTCTCGGCGATCCCGACATTTGCCCCCTTCAATGACCTCATCGGAAGCGGGGCGTTCACCAACTGATCGCCGGTCACCGCCTCATCGTGCACGTCGATACGAGTACACACCGACGCCGATCCATCGGTGGACTCGTAATTCACATGCTCCACGAAGTAGCCATGGCAGCAGGAACAGCATCAGCAGCATGTGTGAGTGCACCTGTGCTTCAGGAACAATCGAGCAGCCGCTGCTTGGGCTCACGCTCGGGTGTGAGGTCGGGGGGCTGGGGGCTTGGGCAATCGTGATGGCCGAGGGACCGTTGCCCACCGAGACTGTCGCTACGATTGATTGAGTCATCGTGTCGAGGACAGTCACCTCGGCACCGAGGAGATAGAGGAATCTCCCATCCGGGGTCATCGCCGCCGGGGAACCAAAGACCGGAACGGTGGCCGCAATAGCATTCGTAGCGGTGTCAATGATCGCTAGGCCGTTCGGACCCCTTGAGTACGCCGTGCCACCGTCGGGTGCGATTACAATGCCGAAGAAGCCGCCACTTCCGATCGACGCGCGGACTTGATCATCGGTGGTATCGATGACGAGTACTTCACCATCAACATAGAGGGGATCAAGAATTGTCGCGAGCGACTCGTACACACGTGTCCCGTCGGGAGTAACCGCCAGGTCGACGAAGGAAGCGAACTGACCGAGCACCACCCGCCGGGCCGCACGAGTAGTGGTATCGATGACTGTCAAGTCGCGATCGGTTGCAGCGTAGAGACGGTCGCCGTGGAGAGTCATCACCAGCGGACCGGGGATTCCATCGACCGGAATGGTGGCAACGAGCGTGGACGTCCTCGTGTCGATCACCCCGATCACACCCGCGGCGCCTTGCTCGGCCGAGGGCCGGGCGGACACGTAGGCCAGGGTTCCGGTTGAATCAATGACGACGGCGGAAGGCTGGTAGACCGGGATCACGGTTCGGACGCGAGCCACTAAAGGGTCGATGACTGCGATTTCATCGGACTCGGTATTAGCCACGTAGACGAACGTCCCGTCCGGCGCCGCTGCCACGGCGCTCGGAACCGCTGCCGGAAGGAGTTGGCCCACTGCTCCGGTCTTCAGGTCCACCATCGACAAGGTGCCGGCGCTGCCGCCCAAGTCCTGGTTCGTGAGGTAGGCGAATTTGCTATCTGGTGTGACGGCCATTTGCACTGGGACGCGGCTCAGCGTTGCGCGCCGGCTGACGATTTTCGTGGCCGTGTCGAATAGCAGCAGTGCGTCGGGCGTCGCCAGAGCGACCTGCGTCCCGTCGGGGACAATCGCGATCGCCCAAGGATCGTTCGTCTGCCCCAGCTCGATCGTGTCCCTAATGGTTGTGGTCGCCACGTCGATCGCCAGCAGCGTGCTCCCGGCCACCACGTACCCAACCTTGCCATCCGGGCTGACCGCAACGAGGGATGGATCGAGTTGCGAGGCAGAGTGGGCGACCGGGATTGTTCCCGCGATCTGGTTTGTGACCGTATCAACAACCGTGATCTGTCGGAAACCGGCGAGGTAGACCTTGGAGCCATCTGGAGTGACCGCCACATCCCAGTAGTCACCGGGGACTCGCGTCACCTCCGTCCGAGTCGCCGCATCGATCACAGAGAGCCCGCATGGACCAGTGGCGTAGACGGTCGAGCCGTCAGGCTTGAGCGCGATGCTGGCAACGCCGCCAACGAGATCGCACGTGTTTGCGTCCGTGTGGGCAACGACCGAGCGTGTGGCGGCGTCGATCACCTCGACCCAGACCGCGTTGTACGGGTGATTGAGAACGTACACGAAAGCGCCGTCGCGGCTCACCACCGCCGCCTCCGGATTGCAAGAGAGTCCGACGCAGTCTTCGAGGACAATGGTCGTCGTAGTCTGGGTCTGCAGATCCACCACGGACACAGTGTCAGCGCCGGGATTTGTGACGTAGGCAAGCGCGCCGTCAGGACTCATGGCGATACCAAATGGCCGGAGGCCAGATCCCACGACCACCGTGGCCTCCACCGTGTTGGTGGTGGTGTCGATGACGGATACAGTGTCAGACGTGCTGTTGGTGACGTACGCGACTGGCCTCGGTTGTGCCTGGATCGCAGCGGGCAGCAGCAGAAGGAGTCTCACGGCAAGATGCCCGCTCCAACCAATCTCTCCGCCGGCCGTGTCCATGCCACGCGTCCCCATTCAAGATAAGACTATCCCCACGGGGTGGGGTTCGTCACTTTTACTCGCATCTCTTCGGCTCTCAAAGTGGGCCGATAAGCACCTTTTGGCAGTACCGTTTCGGACGAAAGCGAATGTTGATCAGGAGCTTGCGTTGGTCCGACCCGGACCTACGACCTACTCGACAGAGTTCCACCCGCCCCTGACAAACTACTAATAGCCGTCCAACGCTCCGGCGTTAACCGGCGCGCCCGGCGCCTGCGCGTGGCCGTGTTGAGCGCCCAGTTAGAGATCGGACATGGTGCTCAGCGTATGCGTCGAGCAGCCGCCGAATCATCCGTTGGTACTGGGTGTGGTGCTTCCGCGCTTCAGACTTGAAGAAATCGACGCTACGCTTGCTCAAGGCGAGGGTGACCTCGACGCCTTCCTCCCGAAAGACGAGATCCTCAGGACGAGAGAGGAAGTCAGGAACGACCCTCAGTTTTCCCAGCGGTTCGTCGGTGTATCTGATTTTCTCGCTCATAAATTCGCTTGCCCTTCCGCCAGTAGCCCGCCCCAATGATTCGGATGACGTTCTCGCGGTACGTGAACCGGACCGTCACCACTCCACCTGCGACCTGGCCGAAACAGTAATACCGCTTCTCGCTCGCACTATGGGACAGGTCTTCCGCAATCACGCGGTTCGGATCGGCAAAGGCAAGCTGCGCCTTCCGGAACGAAACGCCGTGCTTCCTCTGATTCTCCTGATCCTTTTGGGCGTTCCACTCGAACCGCACCTTTGCCACAAACAGACGCTAGCACGATTCCCGAACCCGAGCCATACATTCATATGGCTGCATGTGCCACTGATGTTCATCAGTAACCGTCGGCTGGGCGTTCCCATCCGTTTCGAATTCGCAACTGACGCCCTTCTGCTTATTGACAGGCTCCGTAGTCGCGGCACCCTTCATCTTGCGCCACCGTCCCTTCCCATACCGGCGTTGGAGGCGACGGAGGTTGCGGATCTCCCACCCGGTCGCGACCACCTCGGCGCCAACGTGTCGCTAAGAATCTCGAAGCGCACGGAGAACAATATGTCACCGCATTGTCGGGCACGGTGTGCCGTTGACCCACGGCGGGCAGAATGCCTCGCGACGAACACCGCCATTCAAGCCGGTCGGCTCGAACGGCGGGTTCGGCGGCGTGGCCCGCTCACTTCGGATACCGTGTCGCGTCGAGCGCCACAGCCAGAAAGACAAGCGACACAGCAACAAGAAGAATGGCGATGACGGTCTCCATGGTCACAACCCTCGCAAAGCTTGGATCTGTCGTTCAATCCGGTGATGCACTCCAACTGCTTTCTCGCATCTTTTCGGCTCTCAAAATAGGCCGATAAGCACCTTTTGGCAGTACGGTTTCGAACGAAAGCGAATGTTGATCAAGAGCTTGCGTTGGTCCGACCCGAAGCTCGATAGATTTCGTCACGCTGAAGACACGCCCTTCCCCAGGTTGCATGCCTCGCATAGTGTGCGCAGGTTATCTGCAACCGTGGCGCCTCCGCGCGCCCATGGGTGAATATGGTCTACGTGCAGGACTACGCCTGTTGATATGGCCGGCGATGCTCCACACGCTACGCAACGAAAGTTGTCCCGTCTAAGGACGTAATATCGCAGCGCCAAAGGAATGTCTCTTGGGCCTCGCTTGGGTTCGAAGGGCTCTTCTTGTGGCTGCTCCGGTTGCTCGCGTGGTTCCTGCCCTGGCGCTGGGGGTTCGCTGCTGACGCGCTGGACGAATGCCGCGAGCGCCTTGCGCCAAGTGCCCCAACGACCGACATATGCCTTTGACCCGACGACGGACGGTCCTCGATTCATTTCATGATGCCGAGGCTGACGACCGTAGTGCGTCCACACTGAAAGCATGTTCTCGAAGCACTCTTCATCTGTGTAACGTTTTGCGAGCGCAGACTGACCAAGTCCGGCCGCCGCAAGGGCCGCTTTCCAGGAGCCGAAAACCCGCCTTGCTGGGCCATCAGCCATTCCTGTATGCGCTTGAAATTCTTGGCGCGTGAGAACATCTTTCTGAAGCTTGCTTGCGGTGGCTTTGATCGCAGTCAGAATCTCTTCGCGGCTCTTTCGAAGACTAGTGTCGTCGAACCGATCGCCGAGCCCGGCGGCTTCCAGCGCACCTCTCCAGCCCCCGAATCGCTTTTGGAGGGTAGAGCCGTGGATTTTGGCTCGAGCGGTAAATTCGCCAACGGTGATTTTGGGCGTCTCAATCAGCGGAGCCACACGGCGTAGTTCAGCAAGCAGCGCTTCGTCGTCGTATGACTCAAGGTGCTCAAGTTCAAAACGCATGGTCGTCACGAAGAAATCCAACATGAATTCGGCCGGTCCGCGTTACGGCCGAAGGTTGCATGGCCCGCAGTGTAACACCGGCAGGTTACGGCTCGCAAATTGTCAAGAAGTTCTTGCGCTGCGAGCGCTTGGCGACCTCATCGGAACCGGGCGCGGAAACGCAACGCACCCCATACGAAGAACAGCGTGCCGAGGCATGTCATGGCGGTGATGGGCAGCGCCAGGTCGGAGAGCGTCGCGCCGCGCAGGAAGAGGCCGTAGGAGATGTCGGTGAACCAGCGCAGCGGCGAGAACAGCGTCACCGCGGCAAGCCAGTCCGGCATCGCCTCGACCGGCGTCCAGCCCCCGGAGACGAAGAGCAGCGGAGTCATCACCAAGAGTGATACCATCCCCACCTGCGGCATGGTCCGACACAGTGACGCCACCGTCATGCCGAGACCGCACATGGCGAACGCGAAGATGGTGGCGCAGCCGAAGAAGACAACGAGGCTGCCGCGCACCGGCACATGGAAGATCGGAAAGAGCACGCCGAAGACGCCAACCGCCGCGCCGGCGAGCAGGATGACTGTGCTCGCGGCTGTCTTGGCCAGCAGGATCTCCCACGGCTCGAGCGGGGACACCAGGAGCTGCTCGATCGTTCCGCGTTCCCGCTCGCGGATCAACGCTGAGGCGGATAGCAGAATCGCGACCAGCGACATCATCATGCCGAGCGAGTTGAGCAGCATGAAGAACAGATCGTTGCGGTCCGGGTTGAAACGCACGCGCAGCGCCGGCTCGATGATAGGGAGCGCCCGGCCCGCGTCGGGCGGCAGTCCCAGCCGCCGCAAGATGACCTGCCCGGACAGGCCGGCGACGATCTCACGGGCGTACGCCTCTGCGAGCGCCGCCTGTATGGCCTGAGAGCCATCGAGCAAGAGCTGGATGGACGCCCGCTCCCCACGCGCCAGCGCGGCCTCGAAACCGGATGGCACGACGACGCCGACCATATCGTCCCCGGAGTCGAGTCCACGCACGATCTCATCCGCGTCACGCGGCGCCGGCCCGTGCCGGAAATAGGGTTCGGGAAACCGACCGACGAGCTCGCGGCTCACCGCGGAGCGGTCCTGATCGAGTACGCCCAGGCCGGCATTGTGCAGCGCCATCCGATGCCCCGCATCCGCCAGGAGATCCACCGTAAAGGCATAGAGGATGAACAGCACGACCACGCGGTCACGGCGGAACTCGAGCAGCTCCTTCCACATCAGGGCCAGGCAGCGTGAGAGGCTCATGCTTCCCTCTTGCGCGTAAGCGCGATCCCCGTACCGAGGAGGACCACGTCGAAGACGAGCAGCACCCCGAGGTCGCGCATCACCGCGGACAGCGGCAGATTCTTCAGAAAGGCCGCCACCACCACACGGCTGTGGAACATCGCCGGCAAGAGATGGGCGACGACCCGGGTGTCCCCGCTCATGCTCTGCACCGGGACGAGCATGCCCGAGTAGAGCAACGCCGGGACGATGGCCAGAACCGCGGTGGCCACGATGCCCGCGAGCTGGCTGCTGACGAATGAGGAGACGATGAGACCCATCGAGGCGGTCGCGATCACGTAGAGCGTCGAGCCGACGAGGTAGAGAGCCACGCTCCCCTTGAATGGGGCACCGAAGAGGGCAACCGCGACGGCGGCGAGGAGTGCCGCGTGGCCGATCCCGATGACCACGTACGGCAACAGCTTGCCCAGAACGAACTCGGTCCGGCTCGCCGGTGAGGAAAGAAAGTTGAAGATCGAACCGAGCTCCTTCTCGCGCACGATGGCGAGCGCCGTCATGATCGCCGGCGTCAACATCAGGATCATCGGCAGGAGCCCGGGCACGATCGTGTTCCTGGTACGGAGTGACTCGTTGTAGAGGTAGCGCGTGCGCACCTCTATCGGCGCGGAGTCGAGCTGCTCGCCCGTACGTTCGCGCAGACGGGCCGCAAGCAGCGTCGCAGCGAAACGGGAATGGATGGCGAGCGCGTAGCTGCGGTTCACCTCGGCATGGTAGGCATAGACGCCATCGACGAGGAGCTGCACGGTCGCCGGCAGGCCGTGGTAGAGGGTCCGTTCGAAGGCCGGCGGCACGATGATCGCCAGGTGGATCTGGCCTCGCCGGAGCATCGCTTCGACCTCTCGCTCGCTGGCCGATGCCGTGCGCAGCTCGAAGGCCCGCGTCGCCGCAAAGGCGTAGACGTAATCGCGGCTGGTGGCGCTGTGGTCATGGTCCACCACGGCGAACGGGATGCGCTCGATGTCGAACGACAGGCCGTACCCCATGAACACGAAGAGCACGAACGGCACACCGAGGGCACGCAGCCACAGCAAGGGGTCGCGGCGCAGCTGCCGTGCCTCACACGCGGCGATTGCGGCTATACGGCGGATCTTCACGCCACCTCCCGAACGGCGCGTGCCGCCTCCACGTGCTCGATGAAGGCATCCTCGAGGCTGATCGCCCCCAGCCGCACCCGCGCCGCCAAGCCGGCGGTGGCAAGTATCCTTTCAATGTGACGCGTCGTCGCTACCGGATCGAGCGTCAGCACGTGGAGGTCGCAGCCGAATAGCTTCGCGGCGAGTCCCGCCTCCCGTAACACCTTCAGCGCCTCGCGGTAGCGCTCCGCCTCGACGATGAGCGGATTTCCGCGCCGGGCCGCCGCCGTGTCGCGCACGGCAGCCGGCGATCCGAGCGCGACCAATCGGCCGCCGTCGAGCAGTGCCATGCGGTCACAGCCCTCCGCCTCGCCAAGGTAGTGGGTGGAGACCAGGATAGTCACACCGTGTGAGCTGGCGAGGTCGCGAATGATGCACCAGAAGCGGTCCCGAGCGATCGGATCGACGCCCGCGGTCGGCTCGTCGAGGAAGAGGATCTCCGGAGCGTGCAGCACGGCACAGCCGAGCGCCAGACGCTGGCGCTCACCCGGCGGCAGGCTCCCGGCGCGGGCGCGTTGGATCCCCCGCAGATCACCCTGCTCGATCACCCAATCGATACGGGCGGCACGCGCGCGTCCCTTGACCCCGTAGATCGCGGCGTAGAGCGCGAGGTTCTCGGCAACCGAGAGATCCCGGTAGAGCGAAAACAGCTGCGACATGTAGCCGATGCGCGCGCGAAGCGCACGCCCGCCAACGGCCACGTCCAACCCCGCCACCCGGGCGCTGCCCTCGGTCGGTGGCAGGAGCCCGCAGATCATGCGGATGATGGTCGTCTTGCCACTGCCGTTCGGCCCGAGCAGACCGAACACCTCGCCA
Organism: Binatia bacterium; assembly: GCA_044450645.1. Taxonomy (GTDB): domain Bacteria; phylum Desulfobacterota; class Binatia; order HRBIN30; family HRBIN30; genus JAGDMS01. Next base: position 20,966 of record JBIOJG010000016.1, read on the forward strand.
CGTTGAAGCGCGAAATCGACGTGGTCCACGGCGATGAAAGCGCCGAAGCGCCGTGTGAGGCCGCTGACCACGACGGGCATTTCCGCAGGCCGCTCGGCGTCGCCTGCCGGGAACGGCCGGTACGCCGCCCCGGTTCCCCGCTCCGCCGCGACCCTGGCCGCGAACACGTCATCGAGGCTCACGCGCGAGTCCTCGACCGGCACTTCGGGGGCCAGTTGCGGAACGATCTCCGCCAGCGGCGGCTCCTCCTCCGCACGTGTCACCACACGCAGGCGGTCGCGCGAACGCTTGAAGTGGAGACCGGCGCGGTCGAGAGCGGCCATCGCATGTCCCAGATCCGCGGGCTGGAACTCGCGCACGCGCACCGCACCGGAGGCGCGGATTTCGGCGGGCGTGCCGAGCGCCAGCACGCGGCCGGCGCAAAGGAAGGCGACGCGCTCGAAGCGTTCCGCCTCGTCCAGGTACGACGTGGCGACGACCGCCGTGAGCCCGCAATCGATCACCAGCGCCGCCAGGATGTCCCAGAAGTCGCGACGCGAGATCGGATCAACACCCGTGGTCGGCTCATCCAGGACCAGCAACTCGGGCTCACCGATGAGTGCCCCGCAGAGGCTGAGCTTCTGCTTCATCCCGCCCGAGAGCGTCCCCGCCGGCCGGTCGCGGAACGGTTCAAGCTGCGTCATCGCCAGCAGCCGCCTCTTCGAAGCCTCACGCGCGCGGGCAGGCAGCAGTCGCAGGTTGGCCAGGTAGTCGAGGTTCTCGTCGATCGTGAGCTCCGGGTAGAGATTGAGCCCGAGCCCTTGCGGCATGAAGCCGATGCGCGCCTTGGCACGCTCGGCAGCCGCCGCGCTCTGCATGGCCTCGCCGAGGACGACCAGGTCGCCATCGACGCGCAGCACGCCGGCGATGGCCTTGAGCAGCGTCGACTTGCCGGCGCCGTCCGGACCGATGAGGCCGAAGAACTGCCCGCGTGGAATGTCGAGGCTCAGCCCCGCCAGCGCCGGCGTCGCGCCGAAGCGCTTGGTCACATCGCGGGCGCGAACGGCGATCTGGTTTGTCTCAGCTTCGTCACTCATTAGGTAGCGCCGAATGCGCGGAGCCAGGGTGAGCCGGATATTTCATCACCTCACCCCAACCCTCGACGAAGTCACCTTGGTTCAGGGCTGGGCCGGATCGACCCACGCGACCTCCGGCTTCCAGCGAATGACTGCATCAGCCGGCATACCGGGAATCAGCGCATGACCAGGGTTCGTATCAAGGTACAGCTTGACGGCAACCACCTGCTTGACGCGCTCTTCCCGTGTCTGCACCTCCTTCGGCGTGAACTCCGATTGGCTCGCGATCTCGCGGACCCGAGCCGCAAACGGCCGGCCCGGAAAGGCATCGACGTGGACCTGAGCGGGATCGCCGATCTTGATGCGCCCGATCTCGGGCTCGGGGACGTAGGCCTTCATGTGGAGTTGGTCGAGATCGGTGACGACGACAATCGGCGCGCCGGCAGCCAGCACCTCACCCTGCTCGGCAACCTTGGTCGTCACCACCCCGCGGGCGGGTGACCGCACCTTGGTGTCGGTCAACGTGGATTGGCTTTCGTCGAGCGCAGCCGCCGCGGCCTGTACCTGCCCCTGGGCGGCGGCGACTTGCGCGTCGGCTGATTCGATCGCTCGCTGCGTAGCGGCCACTTGCTGAGCGGCGGCTCGCCGATCGGCAGCGGCAACCTCGCGAGTGGCCCGCGCCTCGTCGATCTCCGCCTGCGCCAGGACACCCCGCCTGAAAAGCTCTTCGGCCCGGCCCGCGTCTTTCGCGGCCTTTTCTTGGCGCGCCGCGGCGGCGGCGTTGCCGGCTTCGGCGCGGCCGAGCTGGTTGCGGGCGCCCATAGCCGCCGCCCGCGCCGAGTCGAGCGCATTGATCGCAGAGGTCTTGACGGCAGCGGCCTGATCGACGCGGGCGCGGATCTGCTCCGAGCTGATCTCGGCGATCGGTTGATCCATGCCGACCGCGTCGCCTTCCTTGACGTGCAGGGTGATGACGCGGCCGGGCACCTTCGCCGCCACCACGACCGGGTCGCCTTCGATCCGGCCGTTGACGATGCTGAGGCCCACCGGCACCGCAGAATGCCATACGGCCAAAGACACACCGACGCCGACCGCTCCGGCGCCGACGATGCCTACCGCAACAAGAACTGTTCGCCTCATACAACACCGAGCCCCGACGCTGCGCTCATATCCGCTCCACCTCGACGCGCGTGTCACGATCGACCTGGTTGGGTTCCCAGTGACCATAGGCCCAGTGCAGGTGGCCGTAGTCGCCCACGAGCGCCGTCGGCTTGATGGGGCTGGGAATGATGGCGTGATCGCTGCGGCCGCCGCGGAACTGGTACGGCTCCCACGCGTGGTACACCAGGACCTGGCCGGGTTGGACGTAGCTGGCGATCTTGACGCGCAGGATGAACGTGCCGAGATCGTTGCGTACGCGCACGAGATCGTGATCCTTGATCTGCCGCGCCGCCGCGTCGCGCTCGCTCAAGTACACCACGGGTTCACCACGCTGGAGGCGCAGCATCATTCGCTGATCGCGCCACTGCGAGTGAATACTCCAGCGCGTATGGCCGCCGCTGAGCACCAGTGGATAGTTGCCGCCGGCATGCGGCGGGTCCTTGTACGCCGGCAGCGCCTCGCCGCATTCGAGGAACCAGGGATGGTCGATGTAGAACTGCTGTCGCCCGGTCAGGGTGGGCCAGCGTTGCTTCTTCTCCACAAACAAGCGGTACGGAACCAGCGGCTCGTTCGGGGAGTAGTCGCTGAAATAGCCCACCTCGGGGCCGGCGCTGCGAAAGCGGCTCGCGCCACTATGGCGCAGATCATCGAGCGACACGTTCTTCACTGCGGACGAGTAGTCGAGGATAAACTGCAGGGCCTTTTCTTCATCGTGCGGACCGAATCGGCCGCGATCGGTGAACGCGTCATCGAACCGGCGGGCATCGCGCTCGACGTCCGCGATGTCGGTGTAAGGCTGAAGGTCGCGGCGGCGCGCTTCACGCGCCACGGCTTCGGCGAGCAGACCAAAGATCTCCCACTCCGGCTTGGCTTCGCCGAGGGGCGCCACCGCGCGATCGCCGAGGTGCACATACGGAATGTTGGAGGTAAGGCTCTTGATGTCCGCCTTCTCGTACCAGAACGCGGCCGGCAGAATGATGTCGGCCTGACGACTGGTCTCACTCATGCGGAAGCTGACATCGACGGCGAGCTTCAGTTTGGGCCACAAGGTTTCGAGCAAGCGGGTGTTGTTGCGCGCATGACGCAGGATGTTGCCGAACACCGAGACGATCACTTGCGGTGGACGACCGGGCGGCGGAAAGATCGGAAACCATTTTTTCTCGATGGCTTCCTGGAGGTATTCGGCCGTGGGGCGCGGGGCATGCGTGTCGCCGTAGCGCGGGTCAGCCGATGCCTGATTCAGTCCGCCATGCACGGTGTGCCAGAGGGTCCCCGGCACAAAGTGGCTGGTGACCGAGTGCATTGCCGCGGCAGGTTTGAAGTACGACTGCGCACCGAACGCGAGCAAGTTGAGCGAGCCGAGTCCTTCTTGGCTGGCGAGCAGGATGAACCCTTCGAGCGCGAAGTTGCCGCCGCCGCGCCAGCCACCGCCCGGCCGTCCGACATTTCCGGTGAGGGAAGCCAACAGAATCTGTGCCCGCTGCGCCAGATCGGCGTGGAGGAACTTGCATTGGCCAAACTCCGCCACGATCAGCGCCGCAGGGGCGGCGGCGAAGCCGCGCGCGAAGCGGCGGATGGTCGAGGCCGTGACCCCGGTGATGTCGGCAACCTGTTCAGGTCGATAGCTGGCGTCCAGCCGATCGCGCAGCAGCGAGAACACGGTGCGGACGGACACGGCCTTGTCACCGATGGCGATGGTGCCGGAGAACGTCAAGTCCGCCGCGACATCCACACCGTCCAGTTTCTTGCTGACCCCGCTGCCGGGAGCCGGTACCGGATTGCCTCGCTTACTATCCCAGACATAAAACGTGGAGTCTGAGCCGCCCCGGCGCAAGTCGGATTGGCGGACGAAGCGGCCCGTGTCGGCATGAATGAGCAGCGGCAAATCGGTTTGCTCCGCGATGTATGCAGCGTTGTACACACCTTCTGCAACGATGACCTGTGCGGCGCCGAGCGCCAGCGCGGCGTCCGTCCCGGGCCGTGGGTTGAGCCAGAGATCCGCGTGCACGGCGGTGGCGTTCAGGTCTGGAGCGACGACGACCACCTCGGCGCCACGATAGCGCGCCTCGTTCAGGAAATGCGCGTCGGGGATGCGCGTCGCGGCCGGGTTGAACGCCCACAGCACGAGGTATGAGGAACGGTACCAGTCGTCCGAGGAGCCGTGGGGGTGGCCGGTGCCGAAGGTGATGGTGGCGCCGGCGATGAGGTCGCCGATCTGCGCCGTCGGATCCGTAACCGGGGAGCCGAGCAAGTGAAAGAAGCGCAAGGGTGCGGCGCTGTTCGGGCCGGCGCCGACGTTCGAACCCAGCTCGCAGACCACTGATGCGGGCCCCTCGCGTTCAATGGCATCAACCATGGCGGAGGCGATCGACGCGAGGGCCTCGTCCCACGAAATGCGCTGCCAGCGACCCTCACCGCGCTGGCCCACCCGCCGCAGCGGGTAGCGAACGCGCGACGGCGAGTACATCAGGCTCGCCGCGCACGCCCCCTTCTGGCAACCGCGTGGATTGAAGTCGGGTAGGCCGGGCATCGACGCCACGTACGGCGCCTTCTGCTCCTCACGCCACACGAGATTGTCTTTGACGTACAGATCCCAGGCGCAGCCCGACACGCAGTTCGTCATCGAGTGCGTCCCGCGCACGACGCGATCCCAGCGCCACTGCTGGCGGTAGAGGTCTTCCCAGGCGCGGTAATCGGAGAGCCGCGGGTCAGGGGCAGAAGGTTGAACAGAAGCGGCCGCCTCTCCGATTGATTCACGCGCGAGCTGAAGATTGGCAAGCCCGAGCGTAACAGCGACCGCGCCCGTGTTCCGTAGGAAGTCGCGCCGAGTCAATGTGCCTTGTCTTGCGCTCATCACATCTCACTCTCCACAATCGCCCAACGGCGCTGCAACTGCCGCGTGCCGTCCGAACGAGGCTGCCACAACCATCCGCCGCAGCGCATTCCGCTCACGGTTTACGCGCTGAGACCGCGATGCTGGCGACGCCGGCGACCAACCGGCGCAACTCCTCGGCGTCGCCCACGGCGGCGATCACGTCGGCCACAAGCGGATCCGGCGCGCACGCACAGTCCGCTGCCAGCAGCGCAGACGCGTCCGTCTCTGTCAGCACCTGCACCTGGCTGAACCCCGCGTCCGTAATCGCTTGCAAGTAGTCACTTCTGAGAGCCGCGCCGGCGACGCAACCGACGTACGCCTCAACGCTGGCCAGCACACGTTCCGGCAGCGGCGTGCGCAGCACGATATCGGAGACCAACAGGCGGCCCCCGGGCTTGAGGACACGAAAGGCCTCGCGAAACACGCGCGGCTTGTCGGGCGACAGATTGATCACGCAGTTGGAGATCACCACGTCGACGCTCGCGTCTTCGATCGGCAGCTCCTCGATCGTGCCCAGCCGGAACTCGGCGTTGGTGACGCCCGCCTTGCGGGCGTTCTCCTGCGCCTTGGCGATCATCGCCGATGTCATGTCGACACCGATCACGCGTCCGGCGGCGCCCACCACGCGCGCCGCCAGGAAGGCGTCGAATCCGGCGCCCGATCCGAGGTCGAGCACAGTCTCCCCTGGGCGCAGCAGCGCCAGCGCCGTCGGGTTCCCGCAGCCCAGGCCGAGGTCGGCGCCTGGCGGCGCAGCCGTGATCTCGGCATCGCTATAGCCGATCCGCCGGCTGTGCTCCGCATGCCCGCCCGTCGTGCCGCAACAACCGGTCGACTCTTCGGCGATGCGACCATATCGCTCACGCACCGTCGCGCGCGCGCTGTCCGGATCCTCACGTTCCATGCAACTCCTCCTCCCTGTCGGGCCTCAACGGCTCGACTTACATGTATTGCTGCACATATATGCATTCATTAGACGCAAACACATCAATCTCCGGTTCCCGGGCAGCACAGCGGCACGATCTTGCGGAACCGAGCCAGGATCTTGTCCATGCGGCCGACCATCGAGACGCCGTCCATCTCGAAAAACGTGTGCCGGCCCTCCTTCTGCCGCCGTACGACGCCGGCGTCGTGCAAGACGGCGAGATGGCGCGACACCACCGAAGCATGCTGCGGAAAGTGTTCGGCGATGGTGCCCACATCCGAGCGCCCTTCCACGGTCAGGAACTTCACGATCTCGACCCGCACCGGCTCGCAGAGCGCCTTGAAGAGCTTGGAGTCGAGAATCTCGGTCAACTCGCGGGCGGCCTTCTCGCGGGCTCTACGGCTTGGGGTCAGCATGGTCTGCTGTCGCCTCATCAGAGGTGCTTACATGCACATACATGCAGGTGTCAAGCGACACCCATTGGACGGTCATCACGACGTGCCTTTCACCGCCGCACGCGACTTGCGGCCGGCGCCCTTCAGCAGCGAGCGGCAGCAGGCGAATTTCTCGAAGAACGCTCCGCAGCACGTGGTCAACTCTTCCGGGTTGACGGCGTAGTAGACCTCCTTGCCGCGCTTGTGCGCCGTGACCAGGTCGGCGTCCCTGAGAATGCGCAGGTGATGCGACACCGAAGGCTGCGTCATCTCGAAGTTGCGCGCCAGATCGGAGACGCACATCTCTCCGGCGCGCTCCAACAGCGAGAGCATTTGTTGCCGCGTCGCATCTCCCAGGGCGCGGAACAGCCGCACGAAATTCGCCATCGACTGCCTCTCTTACGGTCTCGGCCCGGCTAGCGCAAGCACGCGAAGCACGGCCGGAGACGACCCGCGCATCGCTGCGCGCCCACCGCATTCCCCGACTCAGACGGCTGGTGCTCCCGGGCGCTCAGGATGCCCACGACCGAGACCAGCAGCAGCGCGACCATCGCCCACACCAGCACGGTCACCCACATCAGCGGCAGCGCCAGGCTCGGCGGGACGCTGGCCTGGGCAGCGGCAGTCATGAACAGCGAAGGACCGAAGATCGGATTCATTACCATCCCTCCTCTCGACGTATCGAAATATATCTATGTATTCCCGAAAGTCAAGAGGCGCCGGTTTGGGGGCCGTGGTGGCAAGCAAGCGGCGCCTGCCGAACGCCTAACAGTCGTGGGATTCGGAAGTGAACGTAGAATCGGTCTGGCCTCGCCTTCCGGACCGGCTGTGATCACGGCGCTTGGACGGGAGAGAAGATTGGTAAAACTGCTTGACGCGGACAAGGAATGGGACTATATTCCACGATTATGGGAATCTATCCCACCTTATATCAACGCCGCCGCGCCTGCTCCGTGGAGTCATTCCGAGCCCACTTTCAGGCCCGGACACGAGTTCGACTGCACGGACGGCAAGCCGGCGGCTCGAAACAGAGGCAAGGGCTGGTCGATTTGCCGCCCAGGGCGGCGTGACCTCGACGATACGCTAGGCTGTTGCTATGTTGCCACGACCCCTGAAGGAACAGTTCATCACCGCCATCCAGCGGATGATGCGACCGGTGGTGCGCCAACTCATCGCCTACGGCGTGTCGTACCCGGCCTTCAGCCGGATCGTGAAGCAAGTGTATCTCGACGTTGCGGAGCAAGACTTCGCCTTACCTTTCAAGCAGCACACGGACAGCCGCCTGTCGCTCGTCACGGGCATCAACCGCAAGGAAATCTCGCAGCTGCGCCGCCGCAAGAGCGCACCGCAGACGCTGGAAGTCGAGGATACGCTGGTGACCCATGTCATCGGCCGGTGGATGGCCGGCCCCCCCTACGCTGAAGCCGATGGAAATCCGCGGCGTCTGCCCTACGAGTGCGACGATCCCAAGGCGGCCAGTTTCGCGCGGTTGGTGCGCGAATGCGGCACGGACATACCGGTGCGTTCGGTGCTCGATGAGCTGCTGCGGGTTGAGGCAGTCGCCTTGGTCGTGAACGGCGATGTGGCGTTGCAGCACGAAGCGCACATTCCAGCAGGAGATGCCGCGGGGAAGCTGACGTTGCTCGGGTCGGATCCGGCTGAGCTGTTCTCTACGATCATTCACAACATCGAAGTTCCCGATGCGCCACGGCTGCAGCGCAAGGTGGTGTACGATAACATCGGTGCGCAAGCACTCCCTCAATTGCGCGCCGCGGCGCGACGGGTCGGGGAAGAATTCATCCGCCGGGCGAACGCCCTCCTCGCATCACACGACCGTGATCGAAACCCGAAGGCGGCAGCCGGGAAGCGATCGCGCGTCGTCCTGGGTACCTACTACTTCGAGGAAGAAGGAGCGGCGTCGGAACCGCCGCAGATTACACAGGATCAGCGCCCCGTGCCGGGTCGCATCCGGAGGTCTAAATGAATCGGATTTGGAGTTGGAGTGTTGCAATGTGCCTGCTGATCACGGCTGCCGGCTGTGGCGCAGGAGGTTCCGGCGGGATCGCATCGGTCGACGGAGGCCCGGTCGGGACCGGCATTTCCGCCTCGGTAAGCGGCAACGTGTCCGCCGTAGCGCAGGGCAGCGCGGCCGGGAACAGCGCCGCTATGGGCGGGTCGATGATGCCGGCCGTTCGCGTGACCATTGACGAGGTGCCGGGGATTGGAAGCACCACCGACGCGGGCGGCAATTTCCAGATCGAGGGGGATTTTTCCGGCAACCTTACGCTGCGTTTCTCGACTCCCATGTTCGCCGTGGTCCAGCGCCTCGATGTACCAGCTGGGTCGACGATCGTATTGGAAGACGTTCAGCTCGCGTCAGGGATGATGGTTCAGATGGGGGCAGTGCGGCAGCTGGGCTTTCTCGGCACCGTCGCACACACGGATTGCAGCGGTAGCGCCGGCGACCTTCTCGTGAACGATCGCCGGCTCACGGCCGACCAGTTCATGGTGCGGCTATCCGCTACGACCGCCATCGTCGACAGCAACGGGCAAGCCCTCCCGTGCGCGACCGTTCAGACGGGTCAGCAGGTCATCGTCCGAGGCACGATTCAGCCCACCGATCAGACGGTTGTCGCGCTGGCTGTGATCGTTGCACCGCAAGCCGCCGCGCAGGTGCAATTCAAGGGCACGGTGATGATGATCAACTGCGACTCAGACATGTTGATGGTTTCCGACCCCACCGACACCTCCGGCATGCCGGGCATGCCCGGAATGCCCGGCATGCCCGGAATGCCTGGCATGGTTGGGATGGTCGGGCGGTCCCGCGTGCGGCTGTTGCCCGCGGTGCAGATCACCGATTCCAACGGCCAGCCGCTTCAATGCAAGGACATGGGCGCCGGCGACCCGGTCGAGGTCAGTGGCGTCATCAACAGTGACAATCCGGGGGTCGTCGAGGCACAGAAGGTGAAGATCTCGATGGCACCATGATGCGGACTACACCTTGCTGAGCTGTGAGAATCACGTCGTCAACGAGTGGATCTTTCATATTGAACAGAAGGAGGGTGGGAAAATGAGGTTATTTCACATGGCGTTGGCCGCCACCGTAGCAACATGCGTCGCGGTGCCCTTGCGGGCGCAAATGTCGTCGACGATGCAGATGGGTGGGGGCAGTTACACGACGCACTTGGTTTCGCCCATGACTGCGGACACGCAGATCGGGCGGGGTATGTTGATGATCAGCCAAGGCATGCCGGGTATGGGCGGAATGCCGATGATGACCCCCGGTCCAGGAGCGAATGCGCGAGGGTTGCGGATTCGTCTGATGCTCGCGGGGGTTGTCAGTCAAGGCGCACCAGTCACCAGCAGCGGCAATCACCTGTACGTGTCGGCCAGTCTCACGTCGGCTGATGGCAGCAGCCAACCCATCTCGGTTGATCAGTTGTTTGACATCAACGCCGGCACTGCGGCCCTCTCCGTGCCGCTCACGCTGTCGAGTTTGACGCTCCCTGCAGTTCTTGATGTGGCGAACGTGGAGATTGCCGACACGAATGGGAAGACGTTTGGAGTGCCGGGTCTCCGGATGTCGACGGTCCCCACGCAACACATGACACCAGGGATCGAACCGCACGTTACGAGGACACCGGGGATGGGCGGTCCCACCATGACGCCCGGCATGCGACCACATCCGATGATGGCACCGGGGATGGGTGGCTCTACCATGACGCCAGGGATGGGGGGACCACGTGCGACGATGACGCCGGGGATGGGCTCCCATATGGGCATGGGGCGACAGTAAGCCCGCAAGCGGGCATTCCCGTCGCACTGGGCGTCGGTCGCTTCACGGCCAAGGAAGCTCGATGACCACGTCACTTCCCGAAGCGGTACTCCGGGTGACAGGCCCCGCATGCGTTCGGCATGACGCCATCCCAGCTCGTCGCGCCCGCCACGGTCACCAAACTCATGTCGGGCCACGCGACCCGGAACGTGTGGGAGGTCACGTCACCGATCACGTTGGCGGTCTTCCCACTGGCGTCAGGTCCTGAGTAGAACGACGCCGTGAACGCCGTTTTGGTCATGTGGCAGGAGGAGCAGCGCCCCACCGGCGTCCCGATCGTCCCATTGGGATCGAAGTACGCGGGCATCGCCGCCTGCGTGATCATATGTGAACGGACCGCGGACGCCACCGCACTTGCGGACTTCGCCTGATCATCCACCGACACGACCCACGCCGTCCCGTTTTTCTGCACGGAGCCTCCGGCCGAGATGTGGTAGCGCCCCACGTCTTCCAGGGCGAGGGACGCGAAGGACCCCTGAGTGGCGTGGCACGAAAGACAAAGCACGTCGTCGCGAAGGGTCGCGTCGTTGTTCTGAAAGACGTATCGATCACCCGTCTGCCCATTGGTCCGCTGGAACTGGAGCGGTCCACCGGCACCGCCGTGGCCTGAGTGGCAGTCCGCGCAAGTGAGCTTCTCGTAGGGGTTGTTCACGTGCACGTTGGCTTCGAAGTCCACTGACGTGATGTGGTCGACGCTGGGGAAGCCGCTCGGCCAGTAGAAATCGGGGTCTCCGTAGGCCGGGGCGCTCTGGAAGTCGGACAGCCGGTGGACGCCGGGGATGAAGTTCCCGCCCCCCACTGCCGCCCCGCTGTTCCAGGCGAAGCCGAAGACGCCCGTGGGGCTCGTTGAGGAGACGCCTTGTGAGTGACACTGCCCGCACACCTCACGCTCGGACTGCGCGGTGAGGTAGGACGGGTTGACGATGAGCTGGGTATCCCCTCCCGCGCTCACGTGGGCGGAGCCCGGGCCATGGCACTTCTCGCAGCCGATGTACGGGTCGACGCGACTGTAGCTGGTCACGTGTCCGGAGTCATCTGCACTCAGAGAGAGACCCGTATCGTGGCACCCTGCGCACGCTTTCGAGTAGGTCCCATCCTGCGTCGGATTGTAGTCCGGCGCCGCGACCCACTGCTTCGACCGCTGGTTCCACGCCGCCGGAAGGATCAGCGCGTCGGTAGGAGTGTTGGTCGTATCCCACGTCACCCAGGACGGTTTGCCGGCCGCCCCGATGTCCACAAGGTATTCCTGTTGCCACCATCCCTTCGCGGCGCTGGAGCCCGACCCGCCGAGGTTGGCCGAGCACGGCGCGTTCGCCGGGATGATGCCTCCGTTGCCGCATTGGCCCGCGCCGGTGGCAACGCCTCCCATGCTGCCGTTCACCGGGATGATCGTATCCCCGGTGTCGATGGCGCCGTTCTGGTTCGTATCGAACGCCATCGCGAATTCCGGCTTGCCGGCGCAGCCCGCCTTCCAGCGCACGAGATAGACTTCGCGGTCTTGGAGGATGGCTGGGTTCGGATCGCTCGCTGTGAACCCAGCGTCAAGGGCGGCGGGCGCAGTGCAGTCGGCCGGTGCCGCAGGCCATCCTGTCACGTCCACGTGGGCGGTCGTGCGATCGACGGCACCGACGTGCGCCGATCCCCGCCACGCCGCCACGAGACTGGGGTTCAGCGCGGTGTGGCAGGTCACGCATAGGTTGGAACCGACATATGTCGCAGCGCTCGTCGGCCGGCCGGAGAGCATGACGTCCACACCCTGAAGGCTCGCACCCGCAGTGAGGAAAGCCGCCTGGCGCGTTTCGCCAGGAAGAAAACCGGTCGCTGAAGCGGAGACGAAGACGGAACCGGGGGAGACCGCGGAAAGTGTGTACGTTCCATCGCTTCCGGACGTGGCGCAGATGGTCGAGCCCGCGACGCAGACCTGCGCCCCAGCGACGGCACCCTTGCTGCTGCGGACCGTTCCCGACAAGGAGCCCACCGTCGGCGGCATCGTGACAGTGGGTGTCGAAGTCGGAGTGCTCATCACCGTGGCTGTCGAGGTAACGGTTGGCGTGGGTGTAGCACTGGGCGACAGCGGACAGCCGTTCAGCGAATTGTTCACCGCCGTGAGGATCTCATCAACGCTGATTTGCCCGTCATCGTTCGCATCGCCCGCTCGGCAGGTCGATATGCCGGCGTTGCCCAGCGCGATGTTCACCATCGTCAGCAGCTCATCCACGGTGACCTGATCGTTGCCGTTGCAGTCGCCGACACACAACTGCTGCGCGTGCGTTACTGCCGTCCACGCACTTACGCTCACGAGAACCAAGACGACAACGGCACGCTGCCAAGTACGTATCATCGCTGTGCCTTTCATTGCGCTCGTGACCACCCGGGGCTGAATGAACCGACCCTGCGCCTGGCGGTTGTGCTGGTTTTTCGCAGCAAGAAGCGTGCGCGGCGTAGACGCACCGGGCCGGTGTCGGCGCCCTCGGGAAAGGGCCCGGTGACTGCAACTGGCATTCCGAATTTTGATGCTTCGGTACTACTACTGGGAAAGGATGCAGCTCACGATGTTTTGAATTCCAAAGAAGATGGCCCTTGCCGATCACGATATCAACGCGCGGCGCTCGCAGGCTCAGCGCAGCGGGCTTGACCTGAGCCTTCGGATTCTGCAAGTGCTGTTCGAGCCGGCGTATGTCACCGATCAGCTACGATCCAGACATCGCCCCAGACCCCAAGGTCTGGTGTTCCTGAAAGGAAGCCGTCCTCCGAACGAGACCGGCTCACACCTTTACTACGACCGCGACGTCGCCGCTTCGCAACCAGCACCGGCCCTTGTGGGGCCGGCCTCCACGCCGGCTCTTGTTCGCAGGGCGCATACCCCCCGCGCCCGACAACTCAGCCAGAGCGGCAGGACGCAGTGTTCAACTTGAGATTTAGCAGCAGTCGACATGACGGACGTGGTCTCCGGTCGCCCTTGACGCTCCGCGCGCAACGTGAACTGCCCGCGTCGTGTGCGCTGCTTACGATCCACGCAACCGCATCAGTGATCTGAGTACGACGCCTTTTCTCCGCGCTGCTGAAAATTGCGGCGACGCACATCCGGCGGAGTTGACGTCGCTGTCGTGAGCCACACGCTGCTCTCGCCGCCGCTGCGGCATCTCGGTTGCACCGACACGCCGCAAGCGCCACGAGCGGTGGCGGTCTCGACACGTCGCGATCCGAAGCAGGCAGGGTTGGCTTCATTTTCGGCTGAGAGAAAGGACGGGAGACATCATGGGGGCAAAGCAGAGGTTTGGACGTGTGCTGATGGCGGTGCTGGCTCTGGGGGCGCTGGGGCGTGCGGCGCGCGCAGATGAACCGTCAGCGACTGAACCGCCGCCTGCGACCGCGCCGCCGCCTGGGCTGTTGATGAGCACTTTGGGCAAGGCGGGAATGGCCGAACCTTTGAATAAGGCCGGGATCAACCTCTACGGCTATGTCGAAGGCGGTTACATGTATGACTTCAGCGCGCCGGGCAGTCACGATGGCCCAACCTTCATCGGGTTTAACAGCTTCAGACACACGGCCATCCTTGACAAGATCGGTTTGAATGCCGAGCGCACGGTCGATCCGACCAAGAAGACGTTTGACGTGGGCTTCCGCGTGGAAGGCATCTACGGTGCGGATGCTGCGTTCATCCACTCGAATGGGATGATGGATACGCAGACGGGTCGCAATCAATGGGACCTTCTCCAAGCCTATGCGGACGTAACCCTCCCCGCCTTGCCGGTGCGCCTCCGCGTGGGCAAATGGATTGAGCTGGCCGGCTTCGAGCAATTCAGCGCCAACATCTACGGGGCCTTCGGTGATCCGGCCAGGGCACTCTATTCATATAGTTACCAGTTTCTCTACGCCGAGCCGGGCACGCAGACGGGCGCTTTGCTCACCTACGTGCTCAACCCCCAGTGGACGCTTGACGCCGGCTTCACGCGGGGCTGGAACCAGTCGGTCAGCGACGCCAACGATGTTCTGGACTTCTTGGGCCGCGTGACCTTTGCGCCCAGCGACAAGACGTCCATCATTTTCGTGATGACGGAAGGCCCGGAGTTCCCGACGGGGGTCGGACGGAATCTCCCTCCCGAAGACAACAGCCACTGGTGGACCGCCTTGGACTTGGTTGTCACCCAGAAGATCACCGACGCATTGAGCCTCGGCTTGGGCTTTGACTACGTCGAGGCTCCGCACATCCCCGGCTTAACGGGCGGGGCCAAGCAGTGGGGCGGGGTGGCGGGCTACGCCAGCTACGCGGTTGATCCGCACTGCACGCTGAACACCCGGCTGGAGTGGTATGAAGACGCCGCCAATGGCTTCTCCACCGGTGCGCCCGTCAGCGCCAACTACTATGTGCCCACGGTGGGCGTGGCCATCAAGCCGTTCCCAACAGACAATCTCCTCTCCGGCTTGCTGTTCCGACCGGAAGTTCGCTACGACCACGCTGACCGCTCGGTGTTCAACAGCGGCGACCAGAATCAGTGGACGTTCAATGTGGACGCCCTCTTGACCTTCTAAATGAAGGACTCAGCCCAGTGATGACAACCCAAAGGAGGAGATAGGCATGATGGACCACACACGTCACCAGCCGGTCATCCGTTATGGCCTTGGAATCTTAGGCGTCGCGGTCCTGCTCGCCGTCAGCCAAGCGGTCTGGGCGCAGGCAGGTCCAGTAACGGACGACAACATCGTCGAACGCATCACGACGATGAAAACCCCTGCGGACCATCAGGCGATCGCCGCATATTACCAGACGAAGGCGGCGGCGGCGGCGGTCGACGTGACGCGGCACGAGGCGATGGTCAAAGCCTACGGAGGGAACCGGCACTGCGACCAACTGCTGTGGACGGCGCGCCAGCGACAGACGGAGTACGAGGGCCTGGCGAAGGAACACGCCGACATGGCTGCAGCCGCGGCGAAGTAGCTGAAACACCGAGCCTCAACGGCCGCATGAAATGGACCACGCAGCTCGACATCAACTTCGACTTCCGCGATTTCTGGCCGTTCGGGAAGCACGCGGAAGCGGGATCATGATTATGCAGGCGGGTGTTCAGGCAGCCAGGCTTGCGCATCACGCCGCTGGTGACGGCACGTAACGATCCGGATGCTCGGCGAATGTCTTGGCACAATCGAACGAGCAGAAGTGGTACGTCGCCCCGGCATACGGCAGCCTCGCCGGTGCAGTCCCGGGCCGAACCTGCATGCGGCAGACAGGATCGAGAACGGCACTCTCGGCGCTGTGACGGCTGGATACGACCTCAAAGAGCAGGGCCGGATTGACGATGTTCTTGAACGTCACCGGGCCGAGCGCCTCGTACGCGATGCTGCCGCACGATGATGCCGACGTCCGCACGCGGTCGGTGCATAGGATCTGACCGCCTCGCGCATGCGCAGCGACGCGCGCAGTGATGTTCAGCGCGCTACCGAAGTAGCTACCCGCTTGCTCGACAACGCTGCCGGCGTGAAGACCGGTACGCAGGGTGGGAAACAAAGGCTCCCGCTCGACGGCCTGGCGCAGCGCCAGCGCGGTGCGTACCGCAGCGGACGCATCTTCAGCGGCGATCAGCACTTCATCGCCGACACGCTCCACGAAACGCGTACCGGGTTGCAGCACGGAATGGGCGATCTCGGCGTAGCGCATTGCAGCCGTCGCCGCGCCCAGACTCCCGTGCGCCTCGGTCAGTGCGGAGTAGCCGCAGAGGTCCGCGATGATGAAAACGATTTCAACTTCACCTCCGTGCATCGTGTGGTGCCCCGCGCATTACAAGGCGACAGACAGTGCAAGTCAATCGGCCGCGCCGATCCTCATGGGCCGCGCGGTAACCGAACCGCCCGACGGTTCTCTCCGCCCGGCGGCCAACTCCGCTGCGCCAGTCAGCCGCGCGCACGGCAAAACGTCGCGCACGAGAGTTCACTTGGTCCCCGTGAACACAGTGAAGGGCTCCGTGCGGCGCACAAACGCGGCGAGGAGTGATGGCATAACCTCTTGTTGGCTGGCGTACCGCGCCAGTGCGCGGCGCTTTGCGGCAATCTCGGTGTCCGTAAGCGCGAGGGCGAAGCGCTCCAGGTCGCGCGCTGGAAGGTTAGACGGTAGGGTCAGCGCCGCGTCGCTCATCAGCGCAGAAGGGGTGGCTGCATCCCAGCCGGGCGGCCAGTCAGGCCAGTGGACCAGGTAAGCAAGCAGGCGCGGCGCTGCGGGCTGCGACCTTCCGTGGCCCTCCGTCAGATCCTTTACCGCGAGGAGCGTGAAGCTACCGGTGGCACGATGGTCCGGATGCCGGTCCAAGGGATCTGGGAACGCGATGATCGTAGGCTGCACCTCGCGGAAGCACCGAGCCAACGCCGCGCGGAGATCGTCGCCGTCATAACGAACATCGGGGTGCTCCGTCTCCGAGTACGGCGGTGCCGAAGCCCCGGTTGTCGATGACTGCTCCGGGTGGGTGCGCTGCCGGTGTGCCGTCAAGAGCGGTTCGATCCCGCCATCCGGAAAACCGAGCAGATGCTCCGCGCGTATAGTTTCGCCATCAAGCTCGCGGAACGCGCTCCGCGCCTCGCGCAAGCGGCGCTCACCATAGGCGACATACTCGGCCGGGCGCGGTCGAAGTCTGCCGGTTTCATGCACCACCGCTTCGACGTAGCCGTCGCCTGCCGTGATGAGGACAACCCGCACGGTCCCGCCCCGCGCGAGCACGCGCTGGATGAGACCACCAGCGCCGAGCGTCTCGTCGTCCGGGTGCGGAGCGACAACGACGAGACGCTCACCAGCATTCACATCGAGTATGGTCGGCTGAGCGGCCCCCGTTCGGGGCGTTGCGAGCAGCCACGCCACGGCGGCCACTGTCACCGCCCGCAGGATCAACCGCCCCGAGCCGGGGCCCGTCCGACGGCGCGGGATTTCGAAACGCGTCAACATGAGAGGACGCGCATGCTCGAAGGCTCCTACTTCTTCTCTGCAATCCGATCGACCAAGATGGCACCAGTGGCCGGATAGTACATCCCGTGCACCGTGACCTCCTTGCCGTGCAATTCGCCGGAATTGATCTGCTTCAGCACTTTCTCGGTGCCAGGCAGCAGCGGGTGAACCATGCCGTCGCTCTCCATCGCTAAGGCGTGGCGGTGACCCGCCTTTTCGCATTGCGCCATTGCTTCAGGACCGCCTTTCAGGTCGCAACGCAGGCAGACCAGTTTGCCGGGATAGTCCCCGATGCGCGCCCCCGCTCCGCCGTAGAACCTCGCCATCGATAGCGTCGAGCCTCCTTCCTGTGGCGCCGCTGAGTGCTTCTCCTCGCTGCGGGCGATGCCTGCGGTGACGAACACGGCCAACGCCGCGCTCAGAATCGCTCCTGCCAATCTCTGGTTTCGCTTCATTGTTCCTACTCCCTTTCTGCGGGCATCGCCCGCGTTAGTGTTTGACACTTCACTCTGCACGTAATGAAACGGTCTCACCGTCCCGAGCTACTGCGGCATTCCATCCGAGCCGGCCTCGGAGGGTCTCAGCCAGCGCCTGCGCCGCCTGCGGTTCTCCGTGTACCACAAACACCTGCCGCGGCGAGAGTGGAACCCGGACGCCCAGTGCAAGATCTCTCACGATCCGGATGCTCGCCGCGTCAGCCATTGCTGCCCCCCTTGTTCGCGTACCGATCTGGATCGCCGTCGAACTGATTCGCACAGCTCACGGAGCAGAACACGTAACGATGTTCCCCGACGCGTCGTTCCGCAGCTGCCGCAGCAGAAGGGACATCCATGTCGCAGACCGGGTCACGTTCCATGCCGGCGGCCGGTGCCCCCTCACCATGCGGACGCTCCGCGCAGAAGCACGAGGGCCGACGGTAGTGCTTCGTTCGATAGACGTCGAGCAGCTGCTCGACCAGGCGAGCGGGATCGGAGTCGTACACGACACGCGCTCCGGTGTCCTTCTGGCAGGCCGCCAGAATGCTGTTGACGATGTCGCTGATGCCGCCGGTGCCCGTGAGCACGCCGATCAGCTTGCCTTCATCGTAGGCGATCGCGAGCTCGCCGAGCGTCCCGCTCCGGCCGCCGATGATCACCACAATGTCGGAGCTGCGGATGTTGACCACCTCGCGCCCCATCAAGCCACTTCCGGTGAATATCAGCAGATCGTGGGACTTCGTCGGTGAGCCGTACTTGTACACGTGCTCGTCGACGCTCAGCCCGGGTGAGATGCCGACCACCAATCCGCCTTCCTGCTTCGCGCCACATGCTGACGCGAGCGGTAGCCCAGGACATCCGCCGGTGACCAGAATGCATCCGCTACGCGCGATCTCGCGACCTAAGGCGTGTGCCCTGTCGAGGATCTCTTGCGAGACCACACCTGTGGCGCCTCCCATCACCCCAATCTTCAGTTGCATCTGATCGACCGTGGGAACGGTTTCATCGGAACTCTTTGAACATGCACAGCTGTGCTCTTGCATCACTCACTCCCGGCTTGTCCTCGTGTGACTCGTTCCGCCAACCATCTTCGACGCGTTTCTCACTGCTTCACGTCCGAGTCTCTACTCTGGCTTCAACAGTGGTCGTGCCAGCTCGTCGTGAAACTGCGCCATCGCCTCGGCTTCGCTGGCGGCCGCAGAGAGATCCTCGGCGAGGCGGTGGCAATGTCGCGCTTGCCCGTCACGGCCTGCGCGGCGCGCCGACAGAGGACTTCCACTGGCCAGACTCGTCCACCAGTCGGCCAAGGCGGCGTGGTCTGCAGCTTCTGTGCGCAGGCGCTGAGCGCGATGGCGATACGCTTGTGCGACTGCGGCGTGATCAGCCGGAGAGCGCGCGCTTCTAGCCTGCTCCATGAGCGAGGTCTCAGGACGGATCAACCCGCAAGCGCTCGCGAGGAGGGCGAGAGCCAGAATCATCCCGCTGCGCACCGTCAACCGAATCGGCATTCGTCTCTTACAAGGCAGAACTGAAGGCGCAAGTGGTGTATCACCACTGCGTTTCATAGTCCCTCCTCCTGTCCATCTTTGCTTTCGACTCGCCAGTCTGTTGGCGCACGAGCCGACGGCCTTACTGGCTGTGCTCGAGCTCCTTCGCCAGCTTCTCGTGTTCCTGCGCCAAGGCCTCGAGGGCTTGCTGGGCCTTGCGGTCGGACGCAATCAAGGACTGGCAGTGGTTGCGCATGACCTCCTTGGTGACGCCCCAAACCCAGTCGTACGACTTCAGCATCGCCTCGTGACGCTTCGCGTCCTCGCCCATTGCGGCCGCCTGTGAGCGGAAGTAGGCCGCCAACTCTTCGTGATCCCGCGCCGTCTTCGCAGCGGCCACGCGTTGGGCGACCGTGTCCGCGGTGATGGGTTCCGCTGCCCTTGCGGACGGCGGTGCGATGGTCAACAACGTTGCCCACAGAACGGACCCAGCAATCACACGCAGCTGCCGCGTCCGATGACTCAATTGCACTACGGTCTGCTTCATTGGTATCCTCCTCATTCGTCTTGCGCTGCCGCGAGCGATAACCCCGGACAGCCGCCAGTATTCAAGATGCATTCGCTGCGCGCGATCGTCCGGCCCCCTTGGCTGGGGGGACATTGCCTGCAACCGGGAGCGGCCGGTACGATCAAGCACAGCATTGCCGCCGACGAAGCCGACGCACAGTGTCGTCCAGCGGCTCAGCTCGCGTCCTCGATGAGAGTCCGTCATTGCTTGTCGCCTTGAGGCTCACGCGCGAGTCGCTCGTGCTCGTGAGCGAGCTGGGTGAGATCGCTGGCGGCACGTTCGAGATCTTTCGCCACCTTCCGGCAGTGCTCGGCCATGCGGATTTCGGAGCTGTCGTAGATGCGGTACTCTACCTCTGCGCCCGGTTGAGCGAGGTTCTGGTACTTGGCGGCGAGCCCGCGGTGGTATGCGGCTGCCGCTCCGTACTCACTGGCTTTGGCTAACAACTCCCGTGCAATCGCCGCGTGATCGGCGGGCGTACGAGCCGCAGCGATTTGCGCAGCCAAGTCAGGTTGTCGTGATATCATCGCACAACCTCCCGACAGGCCAGCGGTCAGGAGACCGAGGTATGTGAGGGCTACGGTGCTGAAGACTCCTGACGTTCTATCTCGGCCGCGCCACCGACTCCTAGCAACGCTTCGGTGAGTGCTAGTCATCGTCTACTTGCCCGCCTTTTGCGCCAGCTCATGATGCAGCTTGGCCATCTCCCTGGCCTGCTCGGCGGCCTTCTTGAGATCTGTGCTCAGATTCTCACAGTGCTTTTTCAGGTTGGGCTTGGTCGCGTGCGCGTATTGCTCCATCGCGTAATGCTTGGCCATATCCGCGTGCAAGGTTGCCTTTGCTTCCAGGTCCTTCGCCTCCTGCTCAAACTCGGCGGCGATTGCCTCGTGGTCCGCCGCGGTCTTCGCCGCAGCGACCTTCGCACCCAGGTCGACTTGAGCGTCAACGCGGCCTGTCGAAAGCACGAACAGCGCAACGCCGAAAGTGAGCATGCAAAGAACGATTGGTGTCCGTTTCATGGCTTCCTCCATCTGCCCTCAATGTTCCTGCAATCTTGCGAATGCCCACGGAACCCGACTGCACGGATGTGAGCCCGGGGGTCCGCGACACCGTTGTCTGCCCTCTGAACGGTCCGATGCCGATGCAGTCATCGACATCCTCAAGCTCCGGCTGTCTCCCGGACGAGAAAGCGCTCGCGCCGCAGGACCACAAAACGAGCAGCCAGCCTGTCGGAGTCGTAATCCCGTTGTACACTCGATAAGTCGTCCGGCCCGCCATAGCGAGCGTTTCCTCCCACCAACGCCCATAAGTGCAGATCGCGCGTGACCTGATATCCATCAACGTGCGTCCAGAACTCTTGTTGCCCCCAGCCGTACTTCGGCGCCAGACGCAGGTAGGCATCGAAGGGGATGCAAGTGACGGCGTACTCCAGCGGATCAAGGCCCAAGTCGGCGCAGACATCGGAGCCATGCGTGAGGAGCGCATCTTCGACAAGCATGCGCGGAAGGCCACGGCGCCGTGACAGGCTGAGAGCATGCAGCAGCGCCGTACGAGCGTCGGGATCGCTTTCCGGAAACGTTTCTACGAGCACGGTCTCCGAACCGAACCAGGGCAGATAGCGCGTACCGGCGGAGCTGACGAAGGGGTGAATCATCAGGAAATCGAGATTGTCACGGAGGCTGGGCCGGACGTCGGGCGGACAGGGATGCCCGCACGTACAGTGCTCGGGCTCGCGGTGGCTCTCGGTCAGTGGCAGCTCCGGAAAGGTCGCGCGGTCAGCGCAAGCACAGCCCAGGTAAGCGTTCAGACCGCCAACGGGTTGCAGCGTCTCCATCACCAATCCCGACTCGCAGGCGCGGCTGACGGCAGGCTCAGGGAACGCTCTGGCGAGGTCTCTCACCCGATCGGCCGCAGGCGGCGGCACGCGGAGACGAGCAGAGGAACCGCCGCTCTCGGCGGCGACCGAATCCGCTACTTGCTTCACCCGCGCGAAATCGCCCGCCTCCACCGCCTCAAGAATCCGTTTGCGCAGCTCCGGGCTGTCAACTACCGGGCCAGGCTTGTCACCACTAATGAGCTGCAGGCGCTCAAAGTGCGCCACCCTGGCATGGTAGAATGCACTCCCGTCCTTGTCCTGTTGGCCCACAGTTCGGAGTTGGTCGAGCACCGCGTCGCGTGCTTGGCTCAGGTTCGCGCTCGCTTGCGGCACGACGCCTGTCAAAGCCAGAGCGGTAACGTCGGTGTGGATGAATCTGGGACCGTATACTGCGTCCGCAATGGGCAGGATCTGACTGCCGGCAAGCAGTCGGCCGCGCGCTTCGGCGGCTTGCTCCGCCAGGGCTCGCACCTTTGACCACTCGCCGCGCTCGGTAGCCTGGCGGAGTTCTTTGGTCAGACGCGGGAGACTTTCCTGATCCTGCCGGAGACCGAGGTAGCGCTCACGTGTCAGAAACTTCGGGAGCAACAACTCAGCACGATGGAGGTATTGATCGGCGTACAGCCAGTCGAGCGTGCTCAACGATACGAGCGCACGGAGGGCGGCGAGGGTTTCCGGACTAGGTAGGTCGACACCCATGGCATCGTTCCTCCTGTATTGGCAACTCTCTCAGCGCGGCCGCTGCCTTGCTTCCATCAGCACTCTTGCTGTATTTCCCGAGCCGAAGCAAGCTCTCATGGATGCGCTCTCCGCGTCCGCAATCGCTCCAGTGCACATCGCGCACCGCGAGTGCCGCCAAGCGCGACGGAGTGCGCGCGAAAACGTCGCCGGACAGTGATGCGCTCCGGCAGCGCCTCGTATGCGCGGCTGATCTCCGCGGTCTCATGCGTTTCCTCAGTCATGATAGCCCCTCCATTGTCCAACACGTTCCTATCGAATCTCCCAATCGTCATCCCCTCACAGGTATGCGCTCGTCGCGTACTGCTGCACCATACGGTGGGTGTTGAAGAAGGAGGCGTTGAGGGCGATGCAGTGCCGCATGATTTCTACCCACCGGCCTCGGTCTCCGAAATAGAGCGGGGCGATGACCGATCCCAGTTTGTGGTACAAGTCCTCGGCGTCGCGAACGTCCTCCGCATCTTGGCCTGAAGGCGGTGCGGTGGCCGGCCCGATCGACCAGCCGGTGACGCCTTCGATGTGCCCTTCGATCCACCATCCGTCGCGCACGCTGAAGCTCGGCACACCGTTGTGGGCGGCTTTCATACCCGAAGTCCCGGACGCCTCCAGCGGACGCAGCGGTGTGTTCAACCATAGGTCGACACCCCCTGTCAGCAGCCGGCTCAACTCGATGTCGTAGTTCTCGAGGTAGGCAATCTTGATGTCGGCGCCCAACTCTCGTGCTTGATAGAACACGCGACGGATGAGGTCTTTGCCCGGTTCGTCCTTGGGATGCGCCTTGCCGGCGAAGACGATCTGGATCGGTCCGACGGTCCGAGCGACATGCTTCAGCTTCTCGGCGTCCCTGAAGATCAGGTGCGCTCGCTTATACAAGGTTGCCCTTCGGGCGAACCCGATCGTGAACGCATCACGCGCGAGAGAAACGTGCGCTCGTTTACTCACCTCATCGATCAGCCGCGCCTTGGCCTCGACGTGGGCATCCCAGATCTCGTCCTGCGGGATGCTCACGGCATTGCGCAGCAAAAATGGATCGCTGACCCAACCAGGAATGTGGCGATCGTAGAGCTTCGCGAAGCTGTCGCAGGTCCAGAACCGCGAATGGACTCCGTTGGTAATGGAATCGATCGCATGTCCAGGGAACATCGCCTGCGAGACTTCGCCATGTTTCTTCGCGACGCCGTTGACGTACTGGCTCAGATTCATGGCCAGGAGCGTCATGTTGAGCCGCTCAGATCCAGCCAGCATCCGCAACAGTTCCGACGAAATGCTCTCTCCGAGCAGGCGATTGACGAGGTCGTAGGAGAACTGGTCGTGCCCGGCCGGAACCGGGGTATGGGTTGTGAACACGCACTGCCGTCGCACCGCTTTGAAATCCCATTGCGTGCCGTCCTCGCTTGCGGTCTCGCGCAGGAGCTCGAGCGCAAGGAGGCTGGCATGGCCCTCGTTCAGGTGGAATCTTTCGAGCGCGGAGTACCCGAGCGCCCGCAGCATACGCACGCCGCCCACGCCGAGAATGATCTCCTGGGCCAGGCGGTAGCGTTCGTCTCCGCCGTAGAGGTAAGACGTCAGCTCGCGGTCTTCGGGCGCGTTCTCGTCGAGGCGCGTGTCCAGGAGAATCAGAGGGACGGAGTAGCCGGTGCAACCGCGGATGTCGTACTGCCAGGCCCGAATGGCGACGGACCGCCCCTCGATTGCCACCTGCACGGTGCCTGGAAGTAGCCGCGCGAAGGTAGAAGGGTCCCATTGGACAGGTAGCTCTCGCTGGTTGCCCCATTCATCCAGCTTCTGATCGAAATACCCGTTCCAGTAGAGCAAGCCGAGACCCACGACAGGAATTCTGAGATCGGCACAGGACCTGAGTGCATCGCCAGCCAGGACTCCCAAGCCACCGCTGTACGTGGGCATGCGAGGGTCGATCGCCACCTCCATCGAGAAGTAGGCGATGCGGCGCGCGCGAACATCGGCCACAGCGGCCGGTAATCCGCCGTAGTGCTCGGGATGGGCTCGGAAGGTACGCATGCACAGCTGGGAGCAAAAGTAGAAGGTCTGCCCGTGATGTGAGAGCGAGAGCCCTTCTTCCGGACGCACGTCCATGCCGCAGACGGGATCTTTGATTGGTTCACTCATTGGACCGCCTCAACCGAATGACGGCAGCAGGTTGCTGGCTCAGTGCTCGTGCGCACCGCTGTGCAGGTCGGCGCGTCGACCAGGTGCCCCGATCCGATCAGTGGTCATGCGTTGTCGGCGGCTCGCCACCGCCTTCGGTTTTCGCCTGCTGATGCCCGCCGCCATGTTGGCCGCCTCCCTGCTGCTGCAGCTCCGAGATGAGCTCGTCTTGCAGCGCCACATGTTCCTTCAACAGCCGGAACAGCTGTCCGTCATCCTGCTCCGCGCTCAGGGCCGCCCGCCCGGTTTCCAAATCGGCCAGCAACTGGCCGACGCGCCGCGCACGCGCGCCGTACTTCTCCAACGCTTGCGCTGTTTCCCATATCTCGAAACAGGTCATCTTCGACTCCCCTTCCTGCGCACACACCCTGCGCCTCTGCTCTCCTCCTCAGTGCTTGATGTAGTGCTCTGGATCTTTCAGAAACATCTGCTTCTCGGCCTCGCTGCAAAAGTAATATGTCTTGCCGCGATACTCGGCGATCGGCGTATCGGCTTCCAGCCGCATCCTCATGCCGTCGACGGCACAAGCTACGCTATCACCGATCTTCGCTTTGGCGGGCGCTGCCGCCTCGCGATGCTGGGGTTCGCGCTCGTCACCAGCTGCCCTCACGGGCACCGCCAGAGCGCTGCTAACGGTAATCATGAACACCATCCCGACTATACGTTTCATCCTGTCCTCCCATTATTCGATGCGGCCCCTGGCCGCCGTGCTTCAATCGCCTTGACCACGTCGACGTATACGTTGGCTTCGCGGCGCAGCTCGAAGCCGGCCCGTACGAGATTGCCCACCGTGTCGCGGTTCATGTCGGGACCGAAGCGTCGCGAGATCGGCGTCATCAGATCTTGCGCGATGGCGATCGGCCCGACGCGACTGCGGACGTGCTCGAACATCAACAGCCGCCCGCCCGGTTTGAGGCAGCGGTACACTTGGCGCAAGCCGGCGATCGGATCGGGTACCGAGCATAACGTGCACGAGGTGACGGCCGTGTCGAAGGTCTCGTCGGGAAACTCGAGTGCCGTCAGGTCCATCAACTGGATGTCCAACGCGCCCCGGTAACGCTGCGCCTTCACGCGGGCCCGCTCGATCATGCCCGGACTGATATCGACGGCCGTGACGGTCAGCCCCGGCGGGAAGAACTGGAAGTCATTGCCGGTGCCCGCCGCCACCATGAAACAGCGCCCCTGCATGGCGGCGAACAGCCGCCGCTTGGCGCCGCCAAAGCGCCGCTCATCGGCCCAACCGGTGAAATCGTAGAGTCGGCTAACCCAATCCCATTTGCTCTGTACTGTGCTGCTCATTTACACCTCACGTATCACTCGTCGTGATCCGCAGTGCACGGTCATAGACTTTGACCGCCGCGGTCACGAACAGCCCGAACACGGCGCCAACGACGACGGCGCGGTTGAAGGACACCAAGCGCATCTGCATCGAGTCCCGCATGGCGAAGAACATCCCGCCGTACATGCCGATCAGACTGCCGGGAACCATCGCCTGAAAGGCCCCCAGCAACGGCGAAATGACAAGCCCGAAGACCACGTGCACGCACATGCCGACGATCATCCCGATCACCATCGCCAGCACCATGTCCATGTCCTGGCCGATCACGCCACGCACGGCGGCCGCCGTCAGCATCCCGGTGATCGCCCCCGCGGTGTAGTCGCCGATGGAGAACAGGAGCGGTTCCAGCTTGCTCGCTCGTGCCTCGCTCATGATCTCTCCTGCTGCTGCGGGCACATCAGTGCTGATGTGCATCCGCCCCTCCATCGGCTTGTGCGGCGGCGTGTTGATGCCCGCCGCCGTGCTGCCCGTGCCCTTGCTTGAGCTCAGCAACCAGCGCGTCCTGCAGCACCACGTGTTGCTTCAACAGCTCGACGAGCCGGTCTTGATCCTGCTCCGTTGCAACCGCCAGTCGGCTCGCCTCGAGATCGGCCTGTAGCTTCGCCACCCGCTGCTCACGCGCTTCGGCCTCGCCGCTCATGATGTCTATTGCGCCTTGCGCCATGCCCAGATGGTGATCGATCACCAACCGTGCGGCGCGCTCCGTGGTGGTACAGGCCCCAAGCGCCGCTGCCACCGCCACGGAGACCACTATTCCAATCCGCCGCCCTGCCCTCATGACCGTCTCCTTTCTCTCTTCCGCTTCACTCGAGCGGTTTGTTGCTGCTCGTCGCTTGCTCGATCAGTTCCTTGAGACTGCGTAGCCGGCCACCGTGCTCTGCCCGGAAGGCGTCGGCTGCATCCACGGATGGAAACGCAAGGATGCTGGGCAGGCAGCGATCCCAGTGTACGGGGTACTCCTGTTTCTCCGCGCCCATGTGCATCATGGTGTGCGTGCAGGGCGACACATCGCTGCCGACGACGAAGGTCGCCTGTTCGGGCGCCAGATCCTTGCCGCTGCCGTGGTCCGTCACCGCGAGGATGGTGACCTTCTTGTGCACCTGCCGCCCGTAGGTGAGGGCGCAGCTCAGACAGCAGGCCTGTCCCGCCCGCTCCCCTTCCGCCTGGAACTTCACCATTGATTCCTTGTGCTCGTGTCGCAGACAGATGGGGCAGTAACCGGCCGGGGGCGCCTCGAACCAGTTCCACACCCGCGGGGCCGCGAACAGAGCGCTCCCCGCTAAGACCAGAAGAGCAGCAATCAACCAGATACGTCGGCTTCGCATATGCTCCTCACGT
This sequence comes from Binatia bacterium, assembly GCA_044450645.1. Classification (GTDB taxonomy): domain Bacteria; phylum Desulfobacterota; class Binatia; order HRBIN30; family HRBIN30; genus JAGDMS01. Next base: position 48,164 of record JBIOJG010000016.1, read on the forward strand.
CCGTTCCACTACCGGCTTCACTTCCCAATGCCATTTCCAGATCGCGTAAATCGCCGGATACACCACCAGCTCCATCACAAACGAGGTAAAGATCCCGCCGACCATCGGGGCCGCGATGCGTTTCATGACGTCGGCGCCCGTTCCGGTGGACCACATGATCGGCAGCAGCCCCATGAACATCACACCCACCGTCATCACCTTCGGCCGCAGCCGTTTCACCGCGCCCTGCACGATCGCCTCGCGCAGCCCATCCCAACTGTGCAGCAATCCCTTCACTTTCGCCTCGTCATAGGCGAGCTCGAGATAGAGCAGCATGAAGACCCCGGTCTCCGCATCGACACCCATCAAGGCGATCAACCCCACCCACACCGCGATGCTGGTGTTGTAACCCAGCAGATACAGGAGCCAGATCGCACCCACGGCGGAGAAGGGAACGGCGAGGAAGATGATCAGGGTCTTCACCCATGACCCCGTGTTCAGGTGCAGCAAGACGAAGATCACGAAAATGGTGATCGGCACCACCGTCCAGAGGCGCTGCTCAACTCGCTGCATGAACTCGTACTGGCCGCTCCACACGATCGAGTACCCGGGCGGCAGCTGCACCCGCTCCCGCACCGTCCGCTTCGCGTCAGCAACGTAACTGCCGATGTCGCGGCCGGCCATGTCGACGTAGACGTAACCGGAAAGCAAGCCGTTCTCGTTGCGAATCATGCCGGGCCCTTCGGTCAGACGGATATCCGCCAGCTCGGCGAGTGGGATCTGGGCGCCGTCCATCGTCGGCACCAAAACACCGCCGAGCCCGTCGAGATCGGTGCGGTATCCACGCTGATAGCGCACGTTGACCGGATAGCGCTCACGCCCCTCGATGGTCGTGCTCACATTCTCACCCCCGACCGCGGACATGATGACGTCTTCAACTCCCGCAACTGTCAGGCCGTAGCGCGCCAGCTCGTTGCGGCGCAGATCGAAGTCGAGGAAGTACCCACCGGCGGTGCGCTCGGCAAACACGCTGGTGGTTCCGGGTACCGTCTTGACTGCCTCTTCGATCTGCTCGCCCAGATGCTGAATCGTTTTCAGGTCGGCTCCCAGGACCTTGATTCCCACCGGGGTACGGACACCCGTGCTGAGCATGTCGATGCGGTTCTTGATCGGCATGGTCCAAGCGTTCGTCCAACCGGGAAACTGCAAGGCCTGGTTCAGACCATCTGAGCCGTAGATCAGTTCCTCCCAGGTGATGCGGTCGCGCCAGATATGACGGAGAATCTTCTTCGCCCACTCCGGAGCCTGAGAAGAGTACCATCGTGGCTTCTCACGCCACTCGTCCTCGGGCTTGAGCAGCACCGTGGTCTCGACCATCGAGAACGGCGCCGGGTCCGTGGAAGTTTCGGCGCGCCCGATTTTTCCGAATACCCGTTCCACCTCCGGGAAGGTTTTCAAGACGCGATCCTGCACCTGCAACATCCGGCTCGCCTCAGTAACCGAGATGCCGGGTAGCGTCGTCGGCATGTACAGCAACGCCCCTTCATTCAGAGGCGGCATGAATTCGGACCCGAGGCGCTGGTAGACGGGAATGGTCGCAAGCACCACCAGCACCGCGGCCACTACGACCGCCCAACGGTGGCGCAGCGAGAACTCGACCACCGGGTGGTAGAGGCGCATCAGCGGACGACTGATCGGGTGGTTGTCCTCGCTGTGAATTTTCCCGACCAGCACCGCGTTGGCCACGCGGGCAAGCCAACGCGGACGAAACTCGAAGTTGCGCATGTGCGTGAACAGCAAGCGCATCGCGGGGTCGAGGGTGATGGCCAGCACCGCGGCGATGGTCATCGAAAAGTTTTTGGTGAACGCCAGCGGCTTGAACAGCCGCCCTTCCTGCGCCTCCAAGGCGAACACCGGCATGAAGGACACGGCGATCACCAGCAACGAGAAAAAGCTCGGCCCACCGACTTCCTTGACCGCGCCGACGACGACGTCGCGATAGTCACCCGGCCGCCCCGCCGCCTCCCAGTGCTCCAGTTTCTTGTGGGTTTGCTCCACCACCACGATGGCGGCATCGACCATGGCGCCGATGGCTACCGCGATGCCACCGAGCGACATGATGTTCGCGGTAATGTGCATGCCATACATGGGAATGAACGAAATGATCACCGCGATCGGAATGGTGCAGATGGGGATGAGAGCGCTGGGTATGTGCCACAGGAAGATGAGGATAACGAGGCTCACGATGACCAATTCCTCGGTCAGCGTGCGCTTGAGAGTCGCGATGGAGCGGTTGATCAGCTCTGAACGGTCGTAGGTGGTGACGACCCTCACGCCGGGCGGCAAGCTTGGCTCGATATCCTTGAGCTTTTCCTTCACCCGCTCGATGACGTGCAAGGCGTTCTCGCCGTAACGCATGATGACGATGCCGGCGACGGCATCGCCGGTGCCGTCCAGGTCGGCCACGCCGCGGCGGATGTCGGGCCCCAACTCGATGCGGCCAAGATCCTTGAGCAGAACCGGCGTGCCGCTGCGTTCGTCCGCGGCGACGACGATCTTCTCCAGGTCCTGAACCGAACGGGCGTATCCGCGCCCGCGAACCATGTACTCGCGGCCGGTGAATTCGACTAAACGGCCACCGACATCGTTGTTTCCCTGGCGGACGGCATCCACCACCTTCTCGAGCGGCAGCTTGTAGGCCCGCAACGCATTGGGGTCGAGGTTCACTTGATACTGGCGGACGAAGCCGCCGATCGGCGCCACCTCGGCGACTCCGGGGATGCTCTGCAGGTAGTAGCGCAGGTACCAGTCTTGGAAGCTCCGCAGCTGCGCCAGATCGTGCTGGCCGGTGGTGTCGACGAGGGCGTATTGAAATACCCATCCCAGACCGGTGGCATCCGGACCAAGCTCCGTCTGCACTCCCTGCGGCAAGCGCGGCAGGATCTTGCTCAAATACTCCAGAGTCCGGGAGCGTGCCCAGTAGGGGTCGGTGCCGTCTTCGAAGATGATGTACACGTACGAGTAGCCGAAGTCGGAGAACCCGCGGATGGCTTGCACCCGGGGCGCACCCAGCATCGCCGTGACGATCGGATAGGTGACCTGGTCCTCGATGATATCCGGGCTTCGGTCCCAGCGTGAGTAGACGATGACCTGCGTGTCCGAGAGATCGGGAATGGCGTCGAGGGCGATATTCTGCATCGACCACAACCCCGCGAACACGGCAGCCGCCACGAACATGAACACCGTGAAGCGGTTGTATGCGCAATATTCGATGATTCGGTTGATCATGGGAAGAATCCAGGAGTCAGGAGTCAGGAGTCAGGAGCGCTCTAGCGTAGGCTTCGAGCAAGCGGCTTACTTCCTCGAGCTGCGTTCGCAGCACGACATCATCGCCGTATCCGAGATCTCGAGCCAGGATCAGGTAGTATCTCGTTTCCTCAAGCGACGCCTGCGCGATGTTCATGAAACGCGCCTTGTCGGGTCGCCCGCGCTTCTTGAAGCCTTCCGCGATGTTCGCGGGGACCGATACCGCCGCCCGACGCATCTGCGAAGTAAGACCGTAGACTTCCGTGCGCGGAAAGCTTGCCGACTCTCGATACACTCCCAGCACCAACGCATGCGCCTTTTGCCAAACGATCAGGTCTTCAAATTTGCGCGCTTTCTCCATTCAAGGCTCCTTTCGGGAGAATCCAGGAGCCAGGAGTCAGGAGATTCTGGCCTGGCTCCGGGCTTGTCTTCCTGGGCTCGTATCTTCTGACTCCTGGATTCTGACTCCTGGCTCCTTGTTTCCCGGGCCTCTCCTGCCACTCAGTGCTCCATCCCCGGCATTCCCTCCATGGCGCCGAGCGCCGCCTTGAGCTGGCTTTCGGAGTCGACCATGAAGTTCGCGCCGGTGACCACGCGCTCGCCGTCAGCCACGCCGTCAAGCACTTCGACATATCCGTCGGCGCGCTGGCCGAGGCGTACCTCTCGCGGCTGGAAGTAGCCGTCATCCGAAACCACGAAGACGACCTGCCTGGTACCGGAGTCGAGCACTGCATTCTCAGGCACCGCCAGGCGATCAGCAAAGGGGACGCGGATTTCCGCGTTGGCATACATGTCCGGTTTCAGCCGCAGGTCGGGGTTGTCCATTTGCACGCGCACCTTGTTCGTCCGGGTCTTGCCGTCGAGGTAGGGGTAGACGTAGGCCACCGAACCGGTGAACGCTTCGCCCGGATACGCCGAGATACTCAGGTTGACGGGCATACCGGCGCGGACGCTGGCCATTTCATGCGCGTACAGGTCGAGCACGACCCACACACGTGACAGGTCGGTCACTGCGTACAGCTCCATTTCCGGAGTGACGTATACCCCTTGGTAGACGTCCTTCACCGTCACGATGCCGCCGACCGGTGAATGCAAGGTCACCGCGGTCTGCGGCTTGCCGCTCTCTTCCAGCTCGCGAATCTGCTGCGGCGTGATGTCCCACAGCAACAGGCGGCGCCGCGCCGCGTCCAGTAACGTTTTCGAGCTCTCGGCGGCTTCCGGGAAGGGACTCTGGTGCAGCTGCTCATGGCCGCGGCGCGCCAGCAGATACTCGGCCTGCGTGGAAACCAGGTCCGGGCTGTAGATGGAGAGAATCGGCTCGCCTGCTTTGACGTCTCGCCCGGTGAAATCGACGAACAGCTTGTCCACCCACCCTGGAAACTTCGTATGCACCTTGTGAACGCGCGTCTCGTCCGCCTGGACAATCCCTACCGTTTGAATGTTCCGCGTCAACGTTCGGCGCGACGCGATGACCGTTCGCACACCGATCAGTTGCTGTTTCGCCGGTGAAATACGGACCGCTCCCGGAACTCCCTTGCCTTCGTCGGCAGCCTCCTCGGCATACTTGGGCACCAGATCCATGCCACAGTCCGGCGCCGTGCCAGGTTTGTCCGAACGATACTTGGGGTGCATCGGATCGTACCAATAAAGGACTTTGCGCTCCCCCTGCGGGGTGGGCGCGGCAGACGAGGGAGCCGGCGTTTGCGAGCCGCGCTCGTGGACATGCTGGGCATAGGTTGTCCGTGCGGCGAACGCGACGGCAATGGCGACCGCAATTCCGAGTTTCCGCCTTCGACTTTCTGCTCTTGCTTGCACCATCGCCCTACCCCTCCAGCGGCTCGCCGACGACCGCTTCCAACTCGGCCACCGCTTTCTGAAAATTCGCCAGCTCTTCGTGGTAGCGCATCTCGTATTCGAGCATGACTGTGAAGCTGTTCAGCAAGCTGAGGAAATCGACTTTGTTGACCTCATAGGCGCTGGTGGCCGACTCCAATGCCAAGCCCGCTTGCGGGATGACCGTGGTGTGGTACAGCGCGATCAAGCGCTCCGATGCCTGGGCACGCGCGTACAAGTCTTTGACCCGAGACTGGATTGCCCGCGTGGCAGTGTCTCGCTCCGAGCGCGCTCCAGCGAGCGACGCCGCGGCCTCCTCCACTCCGGCCCGCTGCTTGGTGGTGAAGTAGAGCGGCACCTTGATCCCCAAGCCGACTTCCCATTCGGGCAGGAGGGCGGCCTTGTGCATGTACTCGGCTCGGACCACGAAGTCCGGCAGGTACTCGCGTTTCGCCAGCGCCACGGTTGACTCTCCGCTGGCGACGCGCGACTCGGCGCTCTTCAACTCTGGGGCATGGGCCTCGGCAGCCGCGGTCAGCTCCTCAATTGAGCGTGTCAGAGTCCGTTCGATCGGGTGCTCGGCGGTGCCCAACGGGGCCGAGGGTGCGCGATCGAGCAGGGCATTGAGCAGCGCCGTTTGACTCTGCCGGCGTTGTTCGAGTGTCGTCTCACGATCGATCAGCAGAGACCGCTCGACCTGCGCCTTCAGCACATCTTGCTGGATGCCCTGGCCGACGGCGTATTTCGTTTCGGCGGTGCGCGCGAATTTCTCCAGTAACGCCTTGCTGCGGTGGAGGATGTCGAGCAGCTCATCGAGATGCGCGTAATCGGCATAGGCCATCTTCACGCGGCTGACGACGTCCAGTTCCATCCGGCGGAATTCCTCGCCGGCCTGCTCGGCTTCGCGCCTGGCAATTTGCTGCTTCAGACCGAGCTTTCCCGGGAACGGGACCTCCTGACTAGCGCCGAGTCGCAGATAGGTGAAGTCGTTGCTGCCCAGCGGGAAGCGGTCGAAGCTCTCGTTGTGATAGGCCAAGTCGACCATCGGGTCCGGCAGGCTTCCCGCTTGCGACGGGCGCGCCTGCGCCGCCTGCCACTTGGCTCCCGCGGCGCGGATCTCCGGGTTGTGCCGTCGGGCGTACGTGACCGCGGCCTGGAGCTTCAGCGGATCGCCCAGTTCCTCGCGATCCTGTGCCCGGCACAACAACGGCGCGACGAGCATCGTAACGGCTAAAATGGTTCGTGCGCGACGCATAATTCCTCCTTCGTCAAACTCCCTCGCGCGTCGCTGGGCGAGAGAGTGCGTGGCTCAACCGAAAACGAAACGCCCTCGGTTAAGCGCTCACAGAAGGAGTGAGGTGTGTCGGGTGATCGGCGTGTCGGGCGGTGCTGGACCGCCCTTGAGCAGGCAACGCTGCGGGCCGAGAACGCTCCAGCAGCTGCCCGCCGTTGTCGCCGGTACGAGGAAAGGCGCAGACACCTCCACCGAAAGTCGGTATTCCTGGTCCATGCCCGTTGCCGTGAGGGCAGCTGAGGAAAGATGTGCGCCGCCTGCGCAACAGTCAGCAGTGCGGAAGCTGGAGGACGAACCGCAGCAGCGGTGGCTCGCCCGCTTCTGCATGGGGCAGGACAGTCCGCCGCGCGGGCATACCGTCACCCCGCCCAGCATGATCAAGGCTGCAAGCACCACAACTGCCGCTTTCCCCAACATCAACCTATCCCTTACTTGCAGTCTGTGGCGCTGTCAAACCCCGCAACACAGCTTACCCGGTCTTGCGCACCAGCAGGCGGCTCGCACGGCGGGCGTTTTGCCGCCGGCGACCGAAGGGTCGTGACCCTGAACTACCTTCAACCCGCAGCCGTTGCAGCGCCACACGGACAGCGTCCGGCTCCAAGTCCAGTGTCTCGCACACCACCGTGAACGAAAATGGCGAACGGCGTGCTTTGGTGTCAATCCAGTGCTCCGCCTCAGCCCGAACGCGCGCCATGGAACCGAGATAGCAGCTGATGCCGTTGTCCAGCACAGCTAACATCAAAGCTTTGAGCCCCACATACGGCGCGCAGGACGGTCGCCCACCACCCAGAGAGGAAACATCAAGGAGGTCTCGATCAACTTCCATAACAAACGTCCCCGTGCGTAGTTGTTCGGCAGCGAGTACGAACGGCGTGTACCATAGGCAAATTGCTAGACGGGGGCAAGGGTTACGAGTGATGGTCTATCATGACAGTTTAAAGAGGAAATTTCGCCACGTCACCCGGGCTTCAGCTGACAGGGCGTGTCGACTCGGCCCGGCGCCTCGCCTCTGTTCACGGTCGGGGTTCGGCGCTAGGTTGAGTCAATCGTGGCTTTCGCCCTGTACGTTCATATCCCGTACTGCCAGGCCAAGTGCCCGTACTGCGACTTCAATTCCTATGCTGCGCAGCACTGGCCGGAGGAGCGGTACGTCGCAGCGCTGTGCGCTGAGCTCAACCACTACGCGCAGCGTTCACCGTGGACCGGAAACGCGATCCGCACCGTCTTCTTCGGCGGCGGAACGCCCTCGCTGTTCGCTCCCCAGTCGATCGAACGGATTCTCGACACGATGCACGCGCTGTGGCGGGCTGAGGACACTTCGGCTCTCGAAATCACCCTGGAGGCCAACCCCGGCACGGTCACCTGGGAGAAGCTTTGTGGTTTTCGCGCCGCCGGTGTGAACCGCATGAGCTTCGGCGTGCAGTCGTTCCATGCACACCACCTGCGCACGCTCGGCCGTATCCACAACGCCGCCGAAGCGGTCGCCGCCGTGGATCTGGCACGGCACGCGGGCTTCAACAACGTCAGTATCGATCTCATCTATGCCTTGCCAGAACAAACTTTGGAGGAATGGCAGACAGACCTCGCCCGAGCTTGCGCGCTGAGCCCCAATCACGTCTCAGCCTACAACCTCACGTACGAGGAGGGGACAGCATTTCACAAGCTCCACATGCAAGGTGTCCTGCACCAGTTACCGGAAGAAATCGAAGTCGCAATGTTCACCCGCACGCAGGAGCTTCTCGCGGCAGCCGGCTATGGACAGTACGAAATTTCCAACTACGCCCGGCCTAACCACCTGTGCCGGCACAACCTCAACTACTGGCACAGTGGCGACTACCTCGGCGTGGGCGCCGGAGCGCATTCGTACGCGCGGGGCCGGGAAGCACTGATCACCGCGGACTTTGGAAAGCGTTGGAGCAACGAGAAAACCCCGGCCGCATATGTCCAGTCCGTCGAACAGCACGGTCATGCGCGCACCTTCAGCGAAGACCTGGACGCCCGCCGGGCACGCGGCGAGTTCGTGTTTCTCGGCTTGCGTTGCCTCGATGGGTTTGCGGCAGCCGCATTCCGCGAGCGCTTTGGAACCGACCTGCCCGCCCTGTTTCCTCAGGTCAACGACCTGTGCGATGATGGCTTCCTACACCTCATCGATGGTCGCTGGAAGCTCACGCCGCGAGGCCTGCTACTGGCTGACAGCGTGTTCGCGACGTTCCTCTAGCGAATGGCGCCAGATGCCTGCGTGCTGCCTCACATCGGATTAGCGCTCTCTCGCCTCCCTACGCCAGGCTTCGATTCGCACTGCGCGCGGCAGCAACCAGGGTCACCACGCAGAACACGATGCTGACGCCGAGCGACGGTAGCAGCGGGGGTATCGCTCCCACCGCGCCCGGGCGGCTCAGATAGAGGCAGCGGCGCAGTGCCGCCATGCCGTAGGTGAGCGGGTCGATGCGCATCAGCCAGCTCAGTGGCGCGGGCGCCCCGGCGGCCGGGAAGAATGCTCCCGAGAGCAACCAGATCGGGATGAGGATGAGGTTCATGATGGCGTGAAAGCCCTGCGTCGATTCCATGCGCCATGCGATGATGAGGCCCAGGCCCGTCAATGCCAACGAGATGATGATCATGACCGCGATAGTGGACACGACCGAAGCGGCGCTGAGCGCGATGCCCAGCACTGGAGCAACACACAGCAGCAGCGTTCCTTGTATAACTGCCAGTGACGTGGCGCCCAACGCCTGTCCGAGCACGATGGTCCATCGCGGCAGCGGCGCGACCAACACCCCTTGGAGAAACCCCTCGCGACGATCCTCGACCGTGGAGATGGTTGCGAAGATGGCGGTGAACAGCAGCGTGAGAATGATGATCCCTGGATAGAAGTACTCGACGTAGCTCGTCCCCGGCGGCGCTCCGGCAGGCCGAAACGAAGCATTGAGACCACCGCCCAACAGCAACCAGAAGACGATGGGCTGCGCCAAGGCACCGGTGACACGACTGCGCTGCCGCACGAAGCGCACCATCTCGCGGTGCCAGAGCGCAAAGATGGGCAGCAGCAAACGCATCACGAGTCCGCACCTCCAGCCGCGCCTTCCGACCAGAACCGATGCCCAGTCAGATGGATGAACACGTCTTCCAATGTCGGCTTGCCGTAGGTCACGAAACTGACGTCTTCAGGGAAGGTCTCGACAACGTCGCGCACGAACTCGTGCCCGCGCGGGCGCTCGACCCGCACGGTCCCGTCCACCACCGACGCATCGCATGCGAACCGTTGCCGGATCTTCTGCCGCAGGGCTTCCGCGTCCGGCGTCTGTATCACCACGACGTCCCCGCCGACACGGACCTTTAGCTCGGCGGGTGAACCCACGCTCACCAGGTTGCCTTGGTGCAGGATCGCTACCCGGTCACAGCGCTCCGCCTCCTCCATGTAGTGCGTGGTGAGGACAACTGTCACCTGTTCCTCGTCGCGCAGTTGCCGCAAATACTGAATGAACTCCCGTCGAGCCCCGGGGTCCAAGCCTGTGCTCGGTTCGTCGAGGAGCAGCAGCGGAGGCCGATGCAGTAAGGCCTTGGCCAGTTCCGTGCGGCGCTGGAGTCCGCCCGAGAGGGTTTCAACGCGGTCTCCCGCACGGTCCATCAGCCGCAGGCGGCGCAGCACGACATCGATACGTTCACTCAGCGCGCCGCCGCGCAGGCCATAGAGATGCCCGTGACATGTCAAGTTCTCCACCACCGAAAGCTTGCCGTCGACGCTCGGGTGCTGGAACACGACGCCGAGGTGGTGACGAACCGCATCAGGCTTGGACAGCGAATCACCGAAGATTGCGGCAGAGCCGCCGCTCGGCCTCAGGAGCGTAGAGAGAATCTTGAACAGTGTCGTCTTGCCGCCGCCGTTGGGACCCAGCAAGCCGAAGATCTCGCCGCGAGCCACGGCGAAGCTGACGTCGTTCAACGCGACGCGGCTGCCGTACACGTGCCGGAGCCCCTCGACTCGGATCGCGTCAGTTTGCATCGCGCAACGAGTTTGTGAACAAATCGGTCAATGGACCTCAACACCGTTCGTCCCGAGTAGCGCCCGTCTTTTCAGGGTGCGTATCGAGGGACGCCAAGCGGGCGACTCGCCGCGGGACACACCCCTCGATACGCGACCCAAGAGAAGGGTCGCTACTCGGGGTGAACGGGATGGGACGGTTCCCAGAAGCATTCTTTCACAAGCGCAACGGCTCAGACTGTCGCTGCCTATTTCACCCGTCTGGGGTTTATCGGCTGGCCGTGGGAAAACTCCACCAGATTCCCGTCCGGGTCACGCACGATACACAAGTAGCCGACGATTTCTCCAGCGTCCAACGGCCCCTCTTCCAAAACCCCTTCCTTCTCAGCGCGCGCGGCGATCTCGTCCACGGCGGCACGCGACGGCACGTCGTAGCCGAAGTGCGCCATGTGGGGCGGGATTCCCTCCTCCGCCGGCGGCGCGGCAATCGCGACAATGACGAACTCTGGATCGCGCTCTCTTTCGCTCAGCCACACCACGCGGGTGCCCTCGTCGGTACGGTCATGCACGACGTGCAACCCGACGAAGCGCTGGTAGAAGTCGACCGTGCGCCCGGGATCTCTCACGAAAAGAGCGACGTGGGTCAGGTGGGGCTGCACCGTCATCAGTGGTCCTAGCGCGCGAAGCCTTTGACGTAGGGCAGCCGCGCCGCCGCCTGGCGCACCTGCTCCTCCGCCTGCAGCAAGATGCGCGTCGCATCCCAGCTGCCTTCGAGGAGTTGCGTGCGGGCTGCCGCCGGAAGCGCGACGGGATAGGTCTTGCCACGATAGATTACGCTCGACGCCTCGACATCCACGGTCAGATCGTGGGCTGGATCGTCCTCGACGGCGGCCATCAGTATGCCAACATCCGCCTCCGACGCGGTGACGCACGGTATGCCCAAGCTGACGCAGTTCCCGAAAAAGATGTCCGCAAAGGATTCTCCCACCAACGCCTTGATACCCCAACGCAGCAGGGCCTGCGGCGCGTGCTCACGCGACGACCCGCAGCCGAAGTTCTTGTTGACGATGCCGACGCGCGGGCCCTTCGCCTGGTAGCGCGGGTCATCCATGACGTGCCCTTTCAAGCCGCCGTCGGCGTCGAAGCGGACATCCTGAAAGACGTACTGACCCAACCCATCGAAAGTGACGGCCTTCATGTAACGGGCCGGGATGATGCGGTCGGTATCGACGTCGTTGCCCCGCAGCGGGATTGGCCGGCCAACTACTTGTTTGATGCGGATGAGATCGCTCATGGTTTCGCGCCTATAGCATATGGCTTATGGCTCGTGGTCGGAGACGGAGCACGATTCTGAACCATACGCCATCAGCCATACGCCACAAGCCAATCACTTCTCCCCCAGTACCTCGCGCACGTCGACCACGGCGCCTTCCAACGCAGCGGCCGCCACCATTGCCGGGCTCATGAGCAGTGTCCGGCCCGACGGACTCCCTTGCCGACCCTTGAAGTTGCGATTGCTCGACGAGGCGCACACTTGGCGTCCGACCAGCTTGTCGGGATTCATGGCCAGACACATCGAACAACCCGGCAGCCGCCATTCGAAACCGGCGTGACGAAACACCTGGTCGAGCCCTTCGGCTTCGGCAGCACGCGCCACCGCCTCCGAGCCGGGAACCACCAGCGCCTTCACGTGCGGCGCGACGCGCCCCAGGCGCGCCACGCGTGCAGCCTCGCGCAGGTCGGAGAGGCGGCCGTTGGTACACGAGCCGACAAAGGCGACATCGATGCGCGTACCGCGGATGGGCGTGCCCGGTTTGAAGCCCATATATTCATAGGCATCCTCGGCCACGGCGCGCTCGTCTGCAGGAAACGCATCCGGGGCCGGTATTGTCTCGTCCACGCCGATCGCCTGCCCCGGGTTGATTCCCCAGGTCACGGTCGGCGCGATGCGGGCACCGTCCAGCGAGACCGTATCGTCGTACGTGGCATCCGCATCCGAGGCCATGGATTTCCACCAGGCCACGGCACGATCGAAGTTCTCTGCGCTGGGCGCAAACTGCCGGCCGCGCAGGTACTCGAAGGTGGTCGGATCGGGATTGACGTAGCCCAGCCGCGCCCCACCTTCGATGCTCATGTTGCACACGGTCATGCGCTCTTCCATCGTCATCCGTTCGAGCACCGCGCCGCCGTATTCGTAGGCGTAGCCCACGCCACCTTTGACCCCGAGCCGGCGGATGATGTGGAGGATGACGTCCTTCGCATAGACCCCCGTCCCGAGGGCGCCGTCGACGCTGATGCGCCGGATGCGCGGCCGCTCGATTGCCAGGCACTGCGAAGCGAGGACATCGCGCACCTGGCTCGTCCCGATGCCAAAGGCGACCGCGCCCAAGGCCCCATGCGTACTGGTGTGACTGTCGCCACAGGCGATCGTCATGCCCGGCTGCGTCAGTCCCAGCTCGGGACCGAGAACGTGCACGATGCCCTGTTGGCCACAGGCCGCGTCAAAGAAGCGGATGCCGAATTCACGGCAATTGCGCTCTATAGCGCTCATCATGCCTTCGGCCTGCCCGTCGGCGTAAGGGCGCTGCCGCGTATCGGTCGGGATAATATGATCAACAGTGGCAAAGGTGCGGTCCCGGAAAAGGACCGTCAGGCCCTGCTCGCGCAGCATCTCGAACGCCTGTGGACTGGTGACCTCGTGGATCAAATGGAGCCCAATGAAGAGCTGCGTTTGGCCCGACGGCAGTTCCCGCACCGTGTGCGCCGCCCATACTTTTTCCAAAAGACTCTTGCCCATACGCTGATCTCATCGATAGCGTATTCAACAACAAGTTGCGACTCCTCGGACGCGGTGGCCCTTCGGAGAGCGAAGCGGGCGAGCCAGCACATGAAGGGAGGTTTCATAGCTCCTTGAAGACGTGGGAAATCTAGGTGTATGAGGTGCGCATGCACGCAAAGGCGTTGACCCGCAAGTGCCGGCGCGAGTTGCCGACTTCGTTGATGCGCCTAATTCGAAGCGTTCGGCAGTAACAGCATGATTGAGAGTCGACCGAGCCGAACCGCGGAGCGCGTCGCGATACGGCGCGCTGCCCATCAGCTGCTGGACGACCCGCGTGTGCATGACGATCCCCTCGCCCTCGAAATCTTGGGAGAGGTGCAGGCCACGGCGACGCGCGCGGATCCGCGGCGCTTTGAGGACGGTCTTGTCGCTCCGGCTCTCCGCGCCTTTCTGGCCGTGCGGAGTCGATTGGCGGAGGACACGCTCGCGCAGGCCGTCGTCGCTGGGGTCCGACAGTACGTAGTTTTGGGCGCCGGCCTCGATACCTTCGCCTACCGGAATCCGTATCCGGCTCTGCGCGTGTTCGAGGTGGATCATCCCGCAACGCAGGCCTGGAAGCGCCAGCGCCTGGCGCAGGCACATATCGCCGTCCCCGATGGAGTGACGTTTGCGGCGGTCGACTTTGCGGGCGAGCCGCTGCCGAGCGCGCTGCGCACGGCTGGACTGCGCCGCGACGAGCCGAGCTTCTTCTCGTGGCTCGGGGTGACGCAGTACCTGGAGCCCGCGAACGTGCTCGCTACGCTCGCGGCGATCGCGCCCTTCGCGGCGAACGGCGGAGGCGTGATCTTCGACTACAATGTTCCAACGGCGTCGTTGGCGCCGCTCCCGCGGGCGGCGTTCGAAGCGCTCGCCGCACGGGTTGCCGCCGCCGGTGAACCCTTTCGCGGCTGCTTTGAGCCGCAGGCCTTGGTTGCAGCGATGCACGCCATGGGCTTCCACGGGGTCCGCGACCTGGGGCGCGATGAACTCAATACGACCTTCTTTTCAAATCGGGCGGATGGGCTGCGGGTTGGGAGCGCGGGCCACATCCTGATCGCGCTCGGGTGAGCGCGCGATGAATCTCGTCAGTTGCCGCCGAGGACAAGTTGATCCGGCTGTCGTATGCGGATCAAATCGTGCGGAGCTCGTTGGAGCACGCGCTCAACTTGGAACGACATCACGGCAGCTCGCCCAACAACTTGCGCACCGCCGCATCGGTTTCTGGCGGCAGGCCCAGTTGCAGGGCGCGCTGGAACTGGATGCGCGCGCCGGCACTATCGCCCAGCACACTGAGCGTCTGCCCGAGTCCAACCGGAATTTCTGGATCGAGCGGGCTGAGCTGCTGCGCCTGTTCAAACAGTTGGCGGGCCTGCACCGCCTGATCGTGTGTCCAGGACGCGTCGTGGGTGCCGTCTTCGTTCTTGGCGCGCGTCAGCCCGATGAGCCCGAGGTTGAAGAGCACGTCGGCGGCTTGCGGGTTGCCGCCGAGCGCCGCCCGATAGTACCGCTCCGCTTCATCGAGCTTCTTCTCCATCATCGCCAGGCTTCCGAGGTTGTTGTTGATGGTGAAGAGCCCGAGAGCGTCGTTGCGGCGCTGCAGCGCCAGCCGGAAATACTCGCCGGCCCTGGCTGTATCGCCGAGCTGCTGGTACGCCGTCGCCAGACTGCGCATCGGCAGACCGTCCGTGAGGTTCTTGGCTGCGGTATCTTCCCATAGCGTAAGATTGCTGCGCCAGACGGCGTTACGGCGCAACGTCGCCGCTGCGCCGACACACAGCAGGACAGCCACCGCCGCAGCCAGCATGGTCCGTGCGTTCCGTGAGCCGATCGCGGCAGACGCGCGCATGATGCCGTAAGCCAGGAGCACACAGTACCCAACCGACGGTAAATACAAGTAGCGCTCGGCAACCGGTGCCGCCGGAATTTTGATGACGATGGCCAGCGACGGCGCCAAGGTGCAGCCCATCCACACGAGGAGAAAGACGACCTCCCGTTCGCCTCGACGCCACGCTACCAGCCAGCCCAACGCGGCACCCGCCAGCATCGCTCCGATGGCCAGGAGCGCCGCTGGGCTGGTCGGCAAGTCGGAGACGTACGCGCTCTGCCAGACGGGCAACACCAGCTTTGTCGTGTAATGTCCGATTGCGCCGATGATGTTCGGTATCACATCGATACTCAATCCGCCCGCCGGCCCTAACACGCTGCCCAACACGCTTTCCCGCGCCAGCACGTAAAGCATCAGCGCGGCCGCTAAGGGGACGTAGTGCAGCACGGGGGTGCGACGCGATGCGGCCACAACGCCGCTTTGCCGCCGGCGCTCAGCCCGGCCGACTACCGGTGCCGGGGATGCCGCGCTTCGGCCAAGGAGAATGTCACTCAGCGGCAGCAGCACGAAGAACACAACGGCGGTTTCCTTGGCCAGTGCCGCCATGAGCACCAGCGCCGCTGCCACCACTGCGCGCCACGCTGCTGTCTGACGTTCGGAGAAGTACGCCAGCGCAGCCGCTAGCGAGAAACCGCAGGCCAACACGTCCGAACGTCCCGCACCCCACGCCACCGATTCCGTGTGGATGGGATGGATTGCGAAGATCGCGGCACCCAACCCCGCCATGCGCGTGCCCATCGAGCGACCACCGAACAGCACTAAGCCGAATCGAAACACCAGATAGGTCGTGATGACGTGGTACACCACGACCGACAGGTGAAACATCAACGGACTGGTTCCAGCGATGGCTCGATCGATCAGGTAGGAGAGAATCGTCAGCGGGCGGTAGTAGTCAGGACTGAACTGCGGAATATCGCGCGGCAGAAAGATCAGATCGTGAAGGCTCCGAAAGGCGAGCAGCTGCCGCGTCAGTACAATCGGATCATCCCAAACCAGGCCGTTGGCGAGGGCGTTCGCATAGACCGCGGCAGCCAGCAGGACGACGCCCGCACCAATGATGCTCCGGTCATCCAGGAGGCTACTCTCCGGTGACATCACAGGTTGTGATGGCTTTGCAGGTCGAGTCATGGATCTAGGAAGCATGCCTTTCGGAGGCACCATTCGAGAACCTCTCGATGAACCACCTAGTTGGGAGCCACCGAACACTGTGCGGAAAGGTTCCCCTCCTTACCAAGGAGGGGCCAGGGGAGGTTGGAAAGGCCGCGGCAACTCGACCTCCCCCTTCCCCCTCCTTGGTAAGGAGGGGGTTCATTGGCCCAACAGATCCGCGCACCCGCATTTGGACTCTGAAACCGCTCGTGCTGAGGCTCTCGAAGCACGCTTCCGCAGACACTCGACAGCCTCCGGAAGGAGAGCAGACAGAGGCAGGCCTCCGGCCTCTGCGCGCTACCCCTTTTTCTTCTCCGGCACCCGAAACTGGTCGTGGCACGACTTGCAAGCGCCGAACATCGCTTTGGCGGCAGCGCGCACGTCTCCGCCACTGCGTGCCGCCGCCGCCAACCGCCCGGCATTCGCCTGCAGCTCTTTGGTGCCTTCTTCGAACTTCGGCCAGTTTTGCCAGATCTCGGGCTTGGCCCGTGACTTCGCATGGGTGCTGCCTGGCGGAAACAAGGCGGTAATCTTGGCCGCGTCACCCTGGAGTTTCTCGGCCGCGCCAGCCACCGGAGCAGTATTCCCGGCCTTCAGCGCATCGCCGATGATCTTCGCGTTCTTGCCGATGCCTTCCATCAACTCGTGCCGGTCGCGGATCGGCCCGGCGGGCAGGTCTTCCTTTTTCATGTGGGCAGCCGCCGCCAAGTTGCACGCCAAGAACAACGCCGCCGCAGTAATCCACACTTTGCGCATATATCTCCTCGTCGACGAGTTTCCCGTCCTGCTACTTGTCCTCCACCTTGTTGTCAATCGGCGGAACGCCTTTCACATACGCGGCGATCGCACGCCGATCGTCTTCTGGCGCATCCTTGAATCCGGGTCCGCCGCCGTGGCCGTCCACCACGTCAGCCATGAGGCCCTGGACGTTGTCGAAGTTGGGCAGCATGCCTTGCGTCAGCACGTTGACGATATCGTCGGCGTCCCAGTCCCCAATGCCGGTTGCATGCGGCGTGATGTTCGGGATCGGGTTTCCGTCCGGACCATGCGCGACACCTGCCAGATACATCGAGTGGTCTGGCGCACCGAAGCGGTTGCGGGGCGTGTGGCAATCGACGCAGATTGATACGTGTTCAACCAGGTAACGACCACGTGTCTCTCCAGACACTGGCGCCTTGGCCGGCGACGTCTCCGGTCTGAAGAACAGCAGGCGCCAGGCGCGGTACGCCCATCGTGCCAGTGGTAATTCACCTTCGGCGGCGCGGCTGGGACGGCGCACCGGCGGCAACGAGCGCAGGTACGCAATCAGATCGGCGACGTCGGCATCAGCCATGCCAGCATACTGGTAGTAAGGCATCGCCGGCGACTCGACTTCTCCGCCGCGCGCAAGTCCTGCGCGAATAGCGGCGCCGATCTCAGCGTCCGTCCACCGCCCGATGCCGGTGTCCGGATCGGGAGTGATGTTGGAGCCGTAGAAGGTGCCGAACGGCGTGGGTATCTTCCCGCCACCGGCGCCGACCGGCCCCTCGTTCGAAGTATGACACCCGCAGCCAGCGGCGAGCGCGAAGATGACCTTACCGCGTTCGGCGGCGGACTGTGCCCAGACAAGGCACGGTAGGCAGCACCATAATGCCGAGATGAGCAACGCAATCACGGGCGCATTCAGCTGCATTGCGCCGCAGCGTAACATATCCGCGTTCACGTTGCCGCTTGGCGGTCTCACACCTGGGACGCGCCAGATCAAGCGCCGGGTCTACGCTCGAGCCGCATTTCGTTGGTCTGCATGAAGCCCAAGCTCTCGTAGAGCGGCCGGCCGTCATCCGAAGCGTGCAGCGCGATACGCGTGATCGCGCGAGCACGGCACCACGCGAGGATCTCCTGCATCAGGCACCGGGCCAGTCCGCGGCGGCGGTGCTCCGGCTCGGTGTAGACGTTGAGCACGTACGCCTCTTCGTCGCCGTCCGGGCTGCCGGGCCGCGGCAGCAGGCGGCGAACCACCACGCCGCCTCCGGCAATGACGCCTCGTTGCGCCTCGACCACCCAGCCCGAGTACGTATCGTCGGCAAGCGCCGTCAGCAGATACCTGCATGAAGCCGCGCGTAGCGCGTCGGCTTCGTCGTCCGCAAGCATACCCATATCGCGGAACATCCCGACGCGGTGATGCGCGATGATCGCGGCATCAGCAACCGTCGCGCGGCGAATGACATAGTCGCGGCCGTTCATGCGCCGCGGTGTACGACACGGGACAGGGGGACGCAACTCTCGCCCGCCGACAAGTTTCTCACGCTCGTGGACGGCAGGTGTCGCGCCAAAGCGTCGTCAGGCGTCGCTGGCCGTGACATTTCGGGGTGTACGTGCGCACCGCGCCGCGAGCTGGACTCGATCCTCCAGCTCTGCGCGCGGCTCAATGCGAAGGGCGACACGCATCATCTTCACCAGCCGCGAGGCGCTACCCGCGCCGTTCGATGCCGGCAGGCACCGGCTGAACGGTCCCACACTACCCGATGAGCAGCCCTAGCTTTCTATGCAAGTGGAACAGGTCGCTTGGTTCCAATGCAATCAACACGATGCGGTACTTTTCACAGAGTTTTCGTTTCGCCGCTACACGCTCCTTGTACTCAGCGTTTGCCAGGAGGCCGAAGTACTCAATTACTGTGCCGCCAACGCGCCAATCGGCCTTGAGTCGTCCATCACGGTTTAATTCCGGGTCCCGCGGATACCCTGGCTCAACTTCGTGCTCGACGCCATTTGCAGACAGCCAGTCATCGATCGTCTTCTCCGCCAGTGATCGGCAATCGTGACCATCCGCTGCGACGGTTACGATCCCGTAGTACCCCCTCCGGCTGGTTTCATCCAATACCCCCGCGATCACGAGTGCCTTCAGCCAGCTACCGAAGCGCCCTTTGTACCAGCGGCCACTAAATGTCCGTGAAAGGCCCCGGATCAAGCCGGGGTCGTCCCTCATGATCATACACCACACTGCGGAATCGTAGAGGCTATCACGGCCCGGATTCCCGTCGTAGTCCAAGAGGTCGGCAGGTGGTACGTGACCGATCGCTGTCACCAGGCTCCTCAGCTCAACGCCGATGTCCTGGTTGGTGGATTTCTGGAGGTTAGGAAAGAAGTCATTCGTTATGTTGGTTTCAGATTTCCACCGCTCGTAGTCGCTCAAGTAATAGGGATCTGCGTCCAACCCGTGGCTTACTACAAGCAGACACCACGGACACAGTGGCCAATACACAGTCGCAAAAGTCTGCGTGTTCTCGCAATTCAGGCAAACCCTGTTCTTAGGCGCGTCCCTCTCGACCCATCGTATTTTGTACAATTCGCACAACTCCACAACAAACTCGTCTACGGCATCATCAAGCGCGACACCCCACGCGGGGTGAGACATGTCACTGGCTCTTCCGCAGGGCGATACCGTGTTCGTCTTCCGGGATAGTCGCCGCACGATCAGCCTTCTCAGATCGTCGCTGGTACACCGCTTTGAAATGCGGTGCCCTTGGAGCCCGATTTGTTCGTGTGCCGTTCGCAAGATTCCTGCTTTGATCAATTCGACGTCCTTGTCCGACACTGCGGGCCGCTTCGGCGGTAGCCGGCTTGGAATCGCGACGGCGCCGGGAGCAATATGGGTCTGCAAATCGCCAGAGTGGAACCGATCACTCGATTCCTCGGTGAATGAAAGTCCCACATCTCGATCATCACCAAAGGGGGCGCGCCCCACCAATGTGAGTAATTCGGATGGCGAAGGAGGCGGTGCCTTCTCCAGTCTGAGCCAAATGAGCTTCAGGCGATAGGCAAAGAGCAAGAACAATGATTCGGCCCATCCAAACCGTCGGATGTGATCGAACAACTTCCATGGGATATGCACCTGCTGAAACCGCGGCGGAGGCGCCGGAAGCTGCGGAATGTGAAGAAACTCTTCCAGAAGAAGTTTTTGCTCATCATCCCGCAGCGCGATGCGGTGGAGCATGAAAAGCTTCCCAAGAACCTTCCACATCGCCATCCCAATCCAACCGACCTGACAGGGATCTACGCTGATAAAAGCCTCGGTCAGCCAGGGCTCGAACTTCGTGCCAGGATGCGCCATGAGTCCGTGAGCCGCTGTTTCAGACCTCGTCTCCTCCAACGCTCAGCCATCAGCGACGGTTCGCAGTGTTCTGCTGTGCGCTGTTGTTAAGCCGCCATTCTGGTCCGTCCGTATTGCGATTGTACCGTCGACTTCTCCGATGCCCCAACCGGTTCCCCGCGTCTCCAAGGATGGGTCGAACCAAACGCCTCGTACCCATACAGCGCGCTGCTCCTTTCTTTCAGAATCCGGCGGCGCCAAGTTGAGGATCACCGCATCCCAAGGGTGAAACAAAGTGAGAAGGTACGCCGACAGTGCCGAGAGAAAGCGATCAAGCTCACGAACCTGCTCGTTGAACGCCGCTTCTGGCTTCTCCCGCTGCGGCCATGCTCCGAGGGCAGAACCAACGATCAGCCTGTCTGGATGCTGGTGCAGAAATAGGTCATTCTCTTCCGCCGAGAGGCTGACAACAGCACCGAAAGCATGCGTCGCGTTGGCACGTCGAAGGCGGAAGGACTCGTACCAAGAAACATCCGTCAAAACCCGTGACAGGTCTGGCGCCAGTTTATCGCGCTTCTCATATAGGCCATGAAATGATGTCGGCACGTCCGTGCCATTCCGAATCTTCTCAAAACACGAAAGGACCCTGGTCAGCTCCTCAAGGAACGAATATGCGCAGCTTTCATGAGCCGCAAACTCGGCTGTCGCCCGAATCAACGGGTGCTTCTTGTAGGATTCTCGGGCGGCGTCTTCTACCGCTTGGTGGAAGTTCGATCGGTGATACCGAAGCGAGCAAAGCTTGCTCTGGAGAGATGCCGCATGCTGGACGAGTCGTTCCCGCAGCTTGCGGCGAGGCGCCATCAACTGCGCCAGATCAAGGCACTGATCACCAGGTGCTTTCACATTGTTCCATTGCCGGGCAAGCCGGAACCGGCCCAGCCAAAACCCAGGGATCGCAGATAGGAGGACGATCGGCGCAGTGGAAGGTGCGAGGTGGATCCAGGGGAAAACGACATTGTGAAGATTGGGATTCGTCCTGACGTTACGGCAAAACGACTGCGCCGTGCCGCGAAGCTGGCACCGCAGGCCAGCGAGCTTACACGCCCGGAAGACATGCTCGCCAATCTCGATCTCACTGATCGCACTCTCATCGACTTCGACCATATCAAGTGGGAACTCGTAGATGCCGAAGGAAATGCGATCGATGTGGACGAATCCGTCCTTCTCGACCGCAGTCGTCAGCGGCTCCTCACCACCGCGTGGCGGGGTCTCAGGCAGAGCAGTTACAGCCACGATCAGAGACCTTCGTCAGCTCGATCACCCTATTGGGCCGGCACCAGACCTCACCGGTGCTGAGGCGCCTCCTGACAAAGGACTCTTTTGATCGCATCCTTTATCGTCGTGCAAGCTGCACCAAGAGCGGCTTGTCGGTCATGCTGGAAGTCTGCCGTTTCGTAAGTTGCCAGCGTAACTCCGGCCAGATCTGTCGGAAGATGCATCGAGACATCGCGCGGGCAAATCATGAAGGTGCGTCGCCGCGTCAGAGCTCCGATGAACAGACCGAGTTCAAAAATGACGTTATCTCGAGCGGCTCGCCCTTCTTCCCCGCGCTCGAGTACTATGTCGTCCGGTGTCATGACTATGACCGCGAATTCATGATCGTGAGGAAGCGCCTCCAGTGATTCGATGTTCGTCGCCGAGAGCGCGAAGGCACCCTGTGTCCAAATCTTGCACAGCGCGAAATCGCTCAGGTTCTGCTGGATCCTTTCTGCGACGGCGAGTCCCTCTCGGGATGACGCGATGAAGACACGTGGCTTGTCGCGCGTCGCGACCAGGGGTGGAGCAAGGCCCTTAGCGTTGGCCGCTGGCGATCTCGCATCTGGCGAAGGGATATCCACTGATGGGGCCGCTCCGGAGTAGTGGGGAAGCTTCAACGAGAGGCCCTTGAGCTTCATTACAAGGTGTTGGGTTCGCTCGGCCAGGCAAGAACAATCCGGTGGAGAGAGGGAGTCGGCAAGCGACTGGGCAATCCCATCGTCGAAGGTAGTTTCGAGGAACATCTCCACGCGGCTCCACAGGAGGCTGAGCTCGGCCGAAAGCGCATTTTCTTCGTCAAGGACCGCGGATTCACCGACATCACGCCCCAGCGCGCGTTGGAAATCCACCATAGGGTCGGCGCTCCGTCTTTGCTCAAAGGCGCGCTCCTTCCTCGATAGACGCAAAGCCTTTTCGTGCAGGGTGGTGGCAGTACTGAGGATCTCGTTCAGCTCTGCTTCAGCCTGAACCTTCGTCTTGTGGAGTCGACCGAGCATCTTGGCCATGAAGAGTCTGAGGGAAGCCTCTCGTTGGCGAAGATGTGCTGTCGGCAGAGAAATGTCAACGAAAGCCTGAACCAACGCCACGTATTTTCGGAATCGTGCGCTGCATCGGTAGGGACGTTGCAACAATGTGGATATTTGCGTTCGCCGGGCTGGCGGAGTTTCGCACGCCATCGACTGCGTCGGCGGCCACTCGCTCGCCACCGACACTATGATCGTCACCCCTCTCAATCGGCGGCGGCCCGTCCAGCATGCCGCCGGTCGAGCACTCGGCATGCTTGTGTCCATCGACCGCATCGCGGCGCGGACACCTGCGTTGCTGTGAGTCACAGATTCTGAGCGGCGGGCAGCTGGAGAGGTCCGCATCTTACAGGGCAGCCGTTGCGCGCGAAACACGATCGGTTTATCGTACACGCCATGAGCAGCAGACCGAAGGTGCGCGTCCTCGGGCGACATGTCGTGAGCGATCCGCGCATCTGTCACGGGAAACCGACTTTTCGCGGTACGCGGGTCCGCGTTGAGGACGTCCTCGAACAAGCCTGGAATGATCAGTTGGATTGGTGAATCACCGCGTTTCCCCACTGATCCTGGAGTGGCGGCAGGCCTCTGCGCCTGCCGCACAATGTTCCGCGCCAGGCACGGAGGCCTGGCGCCACCGCAATTGCCGCCAGGGGGCAACGCACGGCGAGGGGTCGGCCCTTGACGCATCGCGCTGGCCAAACGCGGGCCGAAGCTTGCACCCTCACCCCAGCCCTCTCCCACGCTGTGAAGACGCGCGGGCGAGGGAAACAATCTCCCGGAAGGAGAGGGAGCTTCGGCGGGATTGCTTGCTCACGGAAGGAGCGGATTAGTCATCCGATCTCCGCCAGCTCCAACCTTCCCGCCCAGCGATGTGCGAGCACCAGGCGTAGCGGTTTCGATTCCGGCCGTTCGAGGCGCGGATCGGTTCGCAGCCAGTCTTCCGCGGCTCGGCGGGCTTCTTCGAGAATGCCCCGATCGCGGATCAGGTTGGCGACACGGAAGTCCGGCAGGCCGGATTGGCGCGTGCCCAGCAACTCACCCGGACCACGGATCTCCAGATCCACCTCGGCGATTTTGAAGCCGTCATTGCTGCGCGCCAGCGCCTGCAACCGCTGATGCGCCGCGTCGCCGCGATGAAACGGCGTGATCAGTACGCAGGTGGCCGCCGCCTCGCCGCGGCCGACGCGCCCGCGCAGCTGGTGCAGCTGCGCCAGGCCGAAACGCTCCGCGTGCTCGACCACTATGATCGTTGCGTTGGGGACGTCGATGCCGACCTCGATGACGGTAGTGCTGACGAGCAGCTGGAGGTCGCCGCCTTTGAAACGCCGCATGACGGCATCCTTCTCGTCCGCTTTCATCTTGCCGTGCACCAACCCCACCCGGTATCCGTGAAAGACGGCCCGGGCCAGCTCCCGCGCCATGGTCGTGGCGTCGCGCAGCTCGACCGCCTCGGAGCTCTCCACCAGCGGATAGACGACGTACGCTTGCCGGCCACGATCGAGCTCTTGTTTGACCAGGTCGTACACGTCCGCGCGCTCACCTTCGTGCCGCAGCAGCGTGCGCACCGGCTGGCGGCCGGGTGGCATCTCATCCAGCACGGAGACGTCGAGGTCGCCATACACGACCATTGCCAGCGTTCGGGGAATTGGCGTTGCCGTCATCAACAAGATGTCCGGCACGACGCCTTGGCCGCCGCCCATGCGCCGCAGCGCGGCGCGCTGCAGCACGCCGAAGCGATGCTGCTCGTCGATCACGCCGAGACCGAGGGCCTTGAAGGTCACGCTTTCCTGGATGAGGGCGTGCGTTCCGACCACCAGCTGAATCTCACCCGTCGCGATACGATCGTAGATCTCCCGTCGCTTCGCGCGGGTCAGTACGCTGGTCAGGAGCGTCGTGGAAATGTTCAGCGGCTCGGTGAACTTCCGGATCGTACTGAAATGCTGCTCGGCGAGGAGCTCGGTCGGCGCCATGAACGCCGCCTGGTATCCGTTCTCGATCGCCACCAAGGCCGCAAACAGCGCCACGATGGTCTTGCCGCTGCCGACGTCGCCTTGCACCAGCCGGTGCATCGGATGTGCCGCCGCCATGTCGGTCCGGATCTCGTTCAGCACACGTTCCTGCGCAGCGGTGAGCTGGAAGGGCAACAGCGCCTGCAAACGTCTTGTCAGCGTCCCGCGCTCCCGCAGTACCAGTCCCGTCTCGACCTCAACCGAACGGCGTCGCAAGGACATGCCCAGTTGCAGGAAAAACAATTCATCGAAAACCAGTGAGCGGTGCCCGACCGACCGGGCGCTGTTGAGGGCTTCAACGTCGGCCTCCCGCGGTGGGTCGTGGATGAGTTGCATCGCTTGGCGCAGATCGGTGATACGCGCCGAGCGGACCACGGCGTCCGGTAACACGCTGGGCAAGCGCTCGGCCCAGTCGTTCACCGCCTGTTGCAGCACCTTGCGCACCGCGCCGACGCCCATGTTGGTGGGCTTGTTGTATACGGGGAGAATCCCCTGCCCTTCCAGGTCCGGATCCAACTCGATTTCCGGATGCACCATGCGTTTGGATCCGCCCAAGGCGCCCTCGACCTTGCCGTGCAGCAGGCACCGTTGTCCCACCTGAAAGCGTCCGCGGAAATAGGCCACTTGATGGTACCAGGTGAGCGCCAGCAGACCGGTGTCGTCGCGCAGCACGCCTTCGAGAATGCGACGCCGGCTTCGTCCGACGTAGCGCTCGGCCAAGTGTGAAATTTCGCCGATGACGCTGGCGACCTCGCCCACGTGCAGATCCCGGACCTTGCTGACCGTGCGCCGGTCCTCGTAGCGGAACGGCACGTGATACAGCAGGTCTTCGACCGTAGCGATACCGAACTTCTTGAATTGCTCGGCACGACGCGGGCCCACGCCGCGCACGAACTGGGCCGACTGCGACAGGGCGCGGAGATGATCGGCGGGATCGCCGCCCGTGCGCTGGTACGGTGGGACGACTTCCTGCGCTCCGTGGCGGAGGCGGTCCACCAGCGTTCGGCAACGTTCGATGTAGAGGCGGCGCTGGTCCGACGCGGCGGTATCGTAGGCTTTCAACTCCTGACACAGCGATTCAAGGTCCGCACGCACACGGGCGTCGCGCACGGTGTGCAGCAGCGCTTCTCCGCGCACCGCCAGGGTGTGATACGCGAAGTGCGTGCGCGCCTCCGCGCCTGCCGGCGCCTTGGCGAGGAAGTTCAGCGGAGATGAAACCGCGCTCAGGAAGTCGTCGAGTGCGTTCATCCTCCGCCCGCTGCGGCCTCCACCCTAACCCTCCTCCGGTCGAGTCCGTCGCTTTTCTCTGAAAGGACCCTTCGACAAGCTCAGGGTGAGCGGAAACACCCTCATTTGATGGACTCTGAGACCGCTCGTGCTGAGGCTCTCGAAGCACGTCTTCGCATTTATCGACAGTCTCATTCGCGGAGATGCGCACGAAGGAGGGAACCGGAACAGAGCCACGATTACGGGTCCCCTCCCCTGTTGCCAACTCCGGCAACGGGGGAGGGTCAGGGAGGAGGCGCTTCCGCCCTCAGCGTGTCGCGGCAGTCCGGCCACCGGTGCTCCCGTCCGCTCCCGTGCGACGGTGATACAGCTGCAGCGCCCGGACCCCGAGCGCCTCGCGCCGTAGCAGGTCCACTCCTTCGGCAGCCGCCTCGGCGCCCGCGACCGTGGTGAAGTACGGTACGTGGCATTCGAGCGCGCTGCGGCGGATGGAGAACGAATCCAGCTGGGGCCCGAAGCCTTTCGGCGTGTTGATGACCATCGCGATGACGTCGCGGCGAATGGCATCGACCACGTGCGGGCTCCCCTCGGTCACCTTATTGATCGTGTCAACCGTCAAACCATGCTCCCGTAAGTAAGCCGCCGTGCCGCTGGTCGCAATCACTCGGAAACCGGCCTGCGTCAGCCGGGCTGCGACCGGCAGCACGGCGGCCTTGTCCTCATTGCGGACACTGATGAACACGGCCCCGCCTCTCGGGAGCATGGTGCCGGCGGCAATCTGCGCCTTGGCGAAGGCCGCCCCGAACGACGTCCCGATGCCCATGACCTCCCCGGTGGATTTCATCTCGGGCCCGAGCAGCGTGTCAACGCCCGGGAACTTCGAGAAGGGGAACACCGCCTCCTTCACCGACATGTGCTGTGGGACGACCTCCTCCGTGAAGCCCTGCTCTTCCAGCGTCCGTCCCGCCATGACCCGCGCCGCGACCTTGGCCAGCGGTACACCGATGGCTTTGCTCACGAACGGCACGGTGCGCGAGGCGCGCGGATTGACTTCCAGGATATAGATCTCGTGGCCCTTGACGGCGAACTGCACGTTCATGAGGCCCACCACACGCAGCTCGATGGCCATGGCTTTCACCTGCCGGCGGATCTCCTCCAAAACCGCCGGCGGGATCGACTTGGTAGGAAGTGAACACGCGCTGTCGCCTGAGTGTACCCCGGCGCGTTCGATGTGCTCCATGATGCCGCCGATCACCACACGGGTTCCATCCGACACGGCATCGACGTCCAGCTCGATGGCGTCATCAATGAACTTGTCGACGAGAATCGTGCGCTCGGGGGCTGCTTCGAGGGCGCGTTCCATGTAGCGGCGCAGATCTTCCTCCTCGTACACGATCTCCATGGCGCGCCCGCCGAGAACGTACGAAGGCCGCACCAGGACGGGGTAGCCGACGCGATCGGCGACGCGCACGGCCTCGACCGCGCTGCGTGCGATCCCATTCGGCGGCTGGCGAAATCCCAGCTTCGACAGCAATTCCGCGAAGCGCTCGCGGTCCTCGGCGCGGTCGATGGCATCCGGCGAGGTGCCGAGGATCGGCACGCCCGCCTGTTCGAGCGGCACGGCGAGTTTCAACGGCGTCTGGCCGCCAAACTGCACGATCACCCCTTCGGGCCGCTCTCTCTGCACGATGCTGAGGACATCTTCGAGGGTCAACGGCTCGAAGTAGAGTTTGTCCGACGTATCGTAGTCGGTGCTCACCGTCTCCGGATTGCAGTTCACCATGATGGTTTCGAAGCCATCGTCCTTGAGGGCGAAGGCCGCATGGACGCAGCAGTAGTCGAACTCGATGCCCTGGCCGATGCGGTTCGGGCCGCCACCGAGAATCATGACCTTCCGTCGCGCGGTGACACCGGATTCGTCTTCGTCCTCGTACGTCGAGTACAGGTACGGCGTGTAGGCGGGAAACTCGGCACCGCAGGTGTCCACCATCTTGAAGACCGGCCGGATGCCGGCACTCAGTCGTGCTTGTCGGATCTCCCCTTCCGTCCGGCCGGTAAGTTGAGCCAAGCGAACATCGGAGAAGCCCATCTGCTTGGCTTCGCGCAAGGTCTCGGCGAGCAAGGGCGCAGCATGCTGCGCCCCTACGGTAGTCTGTCTGTTCTCTTGTAGCGGCGCAGCATGCTGCGCCTGTCCACTTGCCTTGGCGTGGAGCACGTTTTCGAAATCAATGATCTGCTTGACGTTGTCCAGAAACCACGGATCGATCTTCGTCAGCTCGTACAAGGTTTCGGTGCTGAAGCCGTCGCGGTATGCTTCGGCGACGTACCACAAGCGGCGGGCATTGGGCACGCGGAGCTTCGCCTCCAGGGCCGCCCGGTCCGATGCCTGCGGTCCGCGCCCCTTGTCGTCGAAGCCATACGAGTCAATCTCCAGGGAGCGGATCGCCTTGTGTAGCGACTCTTTGAACGTGCGGCCGATGGCCATGGCCTCGCCGACGGACTTCATCTGCGGGCCGAGAACGTCGGTCGCCTCGGGAAACTTCTCGAACGTAAAGCGCGGAACCTTTGTCACCACGTAGTCGATGGTCGGCTCGAAGCAGGCGGGCGTCTCGCGCGTGATGTCGTTACGAATCTCGTCGAGGGTATAGCCTACCGCCAGCTTGGCGGCGATTTTCGCGATGGGGAAACCCGTGGCCTTGCTGGCAAGGGCGGAGCTACGGGAGACGCGCGGGTTCATCTCGATCACGACCAGGCGCCCGGTGTCGGGATGCACGGCGAACTGGATGTTGGACCCGCCCGTATCGACGCCGATCTCGCGGATGATGGCGATGGCGGCGTCGCGCATGATCTGGTACTCCTTGTCCGTCAGCGTCTGGGCCGGCGCGATGGTGATACTGTCACCCGTGTGCACGCCCATGGGATCGAAGTTTTCGATCGAGCACACGATGACGACGTTATCTTTCCCGTCGCGCATCACCTCCAGCTCGAACTCCTTCCAGCCGGCAATGGACTCTTCGATCAGCACCTCGCGTGTCGGTGAGGCATCTAGGCCGTGATGCATTTGCTCTTCAAACTCCTCACGTGTCGAGGCGATGCTACCCCCGGTGCCACCCAGCGTACGTGACGGCCGAATGATCACCGGCAGCCCGAGCTGATCGAGAACGGCACGGGCCTCGTCCAAGCTGCGCGCGTAGCCACTGCGCGGCAGATCGAGGCCGATACGCTCCATGGCCGCCTTGAAGAGATCGCGGTCCTCGGCCTTTTTGATGGCGGCCAGCTTGGCGCCGATCAACTCGACGCCGTGCCGCTCCAGGATGCCGCGTTCGGCAAGCTCGATGGCGGTGTTGAGGCCGGTCTGTCCGCCGATCGTAGGCAGCAGTGCGTCGGGGCGCTCCACCTCGATGATGCGTTCCAGCATGTCGACCGTAATCGGCTCGATATAGGTGCGGTCAGCAAAGCCCGGGTCCGTCATGATCGTCGCGGGGTTGGAATTGATCAGGATGACGCGGAATCCTTCCTCCTTGAGCGCTTTGCACGCTTGCGTACCTGAGTAATCGAACTCACACGCCTGGCCGATGATGATCGGTCCGGAGCCGATGAGCAGGATGCTTTTGATGTCAGTGCGTTTAGGCATTGGTCGTGAGCAGCTTATGGCGCATGGCTTATGGCCTATGGCAGAAGATGGCAGAGCAGAAACAAGGGACGATACGCGATGAGCCATGAACCATATGCCATTTGCCATATGCCATATGCGTCTTTCTCATTTCCCCGCCTGCACCATCCGCAAGAAGCGCTCGAACAGGTAGTTCGCGTCGTGCGGGCCCGGGGACGATTCCGGATGGTACTGCACCGAGAAGATCGGCAGGTCGGCGTGCGCCAGGCCTTCAACCGTTTGATCGTTGAGGTTGATGTGCGTCAGCTGGGCGCGACCCTGCATCGACTCCACGTCGACGGCAAAGCCGTGGTTCTGGGCGGTGATCTCCACTTTGCGCGACGTCAGATCCATCACCGGCTGATTGCCGCCGTGATGTCCAAACTTGAGCTTGTACGTGCGTCCGCCTAGCGCCAAGCCGAGAATCTGATGTCCCAAGCAGATGCCGAAGATCGGCTTCTTGCCGATCAGTTCACGCACGATGGCGGCGTACGGGCCCACATCGGGGTCCCCCGGGCCGTTCGACAGGAAGATGCCGTGCGGCTTCAACGCCAGCGCGTCTTTCGCGCTCGTTGCGGCCGGAACGACTCGCACGCGACAGCCCATGCCGACGAGATTGCGGAGTATATTTCGTTTGATGCCGAAGTCATACGCGACGATGAAGGGCGCCTTGCCAGCAGCACCCTTTGCCTTCGACTTGGATCCCTGGACCGATCTCTTGCCATATCCCTTGCCCAGCTCCCACGTGCACTCGTCCCAGTCGTACGATGCCGCACACGTCACTTCCTTCACCAAGTCGCGTCCAATCAGACCAGGCAGCGCCCTGGCCTTGGCCACCAGACCAGCGGGATCGAGATCAACGCTGGAAATCACCGCCTCTTGCGCTCCATGCGTCCGGATGTGCCGGACCAATGCGCGCGTGTCGATCCCCTGGATGCCGGGAATGCCATGCTGGCGCAGGTACTGTCCCAAGCTCTGCTGGGCGCGCCAGTTGCTTGGGCTCTCCCAGTACTCTTTCACGACGAAGCCTTGTACGAACGGCCGGCTCGACTCCACGTCCTCCGCATTGACGCCGACGTTACCGATCTCCGGATACGTCATAGCGACCAGTTGACCGCAGTATGAAGGGTCCGTGAGAATCTCCTGGTACCCGGTCATCGACGTATTGAAGACGACCTCGCCGCTGGCTTCGCCCTGCGCACCGAAGCTGAGGCCTGTGAACACCGTGCCGTCAGCCAGAGCCAACAACGCTTTCATGCCGACCGCCCTCACGCTCGCCCTCTCTGCCCATGGATCTCACGTTCCGATCCGTCATGCCCGCAATCTTTTGGCGGGCATCCAGAGGCGGGGGCTGGATGCGATGGATTCCCGCCTGAAGATTGCGGGAATGACGAAACGCGCTGGTTCATGGGCGCTCCAAGCCGGTGTCCTCGCCGGTCAGGTTCTCAGAGGGAGAGGGAGCCTGGAACGATTCGGCGCGCCACACGATCCGTCCGCCGACGATCGTGACCATTGCTTGTCCGTGCATCTCCATGCCTTCGAACGGCGTGCTGCGTCCCTTGGAGTGGAAGCGCGCCGCTTGCACGGTCCACCGCCGAGCGGGATCCACCACGGTGATGTCGGCCGAGGCGCCGGGATTCAGCGTTCCCAGCGGCAAGCCCAAGATGCGCGCCGGATTCACGCTCATTGCAGCGACGACCCTCGCCAACGGAATCTTCGCTTCCTCCGCCATGCGCAAGGCCAGCGGCAGCGTCGTTTCCAGACCGACCACGCCGTTCAGGGCATGATCGAACTCGACTTCCTTCTCGTCGCGGTGATGCGGCGCGTGGTCGCTGGCGATCACCTCGATGGCGCCGTCCGCCAACCCGCGGCGCACCGCGTCCACGTCCTGCTGTGTTCGCAGCGGCGGATTCATCTTGGCGTGCGTGTTGTACCCTTCCACAGCGGCTTCCGTCAGCATGAAGTGGTGCGGCGCAGCCTCCGCCGTCACCGCAAGTCCGCGTGCCTTGGCCGCGCGGATCAACTCGACGGCGCCGACCGTGCTCACGTGTGCGACGTGCAAGCGCCCGCCAGTGCGCTCGAGCAAAGCAAGGTCGCGGGCAATCATCGCTTCTTCAGCCGCCGCGGGCATGCCCTTCAGTCCCAGCCGCAGCGACATGGCGCCTTCGTTCATGACGCCTTCCGCAGCAATCGAGCGATCCTCTTCGTGCACGATCACCGGCAACCCGAACATCGCGGTGTATTCCAGCGCGTGGCGCATGAGTCCACCGTTCATGATCGGCATGCCGTCATCCGACACCGCGACGATGCCGGCGCGCTGCATCTCGCCGATCTCCGCCAGCTGCTCGCCTTTCAGGCCCTTCGAGACCGCGCCGATCGGATAGACGCGGGCCAACCCCACGGCCTGGGCGCGCTCACGAATAAATTCAGTCACCGCACCGCTATCGTTCACCGGGTTCGTATTCGCCATGCAGGCCACAGCGGTGAAGCCGCCCGCTACCGCTGCACGCGTGCCGGTTTCGATGGTTTCCCGGTACTCATATCCGGGCTCGCGCAGGTGCACGTGCATATCCACGAGGCCTGGAAGGACCAGGCAGTTCTCGGCTTCGATGACCGTTGCGCCCGCTGCCTCGCCTGCGTCGATCGACTCGGCAACAACAGCGATCTTGCCGTCGCGCACCAACAGGTCTCTCCGGCCGTGGATGCCGGTGGCGGGATCGACGACCGTGCCGCCGCAGATGAGGAGATCGTTGGTCATCCAACCTTCCGTCGCAACCGTGGTGCCGGAGCGTCCACACCGACCGCAGCGGACTGTGACCGGGTCTCCGCATCAACCTCGAATTCGACTCTTGCCCGATCGATGAGGAGATAGAGTACCGCCATACGCACGGCAATACCGTTGGTCACCTGATCCATGATGACGGAGTATGGGCCATCGGCGACGTCGCTCGCGATCTCGACGCCACGATTGATCGGACCGGGATGCATGATGATCACATCGGGTCGGGCGTGCGCGACGGCACGTTCCGTAAGGCAGAAGTAGCGCGAGTACTCATCCACCGTCGGAAAGAAGTTCTTCCCTTGCCGTTCCAGTTGGATGCGCAGCATCATGATGACGTCAGCATCGTGCACGCCTTCGTTGAGATCGGTCGTGACCTCGCCCCACACGCGTAGTTCGGGCGCCAGCAGCGTTGGCGGTCCGACCAGGCGTACGCTCGCCCCGAGCGTCTTCAAGGCAAAGATGTTCGAGCGTGCAA
Organism: Binatia bacterium; assembly: GCA_044450645.1. Classification (GTDB taxonomy): domain Bacteria; phylum Desulfobacterota; class Binatia; order HRBIN30; family HRBIN30; genus JAGDMS01. Next base: position 80,963 of record JBIOJG010000016.1, read on the forward strand.
CGCGACTGTGGAGGATATCACCGATGATCGCGACCGTGAGTCCGTCGAGGCGTCCTTTGCGTTCCCGGATCGTCAGCAGATCGAGCAAGGCCTGCGTCGGATGCTCATGCGCGCCGTCACCGGCGTTGATGATCGGGCAATCGAGGCGTGCCGCCAGGAAGTGCGGCGCACCGGAGGAGGCGTGCCGCAGGATGATGGCGTCGGGCCGCATGGCCGCGAGGTTGCGCGCCGTATCGAGTAGCGTCTCACCCTTGGTGGCGCTGCTGGTGGCCGAGGAGAGACTGACGAAGTCTGCGCTCATGCGTTTGGCAGCAATCTCGAACGAGGTGCGCGTACGGGTGCTGGGCTCGTAGAACAAGCCGACCACCGTCTTCCCGCGTAACGTGGGCACCTTCTTGATTTCGCGTTCCGAGATCTCCTTGAAGGACAGCGCGGTATCCAACAGGTAGGTCAGCTCTTCGCTGCTGACGTGTTCGAGGCCGAGCAGATGCCGATGTGTGAAGGGCATATCAGCGCTCCTCGCTGCGAGCGATGACAACTTCGTCCCGCCCGTCGCTTTCCTTGAGTCGGACATGAACCGACTCGGTCACGGCCGTCGGCAAGTTCTTTCCGACGTAGTCGGCACGGATCGGCAGCTCGCGGTGGCCGCGGTCAATGAGCACGACGAGCTGCACACTGAGCGGCCGGCCGAAATCCATCAGCGCATCCAACGCTGCGCGAATGGTACGGCCGGTGTAGAGGACGTCGTCCACCAGGATGACGCGCGTGTCATCGAGGGCAAACGGAATCTGGGTGCCTTTGACCTCGGGGCGCTGCTTGCTGCGGCTGAGATCGTCGCGGTAGAGGGTGATGTCGATGATGCCGGCCGGCACGTCCACGCTTTCGATCGTACGGATCCGGTCCCGCAAGCGTTCGGCGATGTATACACCGCGGGAGCGGATACCGACCAGCACGAGTCCCTCGGTGCCTTTGTTGTGCTCCAGCACCTCGTGGGCGACCCGGGTCAGCGCCCGTTCGATCGCCACCGCATCCATGACGACGCGTTCAGTGGACGCCATGGCAGGTACAAAAAAACCCCCTCGATGACCGAGGAGGTCTTATAGGCTCCGTATGGGGGTTTCGATCTTCATCATCACCCTTCCTGGCCTCGCAGGACCAGCTTAAAGGTTATCCGCCGCGGGAAGCGAGAGCGGCTCAGTTGGATTCTGTGTAGCCCGCCCGCGCGTTGAAGTCAATGCCGAACCGTTCGCCGAGGAATCGCATCGACGAGCGACGTGCGGTCTCGCAGATGGCGCACCCGACCTCACGGGAGCCTTCGTACGGATCACGCACGGTCCCCTCGCGGAGAGCGTGTTATCTGCTGCCGTTCGTAAAGTATTCTTCCTTTACTTTTCATCGCAAACAGGGCTATAGTCCGATAAACATGCGCTGATCGGTCGGCTTACGGCTTCCACGGCTGGCACTCAGCGCTGAGCCCGGATCGCATGCGCAGGACGCAGCTCTCGTGGCACAGCATCCGTAACGGATGCGAAAGGAGCGCGGTATGATGGCCAGGACCTTCAGGTCGCGGCGGGCGCGCGTTTCTACGTTCCTTTTGTTCATATCAGCCGCATTGCTAGGGCTCACCAGGAGTCTCCAGGCGCAGCCACCGGCGATTACGTCGGGGCTGCGCGAGATTCTGGCCTCCGGTGATCCCGCTCCGAACGGAACCGTGCTGGCCTTGGGTGGTCTCGGAAATCCAACTTGTCTGGCGCCGGATGGCCGTATGGTGGTCGACGCAACCACGGTCAATGGCACCGACATGCTGCTCTGCGTCGACGGTACGGGACCTCACGTCATCACGCAGGCCGGAGATCCCGCACCGAACGGCTTCACATTTGGCGGCTTCGACGCGCCGTGCGCCTTCACGGACGACGGAGCGATCATCTTCAACGGCTGGAGCGCCGTGCCAAGCGGCAACGGCGTGTCCTATGTGCAAGCATCGGTGTACCGGGCCAGCCCCAACGGCATCGAGCACGTGTTCGGCGATGGCGATGCTGTGAGCAACGGGAGCCATATCCAAGACTCCGGTTCCAACGTCACTTTCATTTCCAATCGCCGCGGCAGCGTGCTGGCATATGCCGAGGCCGGTGATTTCGGGCTCTTTCTGTGGCACGACGGGCAGCTCGATGTCGTGCGCTACGACTTGGGCGGCGGGTGGGGACTCACGGACCATGATGAGGTCGTGTTGATCGATCGTGTTAACCGCGATAACTGGCCGGCATGGGTCACAAGTGGCGGCGATACCCTTCTCCTGTGGAGCCACGGGCTCATCCGCGTCATCCTGACGCTCGACAGCATGCCGGGCGGCCCGTTTGTGGCACTCGACAACCTCGCGGTGCGGGGTGACCTCATTTCGTTCTCGGCGCTCGCCGGTTTCAATCAACAGAAGCATCAGTTCTTCTACCGCATCGGCGACGCCCAACCGCAAGAGATCCCGGGCGCGAACCTGGTGGGCGGCATTGTGGATTTCACTCCGGGCGGACACATCCTGTCGCGCACCGTAGGTGGGTTTCAGCTGATCGCGCCCACTGGCGACGTCGTGGGCTTTCTCAGCACGCCGCTCGAGTTCCAGGCGTTCGGTCTGAACGATGCGGGCACGATCGCGCTTCTCGGCTACGGCGTACCCGCCGGCAGCATGCGTTACACCCTGGAGGTCGCCGGCCCCGGACCCACTGGAAGTTGCCCGCTCCTGCCGACCCCCGGTGGTCCGACGGCGACTCCGACGCCCACCCCAACGCCCGACCTCACACCCATATCCGTTAGCACCTCCTCTCGTGCCTACGTCGCCGACGCGGCGGCGGACATCGTGGCGGTGATCGACACGGCCACGCAGTCCGTGCTGGCCCTCATCCCCGTCCCGCACCGGCCGAGCGCGCTTGCGGCCGCACCGGACGGCAGCCGCGTCTATGTCCTCGCGGGCGACAAGCTCGGTGTCATCGACACGCGCACGGCGCGGCTTATCGCGACGATTCCGCTGGCAGCAGACGTGAGCGCCATAGGGGCCGGGCCGGACGATCACACCGTGTACGCCGCGTTTTTCACCGGGCGCATCGCGCGCATCGACACGAACAGCGGCGTCATCAGCAGCGTGGTGATTTCCGGGCGGTACCGCGCGCTCGGTTTCGCGCCCGGAGGCGGCACACTGATAGCCGCGGTCGTAATGGGAGGTCCGTGCGCCTCGCACACGCGCATAGCCGTCATCGATACAGCGACCGGTCAGATCGTTACCAGCGGCGACGCCGGCATCGACGCACGTGATGTCGGGTTCAGTGCCGATGGAACCCTCGCTTACGTCGTGGACACGTGCCGCAATGCGGTGGAAGTCGTCGACGTGCATACCGCTCAGGTGGTCAGCGTCTTGGCGGCCGAGCAAGGGCCGACGCATATCGCCGTCGCCGACGACGGCAGCCGTGCTTACACCACCACCTGGTCTTCGGTGTCGGTCATCGATCTTACGAGCAACACCGTCGGCACCATCACAGCACCGGTAGCGTCAGGCCAGCTGGCGCTCACGCCGGACGGCAGCTTGCTGTACGCCACGATCAGCCAATCACCCCTGGGAGGAGTAGCCGTGATCGACACGGCGACCGGCTCCTTGCTCACAACGATCTCGTTGGATGGCTGGCCAAGCGATGTCGTCGTGGCGCCGGCACCCGCACCGGCCCCACCGTCCCCAACACCAACGGTGCCGTCAACCGCCGCCGTGCTCCTGCGTGCAGATAACCTCGAGGGCGTGACCGGCGACGTCGTTCCGTTCTCGGTACGGCTCGATACGTACGATCGCGAGGTCGGCAGCGTGGAAGCGCAGTTCCTGTCGTCGGCAAACGAGCCGTTCCTGCAACAACCGGACGGCCGGCCCGACTGCGCGTTGGCCCCCGGTGTGGCTGGAACTGCGACCTTCGAGTTTGAGCCGCCGTCATGTTGGGGAGCAAACTGCTACAGCCTACACTTCGTCGTACGTGGTATCGACGCGACGCAGTCGCTGCCGCACAGCGGGACGCTCGTCACTTGCTCCTTGTGGATCCGCTATCAGTCGCCCGTCATCGCTCCGGTGTTGCTGCTGAACAGCGCCGCAACGGCACCGGATGGCGCGCCGATCGCGGTCACGTCTGGCGACGGGTCAGTCACGGTGCTCTCACCTGACCAGGCGACGCCGCGCCCCACGCCCACGCCGTGGCCGACAGCCACATCCACCGCAACGCCGACGTTGACACCGACACCGCTTCCGGTGGTCGTGTCGATCGATCCGATTGTGGTGCCGGCCGGAACGGTACGGGCCACCATGACCATCAGGCTCCAAACCAACGCCGCACACGTCGCCGGCGAACAGAACGACATCGTCGTCAGCAACCCCGCGCTGGTCGCCGCCAATGGAGACGGCACTCCGGCCTGTACCGTCAACCCGGCGATCAACAAGCCGGGCACGGCATTCGCGTTCCTACCGCCAGGATGCCAGCCCGATCATGGCGAGTGTACTGGAATCCGCGGCCTGGTGTTGGCAATCGACAATGTCGCTGCGATCCCTGATGGCTCTGTGCTCTACAGCTGCGAAGTCACGCTTCTCGATGCGGCGCCTGGCGTGAGCCTGCCGTTGCAGCTCGCCAACGTTCACGTCAGCGATCCCGCCGGCAACGCGGTCCCCGTTGTGGGTCAGGATGGTACATTGACCATCACCGCAGCGGCGCCGCCCACGCCAACATCGACGCCGACAGTCGCGCGCGACGGCGGGCAAGCGCTCGCGGGCGGGGCATCAGATCCCTACGTGGCCGCACCCACAACCGGCGGCGGATGCACCATTTCGCCGGCGTACAACGCTTCATCGAATGGCTGGCTGTTCGCGGGAGTGGCTACGCTCGTCATACGTCGGCGGCTCAGGACGAAAGGCAAGAGCGGCGCTGGTGACTCGCGCTTGACATAAGAGGTTCCGCCTCGCTACGTCTCGTCACGATCGATCCACTTCTCGAGCGCGAGCGGCTGGTAGCCTGCCAGCAGGTCCAGCAGGCGCTCCGGATCGCGTTCTTCCAGCACCAAGGAGCGGTGTGCGGGGCGGACGAAGTGTTCGGCAACGGCATGGTCAAAGAGCGCCAGCAGCCGATCGTAGAAGCCTCCGACGTTGAGCAAGCCACACGGCTTCCGGTGCAGCCCAAGCTGGGCCCATGTCACGACCTCACAAAACTCTTCCAGCGTCCCGTATCCCCCGGGCAGCGCCACGAAGGCGTCGGCAAGCTCCGTCATCAACGCTTTACGTTCATGCATTGATCCCACGACGCGCAGGTCGGGCAGTCCTTCATGAGCCACTTCCTTGGCAACCAGCGCCTCGGGAATCACGCCGATCACTTCACCACCCCCCGTCATCACGGCATCGGCGACGACTCCCATCAATCCGACCCGGCCGCCGCCATACACCAAGCCGACGCGCCGTCGAGCGAGCGCCGTCCCCATTGCGCGTGCCGCATCGACGTAGACGGAGCGGGCGCCGTTGTTGGAGCCGCAGAAGATGCACACGCGCCGCATTCGTTGCCCTACGATTCGCCTTCCCAGTAATCCACCGCCGCGTCTTTTCTCGCGACCAACCAGAACGCGGCTTGGGAAGGAGCGGCCCCCGGCGGCCTGCCCGCCATCACCCCGAACTTGCCTGAATCGGGATATTCCGCCACCTCCGCTGGTTCCATGGTGCTGACGGCCAGGTACTTCAGCTCGCTGTCGGAGGTGTTGACGATCTGGTGGGCCGTACCCGGACCCGGTGGGCAGCAGATGACGTCCCCGGCTTTGACCGGGTACTGGTGGTCACCGAACCGAAGCGTGCCGTTGCCTTCGAGCACGAAGAACATCTCCTCGTTCACGTGATGCAAGTGAAATGGCCAGGCCTTCCTTCCAGGCGGCAGCGCAACCACTCGGTAGCCAAGCTTCTTTGCACCCAAGCGGTTCGCCACGGCGCCGAGCTTGGTCTCAAAGGCGCCGCCGATGCCCCAGTTGGTGTATTCCACATCATCTAAGTTGAGAATCGGGGATTTCTCCATGCGCTGGCCCTCTCCCTCATGAAACAGAGCCGACCCCTACTCGGGTCGGTGACAGACCGCTTCGATATTGTTGCCGTCGGGGTCGTAGACGAACGCACCGTAATAGTGCGGATGGTACTGCGGGCGCAGTCCCGGAGGTCCGTTGTCTCGGCCACCGGCCGCAATCGCCGTCTTGTAGAAGGTGTCGACGGTAGCGCGGCTTGGGCTTGAGAAAGCAACATGCACGGGTGAGGCTCCCGAGCGCTGAGAGATCCAAAAGTCCGGCTTGCCACCGGCACCGAATCCCGCCACGGTCCCGAACTCCATCATCACGGCGTAGCCGAGCGGCGCCAGTGCCGTCTGGAAGAACTCCCTACTCCTTGCGTAGTCCGTAACGACCAGTCCGATGTGATCGAGCATTGTGCATCCTCCCTCGACCGGTGCCCTGGCACACGCCCGCCGACGCCAAGGCACCGGAGATTCACGCTAGAACTTCTTGATCGTCTCTCGCAATCGCCGGCGTCCCTCGGCAGAGTACCAACAATTCAGAAAGACGCGGTCCATCTCCGCCGAGTCCGTCAAAACCCGCCTTTCCACTTCTTCAACGCGACTGCGCTTGATCAGCGCAAACGCCTCTCGAGGTGACGAGCCCACCGACCTGGCCTTCTCGACCGCCCGCGGTAGCACCTCCTCGATTGGCAGCACCTCATCGACTAGGCCCATCTTCAAGCACGCCGCAGATTCATAGAACTCGCCGGAGTCCATAATGTCCCGGGCATTTCGAACCCCGACGACATACCGCAGTACGGAGTCCGGCAGGCACGGGATCGGAACTCCGAGTTTGATCTCGTTCAGCCCCATCAGTTTCCTGCCTCCCGCGATGAAGCGGTAGTCACAGCACAGGGCCAGGATGCATCCACCCGCTGTGGCGTGCCCGGTGATGGCCGCCACCGTCGGCTTGGATAGTGTGTACAGGTTGAGACAGACGCGATTGAACAGGCCGAAAAACTTCTCGAACTCCGGCCTGGGAAACTCGAACAGCTTGGGCAGGTCAAATCCGATCGAGAAAAACTTCTCGTTTCCGCTCGCGAGGACGAGGCCGTTCACCCCGGAGTCCTGTTCTATCGTCCGAAGCACCTCGCCCAACTCATTGACGAGTTCCGGATCCAGCGCATTGGTGACGCCGCGATTGAGCTTCGCGACCGCCACGGCATCCCGATACTCTACGGCAATTGTACCCATCGTACCCCCTTCTCCTGACCAGCGGACTATACAGCACGCCCACCGGGCCTCATACCCAACGGGGATGCGCTCCTGCCGGGCGTTCGAATTGGGATAGAGCCTCACTGACGATCAGGATCGATCCTCAAACAGGCGCAGGTGAGCCGCTCCGAAGTGGGGCGGCACGGCGGGGCTCACGCTATGGGCGGGGTTGCCGGTGGTGCGGCTTTCTTTTCGGTGCGACGCACGCGTCGCTCGCGCTTCCGCTCCGCCTCGGCTTTGGCTGTCTCGCCCCGATCGGTCAACTCGATGACCGACATCGCTGCGGCATCGCCGTGCCGATGGCCGAGCTTGATGATACGCGTGTAGCCGCCCGGACGTTCCCGAAACCGCGACGCAACTTCGTCGAACAGCTTGTGCACCACGGTGCGGCTTCGAATGTAGGAAAGGGCCTGACGGCGTGCGTGCAGGGTGCCACGTTTCCCGAGGGTAATCATGCGATCAGCGATCCGCCGCAGCTCCTTGGCCTTGGCGTCAGTCGTCCGCACGTGTTCGTGCTCGATCAACGAAGTCACCATGTTGCGGAACAGCGCCTTACGGTGGGCCGCGGTGCGGTTTAGCTTTCGTCCGGTTTTCAAGTGTCTCATGTTCGACTCACTCGCGTGGGCAGGGGTACCATCTGCATGCAGCTAGGCAACCGCGCGCCGTTCTCAGGCGCTCTCCTTCTCTTTCGCCATGCGGCGGTCGAGCTCAGCCCTGGTCGGGAAGTTCTCGATGCGCATGCCGAAATCGAGACCCATCTCGCGCAGGATCTCCTTGATTTCATTCAGCGATTTCCGGCCAAAGTTCTTGGTCTTCAGCATCTCCGGCTCGCTCTTCTGCACCAGCTCTCCGATGTACTTGATTCCGGCATTCTGCAGGCAGTTGGCCGAACGCACGGAGAGCTCCAGCTCAGCGACACTACGGAACAGGTTTTCGTTGAGGCCTGGGTGTCTTTCCTCGGCGCCTTCAACGGCCTCGGCCGCCTCCTCGAAATTGACAAAGATGGCCAGTTGATCTTGCAGGATACGCGCCGCGTAGGCTACCGCGTCGTCCGGACGGACGCTGCCGTCGGTCCAGACTTCCAGATTGAGGCGCTCGTAGTCGGTGCGCTGTCCGACGCGCGCATTGGTGACGGTGTAGTTGACCTTGCGAATGGGCGAGAAAATCGCATCGATCGGGATGGTGCCGACGGGGGCGTTCTCATCTTTATTGCGCTCTGCCGGGACGTAGCCACGACCGGTCTTGATGGTCAAATCCATTTCCAGCTTGCCCTCTTTCGCGAGGGTGGCGATATGCAGATCCGGGTTGAGGATCTCGACGAAGGGGCCGGCCTTGATGTCACGGGCCTTGATTTCCCCTTCCCCTTTGGCCTCGATGCGCGCCGTTTCCTCGGTGCCGTCTTGCAGCTTGACGCGGACCTCTTTCAGGTTCAGCACCAGATCCGTGACGTCCTCGCGGACGCCGGTGAGCGTCGAGAACTCATGCAGAACGCCGCGGATTTTCACGGCGCTGATCGCCGCGCCCTGCAGCGACGAGAGCAGGATACGCCGGAGTGAATTCCCGACGGTTACACCGAAACCACGCTCGAACGGCTCACCCACGAACTTCCCGTAGGTAGGCGTCAGGCTTTTCTCGTCGGCTTCGAGCTTCTTGGGCTTGATTAGATCCCGCCAGTTTCGTTGCGGCAACATCGTTCGAACCTCCATCGACAATCGTCAGCGCTCTCAGCTCACTTCGAGTACAGCTCGACCACCAGCTTCTCGTTGATCGGCATGGTGAGATCCGCGCGGGTCGGCAGCGCCTTCACGCGGCCGCTGAACGCCTCGCGTTGCACCTCGAGCCAATCGGGCACGCCGCGCCGTTCCGCTTGCTCCAAGGCCTCGAGAATGCGGGTGACAGAACGGCTCCGTTCGCCCACGGTGACCACCTGCCCTGGGCGGAGCAGGTACGACGGGATGTCCACCTTGCGGCCGTCGACGCGAAAGTGCCCGTGGCGCACGAACTGTCGGGCTTCGCCGCGTGAGGTCGCGAAGCCCATCCGGTACACCATGTTGTCCAGGCGCTGCTCGAGCAGCAAGAGGAGCTTTTCGCCCGTGATCTCCCGTGCCTTTTCTGCGGAGCCGAAGTAGCGATGAAACTGGCGTTCCATGAGCCGGTAGATGCGTTTCACCTTCTGCTTCTCGCGCAACTGCACGGCATACTCGGAGAACTTGCTACGTCCCTGGCCGTGCATGCCGGGGGGATAGTTGCGCCGTTCGATGGCGCACTTATCGGTGTAGCACCGTTCTCCTTTCAGAAAGAGCTTCAAGCCCTCGCGCCGGCAGAGCCGGCAGACTGCTGCAGTGTAACGAGCCAATGCGTTCCTCCTCGTGTCAAACGCGCCGGCGTTTCGGCGGCCGACAGCCGTTATGCGGGATCGGCGTGACGTCTTTGATGACACTCACGGCGAACCCCGCCGCTTGCAGTGAGCGCAGTGCCGATTCGCGGCCAGCGCCCGGTCCCTTGACGTACACTTGGACGCTGCGCAAGCCGTACTCCGCCGCCTTCTTCGCGGCGTTTTCAGCGGCGAGCTGAGCGGCAAAGGGTGTGCCCTTCCGCGAACCCTTGAAGCCGACCGAACCTGCGCTCGACCACGCGATCGTATTGCCCACCGGATCGCTAATCGTGATGATCGTGTTGTTGAATGTCGAGTGGATGTGGGCCACCCCTTCGCTCACCATCTTCTTGGTCTTGCGGCGTTTCGGCGCTGCCACCTTCTCAGGCGCCTTCGCTCCGGCTTCTTCCTTCTTCTCCTTCGCCATGCTTCTGCTCCTCGCGCCTTCTTATCCCTTGGAAGGCGCTGCCTTCTTGCCGGCGATTGCTCGCCGCGGTCCTTTGCGGGTACGCGCGTTAGTGTGCGTTCGCTGTCCGCGCACCGGCAGGTTCCGGCGGTGGCGCAAGCCGCGATAGGCGCCGATATCCATGAGCCGTTTGATGTTCATGGCGAGGTCGCGCCGGAGATCGCCTTCCACCTTGTAGGAATCGATAATCTGGCGGAGCTTGACCAACTCCTCGTCGCCGATCGCATCGGTTTTCTTGTTCACATCCACCTTGGCCTGCGCCAGGATCTTACGTGCCGACGGTCGGCCGATGCCATGGATGTAGGTCAAAGCCACTTCCATTCGTTTATTGCGTGGGAGGTCTACCCCTGCGATACGGGCCATATGTCTTTGCTCCGGATCCTTCTCAGCCCTGGCGCTGTTTGTGACGTGGGTTGCTACACAGGATCCGCACCACCCCCGCACGCCGGACTACCTTGCATTTCTTGCACACTGGTTTTACCGATGCCCGCACTTTCATTGGACGCTCCTACACTTGGCTGAGCACGTACGGCCCTTTTTCCGTCACCGCCACTGAGTGCTCGAAATGGGCGGAGCGGCTGCCGTCTTTGGTGACCGCCGTCCAACCGTCTTCCTTGATAATCACGTCGGGGGCGCCCGCGTTGACCATCGGCTCGATCGCCAGGACCATTCCCTCGCGCAGGCGTACACCCCGGTCAGGTTTACCAAAGTTAGGCACTTGCGGCTCTTCATGCAATCGCTTGCCGATGCCGTGGCCGACAAAGTCGCGCACCACGGAAAAACCGTCGCGTTCGACGCGCTCTTGAATCGCCGCCGACACGTTCCCCAGCCGCTGCCCGGTCTGCACCTGTTCGATCCCCGCCCACAGCGCCTCGCGGGTGGCACGCATCAGGCGTTCCGCCTCGGGGTCTGCCCCGTCCACGGGCACCGTGATCGCCGCATCTCCATAAAACCCCTGGTAGCGAACGCCGAAGTCGATACCGACGATATCCCCTTCCAGCAGGAGGCGTTTGTCGGACGGTATACCGTGCACTACCTCGGCATTGATCGAGATGCAGACACTGGACGGAAAAACGCGCCCATGGACTTCGTATCCTTTGAATGCCGGCACCGCGCCGCGGCGGCGTGTGAGTTCCTCTGCAATACGGTCCAACTCACTTGTGGTGACACCCGGCCGCACGCGCTCGCGCAGCTCGGCCAGCACTTCGGCAACGATCATATTGGCAGCGCGCATGATCTCGATCTCTTTCGGGGACTTCAAGGATATCATCCGCGCTTCTGCACCCGACCAAGAACGCGCGCCAACACCTGGTCTTGGCCTCCAACCCCATCGACCTCATGCAGCAGCCCCTTATGCCGGTACGCAGCCAGGAGGGGCGCCGCGGTGTGTTCATACACCTCGAGACGTGCCAATATCGTATCTTCGTGGTCGTCCTCGCGTTGAAACAGCTCACCGTTGCACTTGTTGCATATGCCGGGGTTGTTGGGCGGCTCAAAGATGATGTGATACGGCGCGCCGCAATCGCTGCACGTGCGCCGCCCGCTCATGCGTTTCACCAATTCGTCCTGCGGAACCATGATGCTCACGACGTTATCGAGATGCGTTCCCATCTTCGCCAGCATGGAGGTCAACGCCTCCGCTTGAGCGACCGTACGTGGAAAGCCGTCAAGGATAAACCCTTTGGCACAATCAGGTTCCCGTAACCTTTCTTCGATGGCGCCGAAGACCACACCGTCGGGTACCAGCTCGCCCCGATCCATGTAGCGTTTGGCTTGCGCTCCCATGACCGACTTCCGTTTGACCGCGCTGCGCAACAGGTCTCCGGAGGAGATGTGCGGTACGCCAAACCGTTGCGCCAACAACTTCGCCTGCGTCCCCTTGCCCGCCCCGGGGGGACCCATCAAAATCATACGCACCGAGGCCAACCTGCTTATCCGCGCCTGCCCCGCAGCCGTCCGCGGCGCATAAAGCCCTGGTAACTGCGCGTGAGCATATGCGTTTCCATCTGGGCGACGGTGTCCAGTGCCACCCCGACGACGATCATCAGCGCCGTACCACCGAAGTAGAACGGCACGTTGAATCGCCGGATCAAGATCGACGGTAGGACGCAGACAGCCGAGACGTACACGGCACCGCCGAGGGTGATACGAACGAGAATGCGGTCGATGTACTCGGCGGTTCGCTGGCCAGGTCTGATCCCGGGGATATAGCCGCCGAACTTCTTCATATTGTCGGCAACGTCCGCGGTGTTGAAGGTAACGGCCGTGTAGAAATAGCAGAAGAAAACGATCAGGCCGACGTAAAGAAGGTCGTAAAACCACCCCCCTGGCATCAGATAGGCCGCGGCGGTCCGAGCCCACGGGTGATCCACGAAGCTCGCAATCGTTCCTGGGAAAACCAACAACGAAGACGCGAAGATCGGCGGGATGACCCCGGAGGTGTTCACTTTCAGCGGCAAGTGGGAGCTTTGGCCGCCGTACATGCGGCGGCCGACGACACGCTTGGCGTATTGGACGGGGACGCGGCGCTGCCCCCGCTCCATGAAAATGATGACGCCAATGACCAGCACCATGAAGGCAAGCAAGCCCGCCAAGACGAGCACCCCCATTTCGCCCTCACGTACAAATTCCATGGTGGTCGCCGCGGCGGAAGGGAAGGACGCCACGATGCCCGCAAAGATGATGAGGGAGATACCGTTGCCGATGCCGCGCTCGGAGATTTGCTCGCCCAGCCACATGATGAACACCGTACCGGCGGTCAGGGTGAGGACGGTCATGATCCTGAAAGCCCAGCCGGGCTGGAACACCACCGAGCCACCGCCGGGCGCTTCGATCTTCTCGATGCCGATGCTGATGAAAAGTCCCTGCACCAACGACAGCAGCACCGTGCCGTAGCGGGTATATTGCGTGATCTTCCGCCGCCCGGCTTCGCCTTCCTTCGACAGGCGTTCGAGGTACGGAATGACGACGGTGAGCAGTTGCAGGATGATCGAGGCGCTGATGTACGGCATGATGCCGAGCGCAAAGATAGAGAAGCGCTCAAGCGCTCCGCCCGAGAACAGATTGACCAGTCCGAACATCGTATTGCGGGCCTGCTCAAAGAAGGCCGCCAGCGCCTTGCCATCGATCCCAGGGGTGGGGATGGCGACGCCCAAGCGATACACCGCGAGCATGGCGAAGGTGAAGAGCAACCGCCGCCGGAGTTCGGGAATCCTCGATGCGTTTTGGAAACCTTCAACCACGCTGTATGACCTCTGCCGAGCCACCCGCGGCCTGGAGCCGTTCGACCGCCGTAGCGCTGAACTTATGGGCCTTCACCGCAAGGGCCTTGCTCAATTTCCCGTCGGCAAGAATTTTGATCGGATATTTCAAGGTGCTAACCAGTCCCCGCGCGTGCAGGGCTTCGGCATCGACTACAGCGCCAGCATCGAAGCGCTCTTCCAGCTGGCCAAGGTTGACGATACTGAACTCTTGGCGGAAGGGATTGTGGAAGCCATGTTTGGGCAACCGCCGCTGCAGGGGCATCTGGCCGCCTTCGTATCCGGGCGGCGTATTGCCGCCCGAGCGCGCGCCGCGCCCTTTGTGCCCGCGGGCCGCCGTCTTCCCATGGCCCGAACCTGTGCCACGACCAAGGCGCTTCCGCTGCTTAGTGGCCCCGGGGGCCGGGGACAAATCGCTCAGGTTCATTTAACTCTTTACCTCGATCAAATGGGCAACGGCGCGAATTCGACCCCGTGCGGCCTCAGTGTCGTGCACGATCACCGTCTTGCCGACCCGCGTCAGGCCCAGGCCGCGCAGGGTTTGCCTCTGTCTCTGCGTGGAGCCGATGGGGCTACGCGTCAGCCTGACCTTCAACATGTTCGCTTCCGCCATGGCTCTACCCGCGCAGTTCCTCGACGGTCTTGCCACGCAATGCGGCGATTTCCTCCGGCAGCCGCAATTCGCCCAATGCGCTCATGGCCGCCTTGACCATGTTGTGGGGGTTGTTGGAACCTATGCACTTCGTCAGCACGTTGCGGATGCCGGCCAGCTCTACCACCGCTCGCACCCCGCCACCGGCGATTACACCGGTGCCGTCCACTGCCGGCCGCAAGAGCACATGGCCGGCCCCAAATCGCCCGTGCACTTCATACGGGATGGTACCCTCGACGATGGGAACCGTCACCAGGGTCTTCTTCGCCCGCTCGATGGCCTTCCGGATGGCTTCGGGAACCTCATTTGCTTTCCCCAGACCGTAGCCGACACGGCCGGCACTGTCCCCCACAACCACTAGGGCGCTAAAACTGAACCGGCGACCACCCTTCACCACTTTGGCGACGCGGTTGATCTGGACAACCTTCTCCTTCAGTTCCACCCCGTGGAGTTCGATGCGCTCTCTACCTCTTGGACCGGCCATGGGTTATCCTTCCACTCCCGTCAGAACTGCAGGCCGGACTCACGTGCCGCGTCCGCCAAGGCCTTGACACGGCCATGATACAGAAACCCGTTGCGGTCGAACACCACGGCACGGATCGCGCGTTCCTGACAAAGGCGGGCAATCAAGGCACCCACCTGCTTGGCGGCCTCGCGGTTGCCCGTGCGCTGCAATTCCCCCTTCAGGCCCGGGGACAGCGTCGATGCCGCCGCCAGGGTCCGTCCCGTTTCATCCGAGATGACTTGCGCGTAGATATGTTTGCCACTACGAAACACGCACAGGCGTGGCCGCGCATCCGTGCCTTGCAGCCGCCGGCGGACACGTTGCTGGCGGCGAACACGCGCCAAGACCTTTGTCGCTACACTCATGATCAACCGGCTCCCGCCGCACCGGCGGCCTTTCCAGCCTTCCGGCGCAAAACCTCATTCGCGTACTTGATGCCCTTACCCTTGTAGGGCTCCGGTGGGCGCAGCCGCCGAATGGTTGCTGCCGTCTCGCCCAAGACCTGCCTATCGATGCCCTCGAGCGTGATGGTGGTTTGTTTGTCCACACGCGCCTGTATTCCAGGTGGTAACTGAAACAAGATCGGATGCGAATAGCCAAGGCTGAGATGCAGCGCCTGTCCCCGGCTCTCTGCCCGGTAGCCCACGCCGACGATCTCCAGAGTTTGGGCGAACCCGCTATGCACACCGTGGACCATGTTAGCAATCAGCCGTTGCGTAAGGCCGTGGAGGGAACGCGTGTTGCGTGTCTCATTCTCCCGCAGCACGTGCAGTTCCCCGCCAGCCACTTCAACCTTGATGCCCACAGGCAGTTGATGCTGCAGGTGGCCTTTGGGCCCTTCGACCCGCACCAGGCCGCCAGCGACTTGGACTTTGACTTTATCGGGAATCACAACGGGCAGTTTGCCGATGCGTGACATGAGTGCGCCTACCAAACCGAACACAAGAGTTCGCCACCGAGGTTACGCTTGCGGGCCTCTCGGTCCGTCAGGATACCGGCCGGCGTCGAAAGCACGTTCACACCCAAGCCGCGCCGGATGGACGGGATCTCCTCGGCGCCGACGTAGACGCGCAAGCTCGGCTTGCTGACGCGCTTGATCCCCGAGATCACCGGTTTATTCTGGTTGTCGTACTTGAGCCACACACGCAACACTCTATGGCTGTCTTGCTCGATGATGCTGTGTTCCTTCAAGAATCCCTCGGCCGTGAGCACTTCCACCACGCGAGCCTTGATCGTCGACCATGGCACATCGACCTGCTCCTTGCGCGCGTGGGCGCCGTTGCGGATACGGGTGAGCAGATCGGCAATCGGATCGGTCATGCCCATCAGGTCACCTACCAGCTCGCCTTCGTCAGGCCGGGAATCTCGCCCTTGCGAGCCAGCAGTCGCAGGCAGAGGCGACACATCTGGAAGCGACGATAAAACGCACGCGGCCGCCCGCACAGCGGGCAGCGATTGTAGGCGCGCACTTTGAACTTGGGCGGGCGTTGGGCCTTAATTCGCAAACACGTCTTTGCCACCTGATCTCCTACGCGCGAAACGGCATGCCCAGGGCTTGGAGCAGCGCTTTGCCCTCGGCATCGGATCGCGCTGTCGTATTGATACATACAGTCAAGCCGCGGACTTTATCCACCTTATCCAGGTCGATTTCCGGGAAAATAATCTGCTCACGCACGCCGAGGGCGTAATTTCCGCGGCCGTCGAACGAACGGTCGGATACGCCTTTGAAATCGCGCACGCGTGGCAGGGCTACGTTGAGCAGCCGATCGAGAAACTCGTACATGCGTGCGCCCCGCAACGTCACCATGCAGCCGATCGGCATACCCTCACGCAGCTTGAAATTCGCAATTGCCTTGCGGGCCTTGGTGATCACGGGTTTCTGTCCGCTGATAGCGGAGAGCTCCTCGACGGCGAGGTCCAGTGCCTTGGCGTTCTGAATCGCCTCGCCCAGACCGATGTTCAGGACGACCTTGTCCAGCCGCGGCACCTGCTTCTGGTTCTTGTACCCCAGTTCTTTCATCAACCGAGGCAGCACTTCGTTCTTGTAACGTTCCTTCAGCCGCGCGCCCATGCAATCACCTATCCAGCTGTTCGCGGCACCGGCGGCAGATGCGCACGCTGCGGCCGTCCTCCAGTCGCAGCTTCCCCATACGGACCGGAGCGTTACACTTGTCACACATGATCATGAGATTTGAGAGGTGGATCGCTGCTTCCTTTTCGACGATACCGTATGGGCTCTGGGCGCCGCGCGCCTTGGTGTGTCGCTTCACCATATTGAGGCGCTCGACGACGGCGCGATCCTTCTCAGGAATGACCCGAATCACCTTGCCCGTCTTGCCGCGCTCGCGCCCGGCAACCACCATCACCGTATCGTTCTTGCGAATGCCTGCATGCATTGCCGTGCTCCGGATCACAACACCTCGGGTGCCAGCGACAGAATCTTCATGAACTTCTTCGCGCGCAACTCGCGTGCCACCGGTCCGAAGATACGCGTACCGATAGGCTCACGTTGGTTGTCGATCAGCACTGCCGAGTTCGAATCGAATTTGATGTAAGAGCCATCCGCGCGTCCGACCTCTTTCGTGGTCCGCACGATAACCGCCTTCATCACCTCGCCCTTTTTCACCTTAGCGTTGGGAATCGCTTCTTTCACCGACACCACGATGATGTCGCCAAGGGACGCATACCGCCGGCGGCTACCACCGAGCACTTTGATGCACAGCACCTTCCGTGCTCCTGAGTTGTCTGCGACATCCAAAACGGTTTCCGACTGCACCATATACGTTCCCACCGGCCCAACACGCCGACGAGCCTCCTCACACTGCCTTCTCGAGAATCGCGCGTACAGCCCAGCGCTTGTCTCGACTCAACGGCCGCGTCTCGGCAATCAGCACCCGATCTCCAATCCCGCAGCTGTTCCCCTCGTCATGCGCCTTCACCTTGCCCCTACGCCGCAGGTGTTTCTTGTACTTGGCATGCTGGACGAGCCGCTCGACCATCACCACGACAGTCTTGTCCATCTTGTTACTCACCACCACTCCCTCGCGGGTCTTGGCTTTGCCTCGCTTGCACTCTTCCACTAGCGGTTCCTCTCCAGCTCACGCTCGCGTCGTATTGTATTGATGCGGGCGATATCGCGCCGGGTCTGCGCCAGCCGCGCGGGGCTCTCGAGCTGATTCGTCTTGTGTCGCAACCGCAGCAGAAAGAGCGACTCCTTCAACTCACGCTCCTTCACCTCCAGCTCCTCATCGCTGCTGTCGCGCAGTTCCCTAGACTCCATGCGCCGCTCCCACCGCGCCAACCCGTTCGCGGAATTGCGTCGGGATCGACAATTTCTGCGCCGCCAGACGAAAGGCCTCGCGTGCGGTCTCCTCGGAAACGCCCTCCATCTCGAACAGGACGCGGCCGGGCTTGATGACGGCCACCCACACCTCGGGCGATCCCTTCCCTTTTCCCATACGAGTTTCGGCCGGCTTCTTGGTCAACGGTTTATCCGGGAACACCCGGATCCACACCCGGCCGCCGCGCTTAATGTGCCGTGTCAGCGCGACGCGCGCGGCCTCCAACTCGCGGGCACTCATCCAGCCGCGGTCGGTCGCCTGCAGCCCGTAATCACCGAATGCGAGGGACGCGCCGCGGTAGGCGGTTCCGCGTCTCCGGCCCTTCTGCAGCTTGCGGTATTTGACTTTCTTTGGCGCTAGCATGGTCTCTCACCCGCCCAGGGCTGCCCGCTGCTTCTCCTCTTCCTTGGTGAGCACCTCGCCGCGGAAGATCCAGGCCTTGATGCCAATGATGCCGTATGTTGTCTTGCCTTCGGCCAAACCAAAACTGATGTCGGCCCGCAGCGTATGGAGTGGCACACGCCCTTCGCGGTACCATTCCGTGCGCGCGATCTCCGCTCCGCCCAGGCGCCCGGAACACTGGATCCGGACTCCCTGCGCTCCCATCCGCATAGCACGTCCAACCGCCTCCTTCATGGCCCGCCGAAAGGCGACGCGGCGCTCCAACTGTAAGGCGACGTTTTCGGCGACCAACTGTCCATCGACATCGGGTCGGCGAACTTCGTGAATATTGATGAACGACTCTTTCTTCGTCAGTTTGCTGAGTTCGCTCTTCAGCTTCTCGATCTCGGCGCCTTTCTTACCGATCACGATGCCGGGCCGTGCCGTATGGATGTTGATCTTTGCCTTGTTTGCAGCGCGTTCGATCTCCACCTTCGAGATGCCGGCGTGATACAGGCGCTCCTTGAGGAACTTGCGGATGCGAAGATCCTCGTGCAGCAACTGCTGGTACTCGCGCCGGGCGAACCATTTAGAGTCCCACTGCTCGGTGATGCCGAGCCGAAATCCTTTTGGATGCGTTTTCTGTCCCATGTTCCCCTTAACGTTCATCGACGACGATGGTGATGTGGCTGGTCCGTTTCCGTAGGGGCGTTGCCCGCCCATGCGCGCGCGGCAGGAACCGCTTCAGCGTGGCGCCTCCATCAATCATGACGCGGCGCACATACAGCCGGTCCACGTCGACGCGTTGCTGGTTCTCGGCGTTGGCAATCACCGACTTCAATGTCTTCGCCAGTAGACGCGCTCCTTTTTTCGGAATGAAATCAAGAATCATCAAGGCCTCGCCCACCTTCTTCCCGCGGATGAGGTCTGCCACCCCGCGCGCCTTGCGTGGTCCCATGCGGAGATGGCGGCTGACGGCCCGTGCTTCCATGGCTATGCCTTTGCCGCCGGGGCCGGGGCCGGCGCCGGGGCAGCTGAGGGCTTCGCTTCCGCCTTGCGGTCGCCCGAGTGTCCGTGAAAGGTGCGCGTGGGTGAAAACTCACCCAGCTTGTGTCCCACCATATTCTCGGAAACGAACACCGGGATGAACTTCCGGCCGTTATGCACGGCGAGCGTGTGACCAATCATGTCCGGTGTGACCGTCGAGCGCCGCGACCACGTCCTGATCACCCGTCTCTCACGAGCGACATTCATTGTCAGCACCTTCTTGAGAAGGTGCTGATCCACGAACGGTCCCTTCTTGACTGAACGTGCCACCTGCTGCTCCTAGCGGCTGCGCCGCTTGACTATGAATCGATCCGTACGCGGATTGTGCCGCGTCTTGAATCCCTTTGCCGGCTGCCCCCATGGCGATTGCGGATGATTACCCTTCGAGCGTCCCTCACCGCCGCCGTGCGGATGGTCGACAGGGTTCATGGCCATGCCACGGACATGCGGCCGCTTCCCAAGCCAGCGGGTACGTCCCGCCTTCCCGCGGGAGACGTTTTCATGGTCGACGTTGCCAACCTGTCCGATGGTCGCCCGGCACGTCAACTGGACGTAGCGCAGCTCCCCGGAGGGCAATTTCAGTAGAGCTCGCGATCCTTCCTTTGCCATCAACTGCGCCGCCGCACCGGCACTCCGCGCCAGCTGTGCCCCTCGTCCCGGTTTGAGCTCAACATTGTGCACCATAGTGCCGGTCGGAATCTGACGCAGTGCCATCGCATTGCCCGGCTTGATGTCGGCACCTTCACCCGCGGCGACACTATCCCCCGACCGCAGCCCGACCGGCGCCAGGATGTAGCGTTTCTCGCCGTCCACGTAGTTCAACAATGCGAGGCGGGCCGAACGGTTCGGGTCGTATTCGATCGCGGCCACCTTTGCGGGCACCAGATCCTTGTCGCGACGAAAATCGATGATTCGGTAGCGTTGTTTGTGACCCCCACCCCGGTGTCGGCTGGTCATTCGGCCGAGTGCGTTGCGGCCACCCGTACGCTGTTTGGGCGCAAGGAGCCGCCGTTCAGGCTCCTTATCCGTGAGCTCGGAAAAACCCAACACACTCTGGAATCTGCGCCCCGGAGATGTCGGCTTATATTGACGCGTTGCCATACTCTACACGCTCTCGAAGAAGTCGATGCGTTGTCCCTCGGCTAAGGTCACGTATGCCTTCTTCCAGCACGGACGCTGTCCCGCCGAACGACCCACGCGTCGATTCTTACCGAGGTAATTCAGAGTGTGGACCTTCTCGACCTTGACTTTAAAAAGCATTTCAATGGCGCGACGGATCTCGACCTTGTTGGCTTCCGGCCGAACGCGGAAGACGAACTGATTCCCCTGCTCATTGACCAGCGTGCCCTTCTCCGTGATCAACGGCGACGCAATCACACGGTGCAGGTCTTTCATGCGCCTAGCCTCCGGTTCAGAGCCTCCACGGCCCCTGGTGTTAGGATGAGCCGGTCGTAGCGCAGCAAATCATAGACATTGGCACCGTCGGTCCGCAGCACTTTGACGCGGGGTAGGTTCCGCGCCGCGCGTTCAAGGCTGTCATCCTTTTCTGGGATGAGGATTAGAGCGCTTTCCACCTTGAGATCTGCGATCAGCTTCGCCAGCAGCTTGGTCTTGGGAGCTTCGAGCGCAATCTTATCCAGCACCAGCAGTTTACCCTCGCGCACCTTCGACGCCAGCGCTGAGCAGAGAGCGGCCCTCCGTGCCGATGCGGGCATCCGATACGAATAGTCTCGCGGCTGGGGCCCGAAGATGACAGCCCCCCCCCTCCAGATAGGAGAACGACTGCTGCCGGCGCGTGCGCGTCCCGTGCCCTTTTGGCGCCAAGGCTTCTTCCCACCGCCCCTGACAAAGGCGCGCGTTTTTGTGGCCGCAGTACCGGCGCGGCGATTCGCTTGCTGCATCCGGACCGTCTCGTACAGCAGGTGGCGCCGCACGGGCTGGCTGAACACGGCAGCCGGCAAGGCGATTTCGCCAATCACCTCGCTGCGCTGCGACACGACTGACATCGTAATCGGCTCAGCCACGGCGTATCTCCTTGACTGCCGGACGAATCAAGACCAGGCCGTTTCGCGCTCCGGAAACACAGCCACGCACCAGCACCAGGTGCTCCGCCGACCGGATCTCGATCACCTCCAGGTTCTGGGTGGTGTTGCGCTCGTTGCCGTATTGCCCGGCCATGCGCTTGCCTTTGAACACGCGGCCTGGGTACGACCGGTTACCAATCGACCCGCCGTGGCGGAAGTACTCGTGTGTCCCGTGACTGCCCGGAAAACCGGAGAACCCGTGGCGTTTGATGACGCCCGTAAAGCCGCGCCCTTTGGTGGTTCCGGTCACATCCACGCGATCACCGACCTTGAAGACGCTCGCCAGGTCGATTTCCTGCCCGATGGCGTAGGTCTCACCATCGCCCGGACGAAACTCCCGCAACACGCTGAAGATTCCCTTACCCGCTTTCACGCAGTGGTTGCGGTACGCCTTCGTCGCGCGCTGAGCCTTCTTGTCGCCGAACCCAACTTGGACGCCCGCGTAGCCGTCGCTGGCGGTGGTCTTCGTTTGCACCACCGTACACGGGCCGGCGTGGATAACGGTCACGGGGATCAACTCGCCCTTCGGGTCGAAGACTTGCGTCATCCCCAACTTCTTGCCGATCAGTCCCATCATGGTGCTGTCAGTTCTTGCACGTGACTAGGCGGCACGCCCCAGTGTCGGGCAGACGCCGGCCCAGCGTCAATGCAGTTTAATCTCCACGTCCACTCCAGCCGCCAGGTCCAGTTTCCCGAGGGCGTCGATCGTCTGCTGGGTCGGTTCCAAAATGTCGAGCAGCCGCTTATGGGTCCGGATTTCGAACTGCTCTCGCGATTTCTTGTCGACGTGTGGCGACCGGTTCACCGTAAACCGCTCAATGTGCGTGGGTAGTGGAATCGGTCCGGCCACCCTGCCCCCAGTCTGGCGTACGGTCTCGACGATCTCTTTCACTGATTGATCCAGCAATCGATGATCGTACGCTTTCAAACGTATGCGAATCTTTTCATTCATAGGTTCGCTTATCGCCTACCTATCGCTCGTTGTCGCCTGTTGGCATTAGAATGCGGTAGGCGATCCCGTTCACCGCAACCTCACCTAATGATTTTGCCGACGACGCCGGCGCCGACGGTGCGGCCGCCTTCGCGGATGGCGAAGCGCAGCCCTTCATCCATGGCGATGGGGGTGATCAGCTCGATGCTCACCCGGATGTTGTCGCCCGGCATCACCATCTCCGTGCCCGCCGGCAACGTCACCACCCCCGTCACATCCGTCGTCCGAAAGTAAAACTGCGGCCGATACCCGTTGAAAAACGGCGTGTGCCGCCCCCCCTCTTCCTTGGTCAGCACGTAGACCTCCGCCTCATAGTTCGTATGCGGCGTAATGCTCCCCGGCGCCGCCAACACCTGCCCGCGCTCCAGATCCTCGCGCTTCACCCCGCGCAGCAAACACCCCACGTTGTCCCCCGCCTGCCCCTCGTCCAAAATCTTGCGGAACATCTCCACCCCGGTCACCACCGTCTTCACCGTCGGCTTCATCCCGACGATCTCCACCTCTTCCCCCACCTTGATC
>JBIOJG010000017.1:0-102008 GCA_044450645.1 Binatia bacterium
CGTCAGGAGAGCCCGGCGCCGCAGCGGTGGGGGGTGCCTGCATCCGCTCAGGGTCGGTGGACACCCCGTCGCCATTGGCCGGTTTTGGCTCGGAGTCGGTGGACACCTCCCCCTGACTGGCCGGTTTTGAGCCGCCGGGGTCGGTGGACACCTCACTGGCCGGTTTTGGCCGCAGCTGACGGTGTCGTGCGTCGCGAACGGGCACCCCAGCGGCCTTCAAATACGCGCTGGCGGTCTCCCGGCGAACGCCGATCTCTTTCTGGATGCGCCGTACCGGCCACCCCAGCCGCCCTAGGGCTACAACTTGCTGTCTCTTCGATTCGCTCAAGACGTTCATCCCGGCGGCGAGCCACGGCTCGTCCGCCTCGTCAACGTCTTGCAGCGTTACAACTGGCCGGTTTTCAGGTGTCCATCACTGGCCGGTTTTGGGTGTCCACCGAGGCTGTTGCGCGGAGTAGTGCACATACGCAGCCGTCAGGCCGGCAATGGCAACCGTAGCAAGTGCGGCAAGGGACTCGATCACGACCTTGACGGTTCGTTTATGTCGTTCTCGCCTGCGTCGCTTCGCAATCTGGGCTATGTGCTTTTGGCGTTTAGCTTCATCCTGATCGGCGTCGGCTTGGGCATCATCATCTACGGACTTATCTTTCCTGATCGGCGGTGGTGTCAGATGCTGCTCTTCTTGTTGGGTGCCGGGTTGTTCGTGTGTGGCGAGCTGTTGATCGGTTCCGCGCTTGACCATCTGGACTCACAAGGAATTGAGCGGGTAATCAATGTCAGGCGGATCGGGCATCAATCTGCGGGTGCGATTCTAGCCGTGTGGGACAAGCGTCGGTCCGAGCAATGGAGTCAGACAGGCACCGTTACCGTCTGGGAGGTATTCACAATTGCCCCACGAACCACGCTGAATTGGGGTCGCCTCGATATTCCTCACTGGATACCCGGTGCCGAACCAGCCACGTCGGGCCGGTGGCAAGTAGATGAAACACCATGGTGCCAATTTCGTTTCGTAGCCATTCCAATAGCGAATCAGACCAAACACGTACAACAAGAGCTTGGGGCGCCGGTTGTTCAGTTCCCCAACGGCCTCCGGGGTCTGTGGGCTGACGTCAACAAACGACAACCACGCCTGGCCCGGCGGTATTATCAACTTCCGATGTTGCGTTTCATCGGCGGGTCCGAAACATGGGGCGGTTGTTGCGTCCCAGGGCTTGGCACCATAGATGATGGGAGTCACATCCTCTGCGGGATGGTGCCCAATGTTCGACATAAGGTAGGTAAATGTAAATCCTTGATCTGGCTTGAGTTCATCAACAAAATGTGCAGTTTCGACAATAAGCATAGCGGCATCGCTCTCTCTCAGCGATCGATTCATTGTCCGCCATTGAAGCCAAGCAAGGAACGCATAAATTATAGTGACACTGAAAATGCCGACCTGTATCGATACCGACCATCGATCTTTCGATTTCAGGAGGCGGAAAGAATCGCACAATTCCCTGAGAAATCGTGGTATGAGCATTGGCAACTCTACGCTGGCTTTATCGTGTTTGTCGTAGGAATAGGTCTCGTTGCGATTGGCTTCGGGACTGTCGTTCTACTGGGTAGGCCGTCTGGGTTGCTAGGATTTGCAATGGGCGCGTTTGTTATGTGGGCAGGTTTAAGTCTCATGTTGTTCGACTCGCCCGTAGCGATTTTTTGGGGCGACATCTCTGGCTTTTCTTCCGGCGCCGCTCCTGTTCCATGTGCTTATCAACTTCCTTCCGTGGGACTGACACAATGCGCTTGAGTAGTTCTTCAAACGTATGCTCGGTCGGGTGCGGTGTGCCTTCTGGGTGCACTCGGATCTTGCCTCGGCTCATTGCGCTCTCAGCTTGCGCTGTCCGCGCCGCTGGCGGCTCAGTTGCAAGCCGTCGCGGCGGTGGGTGCGCATTTGCCTGTCAGTTCTTTGTACGTCAAACGCTTCCCGGTAACCATCGACAGCGTGGTCAGGAATCGCCCACCGTCACCGTCTTCGTTCTTGCGTTCGTTGTAGCGGAACGCTTGTTCATCGAGATAGCGGAACAAATGGAACGGCTCGACGGAAACGTAGGTGCCCTTGAGTCCGCGTTTCAGCAGGCTCCAAAAATTCTCGATGCCGTTGGTATGGACGTTGCCGCGCACGTACTCTTCGGCATGGTTCACAAACTGGTGGACGTACCGCTTATCCAACCCAGTATAGCTCGCCAGCTCGTCCGTCATCACTTCGGCGCCCTTCGCGACATGCTTGCGGATCTCGGCCTGCAGCGTCTTGGCCTTTCGATCTGCCATGTGTCGGACGTGCACTTTCCCTGTCTCGCGGTCCAACAATCCCATGACCAGTTCTTTGCCTTCACCGCCGGTGCCGGTGATCTTCTGCGCGCGTTTCCACTTGTGCATGTTGCGGGCGAGTCCGCCGATAAAGGTTTCGTCAGCTTCGACCGGGCCGCCCGTACCCATCTTCAGCAACGTACCGCGGTGCAGAGCCGCACGGATGCGGTGCAGCATGAACCACGCGCTTTTCTGGGTCACGCCAATCGCCCGGTGAAGTTCCAGCGAGCTAACGCCGTTCTTGCAATTGTTCAACAGCCAGATTGCGGCGAACCACTTATCCAAACCGATCGGGCTGTCTTCAAAGATCGTTCCGACCTTCACGGAAAACTGCCGGCGCGGGTGCTTTGTCCTGCACTCCCACAGGCGGCGAGTCGAGATGAAATGCACGTCCGAGCTGCCGCACGTCGGGCAGGTCACACCTTTCGGCCAGCGCGCTTGCACCATGAGCGCAAGTGTCACGTCCGGGTCGGCATAGTAGCGGATAGCTTCGGTCAGCGTCTTCGGAGTTCTGATTCCCTTGTCCATGCCATGAAGGTAACACCGAATGCCGTCTGAGTCAAGTATATATTTGCCCTCGCGAGGCAGGTAGCACAGCTGCGAGTCGGTGAGGGCCTCCGCGGAAACCGAGTACGGTTTCAGTGGATCGGAGGGCAACTCTCCGAGGATCTCACCGGGTCCCGCGACGGCGACGATGTGGTCGCGGCCGAAGCGGTCTGATTGATACAACTTCACTGCACCGTGGCAAAGGATGTAGAGGCCGCTGGCCGGCGCTCCCTCTTGGAAGATTACCTGGCGGGATCTGTAGATCGCAGTGGTGCCGCATGCGCGAAAAGCGTCAAGCTTGTCATCCGGCAGGTCAGCAACAATGCTCAGACTGCGAATCGCGCAACGCTCACACCGAATCTTCCTCATGCGGCTCTCCGGGGCGGCGTGCCCGCACCCTCCGTCATCGTGTGTCGGTCGCCGTCTTCGTGCGGGCCGTTTTCTGGGGTACGGAAGCCTCCGCCGTTTGGCCATAGACACGGCTGCGGCCCGTGCCGGCGAGACATTTGTCGATAATGGCAGCCGTGGCAGCGTGGCCCAACGCGCGATAGGCGCGGTACGCCCCTGCGTAAAACGGGTTCTGAAACATGCGCAAGATCTTGGGGCCGTCATGACCCATGCGGGCGAACTCCTCGGCACAGGAGCACGCGGTCTCGTGCATCGATTCCGCCTCGCCCGGTGCTCCGAGCGGCATCTGTGGATTGACTTGCGTATCGTCGGGCATTGTCACCTCCACCTGCAGGCCAGCCGGCTGCAGAAACGAAGCCTGAGTTTGCTACGCTACGGGTACCGAACTCAAGAGGGACAGGTGGCGCACGGTTTCGAGAGGTCGGAAAGCGTGTCGTTACACGGCCTTCCCGGGCAGCCACATTGCCAAAGAGGACGACGTTCTTTTCCCGAGCAACGGCTGGCGCGTATGCTGCTCACACTGGCAGACAAAATCGGGCAGCGGCACGGAGACATTACGGAGGTGAGCGTCACCCGGCAGGAACTTGCGGACATGATCGGTGCCACGGTGGGGACAACTATTCGCGTCACGAGCAAGTGACAGCACGCGGGGGTTATCAGCTCCTCGCGAAGCCGGATCGTCCTGACCGACCCGCGAAGCCTCCAGAAAATCGCTCAAGGGGCTGACCTAGCAAGCCTCTCTGTTCCCGCCGGCGAGAAATCTTTGCGCCCGTGGCAATGCAGGCGCAAGGCTCGCAGACAGATATTCAGTCTTAATCATGACAAGGTCGCGTGGCGCGCTTTTCGCTTACGAATGCTACTGTTCATCAACTTGCAGGTCATGGACGAAGCTTGGCACCACGGATGACTTCCGAACTCGCGCCCTTGCCAATGGCGGTGGCCTTTTGAAAGCCTTCCCCGCTTCGGTGTCCGTCCCCCGGACCACCATCGAAGCTCCCAACACACCGTCGCCAGCGCGTTTTAAGTACATCCTGCCGGCTTCGTCCCTGACTCTGCTTGGCAATGCGCCAGTTTTCGACTACCGCGGTTGATTGAGGATCAATTCCGTTGGGTAGCTGCGTCCCGCTCACTCGATCTGGAGCGCGACGCGGACCGAGTCATCCACGTCGCTGAGTTCGATGTACCCGATGGCGTTGGGGTCGCTGGCTACGTAGCGTTTGACCGATGCTGCCGAAGAGAGCGCGACAGGTGGTAGAATCCCGTGGAAGTACTGTTCATTCCAATAGTGCTGAGGCGCGTGCTCTCGCTCCCCAAAGCGAGTTGTGAAAAGGTTTCCCGAGCCGGGCTACCCGGTGCCTGGTTCAGCGCAACAATCGGCTGGCCATCATCCCAGAAACGGCGCCTTTTGAGATAGATGCGCACAACGTCATTGAGGTTGAGTTGGGCTTTCCGTGCCGGGTGCACGATGACGACGAGACTCTTTCCACCGGTCACCCCACCGGGCAGCGCCGGCGTGTCCGCGATCAAAATCAATGCTCCAAGCAGGAGTGCCAGCGCTCGGTGCATGTCAAAACAGAAAGGCAAAGGAGAATTTGAAGCCGGGCGGCGACTCTTCCACCGGATGGTCGGCGATCAGGTATTCCGCTTTGAGAAGGAGGTAGGGCGCAGGTCTATAGGCAAAACCCGGTATGACTAGATTCGCGGCCTGCCGTGGCTGGCGCTGGGCGAAGTGTTCGAATCGCCCCACCAGATAGAAATTGGACAATACCTCGGCCACGCCCTGCAGATAGAAGCCCCATTGCGTCCCGAGGCCAGCGGGGGCGGCTTCGACAACCGCCTCGCCCATCAACTGCACGGGCCCGCGTTGCGCCAGCGCGTCGAGACCGCCGAGGTGCTGCCAATGGCCGTTGCTCGAAAAACTCAAATAGGAGCTGCCGATGCTCCAAGCCCGGCTGCCCGCGTATTCCAGCCGCGCGCCGCCACTGCGGTCCGCCTGCTGGGGCTCGGGATGCGAGTCGAGCTGATTGACGAATTGACCGAACAGTGAATAGGTAACACTGTTCGCATCCGCAAAGAGGGAGCCGAACAGCATGGCGCCGGTGATGTGCGGGTCAAAGGGCAGCAGTGTGGCAAGTGGCCGAGAAGTGGTCCATACCAGGGGCTGCGCATGAATCACGTTCCAACGGCCG
Organism: Binatia bacterium; assembly: GCA_044450645.1. Classification (GTDB taxonomy): domain Bacteria; phylum Desulfobacterota; class Binatia; order HRBIN30; family HRBIN30; genus JAGDMS01. Next base: position 5,490 of record JBIOJG010000017.1, read on the forward strand.
ACAGGGGTCAGAAATTTTCCGAGGCGGATATTGATCTGGTCGGACAGATTCACGTCCCCGTGGAGGCGCTCTACGATGAAGACATGATTGTTGGTGCCGCCTTGGCCGTGATCGTCCACTGCGACCAGGTCTTCGAACTCCAGCTCTGAAAAAAGATGGAACCGCGGCGTCAGATCCCAGATCACGAAGAAGCTGAGATCGTCCAGCTTCAGAGCGGCCCGGTGGCCCTCATCACGCAGCAAGTTGACATTCGAATATCCGCCGAGGGTGAAGCCCGTGTCGCCAACATGGAGGCCGCGTCCCGGGGTGTACGCGAGGGTTCCAATCGGCGAGGCTTGTGCCAGTGAGGCATCGCTCGACTCTGCCAGCGAGTAGGGCACTTGCAAGGATGCGGCAGGGCCGCCGACCAGCGCCAAGACCGCGGCGATCAAAAGGGGAAGCCTGCCGGACATCGGACTGGCGATGCTATGCGACTGGCGCTTCTCTTGCATACCCTCTCGCGGCGTCGGCGCCGCAACCTTATGCAACGATTGGCTGACTGGCAAGGGAAGATGCCCAGTTTCTTACTGTATTCGCTGCGGGCGAAGTTACTGCTCTTCTCCCTGCTCCTCGTAGTTGTGCCCGGGGTTGTGTTTGCCTTGATCGTGATTGCCAGTACGCGCAGCGCCCTCGAGGATGCTGTAGGCCGCCAGCTCGCAGAGGTTGCGCACGACACGGCGTCCGAGTTTGCGGATCTGCTGACACGCGAACGCGGCAATGTCGCTGCCTGGGCGAATCAGGACGTGATGCGGGAGATTCGTATCGGAGATCTCGACAAACGCATCACGCGCTTCCTTATCTCGTTGAAGCAGAGTGACACGGGCTATCTCGATCTGTTGTGTACTGACGCAGACGGCCGTGTGATGGCAGCGTCCAATCCCGCCTTGCTCGGTGGGATGCATGCGGGGAATGGATGGTTCCGCGCGACGCTCATGGGAAAGGACTTCTTTGCGGGGCCGGCGCCCTCGCTGGTTGACGGCCAACCGGCTCTTGAAATCGCCGCACCGATCCACGATCCAGAGAATCGCGATATCGTGATTGGTGCACTCCTCGGACTCTACGATTGGAAGCGCGGTACAGCACTCGCTGAACGGATTCAAGAGAGTTCGGCGGCCTTGAAATTAACCGTAGACGTGGTGATTCTTGATGCCCATGGGGTAGTGATCGCTGCGACCCAGAGTGAAGAAGTGACGAGAGCCGGGCAGAATCTACGGGCGATAGGTTGGCTCGCCGCGAAGCGCCGACGGGCACGGGAGCGTCCGAGCTACGTGAGAGAGCCGCAGGCCGATGCGCTGGTGGGTTTTGCTCGCCTGAAGATGGTCCGACCGGAGTGGACGGCACTGGTCATGCCGCTGCGAGAAGCACTGGCCCCAGCGTACCGGATTGAGCGTCACGTAAGCCTGCTGCTGGTAGGCGTGTTGCTCGTCGGACTCGGTGTGGCAGTGCTCCTCGCCGAGCGCATGGGTCGCCCGCTGCGGGAGCTGACGCGCGCGACACAGGAGATCGCTAAGGTGGGGGAACCCCGCCGGCTCGTGCCGGTGCGGTCCCGTGACGAAATCGGGCAGCTCGCGGAGGCCTTCAACAGCATGGCGAGCGAACTCAAGCGGGCGCGGGAGCAACTCGTGGTAGCCGCAAAGTTTGCGTTCGTCGGCGAGATCGCCGCCGGAGTCGCACACGAGGTTCGCACGCCACTCGGTATCTTGCGCGGCTCCGCCCAGATTCTCGGGCGCTCGCTGCCGGCCGATCGTCCCGAAAGTGTTGAGCTGGTCGAAATGATCATCGGTGAGGTCGATCGGCTGGACCGGGTCGTGGCCGGGCTCTTGGAGATCGCACGACCGCGCGAGCTGCTGATCGAGCCGACGCCGCTCACTCCCATCGTCAAGCGCGCGCTGGACTTCGTCGAGAGGCAAGCTCGCGAGAAGGGCATTACCATTCACCGCGTGCTCACCAGCGATCAGCGTCTTGCTCGCTGTGATCCCGTGCAGATCTATCAAGTGGTGCTGAACCTCATCGTCAATGCCTTGCAGATCCTGCCACCCGGCGGTGAGATCACGGTCCGCACGTTGCCGCCGCGCAACGGGCGTGTGAGTTGTGAGGTCAGCGATAACGGACCGGGCATTGCCCCCGAACTACAGGAACGGATTTTTACGCCGTTCTTCACCATGCGTGAAGGTGGCACGGGGTTGGGACTGGCATTGGTCCAGCGCATCGTGCAAGCGCACCAGGGCGCCGTGGCCGTGGAGAGCGAAGTGGGCCGCGGCACAACATTCCGGGTGGAACTTCCAACCGTTCAGGAGGCGTGATGTCAAGAGTCTTGATTGTCGACGACGAGCGCAAGATGCGCCGCGTCTTGCAGATCCTGCTTGAGCAACTGGGAGTGGAATCGGTTCCGGCCGCTAATGGCGAAGAGGCGCTGGAGCGCTTCGGCGCCGAAAAGATCGACCTGGTGCTGACCGACATGAAAATGCCCGGTATGTCCGGTGTCGAGCTGCTCAGCCGCATTCGCACCGTGGATCCGGACGTGCCGGTCATCATGCTCACCGCCCATGGCACGGTGCAGACCGCCGTCGAGGCGATGAAGCAGGGCGCCTTTGACTACATCCTGAAACCGTTCGACGTGCAGGCGATCGAACTGATCATCCGCAATGCCTTGGAGATGCGCCAGTACCGCACGGAAAACCGTTTCCTCAAAGCGCAAGTCCCCGCCACGTCGGTGTTCGAAAACCTGGTGGGCGGATCGGCGGCCATGCAAGCCATCTACGATCTCATTCGCCAGGTGGCCCCAGGTAAAACGGCGGTCCTGATCACGGGCGAAACCGGCACCGGCAAAGAGCTGGTGGCGCGGGCCATCCACAGCTTGAGCCCGCGCCGCGACAAGCTCTTCGTCCCGCTCAACTGCGCGGCGATTCCTCAGGACTTGTTGGAGAGCGAACTCTTCGGCCACGTGCGCGGCGCGTTTACCGGCGCGCAGGCCGAACGCACCGGAAAGTTCGAGCTGGCAGATGGTGGCACGCTGTTCCTCGATGAAATCGGCGACATGGCGTACGCACTGCAAGCAAAACTGCTTCGCGTGCTGCAAGAAGGCGTCATCGAGCGCATCGGCAGCAACAAGCCGATCAAGGTGGACGTGCGCGTGGTGTCTTCGACGAATCGAGACCTCGCGGCAGCGATTCGCGAGTCGAAATTCCGCGAAGATCTCTATTATCGACTCAATGTCTTCCACGTCCACTTGCCGCCGCTGCGCGAACGACGGGAAGACATTGTTCATCTCGCGGAGTTCTTTCTCACCGAACTCGGGCGGGAAATGGGAAAAGGTGGCCTGGTGCTTACTGCCGATGCCCCCGCGGTACTCGAGCGGTATCAGTGGCCTGGTAACGTTCGCGAACTCCGCAACCTGATGGAGCGCACCGCTGTGCTCTGCACCGCACCGGAGGTCGATGGCAACATGATTCGGCTGCTCCTGCCACCGGCACCCACCGAGCCCGCGGCCGAAGATGCTCCCGAGGTGACGAGCAATAACAATAACCTGCAGCTCGAACCAGCCGTGGAAGAGGTGGAGCGTAAGTTGATCCTGCGCGCCTTGGGCGTCGCCAGCGACAATAAAGCCGAGGCTGCCCGCTTGCTCGGTGTAAGCGAGAGAACGCTCTGGTACAAGCTCAAACGCTATGCGCTGTAGTCTTGCGCGATCTCTGCCGACGTTTACGCAGAGACTTGCAGGACCGGTGTAAGATCTTTCACCACACCGACCATGCCGCCTACGCCGGCTCTGACCGCTACGCCGCGTCCGAGTGCGCCTCCAACCCGCAGCATCACGCCCTCGCGTACTCCGACGCAGCGCTTCACTCCAACCATCACACGGACACCGGAACGCTCCGCCACCCCGCAACGGTCTGTGGATGGATCGGGTGCGCACCGTAACTCTAGTCTAGGCGAACCGCAGCGCCTATTTCTGTAACCGCAACTCCACCGTTCGTAAGCTCGCGTCGTCGAGATTCGCCCACGTCTCTGCCACGGGGAACCCCTCATGCCATGCCCGGAGTTTGTAGCGGCCAGGGGGGATAGCGCGGATTTGGAAATTCCCCTCCTTGTCCGGCGCCGTGAAGTAGTTGTTTTCGACCACCAGAATATAGGCACGCATGCTGGGATGGACGTTGCAGCGCAGTTCGACCAGACCAGGCTTGTCAAATTGGACGCTGCGTCGTTCGCCACGCCCGAACATGCCCAGATCGAAGTGCTTCGCAGAAGACGCTGCGAAAACGCTGTGAAACAGCGGGTCGCTGTTGAGGAACTGCACTGTCCCGCCCTGCACCACGGCGAGGACGTGAGGGACGAAGGTCTGGTCTCGTTGATCGAGCGTTGCCGTATTGGGTGTAGGCGTTCCGATGTGCCCTTCGAGGTAGATAATGGTGTCCTGCGGCGACCCGCTATCGGGCGGTAGCACAACCCTGCCTTTCACGATCGCGGTGTCCGCTGCCTGCGCCCCGAGGGCACCCCACCCGATCATGCAGAGGGTCACTAGCCACACTCGCACAAGGGACATGTTCTGCATGAGCATAACCCTCCCTCTTCCAATTCGAAATCACACGGTGTACCAAATTACATCTTGCACGTGCGTTACTCATCACGCCAGGGGCGGGCCCGGTCGCTGTCCGTTCTGGGCTGCGCAAACCGCAGACGGTTGCTGCGGAACGCGATCAATAGCCCCAACTTCGGGCTGTGACACACTCTCTCCCGCATGATATCAGTACGCGACAAATCAGGAGGAAATGCAATGCGGATGCACCTGATGGCAAGTTGCCTCGCCGTCGCCGTGGGCGTCGGCCAGGCTCGAGCGGAATACAAAGAAGTTCCGGTCGCCAATGGTGGCGCCATTGCCGGACGGGTTCGAGTCACCGGAGAAATTCCGGTTCTCCCTCCCCAGCCGGTGTTCAAGCATCAGGAGACCTGTGGTGCATCGGTCCCCGACCAGCGGCTGTTGACCGGAAACGCCGGCGCCCTCCGCAACGTCGTCGTGTACTTGGCGGACGTGCAAGTCGGAAAGCGCGTGCCGCGGGAGCGTCCGGTCACGCTCGACAACTCGAATTGCAAGTTCGTGCCGCACGTGCTGAGCGGAACGGTCGGTCAGAACATCGAAATCCACAACAGCGATCCGTTTCTGCACGATGCCCAGGCCTGGCTGGGGCCGAAAACGCTGTTCAACGTAGCCATCCCGGCAAAACGGACGGTGCGACGCCCGTTGGCGTATGCCGGGCTCGTTCACATCAACTGCAACGTGCGGCACACGTGGATGCACGCGTACCTCTTCGTTGCGGAGCACCCATACCACACGGTGAGCGATGAAGGCGGGCGGTTCTCGCTCAGCGAGATTCCACGCGGCACGTACCGGCTCAGCGCCTGGCACGAACTTCTGGGCAGCATGGATCGTGAGATCACGATCGAGAGCGGAAAAACCACCACTGTCAATCTAGACTTCCAGGCACGAGCGCCAGAAGCAGGCATAGGCAAACCTCCCTCGGAGTAGCGCCGCCGCGCACGCAACGCCCGTCGGGCGAACAGATCCGTGCCGCAACAGCGCTCAGCGGGGACGAAAATCTGTCGCGGCCTTGCTGGTCCACTGTATTCGCTAGGGGGTTCCCCTGGCGTATGAATTGCTCACTGCCGTGTCACGTGACGCTGAAACAGATCGAACAGAGGTTTGTCCGTACCCAAATCATCCTCCTCGGGTTTTTCGTCTGGGGAGTAGGTTTCTTCTATCTCGTCTCGACGGTTCTGTTTAATCCTGTCCAGCTCCGCTGGGAGGTATTCAGCTTTTCGTGGGAGGCCTTGGCCATCGGTATTCCGCTCATCGTGTTTCGCCCCATGATGCGGTCTATCAGGAAGTTCGCGCACCAGCTCGAGTCGGGCCACGCGCTGAGCCCCGAGCAGGCGGCCCTCTACCAGCGGAAGGTTTTGGCCTACCCATTCAAAGTTAGCTTAGAGGTTTTCTTCGTAAGTTTGGCGGCCTACGGGCTCGGGGCAATCCAGGTGCGGTACTTTGCTCAACTGCCCTGGGAGGAAGTCGTCCTCAACCTGATTTGCGGCGCCGTCTGTGGGCTCCTGTGGGGTGCACTGGAGTACTTCCTGCTCGAGTATGATATGCGACCGCTCACGGAGCTCGTGCTTTCCGCCTCCTGTGGGTTACCCCCTCCCAAAACACAGGTTTCGCTGCGCCTGAAGATTTTCGCATGCAGCGTCACGCTCGTGGTCGCTTCCCTCGGCTTCTTCGGGGTCCTGGCCTACACCAAGGCCGCGCGCATTCTGGAAGACGAGATCGGTTCACGCTTGTCTGGTCGCATGCAAGAGCTGGCGAACCTGATCGGTGCCCTGCCGCCGGAGCAGAACGGGTCGCTCCCGCAGAGCTGGTGGGCGCTTGCGGAGGAGTTCCCGATCAGTCCAAGAGGGTACTTTCACCTGATCGATCCGGCCGGGCATGTAATCGTGACTCATCCCCGCGACGCCGATGGGGCGAGACGGTTGGAAGACGAAGGGCTTCTGGACGAGGTGCGGACCAGGATCCTCACTACGCCGGAAGGCTATGTGACCGACCGAGTTGGCCAGAGCAAGGTGGTGAGCTTCGTTGCCGTTCCGAACTCCACCTTCAAGATTGTCGCCATCGCTCCGCTGAAGGACTTCAGCCCACAGCTGGATCAGCTGCTCTACGCCGGCCTTGCCGGGATGGCGTTCGCCCTGCTCCTCTCCCTGGGGATCGGTTTCCTCTGTGCCCGCAGCATCACCACGTCGGTGGTGGCGGTCACCCGCGCCGCGCAAGCGGTTGCCCAGAAACGCGACCTGACGCAGCGAGTCACCTTCATGACCAACGATGAGGTCGGAGTGCTTGCCTACTCCTTCAATGAGATGGCGCAGCGGTTACAGACGTACGCCGAAGAGCTGGAGCGGTTGGTGGCGGAGCGCACCCGGGAACTCAAGGAACGCAGCGATCAACTCGAGGCAAAACACGTCGAACTGAGTGATTTCCTCTACGTCGCGTCGCACGACCTGCGTGCCCCGCTGATCAATCTGACCGGCTTCTCGCATGTGCTCCAGGAGAACCTGACCACCGTTGCCGCCATGATGGAGAAGGGCGGTGGAAATTCGAACGGTTCACACGATCAGAGCCCTCCAGTTCAATGGGCAGACCTTAAGCAGGAGATCGACGAGTCGTTGGGATTCATTCTCCGCAGCACGGCCAAAATGGATGTGCTCGTGAAGGCGCTTCTTGATCTGTCTCGGATCGACAGCCGCGCGGCTGTGCACGAGACGGTCGACACGGCAAAAATGCTGGAAGAGGTGCTCGGCACCCTGCAGTTCCAAATTGCCGAGAAACAGATCGCCGTGACTGTTGCGCCGTTGCCCACGGTAACCGCTGACGCCGTGCGTCTCAGCCAGGTGTTCAGCAATCTCCTCGACAATGCGATCAAATACATGCCGGCCAAGAAGGAGGAAGCGAGAATCGAGGTCGGTTGTGAGCGCCGTGCCGATCAGTTTCGTTTTTTCGTACGCGACACCGGCATGGGGATCCGTCCCGAAGATCACGACAAGGTGTTCCGTCTCTTCACTCGTCTTGGCAGCAACGGCATTGCTGGAGACGGCGTCGGGCTGGCGGCCGTGAGGAAGATCGTCGAGAAACATGGCGGCAAGATTTGGGTGGAGTCGGAGGTGGGAAAGGGGAGCACCTTCTGGTTTACCCTGCCGCGCCCCTCCGGCTACAGCGGGTGCCTGCCCTCCACGATGGTCAGCCTGAATCAGACCGCTGCCGAGGCGTGATGCGCTCACTGCGGCGCTAAGGCGTTAAAGAGGCCGAGGCGAGCGATTCTTACTTGACCCTTTGCGTTGTTTGCGCAATCGTCCGCGTGCCCGCAAACGCAAAGATGATGCGAAGCGCCAGAATACTTTGGGCCGTTTTCGCGGGATGCTTGCTGCTTCCCACCGCCCCCGTGCTCGCTGAGCCATACATCGCCATGCGTGAGGGTCTTCGTTGCAGCGCCTGTCACGTCAACATGAACGGCGGCGGCAAACGGACCGAACTGGTCAGCACCCACGCCCGCGATCTCTTACACTATCCCAACTTCTTCGGACCATTCTCGAACCCGCCCGAGTTTTTGAGCGGCGACATCAACAAGTATGTTTCGCTGGGCGCCGACCTGCGCGCGAGCGGCACCGCCATCTTCCAGGATGGCAAGCCCGACCCCGACGGAGTGTTCCGCGGGCGGGTGAGCAATGACAAGGTGTTCCGCGACCGGCTGGAAAAGGCCCGCCTCGAGGTCACCGAGGCGGTTGGGTATATCGAGCTACGCCTGATTCCCGATTATCTGATGATCTATGTCGATCAGCGTGTTCAGCCGACGAGCGACAACCGCGAAGCCTTCGGGCTGCTGCGGGGCGTGTTGCCGTGGAACGGATACGTCAAGGCCGGCAGGATGTTCCTGCCCTATGGCCTCCAATTGCAGGACGACGGCGCCTTTATCCGGGGCGGCACCAACGGGTCGATTAGCACCGGCTTCAGCTTCAATCAGCAACAAGGGGCATTTGAACTGGGCTTCGAGCCCGGGCCATTCACGCTCGTCGCGGCGATTTCAGACGGGTCGTCGAACGATCGGGACCTGCAAGTCACCACCACCGCCTCGGTGTTGCTGACAGATCTGCCGGTCGTGCGGAACCTGCTCTTGGGAAATTCCTTCTCTCGCGTCGGGCCCCCGGCAACCGGCAATCGGGGTACCAATGAGACCATCGTCCTCGGCGTCTTCGCGGGTAGTAACCTGGGGGGCTTGACCTATCTCGGCGAAGCGGATTTTCGCAGCGACCGCAGCCCGGATACCCAGAATCACAGCGTCGGTCGCTTCATTGCCTACGGTGAAGCGGACTACTTGTTGCTCGGCTGGCTCAACGTGAAGGCCGCCGTAGACTACTCGGACAACGACGGCAACCTCCACGATGTGAACGACAGCGAGAATCGGGTGAGCGTCGGGCTGGAACCGTTCCTGAATCGCTTCTTGCAACCGCGGCTGTTCTACCGTGTGAGCAACGGCATCCGCAGAGACCCCACACACAACCAGAGTGTCGTACTGGCCGAAGTGCACGTGTTCTTTTGAGCATCAGCTGAGAGCGTAACGCCAGATCCCTGACGCTGCCGTCACTGCGCCGAGGCGGTCGGCGTTGCCGTCGGGGTCGGAGCCTCTGGCGCTGTGCTCGTCGGGCTCGGTGAGGCTGTCGCCGTCGGACTTGGTGGTGACGGTTCGGTTGCCGTCGCGGTCGAGAGATTCGGCGGGGGCGCACCGGCCAGAATCCACTCCTGGATCCGTTCGATGTCTGTCGCCGACAGGGGCCCTCCTATCTTCGGCATGGAACTTCCGTAGCGGGGATCGAAGTTGGGCCCGCCGACAAGCTTGATCAGCAGGAAACTCCGATCCGGGTTCCCCGGCACGACCCGTCGGAAACCCGCGGCGGCGGCAGCGGAGTTGAATGGCAGCACGTTGACCAGGTTCTCATACGACTGACCTTCCACCAGTACCAAGTTGCCGGCTTGGTCGGTGGCGGTGTGGCAGCCGGCCAACAGGCAGTTCACGTTGAAGATGGTTTGCTGAATAGAGTCGAAGCTGGACGTTGCCGGGCTCGGTGGCGGCCCGTCTCCTGCGCATGCGGACAGCGCCCATGCACATGCGAGCACCAGGAGCCCGCAGCCCCATCGGTGCAACACGCAGCGGCCTCCTGGTGCGAAACGTGGGTTACAGCCCCTTCACCGCTTCGACTACGAGGCCGGACACGCCTGGCTTGCTGACCTTCGTGCCGTGGACTTCCGCCCGGTCGCCGGCCAGTTTCTTCGCGGCTTCGAACGGGTCCGGGTTGTTGTGGTCGTCCACCAGCAGGTACAATTCGCCGGCGTCCGTCAGTACCCCGATCGGTGCCCCGCGCTTGGCGCACATCTGCGCGCACGACTTGTGAGCCGGGCCATGGCTGCCTTTCGGCAGGTAGCACGCCATGTCGACGATCTCACCCTGGACGGTTACAGCCTCTTCCGCTTTGGCGGCGGCCGGCCAACTGAGCGCAAGCGCAACAAACCCCACTAACAGACTGCACACGACAGAACGCTTGATCATGTCGATTCTCCTTTCATAGGAACTTCATTCGAAAATATGTGCCGTGCGTGCCAATGTCAATTTAGCTTGGCGCATAGGACACCGAGCGTTTGATTGAGTTGTCCGCCGGTGCGAAGGCGCTTACATTGGATCGGCTGGACATGAAGCGGATCGACGGCGGATGGGACGCGACGGTCGTTGTGGACATCTAGATTTCCTTTCTCCGCGTTCGCCACTATGGTTTGTGGTCTGCGTCGGGCTTTGTCTCCTGCTTGTCTACCCGACCTTGCGCGACCTGGTACTCCAGGTCGAAGTGACGCCGGCGGAGCGCGGCTACCGCGTTGCAGTGCGCTCCGGCTGTTTCAATTGCCACGGCCCCAACGGGACCGGCGGCGTCAAGAACCCCGGGAGTAAAGACGGTGAGGTGCCCGGTTTTGGCGGTGGCACGCCGATGATGTGGGCGAAGAGCGAGCAGGATCTCCGCGAGTACATCCTCGACGGCGCCCCGGCACGCAAGCGTGCTGATCCGAATTACCGTCAACAGGTCCTGTCTCAGCTGCTGGCCATGCCGGCGTTTCGTGGTTTCGTCAGCGCGCACGAGGTGGACGACCTGATCGTCTATCTGCGTGCCGTTTCCGGACTGATCACGCCGTCGGACCGGCTGGCTGCGAAGGGCCAAGAATTGGCATACCGGTTCGGCTGCTTCCATTGTCACGGCCCGATGGGCGCTGGTTTCAGTCAGAATCCGGGCGCACTGAAGGGGTACATTCCGGGTTGGTGGGGCAGCGACTTCCACGAACTGGTGCGCAGCGACGACGAACTGAAGGATTGGATCCTGGCCGGCGAAATCCCGCGCCTGCACGCCAATCTCGCCGCGGCCTATTTCATCCGCCGGCAACGCGTGTACATGCCTGCGTACCGCGTCTTCATTACCGATGCGGAACTGACCACCTTGATGCGTTACGTGCGCTGGGTCAATGCGGGTGGATGGCAGCAGCAGCCACTGGATCTCGGAAAGTAGTGTGGCTTCGCGTTGCGCCGGACCCGGCGCCTCCGCCACACGGCCCGCTTGGGCGCTGTCATACTCTCGGGTCCTTCGAAGCGCGTCTTTGATCGCCAGTCTCACCATTTTGATTTTAATCGGGTTGCTGCGCCAGTCGTCCTGCCTGCTCGCATGGACGGCAGCATCCACGGTGAGCGCCAAGGCCTCATCGTTGCCAAGATTGTCGTACAGCGCCCGCTTGGCCGGCGTGTTCAGCGCCTTCGGATACGACTCGCCGGAAGTGGGGTTGGTTACCGTCCTCGTCAGTTCGACGATTTTCTCCAGGTACTTCTGGTAATCCAGGGCTTCCTTCTTGCGCTGTGCGATCAGGGCATCGAGCAGCTCCGACATTTTCTCGTAGTACTTCGGGTTGATCGGCTGCTCGTCGATGATCAGCCTGCGAACGTTGTTTTCGATGGTCTCCGCCACGGCTTCCCTGTTCTCCCGGATGCCGTCGGGCAAGGCGCCCACGGCATTGGCGCCGCGCTCCACGATGAGTTGGACGAGAGACATGTCATCGAAGGCCGAGATCTTCTCGCTATCCTCGGCGCGGATGTAGGTGTCGATCAGGTGGCGCATGGCGGGCTCATACATCTTGAGGTCGATGTAGTCGCCGCTGGCCAGCTTCACCTCAGTTCGGACCTTCTCGAAGTGGTCGACGTCCGCCTCAAGGGCCGCGATCTCGGCATCGGTGTACCCTGCTTCCTTCAGCTCATTGGCGAGGTTTGCAAAAGCCCGAACGAATGCGGCCACGTGCTTGTACAGGGCGAGTCGGCTCGCTTCATTTGCCTTCAACTGCTCGGCGTTCCCTGAATCTCTGGAGCAGAAGTAACGGCGATAGGTCGCCGTGTCGCGGGGCGCCTCGACCGGCTCACACAGTGCTTTTGCGGCTTCGCGCGTCTCTTCCAAATGCTCACGCGCCTTCTTCAACCGGTTCTCCAGCAGCCCGGCGACGTCTTCCTTGTCGTAACGATCGAACGCACCGGAAGTGTAGTCGTGCACCGCGCCTTCCAAGCTCTTGAAGAGGTCCTTGTAGTCGATGATGTAACCGTATTCCTTATCCTCGCTATCCAGCCGATTCACGCGGCAGATGGCCTGAAACAGGCTGTGGTCCTGCATGTTTTTGTCGATGTAGAGGTAGGTGGCTGGGGGCGCGTCGAAGCCGGTCAAGAGCTTGTCCACCACGATCAAGAGCTTCATCTGGCCCGGCTCGTGGACGAATTTCTTCTTCACCGCCGTCTCCGGCGGCTCGTTGAACCACTCCGCCAGCATCTTCTGGTAGATCTCGTACTGCCGCAGCCGCTCGGTTAGTCCCTCGCCGCTTTCCTCGCCTTTGATGTCGGCGGGCGACGGTTTATAAGAGGTGACGATAGCGCACCTACCTTTGAGGTCGGTGTTGTCGAACAGCTCGTAGAACTTGCATGCCTGGTAGATACTCCCGGAAACGAGCATGGCGTTGCCACGTCCGCTCTTCAGGCGGTCGCGCGTTTCCATGTCCATCAGGATGTCTGCGACGATTTTTTCCAGGCGGTCCTGACAGCTCAGCACCTTGCGCATCGTGCCCCAGCGCTGTTTGAGCTGCGCCTTGGCAAGGTCGGTGAGCCCCTTGGTTTTCGCCTCGAACCACTGGTCGATCTTCGCCTGTGACGTGATGTTCTGGTCGATGTCGCGTGCTTCGTAGCGCAGGTCCACGATCACGCCGTCCTTTACGGCCTGATCGAACTTGTAGGTATGGATGTAGCGGCCGAACACCTCGATGCTCTTCTTCTTGTCGGCTCGCAGCAGCGGCGTGCCGGTGAAGCCGATGAACATGGCGTTCGGGAGAATCGCCTTCATCGCGTCGTGCAGGTCGCCCGACTGCGTGCGGTGGCACTCGTCGACGAACACGTAGAGGTCGCCCTTCGCCTTGAAATTCCGCGGCAGGGCCTTCTTCACCTCCTCGATGTAGCCCGCGATGTCACCGACTTCTTCGCCGTCCTCCTTGCCGCCGAACTTGTGGATGAGCGAGCATATCAGCCAGGGCGTCGTGGCGTTGAGTCTCGCGATCAGGTCCGCGCCGCTCTGGGTGCGGTAGATCTGTTCACCAACGCCCAGAAAAACCTTCTCGATCTGCTCGTCCAGCTCCGTGCGGTCGGTGATGATGAGCACCCGCGCATCTTTCACGTGCTCGCGAATCCACTTGGTTAGCCACACCATCACCAAGCTCTTGCCGCTGCCCTGCGTGTGCCAGATGATGCCGCCCTCGCGGCGCTTCACATGCGCCTGCGCGGCACGCACGCCGAAGTACTGGCTGTGACGGCAGACCTTCTTGATGCCGGCATCGAAGACGATGAAATCGTGGATCAGCTCCAGGAAGCGGTTCTTGGCGCAGATTCGGAGCAGTGCCCGATCAAGCGGGTTGTCGCCGGGACCCTCTTCCTTCCAGGTGAGGTAGTACTTCTCCGGCGTCTGGATCGTGCCGTAGCGCAGGCCCTCGGTATCGTTGCCGGCCATGACCCATTGCGTGGTCGAGAAGAAGTGCTCGATGAAGACCTTCTTCTGATTATCGAGATTTTGGCGGATGCCCTCGGCCACAGAGACGGTGGAACGCTTCAGCTCCAGCACGCCGAGCGCGATGCCGTTGACATAGAGTACGATGTCGGGACGCTTGCCGAAGGCCTTCGGATCAGCCGCTGCTACGGCGACCTCTTCGGCGATGGCGAAGTCGTTGTTGCTTGCGTCTTTCCAGTCGATGAGCCAGACCGTCTTCGTGATTTCGCCGACGTCGGGCTTCACCTTCACGCCGTAGCGCAGCAAGTCGTAGACGGCCCGGTTGCGATCGTAGAGGCTCTTGCTGGTGTCGCCGGCAGCCTTATCGAGCGCATAAAGCGCTCTGGTGACCAGCGTATCGTCGACGCCCTGCTTCTTCAGCCAAGCCCGTAGCAGCTCAGGCTCGATGTTCGCGTTGCCGTCGCGGTCGGTCCAATCGCCGAGATAGTCGTAGCGCAGCGCGTCGCGGAACAGCTTCACCACGCGCTGCTGCGTCTTCTTCTCGATTTGCCCGACGGTGCTCATTTCGTTGATCCGCCCGATCCGTCCAATTTCCGCGTTCCTTTACACTCCGGATAGCCCGAGCAGCCCAAGAATTGCGAACCCGCGCGCTCGCCTTTGCGCGCGGTGCGCACCACCATGGCCTTGCCGCACAGCGGGCAAGCAGGAAGAGCCTCTTTGTCCGCCCGATCGGTCGGATCAGTCCGATCCTGTCCTCGTCGTTGTTCCAGGCGGGCCGCCGCCAGGCGTTCGCTGTAGCCGCCCTCCTGAATGAACTGCCGCTCCAGCCCGCCGATCTGCTGGTCGAGCAGGTAGTTGGCCTGGTGGATCAGGCAGATCACCGTGTTGGCCACCACCGCAGGGTCGGCGTCGGTGAGCCAGGGGGCGTATCTCTGATCATTGGATCGATCGGTCCGATCCGACCGATCGGTCCGATGCAATCCCCCCACCTCCCGCACCTCGCGCGCCTCCGGATCATCCTTGGCCCATTGCCGCAGGCCGCGCTGGCGCAAGAAATCTTCGTAGTCGAGTAGCAGCTCGTCGAGGCTGGCGCGGGCGACATTCACCAAGCGCAGCTCGGTCTGGCTCGAGGTCGCGGAAGCGCGGCTGCCCTCTGCGATGTTCTGCCGGCCGCTGCGCGCCGCCTGGACCATCTGGTCTGCCGTGCGCGATCGTTTGTCGATGAAACGCTCACAGAAGGCGACCGTGGCATCGTAGATGATCGTGGTCACCTGAAACGAGCGCAGCGTGCGGTAGCCTCCGCTCGGGCGAAGGCGCCTGGCCCTATCCGATCGATCCGATCCGCCTGATCCGTCCGGTCTGGTGCGCTCCGGCATGGGCGATTCCTTGGCCGCACTCTGCTCCGCGCATGCGCTCAGAGCAACCGAATCCTCCCGGTCAGCAGCTCCTGCGTCATCCCCTGCTTGAGCGCGCGGGTCTTGTCGCGCCGAGCTTCGAGCGCCGCGATCTCCGCGTCCATGTCGGACAGCACGGTGGCGATGGCGGTTTGTTCCTCAACCTTTGGAAGACGCAAGTCCAAGAGCGCGAGGTTTCTGGCACTGATGTGAACCACTGCATCGCCCTGACCCATTCGTGCTTTCTGGCAAGACACGGACGCATGGTTCATGAGGTAGCCAAGATACATCGAGTCCTGGTCGACAGGGCTAAACACCACTATGTCCCCACCTGCATAGGCTTCTTCGTCACCGAGGAACGACACACACTTGCCGATTTCCTCAGCGGTCTCGCCAGAACCTGCGAAGAGCAAATCGCCCTTCCGCAGACGTTGGCTTTGCGCGGCTATCTCACGCGAAATGAAAGAGTAGAATCCGCGGATGTAATCGTCGTGTTGCGTGTAAATCTCCCCGTAGCGAATGCAGGGTAATCCGTCGGATACGACCTGATCTTTTCTGATGCCTTTACCCTTCGAGAAACTGCCGATTTCCCCCAACCGCTTAACCTCCCACTCCCGGTGAAACCCCGGTAGGCGCTGCTGGCCGGTGAGGAGCTGCTGCATGGCGGCCTGTTTGAGGTCGCGCTTCTTGGCGATGAGCTGATCGAGCGCACCGATCAGCGCATCGACATCGCTCAGAGCCGCTGCGATGGCGCGTTGTTCGGCGGGTGTGGGAACTGGTATCGGCACTTCCACCAACTTCTCACGGGGTAGATGCGCGATACTTGTTTGGGTCACGCAATTCGCGAGCAGCCCTCGGTCAGACCACTGTCGCAGCAGCGCAACCATGAGCCGCGAATCGAAGCCACGCAATGGACGTAGGCGGTGGAGTGCCTTTTGGTAGTAACACTCCTCTATTGGTGCTTCCCAAATAGCAGCGCGGCCGACTTCGCCACCTTCGCAAACGAGTAGGTCACTCTTTCGTAGGCGAAACTTTTCGATGTCTGTGCGTGACATCGGAACGGTTGGAAGATCGCTGATGTCGATTCGATCCCACTGAACCGCCTTGTTGCCAAGATAAGGCTTCGGCACGCCTACATTCTTCTCAGCGTCAAGCATCTTCCCAAGTTTGATCTCGAACTCGCGCCCGACCGTAGAGACATCCCACTCTTCGGGAATCACCCCCACCTCACTCTGCTTGTAGCCCGGCTTCACCTCCATACCGCCCCCATCTTCCTGAGGTGGTCGTCGACGCGGGCGGCGAGCTTGGCAACGTCGCCAGTGAGCTGCGGCAGCGGGGTGGCGTAGCGGTCGGCCAGTTGGCGGATGCGGCCGGTGAGGGCCTGCGACACGCCGTCCAGTTCGCTCTGCACGGCGGCGGCCAGCGTCGACAGCCACTTGTCGTCGACGACCAGCGTATTGATCTCGGCTTCGGTGAGCTGGCCGTACTTCGCCGCGACCTTTGCCTCTAACGCATTGGTGGCGTCCTTCACCTTCTTGTTGGCTTCGGACTGTTGTTCGAGCAGGGCGAGGTAATCCTCCAGCGCCTTGCGCTCGTCGTCGGCATCCTTGTCCTGCTTGATCTCCTTGAGCCGAGCGGTCACGGTACCCTTGGAGATCTTTCCATCCTCAATCACGTCGGCCAGCAACCCTTCCTCACCGCTGTGCTCGTCCTTCAGCTCTTCCAGCTTCTGCTCGATCGCGGCGACCTCAGCTTCCAGGTTCTCGTTGGCTGCTTTCTCGGCGGTGAAGTAGCGGGCGATCATCAACGCGGGCGGTACCAGCTCGACCTTGAATTTGAGCTTGCCGACTGTGAAGTCGGCCTTCTCTTTGGTCTTCTTCTCCTTGTCCTCGACGATCAACCGCGGCTTGACGGCTTCCTTCCAGCCGTCGCTCACGATCATGTAGACATCGTCTTGCATGGTCTCAGCCCAGTAGCCCATGAGGTCCTGATACACGTCGTACGCATCGAGCAGCCGGGCTGCGCGAAAAGTGTCGAGCAAGTCCTCCGAGAGTGTTTCGATCAACGCCTTGGGCTTGTCGCCGACCGTCATGCCTTTGAGCCGCGGAGCGTGGGCCCGCTTCCACTTCTCGAACAGCGCCGTTACCGAGTGGTTGAAGGCAGTGAACTCCGCGTGGCCGAAGATCGTGGCCTTGATCTCGTTGGTCGCCGTCTTGAGCTTGCAGTAGCCCGCACGGTTCCCCGGCGCGAACAGCGCGGCACGCACGCCTGGAAAGACCTGCCAATAGGCATCGAGCGCATCGATGTCTCGCACCGGGATGCCGCCGCGCAGGTGAGCATCGATGTCCTGCAGGTCCTCCGGCTCGGTGCTGTCGATGTAGCGCGGTAGGTTGAGGTTGAAGTCGCGGGTCTCGATCTCGGCTAATGACACCATGCGCGAGTAGCGCGGGATGTCGAACTGGCGGGTGAAGGTGTCGACGATCTTGTGGATGTCCTGCTCGCGTAAGCGGCTCTTATTGCCGTCTTTGATGAAGCCCTTCGAAGCATCGATCATGAAGATGCCTTTGCGGGCGGTGGCGTGCTCCTTGTCGAGTACGACGATGCAGGCGGGAATGCCGGTGCCATAGAACAAGTTTGCCGGCAGCCCGATGATGCCCTTGATGTAGCCGCGGCGGACGATCGCGCGGCGGATGTCGGCCTCGGCGTTGCCGCGAAACAAGACGCCATGCGGCAAGTTCACCGCGGCTTTGGCAGTGCTCTTGAGCGACGCGAGAATGTGCAGGAGGAAAGCGAGGTCGCCGTTCTTAGCGGGAGGAATGCCGAACTCGAAGCGCTTGAACTCGTCTTCGGCGGGGTTGAAACCGCTGCTCCATGCCTCGAACGAGAACGGCGGATTGGCAACCACGAAGTCGAAGTTTTGAGACGCCCGTCCGCTGACTTGAAGAATGGATTGGCCAGCGTGCTACTTCCCGGTAGTGCCAGCTCGGCCGTCGGGCAGCCGTGCAGGATCATGTTCATCTTGGCGAGCGCGGTCGTGGCAACGTCTTTTTCTTGGCCATAGATCGACACATCGACCGGCGCCTGATCATGGGCCTTCAGGAGCAGGGACCCCGATCCACAGGTTGGGTCGTATACGGTCTGATTCGCGCTGGTCGCGTTGCCGATGCGTACCCCAACGCCTGATTGGCGGAGGAGGAAGGGAGTCGAACCCTCCGGCGACCTTACGGCCGCCCACGCGGTTTTGAAGACCGGGGAGGCCACCGGGCCCCATCCTCCTCCGTGGTGTGCACGTTACGCGATTTGCCTCCAGGCGCAAGCCGCGCCCGCTCTCATGCCTTGCCCTCGCCGCCGGTTTGCGTGAGTATCCCGTCAGTAGAGGCGAGAGAGGGAGCAGAATGGCCCTGAACTTCGATCTCACCGAGGAACAGAACCTGCTGCGACAGGCGGTGCGCGAGTTCGCCGAACGGGAGATCGCTCCAGTGGCCGAGGAACTCGACGAGAAAGAGGAATTCTCCGCGGAGCTGACCCAGAAGATGGGAGAGATCGGATTGCTCGGCTGCCTCGTTCCCGAAAAGTACGGTGGCTCGAACATGGGCTACGTCTCGTACATCATCGCCGTCGAAGAGCTGGCCCGCGTCGACGGATCGCAAGCCGCCACCATCGCTGCGGGAAACTCTCTCGGCATCGGCCCAATTTACTACTACGGGACGGAGGAGCAGCGGCAAGAGTGGCTGCCGAAGCTCTGTACAGGAAAGACGCTCGCCGCCTTCGGTCTCACGGAGCCGAATGCGGGCTCGGACGCGGGCGGTTCGCGGACGACCGCGGAGCTCGAGGGCGATCACTGGGTCATCAACGGCGCGAAGATCTTCATCACCAACGCCGCCAACCCGCTGACCGGGGTGATCATCGTCCAGGCCGTGACCGGCCGCACCGCCGACGGCAAGCCCGAGTTGAGCTGCCTCATTGTGCCGCGCGACGCGCCCGGTTTCACGGCCCATGAAATGAAAAAGAAGATGATGTGGCGGGCCTCGAACACCGGCGAGCTCTTCTTCGAGGACTGCGTCGTGCCGAAGGCAAATCTACTCGGCAAGCGCGGCGACGGCTTCCGCCAAATGCTCTCGACCCTCGACGGGGGAAGGCTCTCCATCGCCGCCATGGGGCTCGGGGGAGCGCAGGGCGCCTTCGAGGCTGCCCTTGAATACGCGAACAACCGCGTGCAGTTCGGCCGGCCGATCGCTTCGTTCCAGGCGGTCGCCTTCAAGCTGGCCGACATGGCCACGGAGATCGAGCTGGCCCGCAACCTTCTCTACAAGGCGTGCTGGCTGCGCGAGCAGGACCGCCCGTTCGCCAAAGAGGCCGCCATGGCCAAGCTCTACTGCTCCGAGGTCATGCAACGCTGCGTGCACCAGGCCGTGCAGATCCACGGGGGCTACGGGCTCATGAAGGAAAACAAGATCGAGCGCTTCTACCGTGACCAGAGAATCCTCGAAATCGGCGAGGGCACCTCGGAGATCCAGAGAATCGTCATCGCCCGGAACATCGGTGCGGCCGGAACGGCTATCTGAGACCGTTGGCCCGGGCGGGGAGAGCAGATGATGATGGTGATGAAGAAGACCAAGCAGACGAAGTCGCCTCGGCGTGTGGTCGCGAAAAAGAAGCCGCGGGTGCGCCGGGCGGGACACGAGGACTTTCTCACGGACTCGACCGACGCCGCACACGTCGGAGCCGGACCAGGCGGGGCTCGGGTGGAGAAACGCAGTCTCGGAGAGCGTATCCGGGAAGTACGCAAGATGCGCGGGCTCACCCTCGAAGATCTGAGCAGTCGTAGTGGAATCTCGGTCGACGAGCTCGAGCGCGTGGAGTCGAACCAGACGATTCCCCCGCTGGGGCACCTCGTTCGACTGGGTAAGGCGCTGGAGATGAAGATGGGGTACTTCCTGTCGGCGGGCGTGGACAGCCCGATGTGCGTGGTCCGATCCGACTCGCGCCGTAGAGTGGCCCGACACGGCAAGCAGCGGAGCGAGCAGTATGGCTACGTTTACGAGTCTCTGGCTTGCGAGAAGGCCAACCGCCTCATGGAGCCGGTCCTCGTCACGCTGGTGCCGACCGACTTTGGGGAGTTCTCCAGCCACGATGGGCAGGAGTTTCTTTTTGTTCTGGAGGGCGAGATCCGGGCCCAGGTGGGCAAGCAAGTCGAGGTGCTGCGTCCGGGCGACGCGGTCTACTACGACTCGACGCAGCCCCATCTCGTGAAGTGCTACGGGGAAAAGCCCGCCAAGATCCTCGCCGTGATCCACGCGGGCGCGAAAGGATGATCGCAGTTTCACCAACGAACTCATTGGCGGAGGAAAGGCGATGTTGAACATTATCAACCACCAGTTCCAACTCGCGGCCCGTCCCGTCGGCATGCCCAAGCGCAGCGACTGGACCTACACTGAAGAGCCGGTTCGCGAACCAGCCGAAGGCAAGCTGCTGGTCAAAGTACTCTACATCTCGCTCGACCCGGCGATGCGCGGTTGGATGAACGAGGGCAGGTCTTACATCCCTCCGGTGCGCATCGGCGAGGTGATGCGCGCTGGTGCCGCGGGCCGCGTCATCGCGTCCAACAATCCCAAGTTCGCAGTTGGCGATTACGTCTCCGGCGTCTTCGGGGTGCAGGAATACGCCGTTTCCAACGGCAAGGACATCACCAAGGTCGACACCAGCGTCGCGCCGTTGCCGGTCTACCTCGGCACCCTTGGCATGCCCGGCATGACCGCTTATTTCGGCCTGCTCGACATCGGCAAGCCGAAGCCGAGCGAGACCGTCGTCGTCTCGGGCGCGGCCGGCGCCGTGGGCACGGTGGTGGGACAGATCGCCAAGATCAAGGGTTGCCGCGTGGTCGGCATCGCCGGCGGCGCGGAGAAGTGCCAGTACATCGTGATGGATCTCGGCTTCGACGCCGCCATTGATTACAAGGGAGAGGATGTCAAGAAGGCGCTGCGGGAGCGTTGCCCAAAGGGCGTTGATGTCTATTTCGACAACGTCGGCGGCGACATCCTCGATGCCGTGCTCACCCAGCTGACGCGCGGCGCCCGTATCGTCATCAGCGGCGCGATCTCGCAGTACAACAACACCGGCCCGATCAAGGGCCCGGCAAACTACCTTTCGCTGCTGGTCAATCGCGCCAGCATGGAAGGCATGGTGGTGTTCGACTACGCCGATCGGTTTGGCGACGCGGCGCGCGAGATGGCCGGCTGGATGGCGGCCGGCAAGCTCAAGTCGCGTGAGGACATCGTCGAAGGTCTGGAAACGTTTCCCGACACTCTGCTGAAGCTCTTCAAGGGCGAGAACATCGGCAAGCTCGTGCTCAAGGTGGCGGAGATGTAACGGCCGCGGCGCCGCGCTCACTACCGTTCCTACTTCAGCAATCTCCTGGCAATCGAACGACCAGCTTGTGACTGGAGGCGCAGCGCGTGCTAGCTGGAGACTCGGAGGAGGATGCACATGCAGACTCGGAAAAGGACCCAGAGGAAGGCGCGGAAGCGCACCCGCATGGCGTACGAGACTTTACTGTATGATGTCGATGATGCGATCGCGACCATCACGCTCAACCGACCGGACCGGCTGAACACGATCGTGCCGCCGATGCCTGACGAGATTGAGGCCGCGGTGCATCGCGCCGTCGCCGATGCCAAGGTCAAAGTCATCGTGCTGCGCGGCGCGGGCCGCGCGTTCTGCGCCGGGTTCGACTTCGCGGGCGGCTTTCACCACTGGGACGAGCGGCTGACCACCGACGGCACGTGGGACCCCGGCAAGGACTTCGTCGCGGCCACCGCCCCCAGCCTGGCGCCGGTGCCAAAGTTCATGAGCCTGTGGCGTTCCCCTAAGCCGGTCATCGCCCAGGTCCACGGCTGGTGCGTGGGCGGCGGCAGCGACATGGCGCTGTGCGCCGATCTGGTGATCGCCAGCGAGGACGCGCGCATCGGGACTCCGTACTCGCGGATGTGGGGCTGCTACTTGACGGGCATGTGGATGTACCGCCTCGGGCTGACGCGGGCCAAGCAGTTCGCGCTGACCGGCAAACCCCTCTCAGGCGCCGAAGCCGCCGCGATCGGGCTGATCAACACCGCCGTGCCGTTCGCGCGCCTCGAAGACGAGGTGCGGCGCGCGGCGCGTGAGCTGGCATCCGTCCCGCTCTCGCAGCTCGCATGTATGAAGCTCATCGTCAATCAGGCGTACGAGAACATGGGCCTGGCCTCCACGCAGGCGCTCGGGCCGATCCTCGATGGGCTCATGCGCAACACCCCGGAGGCCCACCGCTTCATCGAGATGGCCGAGCGCAAGGGGGTGTCGGCTGTCGTCGCCGCGCGGGACGGCGCCTTCGGCGATTACAGCCAGGCGCCCCCGGAGGAGCAGCCCAACCCGGCGAACATCATCCACGTTCGGAGGTAGACACTCATGCCCAGATTGACCGCCGCTGACGAGTTGTTCCTCCACCAGATCCCCGAACCGCTGCCGAACGTAGTGACCCACCACGACCACTGGCGCGAGAGCTACTACTTCATACTTCATCCTCGCACCGGCCCGGGAGACGTGATCGGCCTGACCATGGCGCACTACCCGCAACGGGAGGAAATGGACGCCTTGCAGCTCGGCCGCATCGGCGGCCAGCGGATCTTCGTCCGCCATGTCCGCCTGTACGACGGCGATCCGCACACCACCGTGGTCGGCCCCGTGGCCATCGAGATCGTCGAACCGTACAAGACAGTGAAGCTACGTGTCGATGCCGCCGCAGCGCCTGTCGGGCTCGACCTTACCTTCCGTGCCCGAACCCAAGCCTACGGTCTGCGGCGTGGCACGATGAAGGCCGGCGACGAGATCGTCTGGGACCAGAGTCACATGTTCCAGTCGGGCTGCTTTTCAGGCAGCTACACTTATGAAGGGCGGACCTATCCGGTCGACGACTGGTGGGGGGCGCGGGACCACTCGTGGGGAATCCGTGATCACGGCCGCTGTCCGGCATGGTTGTGGATTGCCATTCAGCTGCCCGACGGCATGCTCGGCGTGTGGCACTGGGAGTACGCCAACGGCGCTCGGGTGTACACCGACGGGTGCTTTGCCCCTGCGGACGGCGGGCAGCCAGTACCGGTCATCGACTTCCGGCACGATTTGCATTGGATTGGCGACGACGGCCAGCCCGCCGACTACGGGGTGGACGGTAGCGGCACCCGTGGCCTTGCCGGCCGCGTCGAGTTCACGCTCCAGGGGGGCGCAACAATCACTGTCGACGCCAGCGGCCGCTGGGCCGCTCCATACGAGCCGTTTCATCGTGGCGGGTCGAACGAGATGGTGGTGTCGACAACCGACGGGCGGCGCGGCACCGCAATCTACGAGGTGACGGGCGCCCACCACCACCGTTTCTTCCCGGCGACCAAGGTGTCGGGCCTGCCGACGTGACGCAGCCTCAGCCGGTGGAGGCTACTTCACGTCCGGACCGACCGGCCGGCCGTCGACGATCTGGTCGAGATACTCGGACAGACCGTAGCCAGTCTTGCCGTCGCAGGTGTACTCCGTCATGCCCTCGGTAATGCGCGTGACGAGATCGGTGCCGTCGTCGCGTTTGCGGCGGTTGCGCAACGGGATCATCGAGATCACTCTGCCCTGTACTTCGTACTCGCGTTCATCCGTCTTCGCCCACGCCCGGAGCTTGGTCTGATACCAGTTCTCGTCCCACTCGCTTTCGATGCGGGCCTCGTTGATCATCACGTACTCGCCGTCGCGTAGCACCATGCCGCTGCGGAGCGGCTCGCCGCCTTCGGTGCCGATGAGAGAGATCATCATCCCAAAATCGGCACCGAAGTTCATCGGCAGCCAGCGGTACCAGGTAATACTCTGCCAGTAGCGCGGTCCCCACGACTTGTCGCGCAGGCCGAAGCCATCGACCTCCCAGTGCTTCCCGTCGATCTCGAAGCTGCCCTTGGCGGCGACGTGCTGCTCGTAGTGTGCCTTGGCGAAGGACTTCTCGGGATCGATCGGGATCTCCGACCCGTCTTCGCGCACCGGCCGGCCGCCATACATCGGCGCGATGCCGCGGTAGTCGAGGTGGATCTTGCAGTTGACCAGCGGGTTGTTCCTAAAGGCCTGCGACGGATGCGCCATCTCCAGCGGGTTGCTGAGGAGGAGGATCATGCCGTCGTAGGTCACGTGTTGCCGCTTGAACGGCTCGACCACCTCGAAGCGCATCCCGCCGGCGTTCAGCTCGTTGTTGTTGTCGATCTTCGGCCGATTGAACATGAATCCGACCCGCCCGTCGGGCAGATAGAGGCAGGCCGATGTCTCCGCGTATCCCTCGTTCACGCGATTGCCGAGGCGGAACCAGCCACCGATCTTCTGCACCGGATCGAACACATTGAAGTACATGCTCTCGTTGTAATTCTTGGCGGCGTCAGGTTCGTGGCAGTACTCGTCCTCGGGCGCGAGGATGAGTCGGTAGCCTTTCAGTGTCGTGCTCATGTGTGCTCCTTTCCGCAAAAGGCCAGGCCAGTAAATCTGCTGGCACGGCATTCACGATCACTCGTGAGTCGGTACCGATCTCAGCTGGGCGCAATACCACAAAAATAGTCGCCGGTCGCCTGCCGTGTCTGCCGGAGATCGGACCAGGGGAGGTCATCGATTCCTCGCGCCATCATCGGAGCGCCACGATCAGTTTCACTGAGCGTAACGGTCGAGGCAAATGCAGGGCGAGCAGATGGCCCATGAGCTGCGCCGCCTCGGCGGCCGTTGCGGCCGGAAAGCGCTGGTGCCGGGCTTCGCTGAGCGGTAACACCTTGAGATCGCCCAGGGCGGCGAGCGTCTCGCCCGCGACGGGAACCATGGACTCTCCCTTGGCACGACAAGCTGCGCACACCACGTTGCCGTGTATGGGGTCGAGAAACACGCTTGCCGCTGAGGTCACCAGTTCGTGGCAACGCCCGCAGCTCTGCAACTGCGGGTCGTAACCGGTGTGATAGAGAAGCCGCAGCTCGAAGCCGCGCAGGAAGGCGGCGGTTGCGGGACCCTGCCGCAGCTCGGCAAGCCCTTCGGCGAGCAGGGTATAGAGCTCGCGGATGGGCTGGCCCTCGGCGGTGAGTTGGTCGACGAGCTCGACCAGGTAGCTGCCGTAAGCAAATTTGGCCGGGTCGCTGAGGGGCCCGACGGGTTCCAGGAGATCGCAGCTCTCCAAGAACACCAGACTGGCCCCGGGGCGCGTACGAAAGTGCGCGCGCACACGGGTGAAAGGATCTAGACAGTTGGCGAAGCGGCGGCGGGAATTCTTTGCTCCCTTGGCAATGCCAGTGAGCTTGCCCGCATCCTCGCTCAAAAAGGTCACGATCTTGTCCGACTCACCGTACGGCCGCGTGCGTAGAACGATGGCCTGGCTGGCTTGCGATACACCCATCGAATGCAAACAAAACACTGGATTGCGACCTTGACAAGGCCGCAGTACGTCATTACCTAAAGTGCCCCACTAGCTGCGACCATATCTTTGGGAGGAGCATGAGCCAAAACGACGTGAAGGATGAGAAGGCGGAGGAGACTGTGCTGCCTCCGGCATCCCAGGAACAAGCCGGGGGTGCCGCTGTCCTGCCGGAGAGCGAAATCGAGCAACTGCGCAAGAAACTAACCGAAAAAGAGGACGAAGCCCGCGTCAATCACGACCGTTTTCTGCGCGAGCGGGCAGAACTGGATAACTTCAAGAAGCGGATGCTGCGGGAAAAGGCCGAGGCGCTGCGGTTTGCCTCCGAACCGCTGATTCGCGATCTGATTCCAGTGATCGATAACCTCGAACGCGCGGTGGAGTGCGGCGAGGGCAACGGGAAGTCGGTAGTCGAAGGTGTCCGCATGGTGGTGAAGTCGCTCCTAGAGATCCTCGATCGGCACGGCGTGAAGCGGGTCGAAGCCCTGGGGCAGCCGTTTGATCCTCTGCGCCACCAAGCCATGGCCCAGGTCGAATCAGCGGAGCATGAGCCGAATCAGGTGGTGGAACAACACCACACCGGCTACCTACTCCACGACCGGCTGCTACGTCCGGCTCTAGTAACGGTTAGCACGCGAAAAAGCCAAGATACGGTTGAAAGTGAGCCCAAGCGTGATTAACCCGTAGGCACGGACACGCCGCGGGCATCTGTCTCGTACCGGCGGATCCCTGACGTCCCGAAGGAGATATGCATAATGTCGAAAGTCATCGGAATTGATTTGGGAACGACCAACTCGTGCGTAGCGATCATGGAAGGGGGTGAGCCCAAAGTCATCCCCAACGCCGAAGGCGGTCGAACCACTCCGTCCGTCGTCGCCTTCACCGAGGCGGGGGAACGCCTGGTCGGACAGATCGCCTACCGCCAGGCGATTACCAACCCGGACAACACCATCTTTGCGGTCAAGCGGCTGATGGGCCGCAAGTACGACGATGCGGAAGTCCAGAAGGCGATGAAGGTGCTGCCGTACAAGATCGTCCGGGCCGACAACGGAGATGCCTGGGTCGAGATTCGGGGCAAGCGCTACAGCCCGGCCGAGATTTCGGCGTTCATTCTCCAGAAGATGAGGCAAACCGCCGAAGACTACCTCGGGGAGAAAGTCACCGATGCGGTCGTCACCGTGCCGGCGTACTTCAACGACAGCCAGCGGCAGGCGACCAAAGATGCCGGCCGCGTCGCCGGACTGAACGTACTGCGCATCATCAACGAGCCTACGGCGGCTTCCCTGGCGTACGGTTTGGACAAGAAGAAGGACGAGAAGATCGCCGTCTTCGATCTCGGCGGCGGAACGTTCGATATCTCGATTCTGGAAATCGGTGAGGGCGTGTTCGAGGTCAAGGCGACCAATGGCGATACCTTCCTGGGCGGCGAGGACTTCGATCATCGCATCATGAATTACCTGGTGGATGAGTTCCGCAAGGACCAGGGCATCGATCTGCGCCAAGACCGTATGGCGCTGCAGCGTTTGAAAGAGGCTGCGGAAAAGGCCAAGTGCGAACTGTCCACCTCGACCGAGACGACCATCAATCTGCCCTTCGTTACCGCCGACCAGAGCGGCCCGAAGCACCTCAACATGAAGCTCACCCGGTCCAAGCTGGAAGCGCTGTGCGCCGAGTTCCTGGATAGGTTGGATGGTCCGTGCGTGACGGCACTCCGGGACGCCGGACTGAGTGCCAGCGACATTGACGAAGTGGTTCTGGTTGGCGGCATGACACGTGTGCCCGCCGTCCAGGCGCACGTGAAGAAGCTCTTCGGCAAGGAACCCCACCGGGGCGTGAATCCCGACGAAGTTGTGGCTGTCGGCGCCGGCATTCAGGGCGGTGTGCTCAGAGGCGAAGTGAAGGACGTCGTGTTGCTCGACGTGACGCCGCTGTCGCTCGGCATCGAAACCCTCGGCGGCGTGTTCACCAAGCTGATCGACAAGAACACCACCATCCCAACCAAGAAGAGCCAGACCTTCTCGACCGCCTCGGACAACCAGACTGCGGTGACCATCCGCGTCTTTCAGGGCGAGCGGGAAATGGCGGCCGACAACAAACTCCTGGGCCAGTTCGACCTGATCGGTATTCCCCCCGCCCCGCGCGGCATGCCGCAGGTCGAGGTCACCTTTGATATCGATGCCAATGGCATCGTGCACGTGAATGCCAAGGATCTTGGCACCGGGAAGGAACAGTCGATCCGCATCACAGCCTCTAGCGGCCTGACCGAACAAGAGATCAAACAGATGGTCAAGGACGCTGAAGTCCACGCGGCCGAAGACCACAAGCGCCGCGAGACGGCGGATGCGCGCAATCAGCTGGACAGCCTGGTCTACCAAACGGAGAAATCTGTCAAGGAACACGGTGGCGATCTCGATGCGGCGACCAGAAGCGGTATTGAACAAGCACTGGAGAAGGCCAAGAAAGAACTCGAAGGGCAGGATGCCGCGGCCATGAAGACCGCCGCCGAAGAGCTCAGCAAATCGGCTCACAAGCTGGCCGAGGCGATCTATGCCAAGGCGTCGCAACAGGCCGGACAGGGGCCGCACCCCGACGCAGGCACAAGCGGCGATGGCGAGGGCAGCAAGCCAAAGGAGGATGTCGTCGACGCGGACTTCGAAGAAGTGAAAGGCTGAGCTGGCTATCGCTGCTGGAGACACGAAAGCCCTCCCCCTCGACTGATGGGGAGGGCTTTTGTATTGTTGCGGGCGAAGTGTCGTTTCAACCAGATCCGCTAGAGGTCCGAGCGCCATGCTGCCGGGCTGAACCGGCATGAGGAGGACATTGGGTGGCGCAGAAGCGCGATTACTATGAGAGCCTGGGCGTAAGCCGCGGCGCCAGCGAGGAGGAAGTCAAAAAGGCTTACCGCAAGCTGGCGATGAAATACCATCCCGACCGTAACCCGGGTGATCGGGCCGCCGAGGAACGCTTCAAAGAAGCCTCTGAGGCGTATCAAGTGCTGAGCGACACCGAGCGCCGGGCACAATATGATCGCTTCGGTCACGCGGCCTTCGACCAACGCGCCGGCTTCGGAGGCTTCGATTTTTCCGGCGCCGGATTCGAAGATATCTTCAGCGACATCTTCGGCGACTTCCTCGGAGGCGGCCGCGGTCGCAGCCGCAGCCGGGCTCGGCGAGGCGAGGACCTGCGCTACGATCTGACCATCAAGTTCGAAGAAGCGATTGTCGGTACCGAGAAGGTGATCAACGTCCCGCGCCTGGCCGCCTGCGAAGCATGCGGCGGGAAGGGTACCAAAGACGGAGCCCCCCGTGCCACCTGCACTGCCTGCCGCGGCAGTGGACAGGTGCGGTTCCAGCAGGGGTTCTTCACCATCGCCAAGACCTGTGGCCAGTGCAGTGGCCAGGGATCGGTCATCAAGGATCCGTGCCGTGTCTGTGGCGGTAACGGCGTGACCCAAAAGACGCAAACGCTCAACATCAAGGTGCCCGGCGGAGTCGATACGGGCTCCCGGCTGAAGTTGCGGGGTGAGGGTGAGCCCGGCCGAAACGGCGGACCGCCGGGCGACCTCTACATCGTCATCGACGTGCGCGACCATCCGCTGTTTACACGCCAGGAGGACGACATCATCTGTGAGATCCCCATCAGCTTTCCACAGGCAGCGCTGGGAGCTGAAATCGATGTCCCAACCCTCGGTGGCAAGGTGAAATTGAAGATTGCTGCCAGCACGCAGTCCGGTGCCGTGATGCGGCTGAAAGGTAAAGGCGCGCCCAGCCTGCGTGGCTCCGGTCGCGGTGACCAGTTGGTTCGTATCGTGGTCGAGACCCCGCGTAAGTTGACCGTTCGGCAACGGGAACTGCTGGAAGAGTTTGCACGCAGCAGCGGAGAAGAGGTAAATCCCCTATCGAAAGGATTCCTAGATAAGGTAAAGGAGATGCTTGGCTGATGGCTGCCAAAGCTCGACCGATGCTCCGCTCGACGGCTTGGTGGATCGCTGTCACTCTCGCCTTCCCAGCATGCAGTGCGAGGATGAGCTTCCCCCCGGATCCCCCAGCTGTCGTGCGCCGTGGCGACGAGGCATTCCAGCATCGAGAATATGAGAACGCCGTCGCTGCCTACCGAACCTATCTCGATCAGGCAGATCAGGACCTGTACACGGCGCGTACCTTCTACAAAAGCGCATTGGCACAGTACCGGCTCGGCCACTATCAGGACGTCCTGACGACCCTGGATGAGCTGTCCCGGCGGTATCCAAAGGATCACTGGGTGCAGGTTGAGGCGCTGCGCGGCGACGCGGAGCGCGCCACGGGCCACCCCACGGCGGCACTGCAGGCGTGGGATGCCGCGTGGAATATCAGCAGCGATACCGAGCGCCCAGAGCTGCGCCGACGGATCCTCAGCACGGCGCGACCGCTCAGCGACGCGGAGATCGCTCGCGCACGGCAGGTCGTGAGCTCGAATGACGTCGCCAAATTGCTCGATGGACTGATCGCGCTACGAGCGACCCACGAAATCAACGAGCCCATTCCGAACCAGAGCGGAGAGGAAGGGACGGTCGCGGAGGAGCCATCGTGGGCCGCTGCTCCGGCGGAAGTCTCGGCTCCCGAGGCCGGAACGAGGGCGGCAGCCCGTACCGTCACGAAGGAAAACGAACAGGCGCCAGCGGAGATCGGCAACGGCGAAGCCGCCCTCGTGGAGGCGCCTCAAGAGGAATCAGTGCAGGGTGCCGCCAAGGTGGGCTGTCTGCTACCGCTCAGCGGACCTTCTGGCCAGCTCGGCCAGCGATCGCTCCGGGCCCTGCGCCTGGCCTTTGGCGCGGACAGCGACCGGCTCCTCATCGTAAAGGACACCGGGGGTAATCCGGTAACTGCGGCCAACATGCTGGAGGAATTGGCACGCGACCCGAACGTGCTGGTTGTCATCGGTCCGTTGGAGAACGATGTCGCCCAAGAAGTGGCGCTGCGTGCTGAACAGGCGCACCTGCCGCTTTTGTTACTTTCGCACGGTGGTGAACCGGAGGGACAATTCGTTCTGCAAGCCGGCCTGACGCATTCCGGACAGATCCGCACGTTGCTGGACTACGCCATGGAGAAAGTTCGCTTGCGTCGGTTTGGGGTCTTGTATCCCAAGGACGCGTCCGGAAAGGAATTGCTGGAGACGTTCCGCACCGAGGTCGAGCGCCGGGGCGGTACGGTAGTGGGGGCGGGCGCCTACCCACCGGGAGTCGAAAACGTCGCGTCGGATGTCAATACAGTCAAGAAGTGGCGTGAGACGCAGAACCTCCAGGCGGTGTTCTTCCCCGACAGCGTGACGACCGCCGCGGGCTTTGCCAAGTCTCTTCAGGAAGCCATGCCTGACATCACCCTGTTGGGCGTGCACGGTTGGGAAGGTCTCGCCAGCCAAGACGGTGGTTTGAACGGTGTGTTCTTCGCAGAAAGCTTTTACGGGGGCAGTGCCAGAGCGGGGACGCGTGCCTTTGTGGAGGCCTTCCAGAAAACCTATGACGAGACGCCGGGGGTTGCCGAGGCCCAAGCGTATGACGCGGCGCTGCTGGCCCGACGGGCGCTCGATGCCGGCGCACGCTCACGAACCGACTTGCTGCGGCGATTGCGTGGGCTCGGTCCGGTCGAGGCCGCGACGGGCCAGCTCAAGGTTACAGCCGAGGGAGTGCAACGCAATCCGTTTCTGCTGCAAGTGTTCGACGGCAAATTGCAGGAAGTCACGGCCCCACCGGGTTGATCCACCGCCCCTTCATTGAGCCCAGGCTTGCGCAACCGACGGCCAACGCCGATGTCATTGCGCGTGAGAACGTCACGCACCATCGCTGACGTCGGCGAGTTCGGGTTTCTCTCCCAGCTGTTGCCCCGGTTGCCAGGGGGAACCGGCACGATCGTCGGCCCCGGTCAGGACTGTGCCGTCATCCGCAACGGTACGCGACGCTGGCTGTTCACTGTCGATGCCTTGGTCGAAGGCGTCCACTTCGAACCGGGCTGGATGTCCCCGCACCAATTCGGCCGCAAGAGCTTTGCGGTGAACGCCAGCGACATTGCGGCGATGGGGGGACGCCCGCGCTTTTGCGTCGTCAGCCTTGGCCTGCGCCGCTCGTACCTGGTGCGAGACCTGTCGGCCCTCCAGGCCGGGATTGTCGCGGCGGCAAGCGAGTGTGGCGCATCGGTCGTCGGCGGCAATCTCGCACGATCGGAGAAGGTGTTCGTGTCCATTGCCCTCCTGGGTGAAGCACCCAAACGGATCGTCACGAGACAGGGCGCACGCCCGGGTGATTGGATCTATGCGACCGGCACGTTCGGTGATGCCGCGCTCGGAGTCCGCCTGCTTCGTCGTGGCGGCACCCGGAGGCGGGCAGCCTATCCGGTTCGCCGTTTTCGAGAGCCTTCGCCACGGCTGCAGGCCGGACGTCTGCTCGTCAGCGCGAACATCGTGTCGGCCATGATCGATGTGAGTGACGGGTTGATCCAAGACCTCGGTCACATCTGCCGGGAAAGTCAGGTGCGCGCAGAGATTCAGACTGATCAGATCCCACTCTCTGCCGCGTACCGCGCTGCGCTCGGACCCGACAGATCGCTTGCGTTGCATGGGGGCGAGGATTACGAATTGCTATGCACGGTGCCGGAGCGAAACGTGAAAAGACTGCAGGGCCTGCAAGCGCGGCTGGGATGCTCGATCACCTGCATCGGTCGGATTGCTCGCGGCCACGGCGTTCACTTGACCGGCACCGGGGGCACACGGTCGGAAGCCGGCGGCTACGACCATTTTCGACTGCGATGAAGTCATGGATCCCACTCGCTTGAAAGAACTGCTCGCTCAGGTCGGCGCCGGCACGGTGAGCGCCGATGAGGCCCTCGATGTGCTGCGCTCGCTGCCGTTCGAGGACCTGGGTTTCGCCAAAGTCGACCACCACCGCCAGTTGCGGACGGGATTTCCTGAGGTGATTTTCGGCTCCGGCAAGACCGCCGAGCAGATCGTCGAGATCGCGCGTCGCCTGAAGGACAACGCCCAGAACGTCCTGATCACCCGTTTGGCCCCCGCCGAGGCGGGGCAGGTACAGCAGGCTTTTCCGGACCTGACCTATTCCGCCCACGCCCGCGTGGGGACCCTCATTCACGCCCAGCCGGAAATCATCGGTCGCGGTCTGATCCTCGTCGTCGCGGCCGGCACGTCCGACGTGCCGGTTGCAGAGGAGGCGGCACTCACCGCTGAGCTGATGGGCAACGATGTTGAGCGCGTCTATGACGTCGGCATCTCCGGCATCCACCGCCTGTTTGCGCACCACGACAAACTGCGCGCAGCGGCGGTCCTGGTCGTGGTCGCGGGGATGGAAGGCGCCCTGCCGAGCGTCGTCGCGGGACTGGTCGATCGCCCCGTCATCGCCGTGCCCACCAGTATTGGCTACGGCGCCAGCTTCGGCGGTCTGGCGGCGTTGTTGGCCATGCTGAACTCGTGCGCCGCCGGGGTCACGGTGGTCAACATCGACAACGGCTTCGGTGCCGGCGTCGCCGCCAGTTTGATGAATCGGCGTGATGCGTGACGCGGATTCGTGCTCAGCCGAGTGCTGCGATCACGCCTTCGCTAGGGCCGAGATCGAATACGTCCGTCACGGGCCCGGGTTGTCGCTCGCAATCGGTGGAGAGAACGATGCGGCCGGGCGCGGGCAGCGTCACCGTCCGCTGCTCCGCAGCGAAGTTCAGTGCGACCAGTAGCCGCTCACCTTCGTGCTCGCGCAGGAAGATGAAGGTGTCGGGCGGCCCGTCCAGCGGGCGATAGGTTCCACGCCGCAGGGCAGCGGATTGCTTGCGGTAGCAGATGAGCCGGCGATAAAAACTGAGAACCGATCGCGGATCGGTGGCTTGTTGCGCGACGTTGACCGACTCGAAATCCGACGCGATCGGCAGCCACGCATCGGCGGCCGTGGTGAAGCCGGCCATGTGGCCGGCGTCCCACTGCATTGGCGTGCGCTCGGGATCGCGGCCGACGGCGGGGAAACGCTTGCCGACCGGATCGCAAACGCGCTCGGTCGGAATCATGCCGTCGAGCATGCCGATTTCTTCGCCGTAGTAGAGGAAGGGCGTCCCGCGCAGCGTCAGGAGCATGAGCGCCGCGAGCCGCGCGTGCGCCGCGCCGTGGACCGGATCGTCGAACCGCGAGCGGTGCCGCGGCACATCGTGATTCGACAGCACGTACGTCGGCTGGGCTGCCACCGGCCACAGCCGCTCCATTTCGTCGACTCGCTGCCGAAAGGCGCCGGCATCCCACGGCGTCCACAAGAAGCTGAAGTTGAACGCCAACGGCAGTTCATCGTGTCCGTTGCCCTGATAGGCCGCGAGCCGCTGCGGGTCGAAAAGCGCCACTTCGCCTACCATCATCCGATCGCCGAAGCGGTCGAGGATGCCGCGCCAGCTGCGGATGATGTCGTGCACCTCGGCCCGATCCTCGTCGTAGACATGCACCTGGCCGCCGTAATGAAAGACCGGGTGCTCTTTGTCCGGCTCCGGCTTCGGGTTGGAGCGCAGTGCGGCGTCCTTGACCATCTTGTGAATCACGTCGACGCGGAAGCCGTCCACGCCGCGCTCGAGCCAGAACGTGATCACGTTTTCGATGGCGTCGCGAACGGCCGGATTGCGGTAGTTCAGATCGGGTTGCTCGACGAGGAATGAGTGCAGATAGAATTGCCCGGTCGTCTCATCAAACGTCCACGCCGGACCGCCGAATGCGCTCACCCAGTTGTTGGGTTCGCCGCCGTCGGGTGCCGGATCGCGCCAGATGTACCAGTCGCGCTTCGGACTGGTGCGCGAGCTGCGCGATTCACGGAACCACGTGTGCAGATGCGAGGTGTGGTTCGGAACGAGATCGAGAATGATGCGGATGTTGCGCCGGTGCGCTTCGGCGATCAGCCGATCGACATCGCCGAGCGTGCCGAAGAGCGGATCGACGGCGCAGTAGTCGCTGACGTCGTAGCCGAAGTCGAACATCGGCGACGGATTGATCGGCGTCAGCCACAGCGCGTCGACCCCGAGTGAGTTCGCGGTGCCGTCGTTCAGGTAGTCGAGCTGCTGCGTGATGCCCGCAAGATCGCCGATGCCGTCGCCGTTCGAGTCTTGAAAGCTGCGAACGTAGATCTGATAAAAGACCGCTTCGCGCCACCACTCTGGAGTCATGATACGGTAGGTTCCCTCTCCCTCTGGGAGAGGGTGAGGGTTCCTTTCGCCGCGTCGCGCATCATCCCATCACTGGTGCGTTCGGCGAATTCTTGCGGCCCAGCTCCCAGCTCGCGCGTGGTTGGTAACCGTGTGCGTCGCGTAGATCGGCGATCTGCCACACCTGATCGGCATGCTGGTGCTCGGCGTTGCAGCGCGGATCGCCACAGTGGACCTGGGTGACGAGCACTTGGTCGGCGTCCTCCACTTTCACCACGCGTCCGTAGCGCGGATACGGCGCGTACGCCGGATGCATCACGATGTCGTTGATCTGGATGGCCATGCGCAATAGCTACGACGCCGGCGGGACGGAATCAACTCCCGGCCGGCGCGGCCATCCGAATCGCTAGAGCGCGTAGCGTTCGCGTACCCAGGCGAGGGCTTGTTCGCGGGTGCGGAGCGTTCCTTCGAGCTGCGCTTCGGCCACGGCGGCGAGGATCTGGCCGAATTGCGGACCGGGCTCGAAACCGAGGTCCAGTAGGTCGCGGCCACCCAGCAACGGAGCTGGTTTGATCCCTGCCGCGCCCAGTTCGCTGAGCTTGTTGCGGCAGAAGTTGTAGTAGGTCAGATCCTTGTTTGACGCCATCGCGTCCAGGCGAGCTAGCTCCAGCAGCTCCTCAATGGCATCGGAAGCGAGGAAGCGTTTCAACGTGCTCAGCCGCATCTCGGGTGCGTGCAACAGCCGCAGGTGGTCGCGCACCAAGACCGCGACCCGTTCCCAGGTCTCGCGGCTGCGTCGCAGTCGCTGGCAGATGATGATGGCCATCTCCGCGCCCAGCTCGCAGTGGCCGTAGAACGTGATCCGTTTCTCGTCACGGTGCGCACAACGTGGCTTGGCGATGTCGTGCAGCAAGGCTGCCAACGCCAGGGTCTCAGTCGGGTGATCGAGTTGTTCGAGCAAACCGAGTGTGTGGACAAATGCATCGCCTTCGGGGTGGTAGTCGGGCGATTGCTCCACGCCCTTCAGGGCGGCGATTTCCGGGAGAATGGGCTCGAGCAAACCGCTGCGGTCCAGCAACTCGAAACCGCGCCGTGCACTCCCGGCCTCGCTGTCGGTCAAGATCCGCATCACTTCGTCGCCGATGCGTTCCCACGCCATGTCGGTGATCGACGGCGCGGCCGCTCGAATGGCCGCGAAGGTGGCCGGTTCGATGTCGAAGCCCAGGCGTGCGGCGAACCGAACGGCTCGCAGCATGCGCAGGCGATCTTCGCTGATGCGTGCGGCGGCATCACCGATGGCGCGAATGACGCCGGCCTTCAAGTCGGCCTGTCCGCTAACATAGTCGATGACGGCGCCGGTAGTGGGGTCGATGAACATCCCGTTGATAGTGAAGTCGCGCCGGCATGCGTCTTCCTCGGCCGAACCGAAGTGGACGCTGCTCGGATGGCGCCCGTCCAGATAGGCCGCGTCGGAACGAAAGGTCGCGACCTCGACGGCTTCGCCATCGATGAGCACGACGACGACGCCGAACTGAACGCCGACCGGAACGGTCCTCGTGAATAACTGCTGGACCACGTCCGCCGGTGCGTTGGTGGCGATATCGAAATCCTGCGGTTCGCGGCCGAGCAGCCGGTCGCGTACGCAGCCGCCGGCGAAATAGGCGGTATAGCCGGCTTCCCGCAGCCGGTGTGCAATCGTGCGCGCGGCCGCTTCTTTGGGATTCATGCTGGTCATGGTCTCAGGGTGGCGTCCGGCCGTCAAGAATGAGGTCAGGACGGCCTGCTTTGTATCGGGGGCGCGGCCCGGCGGCGTCTCTATTCGACGTCGTGCTGCGACAGGGTCAGTTCAATGGCTACAGCCGGACGGGCGCCTGGAGGATCGCCGGCTTTGCAGAACGCGCCGGTGATGATCGGCGGCGCCTCTTGGCGGATCCAGGCGACCAGCCGGTACCCCTCGCCACGAAAACACGGTTTGCGATAGACGATGCGGGCGCGCGAGTAGTAGGCGCGACGAAAATCGTGTCCGCGTCGCTGTAGGACATCGGCAACGAAGCACTCCATCACGCGCAGGTACTCCATCCCGGTCACGTGCCGATTCGGATCGGTTTGCCCGTAGTGCCATACGTGGGTTTCGCTGCCAGCGAAATCCGGAGAGCGTTCGCTGGGCATGAGTGTCTCCAGTGTCGGCAACTCGCAGATTCGCGAAGGAATACCCTCCAGGCCCATTTCCGGCGGAAGACTGGTGACGCGGCGACGGGCAGGGTCGGGATCATAGCGCGTGAACATGTTGATCAGGCGAGTACTGCCGACCACAATCTCCGTGCCCTCGCGTTGAAGCAGCAAGGTGTGCTGGCCCTCGCGGACCAGCCGGTCAACGTTGCCGGCCGCGTCGGGGATCTTGGCGAGGTACGTCTCGCCGCGGACGGTCAGCATGGTTGTCATGTCCAGCGGGATATCGGTGGCCTGCAGCTCGACATACACCAGCGGCGTGAAGATACCGGTGCGCTGGTGAAAATCGGGGCCGCCGATGCGCCGGTGCCACAGCTCGAAGTGGGCTCGCGAGGCGTAATGTGAGACCCCCGACAGCTTCAGAGCCCGGCGCTCGGTGAGATCGGGGAACCGGACTGGTTCACGCAGCCGCACCCGGAGTACGTGATCTGTGGGACTGAGTGTGGTAGCGCCCTGCCGTTTCACGAGATTGATCCTTCCTGCCTCCTCAATTCGGCGGGACACAGTACCAGCACGCTTCCTTTTCGCAACCGTTCGCGCCCTGTCCGAAGCCGCGTTCAGCTACGGTTGTATCGGCCACCGAAACGCGGCACCATCGCCAATGTGGCGGAATCCGCGCAGCTCCGAGCGATCCCGTCGGTCGATCGCGTGTTGAACACCGAGACGGCGCAGCGGGCGTTGACGCGTTTCGACCGGGGCTATGTCACGGCAGCAGTGCGGGCCGTCCTGGGCGAGATACGCCAACGGCTGACGACGGTTCAGCCTTGCGACCCGCCGTCACCGGAGGACATCATGTCGGAGGCCCTTGCCCGAATGGATGCGGCGCAGCCGCTGTCGATCCGCCCGGTGGTGAACGCCACCGGGGTGATTCTGCATACCAATCTCGGCCGCGCTTTGCTGGCGGAGGAAGCGGTGCGGGCGGTGGCGCAGGTGGCTGGCAACGCCGTGAATCTGGAGTACGACCTCGCCCGCGGGGAGCGCGGCGAGCGCGACTTCCACGTGCAGGAAGATTTGCTGGCGCTCACCGGTGCCGAAGCCGCCACGGTGGTGAACAACAATGCGGCGGCCGTGTTGCTGGCGCTCAACACCATGGCCGAGGGACGCGAAGTCATCACTTCCCGCGGTGAGCTGATCGAGATCGGCGGCTCGTTCCGCATTCCGGACGTGATGGCCAAGAGCGGTGCCCGATTGCGCGAGGTTGGCACCACCAACCGCACCCACCTGCACGACTACGCCGCCGCCATCAACGAGCAGACCGCTCTGTTGCTGAAAGTTCATACCTCCAACTACCGTATCATGGGCTTCACTACCGCCGTGTCGTTGCCGGAGCTGGTGCAACTCGGGGCTGCGCACGGCATTCCTGTCATGGAAGATTTGGGCAGCGGCGCCCTGACGGACCTGTCGGCGTACGGGCTGCCCAAGGAGCCCGTGGTGGCCGAACGAGTCCGCAGCGGCGCCGATCTGGTCACCTTCAGCGGCGACAAGCTCCTGGGAGGTCCACAGGCCGGGATCATCGTCGGGCGTCGCGAGTTGATTGAGCGCATCAACCGCAACCCTCTAAAGCGTGCCTTGCGCTGCGACAAGCTGACGCTGGCGGCGCTGGCGGCGACCCTGCGCCTGTATCGGATGGCACCGGACCTGCGCAGCGCATTGCCGACCCTACGATGGCTTACGCGGCCCCTCGCGGAGATGGAAGCGGTGGGCCAGGCGGTCCTGCCGCTGCTGCGTGCGGCACTCGGTGCGGGATTTGTCGTCGAGCTGGTTGATTCGGAGTCCGAGATCGGCAGCGGCGCCTTGCCGATCGAACACCTGTCGAGCAAGGCCATCGCGATCACCAATCCGATGCTCGGCGCACAAGAGATCGCGCGCCGCTTCCGCGCCGCTGATCCGCCGATCATCGGCCGCGTACAATCCGGGCAATTTCTCCTGGACTTGCGTGGCATCTTTCGGCCGGAAGAATTGGTCCCTAAGCCAAGTAGCCAGAAGCCAGGAGTCAGAATCCAGGAGGAGCGAGAAATGCGCTGTTCTCCTGACTCCTGGCTCCTGACTTCTTCCTCCTGACCAATGCCTCACATCATCGGCACCGCCGGGCATATCGATCATGGGAAGACGGCGCTCATTCGGGCGCTGACGGGCCAAGAGACCGACCGGCTCAAAGAGGAGAAGGAGCGCGGCATTTCCATCGACTTGGGATTTGCATACCTGGACCTCTCGAACGGCGAGCGCGTCGGTATCGTCGATGTGCCGGGACATGAGCGGTTCATCCGCAACATGCTCGCCGGTGCGCACGGCATCGATCTGGTGTTGTTGGTCGTCGCCGCCGACGACGGGGTCATGCCGCAGACCGAAGAGCACCTCGACATCCTGCATCTCCTGGGCGCATCACATGGCGTGGTGGCGATCACCAAGGCGGACCTGGTCGACACCGCGCGCCTCGCGGCCGTGCGGGAAGAGATCGAGATCTTGCTTGCCGGCACCACACTCGAACGCGCGCCGATGATGCCGGTGTCCTCGGTAACAGGGTCGGGGCTCAGCGAATTGCGACAGAGCATCGAGGCGCAGCTGGCGGGGTACACGCGCCCCGCGTCCACCGGCTATTTTCGGCTTCCCGTTGATCGGGCTTTTGTGATGCACGGCCACGGTGTGGTGGTGACGGGCACCGCCATCGGCGGTGTGATCCACGCCGGGGACGTCGTGCGCCTTCTTCCAGGGGGCGAGGAGGCGCGCGTGCGCACCGTCCAGGTGCATGGTCGCGAGGTCACGGAAGCCATGCACGGACAGCGGGTGGCATTGAACCTGTCGGGCGTCGAGCGGACCGAGGTGACGCGGGGCCACGTCGTCTGCGATCCGCGTCTGGACCGCGTGACGGACCGTTTCGACGCGTGGGTGGAGATTCGTGCCGCCGCCGGACGGCCGGTGGAAAGTCATGAGGTCGTGCGGGTGTACGCGGCAACCGCGGAAGTCATGGGCAAGTTGGTGCTGCTGGAGGGTCAGCATCAGTTGCCGCCGCGCCAGGCGGGGTATGCGCAGTTCGTCCTGCGTGAGCCCGTCCACGTCCTGCGCGGCGATCGCTTCATCATCCGCAACCAGAGCGCGCAGCGCACGATCGGCGGCGGGGTGGTCGTGCATCCGTTTGCCCGCCGTCACCGCCGGGGCGACGCAGGGGTCATGGCAGATATCGAGAGCCTGCGGCGCGCGTCGACGCCATCGGAGGTCGCCGGCGCACTCCTGCGCCTTGAGCCCGATTTTGCGGTGACGCCCGAGTTCCTGGCTCAGGCAGGGAACCTGCCGATCGACACGATCCGCGGGGTGGTGCGCACCGACCCGCTTTTTCGTCCGCTGCCTGACGCCGCCAACATCGCGGCCTGCACCACCACAGAGAAGTGGGAAGCGCTGCGCGCCGCGGTGGTGAACGCTCTGCGCGCGTTCCACCAGCACCATCCGCTTGTGCCCGGCTTGGAAATGGAATCCCTGCGGACGCACATCGCTCCGGACCTACCGCCGAAGATCTACCGCACCCTGCTTGATGCGTTGGTTGCCGGAGGGATCATCGTGCGGGCGGACAGCACATTGCACCTGCCGACGCATCGGGTGACCTTGAAGCGTGACGAAGAGGAACTGGCCGCACGCGCGGAGACCCTCATCGTTGCTGGTGGTGTGACTCCACCCGATCTGAAGCAAGTCGAGAGCGCGCTGGGCGTACTGCACCAGCGGCTGGAGCCCATCCTGCAGCAGCTCGAACGCGAGGGCAGGGTGGTGAAGATCACCACGGATCTGTACTTCGCCCGCGCCCACCTCGAGCGCGCGCGAACGCTGCTGCGCGAGTACGCCGAGGCGCACGGTGACGTCAGCGCTGCCACCTTCCGCGACCTGTTGGGTGCCAGCAGGAAATTCAGCATCTCGTTGCTCGACTACTTTGACCGTACGGGGTTTACGCTCCGCGTCGGCGACGTGCGCCGGCTGAGGACGGTCTCGAAGTAATGGGTGGCCAAGTGCCGGTGTGCGGGGCGTCGGCGTCTTGGTTGCGCGCC
Source organism: Binatia bacterium (assembly GCA_044450645.1). GTDB lineage: Bacteria > Desulfobacterota > Binatia > HRBIN30 > HRBIN30 > JAGDMS01. The sequence goes on from JBIOJG010000017.1 coordinate 46,411, forward strand.
GCCGCTCAGATGTATTACGCTTTGCGAGTGTCGACTCCGAATCGGCGCTTCGCTCGCGTCCTGCTGACCATGGCCCTCACCGGCATGCTGGCTGCGTGCGATGATGCCGAATCGCTGACCCCACCGGCGGTGACAGTCACGCGGCTCAGCGATCGAATCCGCATCCAAACTCCCGCCGCCATGGCCGAGATCCATTTCTCTCCGTACCGTCTGGTGCTCCTCAACCTGGCGGACGCATCCGTCGTGACCAGCGAGCACGACGCGGGCGGCGTGTTCTACGAGCGCGCCAACACCCAATATCAACTGACCCAGGTCCGATCCGACCGGGAAGTCGCGAACGGTACCGAGCTCACTGTCGACACGACCGAAGGTGGAGAAGCGACTGCCACGGTCCGCTTCCTCACGGCGCGCACGGTGGAAGTGACGGTCGTCCCGCCGCAGTCTGAGAGCGTGACGGCGCTCGGCGACCGCTGGGACACCCCCGATGACGAGGTGATCTACGGACTCACCGAACGGCTGCGTGACTCGAAGCCGAGCATCGGCGGCGTCCTGAAGGATGATATCCAACCGGTAGAGGTCGGGTCGCTCAACCGCCGCGGCGAGACGGTCGAGATGTTCATTCGCCCGACCTTTTCGCTGTACGCGCCTTTCTATCAAAGCTCACGCGGCTATGGCCTCAACGTTGCGGGCACGATGGCGGGTCTGTTCGACGTCGCCAAGACCGATCCGAACACCATCAGCTTCCACTTCGAGACCGGCACCACCGCAGCGAGCCACACGCTCGTCTTCCACCTGTTTTTCGGCCCCGATCACGCCACCATTCTCGACGAGTACACGGCCCTCACCGGCCGCCCGTTCGTTCCGCCCGGGTGGGCATTTCTCCACTGGCGTTGGCGCGACGAACTGGCGATCGGTCCGCCGGCGTCGCTCGACGGCGTGCCCATCAACGCGCAGGTGGCTGAGGACGTCACGATGTACGAGCAACTGGGCATCCCGCCCGGGGTGTACCACTTCGATCGGCCCGTCCTGCAGGGTGAATTCGGGTTTGCTCGTTTTGCGTGGGACGAGAGTCGGTTGCCGAACTCGCAGGCCATGCTGGCCTCGTTGCGCGCGCGTGGCTATCGCATTCTCACTTGGAGCGCGACCTGGGCCTGCGGGAGCAGGCCCGATGACAACGGAGCGGACGCCAAGCAGCTCGGCTTCCTCGCTCCCGGCTCGACGGGCACGCCCATGTGCGCCGACGTCGGCGGTGGCAGCTTCATCCTCGACGTCACCAACCCGGCGATGCGGGAGTGGTGGCGGGACAAGGTGCGGGACTTCGTTGCGAGCAACGACATCAGCGGGATCAAGCTCGATCGCGGCGAAGAACACATCCCGTCGGACGCCACCGATATCTGGGCCGATGGGCGGAACGGCCGCGAGGTCCACAATGACTACCCGAACTTGCAGGCGCAGATCCACTATGACGCGCTGGCCGCCGCGCGTGGCACGGACTTCCTCGTGATCGCGCGGCCCGGCTACACGGGTACCCAGCGCTATGCCATTTTCTGGGGCGGCGACATCCCCGGCAGTCAATCCTTCGGGTTGGGGCCGGGCACCGATCTCGGCCTACGCAGCTGCATCATCAGCCAGCAGCGCGCCGCCTTCATGGGATTTCCGATCTGGGGCTCCGATACCGGCGGCTACTACGAGTTCAAGGATCGCGAGGTCTTCGCCCGCTGGATCGAGTTCAGCGCCTTCTCGGGGATCATGGAGATCGGCGGCACCGGGAATCACGCGCCGTGGAACATGCCGACGCAGCCACAGTACGATCAAGAGCTGATCGACATTTACCGCCGCTATACGCAGCTTCGTGCGATCCTGCACGACTACATCGTGCGGTTCGCAGGGGACGCAGCGCGTGGAATGCCAATGGTGCGCCCGCTCGTCTTTCTCGATCGGAGCGATCCGACTTTGCGGGACCTGTGGGACCAGTATCTCTTCGGGCCCGACCTCATGGTGGCGCCGGTGTGGAAAAGCGGTCAGCGGTCGCGCTCGGTGTATTTCCCGTCCGGCACGTGGACCAACTACTGGGACCGGACGCAGCAGTACCAAGGCCGGAACACGGTGACGCAAGACGTGCCGCTCGACACGATCCCAGTCTTCATTCGTGCCGGTGCCCAGGTGCCGCCGCCTTGAGATAACTACGCTGTGCACGCCACCCCAAACCCGGAGATTCTCACCGCCCCAGTGCAGCACCTCACCAGGTCCTTCTTCGCCGCTTCACGGCCGCAGACGTTCCAGCATGCGCGGGAACGGTATGGTCTCGCGCACGTGGTGGAGCCCGCACACCCAGGCGACAAGTCGCTCAATGCCCATTCCGAATCCGGCGTGAGGGACCGAGCCGTAGCGCCGCAAGTCGAGATACCAGCTGAAGGCCTCTTTGGGGAGATGGTGAGCCCCGATCCTATGCTCAAGCGTGGCGAGATCGTCCTCGCGTTGCCCACCACCGATAATCTCACCGTAGCCTTCCGGCGCGAGCATATCCACGCACAAGGCGACGCGGGGATCCTGCGGATCTGCCTTCATGTAGAAAGCCTTACACTCCAAGGGGTAGCGGTGGACCATCACGGGCCGATCGAATGCATTCGAGATGGCGGTCTCTTCATCGCCACCGAAATCCGCTCCCCACTCAATGGCAAAATTGTGCTGGCGGAGCAGGTCGACAGCATCGCTATAGGTGATACGCGGGAAGGGCTTCTGTACCCGCTCGAGCGGCACGCAATCGCGCTCGAGATGTTCCAACTCGCGGCGCCGCTCGCGCAAGGTTCGTTGGACGACGTACTCGACGAAGTCTTCCGCCAGATCCATGTCCCCGGCGAGGTCCATGAAGGCGACCTCGGGTTCGATCATCCAGAATTCCGTGAGATGCCGCCGGGTCTTTGATTTCTCCGCGCGAAACGTCGGACCGAAGCAGTAGACTTTGCCGAACGCGAACGCACCAGCCTCGGCATAGAGCTGGCCGCTCTGCGTCAGGTATGCGGGTTCGCCGAAATAGTCGGTGACGAACAGCGTCGTCGTCCCCTCGCATGCGGCCGGGGTGAAGATCGGCGCATCGATGAGGGTAAAGCCTTTGCCATCGAAGTAATCACGACAGGCACGGATGATGGTGCTGCGCACGCGCAGAATCGCGTGTTGCCGGGACGAGCGCAACCACAAGTGACGATGATCGAGCAGGAAGGCGACGCCATGCTCCTTCGGCGTGATGGGATAGCTTTCCGCCAACTCTACCACCTGCAAGTCCTTGACCGTCAGCTCGTAACCCAACGGCGCACGGCTGTCGGCGCGCACGGTGCCGCGGACGATGAGCGCTGACTCCTGCGTGATGTGGTCGGCCAGCACGAACTGATCCGCCGGAACATCGTTTTTGAACACCACGCATTGGAGAATCCCGGTGCCGTCGCGGACTTGCAGAAAATGCAGCTTGCCGCTCGAGCGCTTGTTGTAGAGCCAGCCCTGGAGGGTGACCTCCTGTCCGTTGTGCTGGGCGATGTCCTCGATGTAAACCCACGCCATGTTTCGACCAATCCGTCGCTCCGAGAGCTGCCCCTGACATTTACACGACTCGGCGCAGCGCGCCAACGCAGAGCAGACTGTCGGCTGCGTCCTTACGCGAACACCGAAGACGTTTCGCGCCTGATTATGCTACCATTATGGCATGCCCAAACGGACTACTCCGACTCGCCCCGGCGCGGATCTTTTCGCCGCTGAGGCCGAGCGCATCCGCCGCCGCGAGGCGCCGCTGGCGGAGCGGATGCGGCCGCGCACATTGGAGGAGTTCGTCGGTCAGGCACAGTTGGTTGCGCCGGGACGCTTGCTGCGCGAGATGATCGAGGGCCAGCGGCTGCACTCGCTGATTCTCTGGGGCCCTCCCGGCACCGGCAAGACCACGCTCGCCTTGCTCATATCGCATTCGATTCAAGCGCATTTCGTGCACTTTTCGGCTGTGCTGTCGGGAGTTCGGGAGCTGCGCGATGTGATTGCCGAGGCCAAGGAGCAACTGAAGTACCATGGCCGCCGGACGATTCTTTTCGTCGACGAGATCCACCGCTTCAACAAGGCACAGCAGGACGCGTTTTTGCCGCACGTCGAGGATGGCACCGTCATGCTGATCGGTGCGACGACGGAAAACCCGTCATTCGAGATCATCGCACCGCTGCTCTCGCGGACATCGGTGCTTGTGCTTGAGCCGCTTGCGCGAGAGGAGATCCGGCAGCTACTCAATCGTGCCCTGAGGGACCCGGAGCGCGGCCTCGGGGGGCGCAAGCTGCAGATCGAACCGGCCGCCCTCGAATTCCTTGCCGACTACGCCCGGGGCGACGCGCGGCTGGGCTTGAATGCTTTAGAGGCAGCGGCAGACCTCGCCACGACCAAGGGATTGACGGAAATTGATGTGACGCTCGCCGAGGAAGCGGCGCAGCACCGCGTGCTCTTGTACGACAAGGCCGGCGACGAGCACTACAATGTGGTCTCCGCCTTTATCAAGAGCATGCGTGGTAGCGACCCGGATGCCGCCGTCTACTGGTTGATGCGCATGATCGAGGCAGGCGAGGATCCCCTTTTTATCGCCCGCCGCATGATCATTTTTGCGGCGGAAGATATCGGCAACGCCGATCCGCAGGCTCTACAGGTTGCCGTGGCCGCCAAAGATGCCTTCCACTTTGTCGGCTTGCCGGAAGGGCGCATCCCGTTAGCGCAAGCCGTGACCTACCTTGCCTCGGCGCCCAAGTCGAATGCGTCGTACATGGCGATGTGTGCCGCGGCTGAGGACGTGAAACGGTACGGACCGCTGCCGGTGCCCCTACCCCTTCGCAATGCTCCGACGCCGTTGATGAAGGCCCTGGACTACGGCCGTGGCTATAAGTACGCGCATGACTACGAGGGGCATATAGTCGAGCAGCAACACCTTCCCGACGAGCTCAAGAGCCGCCGCTACTATCAGCCGTCGGATAGTGGCGCAGAACGGGAGATCAGGCGGCGGCTCGAAGAGATGCGGGAACTCAAGGAACGAAACCGCAACCGGTAGGCATGCGCTTCCAAGCGCGAACTGGTTACTCGTCCTGTAGCGCCTGACGTATCGCTTGCAGGATGAAGAGGTAGTCGCGGCTCGAACGCACGGATCCCAAGGCGGATACGTGCTGCAGGGCGTTCAACTCGGCCCTGGTGACACCGTGGCGGGTGTGCAAGCGCTTGTTTGCCCGGAATCGTTCCCACGCCGATTCCGACGGATCCGGCGCCTCCGTGTGGATGAAGCTGCGTACTTGCGGGTGTGCCAGGAAGAAGAGTTCCTCACGATCCAGGTCGAGTGCCTTTCCAAGCTTCGCGAGTACGCCCGTGCTCGGCCGCCGGAGATCACGTTCCAGATAGCCGATGTAGTTGGCCCGTACACCGATACGCCGAGCGACCTCTTGCTGGGTCAACTCGAGTTGCCGGCGACGCCGACGGAGAATTGTGCCTAAAGTTGTGGAAGCCACAATCGAACCCTCCAAGTTCAACAGCTAATGGACTGCGAAATAACAGCTACAAACATGCCATCTCACGGCTACAATGATGACATAATAAGATGAATGGGAGCAACCGCCCCCCTTTCAGGGCCGCTTCTCGGTGCCTTTTCCATGCTGGCTCAAGTCGGCCAAGTACAACGGAATCACGGCTGAGCGCATTTTTCCAGCAAAATGTATCGATATGTGAGCACCCAGAGAAGGGCAACGACGAGCCCCTGGTGCAAACTGGCGCAAACATCAGGCGAGGCTGGGCCGCGTTGCCAGCGTGCTTTCCGGAGGAATCGCGAGACGCGTGAGCACTAGCGCCGAAACAGCAAAGCACAGGGCGGCGATTGGGAAGACGGCGCGATAGCCGGCCGTCCACGCGAACAGTGCCCCTCCAAGCAGTGCGCCGGCACTCTGGAAAATGTTGGTGAGCACCATGTTCATGCCGATCAACTCACCCCGGCGACTGGTCGGCAGCAGATCCATGAACAAGGGAGCACCGGCGGTCATTTCCAATACGCCCGCGACCGTACTGGCGGCGACCGCGATATAGAGCTGCCACAGATTCCGTACCGCCACTCCGGTTAAGAGCTGCACCAGACCGGTTCCCACAGTGGCGATCAGCAGCAGACGCTTGCGGTCGTAGATATCCACCAACCGGCCGGCGGGGAGTGCGAGGATCAAACGCATCATCCCTCCGACAGCCACCGCCAACGCGGCATCGCCGACGGATACGTGCAAATCCGTCGCTGCAAAAAGCGTGAAGTAGCTGATGATCATGCCGCCGCCCAGATACCGTAGCGACGCCGACATCAGGAAGAGCGCGATCGGGTGGCTATGGGTGAGGGCCTGCACCATTGCCGATAGGGTGACGGCGCCTCCCCTCGCTGCCGACTGCGGCTCGGCAGGCCGCAGCCTGGGTTCGCGGATGAAAAACAGCGGCGGCAGCACGAAGAGCAGTGAAATCAGGCCGGTGGTGTAGAAGACCAGCGCGAAGTTCTTGTCCCAGAAGGCTTTGCCGGCAGCCTGGATGGCGATTGCCCCGATGCCGCCGGCGAGCATGAAGAGCGACATGGCACGACCGCGCCGCGCTGGCCCGATGAGATCGGGGACCAGCGACATCAGTGGTCCGCTGCCGATCGAAAGCATCAGCGCACGCAGGCCAAACAGCGCCAGCAGGATGCCGTAGGTAGGGGCCAATGGAATGGCAAACAACATCAGCGTGGACAGAAAAACGCCGACGAGCGCGTACGGAATGCGGCGCCCAAACCGGGTCCACGTCCGGTCGGACAGTCGGCCGAATATCGGATTGCCGAAGGTGGCGATCAACGGTCCTATCGCCAACAGGAGCCCGATGAGGTAGCCGTTGTCAGTGAAGAGACGTGCAAGCGGTCCGTCAAATGCGACCAGCGCCATGCGGGCGCCGAAGCCTAGCGCGACGGGCAAAAACAGCAGAGTAAACCGCCGCTCTGCGTCTTCAAACGCGCCCAGGTCGCGTCGCATGCAAACGCCAGGCGCGCGCCGCCTACCCGGGTCGCACGTTGTCGGCGGGCTCGATCTCCACCGGCACGCCGCGCGGCACGTGGACCGGCCCGGAGGAGAAAACGCGGTAGCGCAAATGCCCGTAGTTGCCGACGAGGTGCACGGGCTTGTATGGCGACGAAACCACTTCCATGTTGCCGCGCCATCCGCGGAACTGAAAGGGTTCCCAGGCGTGGTAGAGGATGGCCTCGCCCGGCGCCACGGCCGGTGAGATGCGGGCCCGCACGACGAACGAGCCGTGATCGTTGCGCACGACGACGTGGCCATGGTCACCGATGCCGCGTGCCCGCGCGTCCCCGGCCGACATCCACATCGAAGGTTCGCCGCGCTGCAGACGCAGCAGGGTGGACTCGGCGCGCCAGATGGCGTGGATACTCCAGCGCGTGTGGCCGCCGGTGAGCAGGATGGGATACTTCCCCCCGACCCCCGGCAGGGGTTTCCAGCGCGGTAACACTTCGTCGGATTCGAAAAACCACGGATGGTCGAGGTAGAATTGCTGGCGTCCGGTGAGTGTCGGCCAGGCGTGCTTGTCTTCGACGTGAATGCGCGAGGGGCTGAGGCTGCCCTGTGGCTCGATCTCACTGCCGACGCCGTTCTCCGTGCTCCAGCGACCGATGGAGCGTGTCTGCATCGCGCCCGCCTTCTGTGCCTCGGGCCAGCTCGTGCCGCGTGTCGGTGACGAGTTCCGAAGGATGCAATCGAGTACGGCCTCGTCATCCTGCGGACCGTACCGCCCGTTGTCCGTGAACTGATCGTAGATCTGCGACAGAACCCCCTCGACGCCGCGCTCCCGGGCGCGCTCCTGCAGCCGGCGCGCCAGCAGGGCCATGATCTCCCACTCCGGCTTCGACTCACCCAGCGGCGTCACGGCGCGATCGCCGATGACGACATACGGCGCCAGCGCCACGGCGTATTTGATCCCACGCTTCTCATAGTACCCGGCGGCCGGCAGCAAAAGATCGGCCTTCATTCCGGTGGTCGACAGACGCGTGTCGATGGCGACGATGAGCTTGAGCTTGGGCCACAGAACCCGTTCGATCACTTGCGGCACGGGCCAACGCCGCAGCGGGTTCACCCCCGAGGTCACGAGCACACGCGGCGGATGATCGGCTGCCGGACGTACCGGTATCCAGTCGCGTGCCAGTGCTTCCTGCATATACTCACGCGGGGCTCGCGGCAGCGTTACGTCGCGCCCGCCATCCAGCTCCTGCACCTCGGCCAGGCCAGCGTGCACGTGCAGGAAGAGATGCGACGGCGTCCAGGTGAGCCGGGTGCGCGAAAACTCGGCGATGGCCTGCTCGATGGCGCGCGGCGGTGGCGTGTAGACCCGAAGGACTTGTCGCTGGAGCCACGGGGGCTCGGTCCCCAGGAATTCATCGCCGCCTTCGAATGGGATCCACGCCGCGAAGCGCACACCGGAGCCGGTGCGGCCGTGCTGCCCGCGCAACGCCGACAGCAGGATCATTGCCCGCTGCAACAGGTCGCTATGGTACGACTTGCACGAGCCCCAGCTGGCGTAGATGAGCGTCCGCTGTGATTTCGCCAGCACCTCGGTCAGACGCGCCTGCACGTCCGCGCCGATGCCGGTGACCTGCGTAACATACTCGGGGGTGTACGCTGCCAGGCGCTCCCGCAGACGCTCCATCACGGGTCGCACGCCGACGGCTGCGCCGCTCGCGGTCTTTACCTCGAAACGCCCAGAGAGCGCAGGCACGAGATTTCCAAGCGCGAGGGAGTCGCTCCATCGTCCCGACGTGCCGGGTGCTTCAGCGATTTGGCCCGATCGCGTATCAAAAACGTAGAAGATATCGTCCCGGCCACCTTCGGATACATCGGATTGGCGCAGATAGCGGTTGGTGTCCTCGCGCACGAGAAACGGCAGATCGGTTTGCTCGCGGACGTATGCCTCATCGACGGCGTTGCGTTCGAGCAGCCCCCGCGCCACACCCAGCGCGAGCGCCGCATCCGTCCCCGGACGGGGATTGATCCACAGCGACGCGTGCAGGGCGCTCGGCGAATAGTCGGGGGTGATGGTGATCACGTTCGTTCCGCGGTAGCGCGCTTCGGTGATGAAGTGGGCGTCGGGAATGCGCGTCACCACCGGGTTGTTGTGCCACAGGATGAGCGTCTCGCTCCGGCACCAGTCGTCGGAACTGCCATCGACGAACGACGTTCCCCAGGTCTGCACGGCGCCCATCGCCAGGTCGCCGGTGCCGGCGAAGCCGTCGAGCATCGTGGCGCCCATCAAGCCGAACAGGCGCATCTCGCCGACCGAGCTCGGGCCCCAATCGACGTTCGAGGTGCCGTTGTCGTAGACGACCGTCTCGATGCCGTGCTCTTTGACCGCATCCAGCATCGCATCGGCGACCCGCGTCAGGGCCGCCTCCCACGAGAGGCGACGCCATTGCCCCGATCCGCGCGGCCCGACCCGTTCGAGCGGGTAGGTAATGCGGCCGGGCGCCACCATCAGCGAGCTGTAGCAGTTGCCCTTTTGGCAGCCACGGGGCGCGTAGTCGGGAAGCCCCGCCGCTTGCCGGGCGTACACATCCGCCTGCTCTTCCCGCCACACCACGCCATCCTTCACATATAGATCGAAGGCGCAGGCACTGAAGCAGTTGGCGCGCAAGTGTGTTCCGCGCACCACACGGTCCCAGCGCCAGGCGGCGCGATACACGTCCTCCCACCCGCTGTACGAGAGATCCGCGGAGGGTACGGCTGCTTCCGCCTCAGGGGCGAGCCGAACGCCGGTAGTCTCGCCGACGAGCCCACTCAGCGACAAAGCCAGAGTGCCGGCGGCTCCACCAACAAGAAGCTGACGACGCGTGAGTCCACTCATGCGACAGCTCGCCTCACCGGAGTGCTCACCACCGTGGTCTTGGCGGGTGGAATCCAGAATGCCGTCACGGTGGCGGCGATCAATGCGACGAGCCACAGGAAGATCGCGCCAGCATAGTGACCGGTGGCATCGAAGATCATACCCGAGGCAACCGGGCCGATGGCGGACGCCAGCATCGTCGCAAGTTGGAGAAGACCGAAAAGCGTCCCAAACCGCTCAGCGCCCAGGACGCCGATAGCGATCGCCGGAATCACCGCAACCTGTGCGCCAAGCGCCAGTCCGTAGAGCGTGATGAAGCCCCCGAGTGCCATCGAGGCGCTGGCGTAGTGCAGCAACACCAGGGCGATCGCGTCGAGGGCGAGCGCGAGACGCAAGGTGCGCAAGGCGCCCAGACGGTCCCCCAAAAGCCCGCCGCCGATCTTCCCGATCGCAGAAATCCCGACCATCGCTCCGAGCGCGGCGGCCGCGGCAGTTCCCGTGCGACCGAGCCCGGTCAGATACGGAACGAGATGCACGGAGACGGAAAAAGCGGTCAGTCCCGGCAGCACCATCACGCCGGCGAGTGCGCCGACGCCGGGCTGGCGGAGGTCATGCAATGGATTTCTCTCCGGTCGCTGTTGCGGATCCCGCGCCGCAGCGGACCGTAGCTGCCCGCGCGGTAAGGCGAAGGCGATGAAGGGCAGCGGCGTCAACACCACCGCCGATCCCATGAGAATGTAAGTGTTGCGCCAGCCGGTGGCTTCGATCACTGCCTGCAGGAGCGGCGCAAGGACGAATGCGCCCGCGCTGGTCCCGGCGGCGACGATCCCCAGCGCCAGTGTCGTTCGGTCGGGAATCAAAATCGTCACCGCGATCGTCAGCGGCAGTAAGGCGCAAGCGGCGAAGCCTGGACCGAGGAAAACATTGGCGGCGACGAAATGCCACGGTTGCTGCATGAGCATCAGGATGACAAAGCCCACGAACAGCAGCGCCACCCCGACTGTCATCGGCACGCGCACGCCATGACGATCGACCAGCACTCCGACGGCGGGGGTGCTGAGCGCCGCCATCACCGCACCGACACTGACACCGAGCGACAGACTTGAACGCGACCAGTGGTTGGCGGCCGAGATGGCGTTCAGGAAAACGCCGACAGTCTCGATCCCCCCGCCCACGACGACGAACGAGATCGCAAAGCCAGCGATGACCAGCGGTAGAGAGGACTGCCACCCGCCTGCAGAGTTCGCGTTGTGCTCGCTCATTCCGAATGACGTCCTGCCCCTCCCCGTCGTATCGGCCCGCTGTGCAGCATGTGCCCAGGCCCTCTCCGAAAGACGAGAGAGGGTCTGGGCTGTGTGACACGAGAGCTAGGCTTTAGCAACATCCACGTGCACGGCGCGGTCGATGGGGATCGGCTGCCAGTGGATGCCGCGGTAGTTCAGGTGGCCGTAGCCGCCGGCAAAGTGGAGCCACTTGACCATGCCCGGTTCGACGTTTTCAGGTCCCCTCCAATCCTTGAACTGGAAGGGTTCATAGCCGTTGTAGATCACCACCTGACCCGGCATGGTGCCCGGAGAGTAGCGCACGCGGATGCGTATGTCGGAGAGGTCGTTGAACAGTCGGGCTTCGTCGTCATCGCTGAGGCCGCGCGCTTTCATGTCGTCGGGGTTCATGTACATGACCGGGTAGCCGCGCTGCGTTCCCAGCATGATGCTGCTGGTGTGGTTCATCGAATGGATGCTCCAGCGCGGATGGCCGCTCGTCAGCCGCAGGGGAAACTCACCACCGTGGTGCGGGTTGTCCTTGTGCACCGGCATTTCCTCGTCCGCCTCCAGGTACCACTCATGGTCGATATAGAAGGAGGCGCGGCGGTTCAGGGTGGGGTAGGGCTTGAGCTGCTCGACGTGGTTACGGAACGGCGTGTGCGTCTTGTTGGGCTCGATGGGCGACTGCTGGCACATCATCATCGCGGAGTTGCCCCACCCGATGGCGCGTACCGCGCCCTTGTCCCGCATCGTGCCTAAGGTCGAGTCGGCCGGGATCGTGCCGAGGATGGCGCTGTCGCGGATGACCTCGTCGATGAGCTTGTCATCATCCTTCAGGTCGCCACCCTTGGTGATCCAACTCCACAGATCTTCCAGCGGGACCGCCTCTCCATTCTTGCGCAGCCACGGCTGGGCGTGACGCGCTTTTGCGCGCGCTTGCAGCGCTTTGGCGATGCCCTGGATGATCTGCCACTCGCTGCGCGCCTCACCCGGTGGCTCCGCGGCCTTGTCGATCAGCAGGACATGCATGTGCATGGGGCTGGAATATGGCTGGTTGATCTTCTCATAGTGCTGCGCCGCGGGGAGGATGTAGTCGGCGTAGAGCCCGGTGGTGTTGATGCGCCAGTCGACCGAGACGATCATCTTGAGTTTCGGCCAGAGGTTTTCCAGGAGCATGCGGGCGCCGCCGCGCTGCCGGCGCAACAGATTACCGCCCACCTCGATCAGGAAGCGCGGCTCCGCCGTCTTGGCGTGCCGATTGGCCGATTCCCACCAGCCCTTGTCCAGGGCCTCCTGGAAGTACGCGTCGAACGAGCGCTTCATCGCCGGGTCATTGTAGCCGGGGCGGTTCCAGATCTCGCGGTAACCGCAGTGGTAGTACCAGAAGAAGGCGGGGGGCGTGGCGAAGCCGATCATCTCCGTCATCGTCCGCTCGACCTGGTAGCACGCAATCTCATCGGTTATTGTCGGATCAGCTTCCATCATCATTTGGATCATCGCGTCACGCATCGCCCGCGTGGCCAGCGTCATTTCGGGGCCGGCTTGCGATTTGAGCAGGACGGTGAACATGCCGTCGTTCAGGCCGACGGCCCAGCTGCGTGCCCCCGTGCCGTGTTTTCCCCAGTTGCCGGTGAGCCCGAGGATGAGCATCATCGCCCGCTCCATCAGGTCGCCGTGATAATACTTGCCGGAGTTCCAGCCCATCATGATCCGCGTTTTCCGCTTGGCGATCTTCCGGGCCATGAGCCGAATGGTGTCGGGATGGATACCGCAGATGGCGTGTGCCTTCTCCGGCGTGTACTGCGCGTTGAGCATATCGCGCAGCAGGGAGAAAACCGGACGGACCTCGACGTCAATGCCGCTCGCCAACTTGACGCGAACGGAACCGTCGAGGGCAGGGTTCACAGCCCCAGGGTCCAATGTGGCCCTGGGGACCTCGGCGATCTTGCCCGTCTTGGTCTCCAGCCAGTAGAACTGCTCGTCGCTGCCGCCGTTGACGTCCGCAGCCCGCAGGAAACGACGGGTGTCCGTGCGGACCAGCAGCGGTAGGTCGGTCTGCTTCTTGACGAAGTCCACGTCCATCAGTCCTTCGGCGATCACCACCTGTGACATGGCATTGGCGAACGCGGCGTCCGTGCCGATGTTGATGGGAACATGGTAGTCGGCATGCACGGCCGACGGGCTGAAGTCCGGCGCGATGGTGACGACCTCGCCACCGTTGTACCGGGCCTCCTGCATGAAGTGGTACCAGGTGATGTTGGTGTACACCGGGTTCGCGTGCCAGATCAGCACCAATTCGCTGTGGAAGAAATCGTCGGCACCGGGAGCCGGATCGAACTTACCGAAGGTGGTGTAGATGCCGGGGCTGAAGTCGTTGATCTCGGCCTGCAAGTCAGTGACCTGGAAACCCAGTTGGGCGGAGAAATTGTTCCAGAGGATTTGCTGCGTGCCGCCTTCGCCCGGTGTGCCGATGTGGTAGAGCGAGTTCGGTCCCTGCTCCTTGACGGCATCGAGGATGGCATCGGCGATGTCGTTGAATGCCGTCTCCCAGGACACCCGCTGCCACTTCCCCTCGCCGCGTTTGCCGGCGCGCTTCATCGGGTACAGGATCCGTTCCTCGTTGTAGTGCTGCTGGCTCCAGGCCGCGCCCTTCTGGCAGCCCATGGGATTCATATCGGGCACGCCCGGCTCGATGGTCGGAAAGATCGCGGCTTGCTCCTCGCGGACAACCTTGCCGTCTTTGGAGTACACCCGCCACGGGCAGCCGCCCGGATAGCAGTCGACGGCGTGACAACCCCAGGTAACCTTGTCCCACTTCCACAGATTCCGGTAGGTGTCCTCGGAGGCGCGATGTTCTGTCATCGTTGACTTCGCAGTCATGGCCATGCTCCTTTGATTTCTTACCAGGTGATAGAGGCCGGATCGCGCTCGAACGGGCCGAGGACTTCGGTCCATTTGTAAGCGATCAGCGTGTCCATCAGCTCCGACGCTTCACCGCGACGCCGCTTGGCGAGATGTTCCTCCAGGGTCCGCAGGGCCGGCCCGACGGCGGAACCGAAAAGCGACTCGAGGTACGAGAGCGGGATGCGTCGCTGCGATTCGTCTATGGTGCCGTCCGGACGCACCACAAACGCCGAGAGGGGCGGCACGTAAAAGACATTGGCCTCGGTGTTCCATTCCGGATGCAGCGGCAGGGCGACTTTGTAGCGGTCCACTAGCGTGTGAATGGTGCTCGTATCCTCGCGGAAACCGACAAACATGGCGCGCCCTGGGCACTGCCGCACGCAGGCGGGCGCGACGCCGTGTTCCAGACGCGGAAAGCAGCCGATGCAGTTCTGGCTGGTTTTGCGGACGGCGTCGAAATAGATCTTCTTGTAGGGACAGGCCTGGGCACATTGCTGCGCGCCCTTGCAAAGGTTCTCGTCGCGGAGGATCACCCCGAAGTCGTCGCGCTTGTACATCGCGCCGTTCGGGCAGGCCTCGACACAGCTCGGCTTAGAACAGAAGTTACAGACGCGCGGCATATAGAAGAAATACGCGTTTGGATACTGCCCAGCCCCTTGGTCCTCATCCCAGTTCATTGCCCATGCGGGCTCACCATTCTTGGGCTGCAAATGCACATGATTGCCGTTGCCAGACTGATGCACCGACTCCCAGTTGAACTGAGAGGCCCCGCCGAACTCCTCGGGCGAGGGTACCTGGCCCAGGACCAGCTTGCCGTTGGCGTCATAGCCGCCGCCCATTGTCTCGTAATCACGCGGGGTCCCACGTCCCGGTTGGGTGTTGACCGAACACCACCACATGTCTCGTTTGCCGTCCTGGTTGGTCCACAGAACCTTGCAGGCAACCGAGCATGTCTGGCAGCCGATACATTTGTTCAGGTCGAAGACCATTGCCAGTTGTTTGCCCATGCTTCTCCTCCTAAGGGGTGCACACTGCGGCTTGCCGCCCGCCCTTCCTACCGTTCGGTAGGGAATCGGTGTAGGAGACTAATCAGGACTATAAGTGATGCAGATCAGGTTACGAGAGGGTTGTTCTGCGACAAGCCTCCGTCCCGAAACCTGGGATAACTCGTCGAGCTTGACCCGCGTGCGGCATGCTGTAAAGGCAGAGCGCGATGCGGAAGCAGAACAATCGTGGAGACCGAACTCGGGCTGCCACGATGTGGAGTCTCTTGGACACGGTTGCCGAATTGGAGCGGCGGGTTGGGGCACTGTATGACCGCTGGGCGGAAATCTTCCGGCACCTGCCGCTGGTGGCGGACTTCTGGCGTGAAATGGCGGGGGAGGAGCGATTGCATGCGCTGATCGTCGGCGCCGCCCGGGAGGTCTTCCCGGCTACCGCCCTTGCCTTGCCGGGCGGCTGGAGTGAGCAGCTCACCAAGGTTGGCAAGCTGCTCGCGGTCATCGAGGCCAACACCGTTCCAGGGCTCTCGCTCGAAGAGGCTTTCGCGCGGGCTGAGGAGCTGGAAACTTCGGAACTCGACACCGTAACCGGGCTGATCATCCGGCAGGCAGGGGCGCGGTTCTCGCGTCTGGCGCCTCTGGTGAATCAGTCTGGGCTGGACCGGCATCGTGAGAGGATGGTAGAAGCACATCGTCGCTTCTGTACAATCGACCCCCTGCGCGTCCGATGACCGCTTCGCTTTCGGCCGACAGCGCCACCGTTTTGAATAGCCTGCCCGATCCCGCCTTCGCGATTAGCCTCGAGAAGCAGGTCCTCGGCATGAATGCTGCCGCGGAAGTGCTGATCGGCGTGGCGGCAGAGGCGGCGCGGGGGCGCCGGTGTGCCGACATCGTTCGTTGCGAGGTCTGCGGCAACCATTGCCCTCTGAATGAGGCAATCGAACAGGATCGCGCCGTCACCAGCTTCAACATCCGGCTGGAAAGCGCGCACGGCAGCGAGCCGGTGAGCTTACACACCGCACCACTCCGGGGCACTACCGGCGCGATCGTCGGGGTGCTGGAATGTGCCCGTCCTATTGGGCACATGGTCGATCTGTTCCAGGCGCTGCAGGAGAAAACCGATCAGGTGCAGCTCGAGCGTAACAAGGTGCAGGCCGTCCTCGACAGCATTGGGGACGGCGTCTTCACGGTGAACACCGAGCGTATGGTGACCAGTATCAACCGCACCGGGGCGCGCATTGCTGGCCATTCCGAAGCGGAGATCGTGGGGAAGACCTGTCATGAGTTCCTCGGCTGCCGGGCGGAATCCGCCCACGCTTGTCCGGTAACACGCCTACTGGTTGGGGGCCCAGCGGTGACCAACTTCGAGACGGAATACGTCGACCGGACTAGCCGAATGCTCCCGGTCAGCCTGAGCATCTCCGCGCTGCGCGACGAACACGGACAGATCGTGGGGGCCGTAGAGGCCTTTCGCGATCTCCGCAATGTGGCAATCATCCCGAGCACAAATGCGCCCCTGGTCGTCGGCAACTCCCGCATGCGCCGCATCATGGAGCTGATCGAGGTGCTGCAAGACAGCGATGTCACCGTCCTGCTCCACGGTGAGAGCGGCACCGGCAAGGGGCTCCTGGCGGAAACCATTCATCGCCTGGGGAAGCGTGCGCGCAAGCCTTTCGTGAAGGTGAACTGCTCGGCGTTGCCCGAGAGTCTCTTGGAAGGTGAACTGTTCGGCCACGTCAAGGGCGCGTTCACAGGTGCCATCCGTGATGCCATCGGCCGCTTCGAATTGGCGGACGGCGGCACCGTATTCCTCGACGAAGTTGGCGAGCTGTCGCTGACGACCCAGGTGAAACTGCTGCGTTTCCTGCAAGAGCAGGAGTTCGAACGGCTGGGCAGCACGAAGACCATCCGGGTCGACGCACGCGTC
The DNA here is from genome assembly GCA_044450645.1 of Binatia bacterium. Classification (GTDB taxonomy): domain Bacteria; phylum Desulfobacterota; class Binatia; order HRBIN30; family HRBIN30; genus JAGDMS01. The sequence goes on from JBIOJG010000017.1 coordinate 63,393, forward strand.
ATCGCCGCCACCAATCAGGATCTGAGCCAGCTGATGACGCAGGGCCGCTTTCGGGCCGACCTCTACTACCGCTTGAACGTGATCCCCATCGAACTGCCGCCGTTGCGCGAACGACCGGAAGATATTCCTGCGCTCGTCGAACACATCCTCGCCCGGCTCAGCAGCAAAGGCCGAAAAGTCAAAGCCGTAGCGCCTCAGGTCATGGGCCTGTTCCTCCAGTACTCGTGGCCGGGCAATATCCGCGAGCTAGAAAACACCCTCGAACACGCGGCTGTCTGCTCAAAAGGCAGCGTCATCGAGCTCAGCGCGCTGCCCCGTAGCGTGCTGCGTCCGACCGCTGTGCTGTTCCGCCGTCCCCGCTCCGATGCCGCCGAACGCACCGTGGAGATGCTGGACCGGCATCAAGGCAATCAGTCAGCGGCTGCTCGCGCCCTCGGCATCAGCCGCACCACGCTGTGGCGGCGGCTGAAGAAGTTCGGCACGCCGCCAGAACGCCTGCCCCAGTAGCCGTCTGTTGCGCGCAACACCCTATTGCGCAACACCTGAAACATCATGTAACAGTTATGAGACATGCCAGGCACGTCTGTCCAGCGTTCACTGCGGGTATGGCCTTGCGCGTCCGCTGGCACAGTTCATGACTTAGCGATGAGGTTGCGGAGGTCTCAACCGACACCGGAGCAAGGATGGCGACGCCGTATCTTGATGATTGCTCAGCACCAAAGTCAGACGGCGCTGCCATCAGCCCGGTATGTTACGGCCGGGGCGGCAGCCGCAGGAGAACCTTCCTGCCGGAATTCACCTGCCGCGAATTGGACCGGCCTTATGCCACCAGGGCGGGGTGTGATCGGGGATTGTCGTAGCCACAGCCGGCAGATCCCCTCCCCCCGGCCCGCTCTCCCGGGTCGAGAGAGCGAACAAGTCCGAGAAGGTGGATCGGTACGGGAGGAGCGTTAATGCTTCGTTGGTTTCCGGAGAACATCTCGACGTTCGGTGGCAACATCGATTCGGTGTTCTCGATGATCTACTACATCGTCGGCTTCTGGTTTCTTCTCACCGAGGGGGCGCTCCTGTACTTCGTCTTGCGCTACCGCCGACGCCCCGGGCAAACCGCCAAGTACGTACGGGGTGACCGGTTCACAGAGCTGGCGTGGGTGCTGGTGCCGGCGGCGATCGTGTTGGCGCTCGACCTGGGCATCGATGCGGCCAGTGGGAGCGTTTGGGCTCGGGTGAAGGAGCACGCGCCGCCCGGTGGTGTTGAAGTGATGGTTACCGGCAAGCAGTTCAACTGGAATTTCACCTACCCCGGTCCGGACGGCCAGTTCGGTACGCCGGATGACATCACCGTCGAGAACGAGCTGCACGTGCCTGCCGGGGAGAACGTGCACCTGACTCTGCAGTCCAAGGACGTCATCCACAGCTTCTTCCTGCCCAACGTGCGTTTGAAGCAGGACGTGTTGCCCGGGCGCACCATCAAAGGATGGTTCAACGCCACCAAGCCGGGGCAGTATGAGATCGCCTGCGCCGAGTTGTGTGGCTTTGGTCACTATAACATGCGTGCCTTTCTGATCGTGCACGATGCCGAAGACTATCAGCGCTGGGTGCACGAGAAATGGCCGGCCACCGCGAGCGGCGGTCCTGGACAGGGCGCGCCAGCGGCGAATCAAGGTTGAGGAGAGAAATGATGCAGGCTGCAGCGCAACCCTCCGCTTCTCATGCGCATGGCCAAGGACTCGGGTTTTGGCGCAAGTGGGTCTTTTCCGTCGATCACAAGGTGATCGGCAAACAGTACATGTCACTAGCGCTGTTCATGGCGCTGATCGGTGGTGCCACGGCGTTCCTGATCCGCTGGCAGCTGGCGTGGCCGGAGACTCCCGTGCCCGGCTTCGGTTGGGTGCCGGAGCCCGCAATGTACGAAGGCGTCGTCCCGCCGGAGTTCTACAATGCGCTGATCACCATGCACGGCACGATCATGGTGTTTTTCGTCGCCATGCCGTTTCTGCTCGGCGCGTTCGGCAACTTCCTGATCCCGTTGATGATCGGTGCGCCGGACATGGCGTTCCCGCGGCTGAACATGATGTCGTTCTGGACACTGTTCACCGCCTCGATGCTGTTGCTGGCGTCGTTCTTCGTGCCCGGTGGAGCAGCGGCGGCTGGCTGGACGGGATACGCGCCACTCTCGGCGGACCCGCAGTACACCGGTGTGAACTGGGGCATGAATCTCTGGATTCTGGCCCTGGCGCTCGAGTTTGGGTCGTTCCTCATGGGCGGCGTGAACTTCCTGACCACCGGCATCAACATGCGCGCGCCAGGTCTGACGCTGATGCGCCTGCCGCTCGTCGTGTGGATGCAGCTGACGGCGGCGGTGCTGTTCATGCTCTCGGTCGGGCCGCTGGTCGCCGGAGCCTTCATGCTGCTGTTCGACCGCACCATCGGTACGGGTTTTTTCCTGCCCGCCCGCGGCGGCGACGCGCTGCTGTGGCAGCACCTGTTCTGGTTCTTCGGCCACCCGGAGGTATACGTGGTGATGCTCCCGGGCTTCGGCATTGTCTTGGAGATCATACCGGTTTTCACCCGCAAGCCGATTTTCGCCTACCGCGCGATCGTCTATTCGGTGATTACGACGGGCGTGCTCAGTTTCGTTGTCTGGGCCCACCACATGTTCGTCAGCGGCATCGATCCGCGCCTGGCCACGCCGTTCAGCATCACGACGATCCTGATCTCGGTGCCGTTCGCGGTCATGGTGTTTTCGATGGTGGCGTCCCTCTGGGGCGGCTCGATCACGTTCAAGACGCCGATGCTGTTCGCGGTGGGTGCGCTCGGCACCTTCATCATCGGTGGGATCACCGGCATCTTCCTCGGTGCGGCCGCGGTCGACATCTTTCTGCATGGCACCTACTTCGTCGTCGCCCACTTCCATTACACCCTCATCCCCTCCGTGTTCTTTGGCGGCTTCGCGGGCGTGTACTTCTGGTTCCCGAAGATGTTCGGCCGGATGATGAACGAGATCCTCGGCAAGATTCATTTCTGGATGACGTTCGTGGGGTTCAACTGCGTGTTCATTCCGCTGTTCTTCGCCGGCGTGGCCGGCAACATGCGCCGCGTCTACAACCCAATGCAGTATGATTTCCTCAAGCCTTTGGCCGGTCTCCATAAGTTCGCCACCATCGCCACCGTGGTCTTGTTGATCGGGCAGCTTCCCTTCATCATCAATTTCTTCTGGAGCCTGTTTGCTGGCGAGCGTGCCCCGGCCAATCCGTGGCACGCCAACACCCTGGAATGGGCGACGCCGTCGCCGCCGCCGCACGGCAACTTCGACAAAATGCCGACGGTGTATCGCGACCCGTACGAGTATTCACTGCCGGGTGCGGCGGAGGATTGGCTACCGCAGTATGTGCCCAACCCGGCCACAAGAGGTGCATGATGGCCGCAGTTGTCGTCGCTCAACAGCCGCCCACGGCCAGCGCCCACGAGACGAGCCGTGAGTTCACGGCGCAGCCGCTCGGCAAGGTGGGCATCTTTTGGTTCCTCGCCTCCGAGATCATGGTGTTCGGTGGCCTGATCGGGTCGTACATCCTCTCCCGTATCGCCGCAGGCGGCTGGGCGGCCGAACGCGCCCACGTGAACACGCGCCTGGCCGTCATCAACACGCTGGTGCTGGTGACCAGTAGCCTCACCGTGGTCGAAGCGCACGCCGCGGCCGAAGCCGATCAGCGCCCCCGTGCCCGGCAGTTTCTTCTGTTCACCGTGCTTCTGGGGTGTACATTTCTGGGTATCAAAGGATTCGAGTACTCCAGGGAATTCGAGCACGGGTTCACGCCGGCGGCCGGGCTCTTCTGGTCCTTCTATTACACCATGACCGGGCTCCACGGTTTCCACGTCCTCATCGGCGTCATCGTCAACTTTGTGCTGTTCCTGGCAACGGGCGGGAGCGCGTGGCCGAGGATCAAACATCGCATCGAGTACGCGGGTTTATACTGGCATTTCGTCGATGTGGTGTGGATCTTCCTGTTCCCGCTGCTGTACCTGGCATGATGCCGCCCTCGCCCCGACTCGCTCTGCCAGAGGGAGAAGAAACTGAGGAAAGCCATGAGTGTTGAGAAGCCTTCTGTCGGTTACGTGACCATCTGGGTGTGGTTGGTCGCCCTGCTTGCGATGGGGGTGGCCGTGCTCGCCATGCCGTTGTCAAAAGCGGTGGCGGTGGTCCTGATCTTCACGGTGGCCAGCGTGAAAGCCGCGCTGGTGGTCCGCCATTACATGCACGTGCGGGCGCAGCCGTTGATGATGTACGTGATCCTCTGCGTGCCGCTGGTTCTAGCCATTGCCCTGATTCTTGTCTTGCTGCCCGACATCGGGCTGCGGTGAGGTGGAGGGAGCCGATGGCCCACGCGCATGCTTTGTCACGGCACCGGTTGCTGCCGCCGCACATCCGCGTCGTGCATTCGTCGCCGCGGCAGACCGGAAAGCAAACACAGCCCGCAGTGCCTAATGCAATAATCGGCATCCTGGTCTTCCTCGCGGCTGAAGCGATGCTCTTCGCCGGCCTGATCAGTGCATTTCTGGTGTTGCGGGCGAACAGCGCGGGCTGGCCGCCGCCCGATCAACCTCGGCTACCCGTTGAGGTCACGGCGGTGAACACGCTCATCCTGCTGCTCAGCGCCTACACGATGCACCGGGCCGTGCAGGCGATCCGCACGGACCGCATTCGACAGCTCATCTGGTGGCTCTTGCGGACGGGGTTGCTGGGCATGCTCTTCCTCACCGTGCAGGGGGCCGAGTGGATTCGGCTCGTCGGCTACGGTCTGCGTATCAATTCCAGCGCCTACGGCGCCACCTTTTATACCGTGATCGGCTGTCACGGCCTGCACGCGTTCGGCGGACTGGTCGTCCTGTTGGCTGTGCTCTGGAAGGCGCTGCACGGCCGCTACTCGGCCCGTGACCACGTGGCCGTGGAGGTCTGCCGATTGTACTGGTCGTTTGTTGTCGGTATCTGGCCGGTGCTGTATGTATTGGTGTACCTGATGTGAATGGGAGATGAAGCGATCTGCGAGACCCGCCTGGTGCAGGGCATTGCCGCGGTCGGCCGCACTGCTTTCGGGCGTGATCCTGGTTCTTGCCCCCGCGGCCGCACGTGCGTGCCCGATGTGCTACGAATCGTCCAGACCGGGCGTGCTGAGCGCCTACTATCTCAGTACTGCGCTGCTCACCCTCCTGCCGTTTGCGATCTTCGGCGCCGTCGCATTCGTGGCCTTCCGCATTGCACACCGCGCCCGCGAGCAAGAGCGCGACATGGAAGTGCCCGCGGAGCCGACGGCTTAGTACAACCGCTTTCGAGATAGCGGATCGATACCGGCGTCAGAGAAAGGAGACCGTCGTGGAGAAGCATCCAATCCGGTTCGGGATACAAACGGGCCAGCAGAACGTGGAGTGGGCAGAGATGGTGGATCTGTGGCGCAAGGCCGATGCCTGGGGCTACGATTCGCTGTGGAACTTCGATCACTTCTATCCCATCTTCGTCAATCCGGAAGGTCCGTGCTTCGAAGGGTGGACGACACTCAGCGCGTTGGCGCAGGCCACCACGCGTGCACGTGTCGGTCACCTGGTGAACGGGAACACCTATCGACATCCGTGCATCACCGCCAAGATGGCGGCCACCTTGGATCACATCAGCGGCGGGCGGCTCAATCTTGGTATTGGCGCCGGCTGGTTCGAACTCGAACACCGCAACTTCGGCATCGATTACAAGACTCTGCCCGGCCGCCTGGCCGCGCTGGATGAGGCCTGCCAGATCATCCGCGGCATGTTCACGCAGCCGAAGACGACGGTGCACGGCAAGCATTACACCGTGACCGACGCCATGTGCCTTCCCAAGCCAGTCCAGCAGCCGCATCCGCCCATCATGATCGGCGGCACCGGCAAAAGGGTGCTGCTCAAGATCGTCGCCAAGCATGCGGACATGTGGAACGCCGGCGGCAGCGCCGAGACCATGCGGGAGCTCATCGACATCATCCGGCGCCACGGTGATGCGGTCGGGCGCGACACGGAGGCCATCGAGAAGACGGTGATGCTGCCGCTGTGCTACAAGGCGGCGCCGCCGCGCCAGGAGTTCATGTGTAATCTGATCGCCAGCATGAACCAGAAATCCCCCGAGGAGGCACGCCGGCAGATCATGATCGGTGACAAACAGGAATGCCTGGACACCGTCGAGCGCTACCTCAAGGCCGGCATCACCCACTTCATCTTCATGACCTTCAGCCCCTACTTCGTCGACGAGATCCAAGCGTTTGCCGAGGAGGTGATCCCCGTCGTGAAGTCGCGCCGCTAGTGTCCCGGGTCAGAAGTTCACAACATAATCCCTGTGGCGCTCCAATGCCGTCATTCCCGCGCAGGCGGGAATCCATCTGTGAAAATCATGCGGCACCCGCGCTGGATGCCCGCTTCCGCGGGCATGACGAAGCGTTCCGCGAATCATTTATTCAACGAACTTACGATTCAGGACACTAGCGGCGCTTGCCGATTTACCTTTTCTTACAGCGGCTGGGGCGGTATCGTCGACCATGAGCGACCGTCTCATGGATTACCGTAGGCCGCGTTCACTGCGACTCTTCGTTGTTGTCGCCGCTGCGGGAGGCTTGGCGTTCGCTCTCCCGCCGGGCCGCTTGGCGCACGCCGCGGAGATCACTGTGACCAGCGCCTCCGGCGCCAGCGGTGGCCCAGGTTGCACCCTTCGTGATGCCATCACGGCTGCCAATACCGATGTCGCCACGGGTGGCTGCCCCGCCGGCAGCGGTGCCGACACGATCATCCTCACGGCTGGAGCGATGTACACGTTGACCGAAGTGGACAACGCCACCGTTCACGACGGAGTCCCGCTGCCCAATGGCCTCCCTTCCGTAACCAGCGAGATCACGATTACCGGTAACGGGGTCACCATCGCCCGAAGCAGCGGGGACGGCACGCCCGCCTTTCGCTTGCTCCACGTCGCTGCCGGCGGTCATCTGACCCTCAATGCTCTCACCCTTACCAACGGCAAGCTGCCCATTGCTCCGGATGCCATCGGCGAGCCGACTCTCGTCGGAAATGGCGGGGCCATTTTCAACGAGGGCGCGTTGTTGCTGACCAACGCCGCCGTGACCGCGAACGGTGGGGGGAGCGGCGGCGGCGTCTATAACGCCGCGGGGGCCACGCTGACGCTGATCGATAGCACGGTGAGCGGCAACCACGCGGGACTCGCCAACGGTGACTCCGGTGATGGCGCCGGCATCTACAACGCGGGCGTCCTGACCCTTCTCCGCACCGTAGTCACCGGCAATCAAGGAGGGGAAAGCGAGAATATCGGCGGTGCCGGCGGCGGCATCGCCAATGTCGGGACAGCGACACTCACCGATAGCACCGTTGCCAACAACAGGGCGGGCGGTGCTGGTAACGGCGGTGCCGGCGGCGGTCTGTTCAACTCCGGTGCGCTGACGCTGACCCGCTGCACAGTCAGCGGCAACCAGGCGGGGGAAGGCGACATCGGCGGCAACGGTGGCGGGATCGCCAACGGTGACGGAGAGAGTGTGTTCTTTAGCGCCAGAACCGGCGGCACGCTGACGCTGATCGACAGTACGGTGAGCGGCAACATCGCGGGCGGAGGCGGCTGTGATGGCGGCAATGGCGGCGGCATCTTCAACACCGGTACGCTGACCCTCACGGATTGCACTGTCAGTGGTAACCAGGTGGGCGGCGCGACGTGCGTCGCTGGCGACGGTGGGGGCATCTTTAACGGGGGCACGTTGCTGCTCGCGAGCTGCACCATCAGTGGCAACAGTGGTTGGTGCGGGTGGGGCGGTTTCTGTGAAGATGGCAAAGGGGGTGGCATTGCCAGCGCCGGCCCACTGGCGGTCGTGCGGAATACCCTCGTTGCCGGCAACTCCACCGCTGCGTCGGGCCGCGATTGTCATGGGGTGGTGACCTCGCAGGGCTATAACCTGATCCAAGACATTGCCGACTGCACTATCAGTGGCGACACGACGGGAAACATCACGAATGTGGACCCCCACCTCGGCCCTCTGCAAAGCAATGGCGGCCTGACGGAAACCCAAGCGCTGTTTTCGGGCAGCCCGGCCATCGATGCGGGAAATCCGAGCGGCTGCGCCGATGCCGATGGGAATGTCCTGACCATTGATCAGCGCGGTGCGCCGCGTGCGGTAAATGGCGACGCTCGCTGCGACATCGGCGCTTACGAGGCGAGTTGGCCGGCGTGGCCCACGATCACTCCGACACCTACACCCACTCCGACTACGACTCCCACCCCGACACCTCCTACGCCGACCCCAATTCCCACACCAGTTCAGTGTGGCCAGGGCACCACGTGTCTCTGGGTGGGATCCGCCACCGGCGCGCCAGGTGCGCGCGTCACCTTCGCTGTAACCTTGTTGCCCGAAGGGCTTTCCATCGCGGCCACGCAGAATGACATCTCCTTCGCCCCTATGACTACTGTCGCGGCGAACGCCGACGGCACGCCCGATTGTGCGGTGAATCCTCTCATCAACAAGAACCTTACGGCTTTCGCAGCATTTCTCCCGCACGGATGTTCGCCCGGCGTGGATTGCCAGGCGATACGTGCCATCGTTCTCTCACTTGGCGTACAAGAAGCACTCGACGATGCCGTGCTGTATCGGTGCGCCGTCGATATCGCCGGCGATGCGGCGCCAGGCCGGTATCCGTTGATGAACTCGAATGCGTTGGCGGCCGACCCCTTCGCCAACCCGAAGCAACTGAACGCCGTCAGCGGAGAAATCGTGGTTGAGGCGCCGCCGGCGCCAGCGGCCGCTGCTTCGCAAAGCGGCATGGCCGCCTCAGCGGCTGGCGGCGGGTGTTCGATGGGACCAGCGCAAACCGATCGGGGGACGGCTCTGGTCCTTCTCGCTCTTCCGGTGGCGCTATTTGTCAGGAAGCGGCGGCAAGGTCTTGGCTGATGGGGATGTGCTCGGTTGGGCCCGTGGGTTCACTCCGCGACCTGTCCAGCTCGCTCACGCGGCACAGATGAAGTGGCGGGTTTCCTTGAAACCCATCGCTTCCATCGCTTCGCGGATCTGTCTGCGCGGCTTTTCTCCCGCCACCGAGGCGACAACCGGATAGTCGCGCAGACGCCATAACTCCTCCGGCGGAATGACCGGCGCTCCGTGGATAACATTGCCCAGCCGCCCACGGTGGACCTCGACGATCCAGGCGGGCCGCTTGCCGTGCGTGAGCAGCGCCCGGTGCAACGCTCTGGCCGTCTCGCCGTAGCCCCACAACACGTAGGTATCGCTTGCGGCCAGAAAGCCGGCGGCGAGAAATGCCGCCTTACACTCCGTGAATCTCTCGAGGGCGTAGGTTGCACTCGTGCGTGAAAGGCGCGCCGGGTTGTCGCGCCAGCAGATGAGGCGGTGCGGCACGACGCCGATTCGTAGGCCGGCGGCGAGTAGACGTAAAACGAGATCGTAGTCCTCCGGCCAGCCCGCGTCACGGTAGCCAAACGACGCGAGCACGTCCCAGCGGATCACCAGCGCGGGGTGGGCGATCGGGCACTCGACGAAAGCTTCTGCGCGCACACGGTCCGGCGAGTCGATGCTGTTCAGCCAGCGTTCATACTCCAACCGCCCGGCCGTCAATGCGGCGCGCGGGAACAATCGCCCGTGGCAGCCCACCGCTGCCAACTCAGGGTTGAGGAGCGCTTGAACCTGCGCAGCCAGACGACGCCGATGCATGAGGTCGTCGGCATCCATGCGGGCGATGAAAATCCCGCGGCAATGCTCGAGGCCGGCGTTCAACGTAGCCACGAGGCCGCCATGCGGCGCCGTCAACGCCACGAAACGCGCGTCACGCTGCGCGAAGGAGCGAGCGCACTCCAAGGTGCCGTCGCACGATCCATCATCCACAATGACGCATTCCCAGCGGGGCTCGGTCTGGCGCTGAATGCTGCGCAGGCACGCGGGCAGGGTGTCCGCTGCGTTGAAGGCGGGCAGCAGAATCGAAATCAGGGGAGCGACCGGCATGCGCCAGTATGCGTCGAACCGCGGTTTCAGGTCCACTCACCTTGCGCTAGTGTACGAGGTGGAGCACACCCATCTGTCGGAGGCGGGCATTATGGATCAAGAGCGTGAACGCTGGGATGCCGTGGTCATTGGCTCGGGCTTGGGCGGTCTGGCCTGCTCCGCGTACCTGTGCGCCGCGGGCAAGCGGGCGCTGGTGCTCGAGGCGCATTACGTCGCCGGCGGCAACACGCAAACGTTCCGGCGCGGCATCCACGGGCGGAAATACGAGTTTGATGTCGGCGTCCATTACATCGGCGAGTGCGGACCGGAAGGCATGATCACACGCATCCTGCGTGGCGTCGGTCTGGCCGGGCGCGTCAACTTTCGCCCGCTCGATCCCGACGGCTACTCGACGCTCATCTTCCCCGATTTCCGTTTCCGCGTCCCTGCCGGGTGGGAGCGCTACCGTGCTCGCTTGCTGGAGACCTTTCCCGACGAGGTCGAGCCGCTCGGGCGCGTCGTCGACATCCTGCGCGAAGTTGCCGACACCGGGCAGCGATTGCAGAGCGGTGAAGTGCAGCTGCACGAAATCCTGCCGGACGCGCAGACCTTCGTGAACTGGGGACTGCGCCCGGTGACCGATCTGTTCGGCACGCATGGTCTGTCGCAACAAGCCAGCGCCGTCCTGCTCGGCGAGCAGGGCGACTACGCCGTGCGTCCTTCGCGCACGCCGACAGCGCTGGTGGCGGGGCTCACCGACCACTACATGCGCGGTGCATTCTACCCGGAAGGCGGCGGCCAAGTGATCGCGGCGCGCCTGATCGAGGCCATCCGCGCCTACGGCGGCGAAGTGCGCACCCGGGCGCCGGTGGAGCGCGTACGCATCGAGAACGGCCGCGTTGCCGGCGTCACGCTCGCCAAGGGCGAGATGATTGATGCCGACATCGTCGTGTCGAACGCGGATCTGAAACGAACGGTGCACGACCTGGTCGGCGAACAGCACTTCGCCGCCGACACCGTCGAGCGGGTGCGCGGGTTCCGCATGGCCCTGCCGCTGTTCGTCGTCTACCTCGGCCTCGACGTCGATCTTGCTGCGCAGGGGGTGCCGAACACGAACCTCATCAAGTGGGGCAGCTATGATATCGAAGGCATCTACGAGCAGCTCGAGGGCGGCAAGATTCCGGACGAGGATCTGGTTTACATAACTGTGGCAACCCTCAAGGATCCGACTAGCCGCCGCCTGGCGCCGATAGGTCATAGCAACCTGCAGATCATGACATTGGCGCCGCGTGAGTACGCACTGTGGAATGCCGCGCCCGACGCGGCTGCCAACGGTCTCTACAAGCGCGATCCCGAATACCGCCGGCGAAAAGAAGAGCTGGCGGAGCGCTTGATCGCGGCCGCGGAGTGCGAACTGCCAGGTATCCGCGATCACGTGGATTGGAAAGAAGCAGCGACACCCATCACCCAGGAACGATTCACCCAGTCCACCGGCGGTACGTCGTACGGCGTCGAGTTTGCCTGCGATCAGATGGGACCGATGCGCATGGGTCCGAGCACCGAGATTCCGGGCCTCTACCTCGCCGGAGCCAGTACGCCGTCCGGCCACGGCATCGGCGGGGTCTTGCGCAGCGGCGTGGTGGCGGCGTCAGCCGCGCTCGAACGGGATCTGTTCAAACAGGCTGTTTCGGGAGAGGTCCTCGGCGATCCGGACCGCCTGCCGGAACTGCGCGACGATTGGGACCCGTGGCGGGAGTCCCATTGACGCCGGCGGTGACGTGGAATCTAGCGCTGGGCTTGCGCGGTTTGAGCGCTTGCTCATATGATAAGCCACGGTCACAAATGCCGATGGCAAGTGACGGTCGACCGACAAAGCTGCGCGTAGATCGCGACGGCGTGAGAATCGTGGAAACCCCTGGCGTACGCACGGGCGTGTGGCTGCTCATCCTGGCGATGACGTTCATCAGCATCACGCTGATCGTGATCGTGCGGCCGGCGCTACACGGGGGTTCGAGTTCGGACGGCGTCGTGACCGCGCCTTCGAGCAAGGCCGCTGTCGGTGCGCCCAACGACACCGGAAGTGCCGCGCCGGCGGTCAAGTCGTGGCGCCTCCAACCGGTCGGGCGCGCCGACGCACCGCAGCCCGCCGTGCGCCTGGAACCGAAGCCGGCCGGCGTACCTGCTTCCGCCCCCGCCGAGCCCCCGACCGCGCTTGCACCCGAAGCAGCGCCCGCGGCGCCGGAAGAAGACAAGCCGGCAGCCGAGGAGGAAGCGACGGATCAACCCACCGGGATCGCCTTGTTCCCGCCGCCGGGGACCAAGCCGATCTTGCGCGGCATCCTCGTGCCCGAGGACTTCCAGTTGCCGGAGGGCTACGTCCGCCACTATCAGGCCACGGATGACGGGCAGCGCGTGCCGGCCATCTTGATGTTTCATCCGGACTACCAGTTGGTGAACGAGCGGGGCGAGCCCATTCCCATGCCCAAGGACCGCGTGGTGCCGCCCGAGATGGTGCCGCCAGGCTTGCCCGTGCAGATGCTGGAACCTCCCGAGCAGGTCCGGAAACCGGACATTCCCGTGCAGGGCGAGCAGGATACGGCGCCCTGATCTCGCCGGTGTTCCGCCCGCGCCTTGTTGAGTGCGCCGCCGTTCTAGCGAGCGCCTTCGCGTTTCTGCTGTACGAGCAGCTTGCGTGGCCGTGGGTCGTGCTCGGATGGGTCGCGCTCGTGCCGTGGCTTGCCGTCCTCGATCGCGGCCGTTCGCTGCGCGAGGCACTGAGTGCGGGTCTGTTGATGTCGGTGGCCCTTGTGCTCATCGTCTTCGGTTGGTTCGCGACCTCGATCCAGGCGTATACCGGCATTCCCTGGGCTGCGGCGCTGCTGGTTTTGGGCCTCTTTGCGCCGGTGATGGAGCCGCAGTTCATTACGTTCGCACTGGCGCGGTACCTGGCTCGCCGCCGCGGTGCCGGATTCTGGCGGAGCACGCTGGTTGGCGCGTGCATTTACGTGGGAACGGAATGGTCTTGGCCCAAACTGTTCGCCGAAACGTTGGGGCACGGTCTGTACCCTTCGATCCTGATGCGGCAAGCGGCCGATGTGGCAGGCGCCCCCGGCCTCACGTTCGTACTCATCATCGCAAACGAGTGCGTCCTCGCTACCATCCAGGCGGTCGCGTCGCTGCGGTCGCCTCGCTCTCTGGAAAAGGGTCGGGGTGAGGGGGCTCCGGCGCGCCAACTGCGCCACGCGCTCGCGCCCGCGGTGTGCGTCGCGGCTCTGGTGTCAGGCCTGCTGGCGTACGGCACCTGGCGCTGCCACCAGCTGCGGACCGGTGGGCACCCAGCAGGTGATGTCACCGCCGGCTTGGTGCAGGCCGACATCAGTCAGTACGGCCGGCTGGCCACCGAGCTCGGTACCTTCGAGGCTGTCCGAAGAATCCTCGACGCACACTTCGCGCTTTCGAACGAGGCGCTGGGGCACGGCGCCGTCGACTTCCTCATGTGGCCGGAGACGGTGTACCCCACCACCTTCGGTTCCCCGAAGAGCGAAGAAGGAGCCGCGTTCGACCGTGAGATCGGTGGGTTTGTAACCAGTACCGGCGTGCCGCTGGTGTTCGGCGCCTACGACGCCGAGGGCGAGGACGAGTTCAACGCCGCCGTGTTTCTGGAACCGGCGCGCGACGGACGGGTGACGTTCGACACCTACCGCAAGGCGTCGCTGTTCCCGCTGACGGAGCGTGTGCCGGCGGTGCTCGAATCGGATCTGGTGCGCGGCTGGTTGCCATGGCTCGGGACATGGAAGCCAGGCAAGGGATCGAAGGTGGTTTCGCTGGCGTTACGGGATCGCACGCTCCTGGTTGCACCGCTGATCTGCTACGACGACGTCGATCCGAATCTCGTGATTGCGGCGGTGCGCCGTGGCGCCGAGATGATCGTGACTCTGTCGAACGATGTGTGGTTCGGCTTCGGGCCGGCAGCGTACGGGCACCTCGTGATCGCAGCTTTTCGCAGCATCGAAACCCGGCGCCCACAGTTACGCGTCACCAACACCGGCATCTCGGCGGTCATCAGCCCGACGGGCGAGTTTGTCACCACGGCCGGTGTGCATCAGCGCACGGCCTTGGTGGCAACGGTGACACCGGAACGCCACGCGATGACCCTGATGCTCGCGTGGGGTGATTGGTTTGGGCCCACCGCCCTCACGTGTGGTCTCCTCGTGCTCGGCGCATTACTAGTACGACCCCCCGCAAGGCGAGGGTCGCGGCAGCTGGAGATCACATCATACGGCAGGCCCGGTTGAGTTCGACCGTCGACGCCGTGTTCGTTCTTACTGCAGGAACGGCAGCAGCAGTCCCACAGGAACCCCAACATAGTAGAGCACCCGGCAAGCCACCTCAGCGATGTGTCGCACCCGTGCGGCGGCCCCGGGCGCGAGCCAAGCCGTGGCCAAAGCCGCGCCCTCCGCGAGGCCCCGCCAGACGCTGGCGTACAGGATCAGATAGACCGTCATCAACCCCCAATAGATGCTGAAGGTCTTGAAGTAAGGTGTCAGTCCTTCGAGGTAGTACTGGCCGAGAAGCCCACCGTAGGCGACGTGCTGATGGAGGTTGAACATCACCGCGGTGGGCAGCAGCGCGAAGCCGAGGAACTTGGCAACCCGATGATACCAATGCCAGCGCCCGGCGCGGTACTTCGCCCGCGCGTAGATGACGGTCGGATGGTCGATCGCTGTGTGCACGGCCTCGATGTAGCCGACATTGGCGAGGGCCGCCAACAGCGGCGTGGGATCGGTGACCTGCAGGCCGTAGCGGAAGCGCCGGCCCGACCGCATCCGTAGCCAGAAGCCAGGTCCGGGCAGCGGCACGGTCCACGGCTCGATGCCGCCTATTGCGTCATACGGGATCTCGAGCTGCAGGTCCTGGCGCGGTACTACCAACCCGGTGCGACGGACTTCCACGTCTACCGCCATGGCGCGCTCGATGAGCCAGGCGGCGACGGCCGGGATGAGTGACAGCACGATCAGCGCGCGCAACCAGGCGAACAGCGGGATGGGTGCCTGAGCGAGCAGACCGAGGATCAGGACCACCAAGAGGTTTGCACGACTCGCGGCAACCAGTGTCCCGGCGATGATTCGCCAGAGGATCGGATAGGCGCCGGCGTGAAAGGAAACCGCGGCGTCGGCGCGCCCGGCTGAACCCAGACCGCCCCCCGTTTCGTCGACGTGCAGGTGGTCTGTTTCCACGCGGCTGGCGTACCGTAGAACGTCGCCATGAACAAGAGCGGAGGAGCGATAGCCAAGGGCCATTCCCTCCCCTCCACCCCTACAGTTTTTGTATTGACGACTATTTCGCAACTGTGCTACTGCCGACAAATCGCAAACCGCCGCGTGGAAAGCGGCAAGTATAAGGAGGGGGGACGTATGGATCGCAAGTGGGATCGGCATCGGGTTCTGCTCGTGGCCTTGTTCGCTGCCGGCGTGATGAGCGCCGAGGCGAAGGCGAGTACGATCAACCAAAGCACGTCGTGGACGATCAAGAAATCGGGCGCTACGACGACCTATCGTGTAGTCGGTTATGGCGACTCGATCTTTGCGGGGTACTATGGACAGCTGTGGAGCGTGGTCAAGCGGGCCGCCCCTTACACGGACGGCGAGTACGCTCTCTACCCTTGGAACAGCAACGTACTGGTCGTGCGGCGGGCCAAGTCGGGCGCCGTCGCCTCGGACATCTACAACAGCAAGATCCTCGGCGAAAAGTCCTATATGCAAGACGCGAGCACGCGAGTGGTCATGTTCGAGATGTGCGGCAACGACGGCCTGCAGGCGCGCAGCAGCTTCGAGGGCCAGACCGGTACCTGCAACTACGGCGTCCTGGATACCGCCCTCAGTAACTGCACGACCTATCAACCCCTGGCCATGCAGGCGATCAATCAGTATGCCACAACGGCCAAGGTGAAGATGATCTCCAACCTCTACTACCCGGGGTACGACGCGGACAACAAGACCGGCACGTGCAAAGACCCGACGACCGGGCAGTACGTGAACTATCAGAACGTCTTCCTGCCCTACATCGTCAAGATGAACTGGCGCGCCTGCAACTTCGCGTCCCAGTACGGTTTCAAGTGTACCGACAGCTTTGCGCAGTTCATGGGCGCGGACTACGACTCGAATGGCGACGGCCTCATCGACTCCGACGGCCTGAAATACGTGCAGGGGGAGAGCGAGGCTAACTACGTCACCCGTATCACCACCACACTGCGCTCGACCATCCGCGACGCCAATTATCACTTCGTCAATGCGACGACGAGCTATGACTACATCCAGTCGGATAACACCCACCCGACGTACTACGGCTCGGCGACGATCGGGCTCAACTTCTTCACCGGCAACGGCTCGGGTTCCGGCTCCCCGGATTTCAGCGCCGGCCAGATCGTCGGCGGCAAGAACCCGGTGTGGAACCAGTACGGCCACGAGCGCATGGGCTGGGGACTGTCGGTCTTCAACCCGGCCACGCCGTGATCATCTAGTCAGCACACTCTGCGGCCCGTTGCACCCGCGCCGCGCGCGGGTGCAACCTCGGCCACATGCAGACACGTTCCGCTTCACGTGAAGTGGAGAGCGATCGGGCTCTGGGCATCCAGTACTTCCTGCAATTCGATGACGTTGCCGTCAGGGTCCCTGCCGTAGGTCGTCTTGATGCCCATGCCGACGTCTTGCGGCGGGCAGTGAAACGTCATTCCAGCCGCCTTGAGCCGTGCGTACTCGCCGTCGAGGTCCTTGACGTCGAGGCAGATGTGAGTGATGCCGTGATCGCACACCGGCCGCCGTGGGTCGCCAGACCGCGGCGTCGGTGACTCATACTGGAACAGTTCGATGACCGCGTTGCCGGCCCGCAGCATCACCGCGCGGGCAGCAGAGTTCGTCAGGCCGGTGATGCGATCGGCGGGCTCGGTGCCTGCAGGCCAGGCGAATTCGGAGATCACAGGGAAACCCAGAAGGTCGCGGTAAAACGCCAGCGCCCGGTCCAGGTTGCCGGTCGAGATGGCGGTATGGTGAATCCCTCGAATCATACTCGGTCCTCCTTTGTGACACTTGCCGCGAGGCTCGTGGAAGCCATCGAGGCCAGAGTGAATCATGACGGCCGGGGCCGCTGCAAGAAAGGAAGTGGCGGCCACCGTCTGCTAACATGCCGCGGCAACCATGGAGACGTGCGACATCGTCATCGTCGGGGCGGGCGCTGCGGGACTCGCAGCCGCCATCTTCGCGGGCGACGCGTGCCAACAAGGCGCCAAAACGGAACGGCAGCCCCGGATCATCGTGCTCGAAGGGGCCGCGTCCATCGGGGCGAAGATCCTCGTCTCCGGCGGCGGTCGCTGTAACGTCACGCATGCCGAGGTGAGTCCGCTCGACTTCAACGGCTCCCGCAACGTCATCCGCAACGTGCTTGCGGGCTTTGACGTCGCGGCGACCTGCCGTTGGTTTGCCTCCCTGGATGTCGAACTGAAGCGCGAAGAAAGCGGCAAGTTGTTTCCGGTCACCGACAGTGCTCGCACCGTCCTTGCCGCCCTGCTGGGCCGGTGCGACGAGCTGGGGATCAGCGTGCGTACGGGGCACCGGGTGCACGCCGTCCGCCGCGCCGATGGTGCTTCGTCAGAGGGCCCCGGCGACTTCGTCATCGAGCATGCCTGCGGCGTGTTGCGCGCGCCGCGGGTGATCATGGCTACCGGCGGACGCTCGCTGCCGCGTACCGGCAGCGATGGCGCTGGCTGGGACATCGTGCGGTCCCTGGGCCATCACGTCACCGATACGTACCCGGCGCTCGTCCCGCTCGTGCTCCAATCGGGGATGTTTCACGCCGAGCTGTCGGGGCTGTCGCAGCCCGCCGAGCTTTTCACTTTCGCCGACGGTAAGCGCATCGACCACCGTACCGGCAGCATGCTGTGGACCCATTTCGGCATCAGCGGGCCAGTGGTGATGGACGCCAGCCGGCACTGGGTCATCGCCCACGCGCGCGGGCAGCGTGTGGAGATGTACTGTAACTTTCTGCCGGGACACGATTTCGAACAGGCGGAGAACTGGTTGCGGAGCGCTGCCGCGCAGCGACCGCGAGCGTCGCTTGGCCGCTGCCTGTCGGAGCGGTTACCCGAACGGCTCGCTCTCGCCCTCGTGCGCTGGACAGGGTGCGAACCGACCGTACAAATGGGTCAGCTGACGCGGATGCAACGGCGGACACTGTTGCACGCTCTCACTGCCTTTCCGTTGCGCGTTGAACGCGACCGCGGTTGGAACTTCGCCGAGGTCACCGCCGGGGGCGTTCCCTTGGAGGAAATTGACTACCGCACCATGGAATCCCGCAGAGCACCGGGACTGTACCTGGTGGGCGAGATGCTCGACTGCGACGGGCGGATCGGCGGCTTCAACTTTCAATGGGCCTGGGCCAGCGGGTGCGTCGCAGGACGGGCGGCGGCGTGTTGATGGCAGGGTGTGCGGAGGTTTCTCAGAGAGCCCCTCACCATCTACTTGGCTTCTCGCCGCCAGTGCGGGCCTTCAGCTTGGCGCACCGGCTGCGATGAAATCGGAAACACCAGCAGGCGGCATTCGATCGCACCATTGTACAGGATGTGCCTGCGCGCGGGGCGCAGGCCGATGCGTTTGCCGAGAGCGGGGTTGCCGGTGAGGACGTAGCCCGTCCAGCCGGGAAACTTGCGGCGCAGCGTGTCGCCGAGCGCTGCATACAGCGCGCCGAGCTGCTCGCGGTCTCCAAGGCGCTCGCCATACGGCGGGTTGATCACCACCATTCCGGGCACCTCAGCGCGCCCGCGTACCGCTAGCGGCGCGCAGTCCTCTATGGCGCGTTTCTCGATGTGCACCCGGCCACGCAGACCGGCGTGCTCGACGTTGGCGAGGGCGGCCCGCACCGCGGCAGCGGACGCATCATATCCGTGGATCAGCGGCAGCCGTTTGGGGTCGCGGATCTCCTGCTCCTCGGCTTCATGGCACAAGCGCGTCCATACCGCCGCCTCATGCCCGCGCCAGCCGAGAAATCCAAAATGGGTCCGGTTCCGCCCGGGCGGGATGCACGCCGCCATCAACGCCGCCTCGATGGGCAACGTGCCCGAACCGCACATCGGGTCGATCAATGGCGCACCGGCCGCCGCCAGCCGCGGCCACTTGGCCAGCAACAGCACGGCGGCGGCAAGGTTCTCCTTTAGCGGCGCAACCGCGCCGCGCTGCCGGTAGGCACGGCGGTGCAAGCTCTCGCCGGAGAGATCGATACTGACCACGGCGCGGTCCTCGTGCAGATACACGTTCACCCGCACATCCGGGTGCGTGACGTCCACGGAAGGCCGCGCGCCAGACTGCGCACGCAGCTGGTCGACGATGGCGTCCTTGGTCTTCAGGGCGCCGTAGTGCGAGTGCGCAATCGCCGAGCGCGACGTGGCGCAGTCCACGGCCAGCGTGCGGCGTGCGTCGAGGTGATCCGACCAGCGGATCGTCCTCACCCCTTCGTAGAGCGCTTGTGGTGTGGCGGCCCGAAACGTCGCTAACGGCAAGAGCACGCGGTTGGCGACGCGTGACCACAGGCAGACGCGGTAGGCGACTTCGAGCGAGCCGGCAAAAGACGCACCCGCCCGCTGCGTCTTGATGGCCGATGCTCCCAGCGCCTGCAGCTCAGCCGTGAGCAGCTCCTCCATCCCTTTGGCGGTGGTGGCAAAGAACGCGAGTGTCTGCGGCATGGAGAGTGGTCCGTGACAGCAAGCATCGCACGCTGCTGCCGCCCCGACAATCCCGACGCTGCAATCGATGCGTCGCAAATCGAGGGCGGAAGAGATCGACTACCAATTGTGGCTCGGGTGGTGTAGGAACCCAAGCGTGCCCGCCAGGCGGGCCGTTGCACATCGCGACAGGAGGTACAGCTGTGAAACACCCCTTGCTTTCGATCATCGTCGGCATTGCGGCAATGGCGGCGGTTACCTACGCGACCGACACTAACCAGCCAGCAGCTCAGGCTCCTGCACCGGCAGGGGCCCCATCCCACGGCCACTCGGGCGACGGCACGGTCCCGGGAGGTAATGCCGGGACAAGCATTACCGGCAAAGTCGTGGAGACGATGAACGCCGGCACCTACACCTACGTACAAGTTGATGACGGCACGAAGAAAATCTGGGCGGCCGCGCCGCAGTTTCAGGTGGCGGTTGGGGATGTCGTCGTCGTGCCCGAGGGGGCGCCGATGCGGAACTTCGAGAGCAAGACGCTGGGCAGGACTTTTGATCTAGTGTATTTCGTCGAGGGGATCCAGGTCGCCGGCAGCCACACGGCAAAGGAGCAGGTCGCTGCGGCCCACGGCGCCGGCACCACGAAGGCCCCGGCCGTCGCACTCGACCTCTCGAACATCGCAAAGGCCACCGGCGGCCAGACGGTGAGTGAGTTGTTCGCCAACAAGACGGCCTTGGCCGGCAAAGAGGTGGCGGTTCGCGGCAAGGTCGCCAAGTTCACTTCGAGCATCATGGGAAAGAACTGGATTCACTTAAAAGACGGCACCGGCAGCGCCGGCACCAATGACTTGACCGTGACGACGAACGCGGAAGCCGCGGTTGGCAACACGGTGCTCGTACACGGGAAGCTGAGCACCGACAAGGACTTCGGATTCGGTTACAAGTACGACGTTCTCATCGAGGACGCGGCCGTCGCGGTGGAGTGACCACGCACCCCTCACCGCCGGTTCGCTGAAATCTCGGCGACTGTCGATAAATGCGAAGACGTGCTTCGAGAGCCTCAGCACGAGCGGTCTCAGAGTCCATCAAATAAGGGGTTTTCCGCTCACCCTGAGCCTGTCGAAGGGTGCTTTCAGAGAAGATCGACAGTCCACTCGGCAGGGGGCCTTTTCAGCAGCGTCCTACGTGTGCGTCGTGTCCATCGATTGGATCTTCGCCGGCGTGATTTTGATCAGCACGCGCGGGGTATTGATGCTCTGCTGCGCTTGCGGAGTTTTTGCGGCCTCCGCGCCCATGTACTTCTCGTAAATCTTCGTGGTCGTTTCCTTCACGCCGTCAGTGAGGATCTCTGCGCTGCCGTCGATCGTGACCACCTTGTTCTTCAGGGGTGCCTCCATTACGTCGACGACGACGGCGACGTGCGGGTTCTTCCGCAAGTGATTCACCTTCGCTGCCCACGTGCGCGTGCTCAGGTACATCACGCCGTCGTGCCACAGGAACCACATTGGGACGACCTGCGGCGTGCCGTTCTTGCGCACCGTCGCGATCCGCGCCACCAGCGGTCGTGCCAGGAACGCGTCGATCTCCGCCTTGCTCATCGACGGCGGTGTTGGATGTGCCGCAGCCGCCGGCTTTTGTTCGGCAATCGCGCTGCCTGCCAGCATTGCAGCGAGTCCGAAGGCAACGGCCGTGAGTTCTGGATTGAGACGTCGCAGCATCGAGAGCCCTCCTGATTCAGTCGTACATACTGGGACACCCGCAGATTCGGGTCAACCAGGGTCCGAGTTGGAAGTTCGCCGAGTATCTCATCACCTCACCCCAACCCTCTCCTGGAAGGAGAGGGAGCAAGAGGGTCAGGGGGTTAGCTGCTTGATTCATGGCGGGAGCGGCGTCATTGAGAAGGGGACGCGCGCCACGATTCCCGGGCGGGCGGCCACTCTTGCTGAGATGAAAGGATGACGCCATGGCAATCGACTTCAGTTTTCCTCCGGAGATCGAAGCGCTACGCCTGAAAGTGCGCGACTTCATCGCCCAGGTCGTGCGGCCGGCCGAGGCGCGCATCGCGGAGCGCGAGGGCGACCGCCGGTTCCTCATCCAGTCGATCATCGAGATGCGCGTGGCTGCCCACGATTGGGGCCTGTGGCTGCCGCACATGCCGCAGGAGTACGGCGGCATGGGACTGGGGCACGTGGCCATGGCGGCGGTGTCGGCGGAAGCCGCCAAGTCCGCCTTCGGCCCGTACGCGCTGAACGCGCAGGCGCCCGACGAGGGCAACATGCACACCCTCCTGCATTGGGCCACCGACGCGCAGAAGGAGCGGTACCTGCGGCCGCTGTGCAACGGGGTGGCGCGCTCGTGCTTCGCGATGACCGAACCCGAGGTCGCCGGCTCCGACCCGACGCTCATCCAGACGCGCGCTGTCCTGGACGGCGACTTCTGGGTGGTCAACGGCCATAAGTGGTTCATCTCCGGCGCCAGCGGTGCCAAATTCGCCATTCTCATCGCTCGCACGGAGGACCGCCCCGAGATTCCGCAAGCGGCGAACTCGGCCTTCCTCGTCGACCTGCCGGCGGCGGGATGGAACGTGGTGCGCGACGTCATGACTATGGCCGGCCACCACAACCATGCCGAGATTCGCCTCGAGAACCTGCGCGTGTCGAAGGAAAACATGCTCGGTGGCCGCGGCCAGGGTCATCTGCTCGGCCAGGCGCGGCTGGGGCCGGCACGCCTGGCGCACTGCATGCGCTGGATCGGCCAGGCCGAGGTGGCGCTCGACATGATGGTGGACCGCGCCCTCCACCGCTTCGCGCACGGCTCGCTGCTCGCCGAGAAGCAGGGCATCCAGTGGATGATCGCCGACTCGGCCATGGAGCTGTACCAGGGAAAGCTCATGGTGTTGCACGCCGCCTACAAGATCGATCGCAAGGAAGACTTCCGCAGCGAGGTGTCGATGACGAAGCACTTCGTCGCCAACATGCTCAACCGCGTCGTCGACCGCGCCATCCAGGTGCACGGCGCGCTCGGCTACTCGCTCGACACGCCGCTGGCGACGATGGCGCAGCACGCACGCTGGGCACGCTTCGCCGACGGCGCCGACGAGGTGCACCAGTGGCGCATCGCCCAGCGCACCCTCGACGCCTACAAGAAGGACAAGTCGACGCGCGCGGCGACGGGAAACTTGCCGTTGTGAACCGAGTCGCGGAGTCTTCCGCAGCTAGTCGAACTCACCCCTGACCCCTCTCTTGGAAAGAGAGGGGGAAACCGAATTCCGCCAAGCCCCTTCTCTTCGTAAGAGAAGGGGTTGGGGATGAGTTTGTCAGTCACCGGCCGGATCGCACCAACAATGCACCGCGTAACTCCTCGAGGACACCAGCCAGGTCGGTCTCGATCGGCTCGTTCCGGAAACTCACGACTCGGATACCCAATTGATTGATGATGAAGGTTCGGAGCCGGTCATGATCGACGCGGTAGTCGTGAACGCGTCCGTCGACCTCGATCACCAGCTGTCGCTCGAAGCAGAAGAAGTCAGCGACGAAACGTCTGTGAGCCGAGCCATTCGACGAAGAGCGGATACTGCCGATAAAACTTGAGCCCATCGAGCTTGCGGTCGCGCAGCTCTTCTCATGCCATGAGAACGACCATGGATTCGGCCGGGCGACTGGTGATCCCCGCAGCGATACGACGCGAGGCTGGCTTGAAGCCGGGGACACCGCTCGAGGTGCGCTGGCGAGACGGACGGGTCGAGATCGAGCCCGCGCCGATGCCGGTGAAACTCGTGCGCCGGGGCCGGCTTCTGGTCGCCGTACCGGAAAGAAAGACCGGCCCGTTGCAGGCGGAGACGGTGGAGCGAACCCGTCGAGTCCTGCGGCGTGGTTCTCGGGGGACGGACTCAGTGCATGTAGACATCATCACACGCGACAAACAGCGCTGGCGGTTGACCTAGTCTCTTGACCAAGTTACGGTGCGCCTATGAAGACCATGCTGGTTTCCGATTTCAAAGCCAAGTGCATCGGCGTCCTCAAGGAAGTGCAGCGATCGGGAGAGCCGGTCGTGGTGACGCTGCGCGGGCGGCCCATGGTGCGCGTGGAACCATTTGCCAACGGCGCCCAGCGCAAGCAGTTGGGTACCCTGAAGGGCAACATGCGCATCCGACGCGATCTCGTCAGAAGCGACACCACCGCAGACTGGGAGATGCTGAAGTGAAGCTGTTGCTCGACACCCACGTCTGGATCTGGTCGCAGGAAGATCCGGATCGACTCGGGCCGCAGACGCGGCGCCTCCTGGTCGACGCGGGACACGAGAACTATGTGTGCACGATTTCAACGCTGGAGCTGGCGCGCTTGGCGGCGACAGGTGCCGTCAGCGTATCGATCGCGTTGCGCGAGTGGGTCGAGCGCGCGCTGCATGCCATCCAGGCGCGGACGGTGCAGATCTCCCATGAGATCGCCTTGGAGGCCTATGCGCTGCCCGAGCCGTTCCACAAGGATCCCGCCGACCGTCTTCTCGTCGCCGCGTCCCGCTGTCACGAGCTGACCGTGCTGACGGCGGACGAACGTGTTCTCATCTACCGCGGCGTCCGAAGCCGGGACGCGCGGAGGTAGGGGCCGCGCGTGGGGACCGGAAATCTGCCGCTGTGACCTTACATGCGGGCTCGCTTCCCCACCGGTTCCGACTTTCCGGGGCGGGAGCAGCCGAAGGCGCAGCAGAAGCGAGACCTCCGGTTCGAATAGCCGCTATGGCGGCGACGTTGCGGGGGACACGATGTCGCCGTCGATTCGGCCCGTACCCCGCGGCATCTACGCGGACGGTCAACGATCACAAGCCGTGAAGGTTGGCGCGAGGTCAGGCGATGCTTCGCGGCCGGCCGAAGCGGGCTTGCACTCGCGGATGCCCAGTCAGTTTGTGTGGAAACCCGGGTCCGAGTTCCGCTCGAACCGCCCGCGCTTCGAGGGGCTGCCGGCACTGGGCGCAGACGACCTCGGCATGCGTGAGCCGGCCGCACGCAATGTGGCGAAGGGCAATCGGCGCACCGCGCCGTCCGGCCAGCCACTTGTCCCCCCAATGAATCATGGCCGCGAGCACCTGGAAAAAATCGCGACCCTTTTCGGTCAGGCGGTATTCGAATCGCTCCGGCCGGTCCTGGTACTTGCATCGCTTCAGGACGCCTGCGCGAACGAGGCGCTGCAGCCGTTCGGTGAGGACGTTGCGGCCGATGCCGAGAGCGCGCTGCATGTCCTCGAATCGGGTGACGCCGTAGAACGCTTCTCGCAGCACCAGCGGCGTCCACCAATCTCCGAGGAGGTCGACCGTGCGGGCGATGGAGCACGGCCAGTCCGCGAAAGAGGTGCGCTTCATGCGGCGACTATACCCCGTTGCGTTAACGAACGCACCCCGATAGAGTCCGTCTCATAAACAAACTGACAAGCATTCGTTGAGGAATCCGCCATGGTCGAATCGGACAACGTGCGCGTCGCGCTCGTGGTGGGAGTAGGCGCCGGGCTTGGCGCCGCCCTCGCCCGGCGGTTCGCGCTCGGGTACCGCGTCGCACTGGTGGCCCGCAGCGCCGAGGTCTCGCGTATCATCGCAGAAGAGATCCGGACCGCCGGGGGCGTCGCGCTATCGATCCAGAGCGACGCCACTGTGCCCGAGCAGGTGTCGGCGGCGTACGAACAGATCCGCGGCACGCTCGGACCCCCCGACGTGCTCATGTACAACGGGGGCCGGCGCCCCTTCGGCACACTCGTCGACACCACCCCCGAGGTCTTCGAGGAGGCGTGGCGCACGCACACGTTCGGCGCATTCCTCTGGGCGCGTCAGGTCGTTCCCGACATGCTGGCACGACGTCGGGGCGCGATCTTGATCACGGGGGCAACGGCGGGCGTCAAGCCGGGGCCGAGTTCGGCGGCGTTTGCCCCCGCCAAATTCGCCGTGCGCGGTCTGGCACAGGTGATGTCACGCGACCTGCATCCGCAGGGGGTTCACGTTGCGTACGTCAACGTGGACGGCGCGATCGATATGCCGCTCGTCCGACAGCACTTCCCGGCTCTCAAAGAGGAGAATTTGCTGAAGCCGTCTGCGATAGCGGACGCCTTCTGGTACCTGGCCCATCAAGATCCCAGCGCCTGGAGTCATGAGATCGACCTGCGACCGTCCACAGAGAAGTTCTAGGGCTGCGCCCAGCGCCAGTTCGGCGGTCCGCTCCCCGTTTGGTCGCTTCATCGGTACCATCATGAAACTTGACTCAAATGCAATGAGTTCCGCTATCAAGCAGCCTAGAAAGGGAGACGTCATGCGTGATCAGATCATTGAGCGCGAATGGCTCCAGACCGCGTGCATTCTCTGCGAGTGCAACTGCGGCATCGAGGTCCAACTCGGTGGCCCGGACGAGCGGCGATTCGCGCGTATCCGCGGCGACCGGGCACATCCGGCGTCGCAGGGCTACACCTGCAACAAGGCGTTGCGGCTCGATCACTACCAAAATGGCCCGGACCGGGTCACCACGCCGCTTCGCCGGCGCCCCGACGGCACTTTCGAGGAGATCGACTGGAACACCGCGATCCACGAAGTGGCGGCCCGGCTCGCGGCCGTCCGCGATACGCATGGCGGCGAGACGATCTTGTACTTCGGTGGCGGCGGGCAGGGGAACCATCTCGGTGGCGCGTACGCCGGCGCCACGCTGCGCGCGTTGGGGGCGCGCTACCGCTCCAACGCGCTGGCGCAGGAGAAGACCGGTGAGTTTTGGGTGATGGGACGAATGCTGGGGACGGGCACGCGCGGCGACTTCGAGCACGCCGAGGTGGCGCTGTTCATCGGCAAGAACCCGTGGCAGTCGCACGGCTTCCCGCGCGCGCGCCACACGCTGCGCGAAATCGCCAAGGATCCACAGCGCACCTTGATCGTCATCGATCCGCGCCGGACCGAGACCGCGGACCTCGCCGATATTCATCTCCGCGTGAAGCCCGGCACCGACGCGTGGCTGCTCGCCGCCCTGATCGCCGTCCTGGTGCAGGAGGACCTGCTCGCCCGCGAGTGGCTCGCCGCGCACGCCACCGGCCTCGACGAGGTCCGCGCCGCCTTTGCCGCGGTGCCGATCGCCGCCTACTGTGCCGTTGCCGGTGTCGCCGAGGCGCTCGTCCGCGACGCAGCACGCCGCATCGCTCGGGCGGCGAGCGTTGCCGTCGCGGAGGACCTCGGCATCCAGATGAACCGGCACTCCACGCTGGCGAGTTATCTGGACAAGCTCCTCTGGCTGCTCACCGGCAACTTCGCGAAGGCGGGCGCGCAGTATGCGTTCTCCACCCTGTCGAAGTTGGTGAACGTCGGTGACGAGTCGCGTCTGAGCCCGGTTGCCGGTGCCCGCCTGCTCGGCGGCCTGGTGCCGTGCAACGTGATCGCCGAGGAGATCCTCACCGACCATCCGAAACGGTATCGCGCCATGATCGTCGAGAGCGGCAACCCCGCGCATTCGCTCGCTGACAGCCAGCGGATGCGTGCCGCGCTCGGCGCCCTCGACACGCTGGTGGTGATCGACGTGGCGCTGACGGAGACGGCCCGTCTCGCCCACTACGTGTTGCCGGCGCCGACGCAGTACGAGAAATGGGAAGCGACGTTCTTCAACTTCGACTTTCCGCGCAACGTCTTCCATCTGCGGCGGCCGGTCCTGCCCGCGCCTCCGGGTCCGTTGCCGGAGCCGGAGATTCACGCGCGGCTGGTGGAGGTCCTGGGTGCCGTCAACGAAGAAGACCTGGCGCCGTTGCGTGCAGCCCTCGCGCGGGGACGCGTGGCGCTCGCGGAGGCGTTTTTCGCCGCGACCGCGTCGAATCCCAAATTGTCCAAGCTGGTGGCGTACGCGCTGTACCGAGTCCTCGGGCCCACGCTGCCGGAAGGCGCCGCGGCGGCGGCGATCTTGTGGGGCGCAGCCCATCTGTTCGCGATGCAGAATCCCGAGTCGGTACGGCGAGCCGGCTACAACGGCGACGGGTTCGAGCCCGGCGAGCGTCTCTTCGAGGCGATTCTGACGAGCCGATCCGGTGTGGTGTTCTCGGTCGACGGCTACGAGGATAGCTGGAAGCGCCTGCAAACACCCCAGGGCCGGATCAACCTCTCGATTCCGGAGCTCATCGCAGAGTTGGCGAAGCTTGGTGCCGAGGCGCCGACCGCGCCGGACCCTGAGTTCCCACTGATCCTCTCCGCGGGCGAGCGCCGGTCCTTCACGGCCAACACCATCTTCCGCGATCCGACGTGGCGCAAGCAGGACGTTGCGGGTGCGTTGCGGGTCAGCCCCGGCGACGCCGAGCGCCTCCACCTGGCCCATGGCGGCCACGCACGGCTCACTACCAAGCGGAGCAGCGTGGACGTGGTCATTGAGATCACGGACACGATGCAGCCAGGGCACGTGTCGCTGCCGAACGGTCTCGGCGTGGATTACCCGCTCGACGGCGGTCCGCGCGCGATCGCCGGTGTCCCACCCAATGAGCTGACCGCCGCCGAGGATCGCGACCCGTTTGCCGGGACGCCGTGGCACAAGTACGTTCCAGCACGAATCGAATCCATGGTGCGCTGAGGAGGTTCACCAAAACTCTGCGCCTTCCTGCACGAGCAGGTTGAAGGCGCAGAGTGGACCTTCTTTACAGCATCACTTGCTTGTAGGCACGCGTAGACGGGCAGCGGACGCTTTCACTGCACCACGATTGCCAGCTCAGCTGCATCAGCTGCCGCTGAACCTGCGCGAGGTGCAGCTCGCGGTCCAGCGCGTCAGCGAAGATCTGACATCACGGGTCTGACCGCGCCTCGATGCTCAAGTCGTTTGTGCATTAAGTGCCGCGTCATTATGATGCGCGCCGATTATCCGGATCCGCGATCGCCGCGTCCGGTGTCCATGAGAGAGGAACGAGCATGACGACCACGCCGCAGCGTTACGCCATTTCGCATTGGCCGGATACGGACGAACTCATCGCCAAGGGGCACCGGCTGGTGTCCGCGCCGCCGCGCCCGATTCGACGCGACAAGATGCAAGAGTACCTCGCCTACTTCGAAACCCGCTGCCCGCGTTCGAAAGCGTCGACGGCGGAAGCGGCGAAGTACATTCCCGGCGGCGTGCAGCACAACCTGGCGTTCAATTACCCCTTCCCGCTCAACATCGCCCGCGCCGCCGGCGCGTACTTGTGGGATGTGGACGGCAACCACTACGTCGACTTTCTGCAGGCGGGCGGCCCGACGGTGCTGGGCAGTAACTACGCTCCGGTGCGCGAGCAGGTCATCGAGGTGCTGAGCGCGTGCGGGCCGGTCACCGGCCTGTTCCATGAGTACGAGTACAAGCTTGCCCAACTCATCAACCAGCACATGCCCAGCGTCGAAATGTTCCGCATGCTCGGCAGCGGCACCGAGGCATGCATGGCGGCCATCCGTGCGGCGCGCAACTTCACCGGCAACAGCAAGGTCATCAAAGTGGGCGGCGCCTACCACGGCTGGAGCGATCAGCTCGTCTTCGGTACGCGCATCCCCGGCAGCGGCGCTTTCGAGTCTGCCGGCATACCCGAGAACACGCTGCAGCACACGCAGGAGTTCTACCCGAACGACATCGACGGCGAGAACGGCCTGTGTGCGCTGCTCGAGCGCAACAAGTCCGACGGCGGTACGGCGGCCGTCATCGTCGAGCCACTGGGTCCGGAGAGTGCCTCGCGTCCCGTGCAACGCGACTTCAATGCCCGGGTCCGCGCCTTGTGCGATGCGTACGGCGCGCTGCTGATCTTCGATGAAGTCGTCACCGGCTTCCGCATCGGACTGGCCGGCGCCCAAGGGTACTTCAACGTCAAGCCGGACCTCACCGTGTTCGGCAAGTGCGTGGCCGGCGGCTTCCCCGCGGCGGGTGGCGTCGGCGGCCGCGCCGACATCATGCGCACCTTCGCCGCCGGCATCGGCGGCGGGCAGCAGAAGACGCTTGTCGGGGGCACACTGTCGGCCAACCCGTTGAGCGCGGCGGCGGGGTATTTCGCCATTCTCGAAATGGAACGCACCAACGCGCCGGTTCTCGCGGGTCAAGCCGGCGACAAGCTGTGCGCCGGCCTGCAAGCCATCATCGACGCCCTCGGCCTGCCCTTCTTTGCGTACAACCACGGCTCCATCCTCCATCTCGAAACGCACGGCGTGTTGCTGCTCGACGTCAGCGATCCGGAGTTCTTTCCAAAACTCCTGCAGCGCCGAAAGATTGCCGAGGAGATGGGCGCGGCGTACACCGCGGAGGGCATCATCACGCTGGCCGGCAGCCGCCTCTACACCAGCATGGCCGACACCGACGAGGTCATCGCGCAGGCCCTGGCCGGATTCCGGCGCGTGCTGGAGAATGTCGAACACGTCTAGCGACTCATACGTGCTCGCCGTCGATCTCGGCACCTCGGGCTGCAAGGCCGCCCTGGTGTCGGTCTCCGGCACGGTCGTGGGTTGGGAGTTCGAGGGCGTCGAGACGCTGCTGTTTCCGAACGGCGGCGCGGAGCAGGACCCGGAGGCGTGGTGGCGGGCGTTCCTGCGCGTCTCCAAGAGGCTCATCGGCCGCGGGTTCGTCGCCCCGCGACAGATCATCGTGATCTGCTGCAGCACGCAAGGGGAGTGCACGGTCCCGGTGGACGCCGACGGGCAACCCTTGATGAATGCGATCCTGTGGATGGACATGCGCGGCGCGAAGCACCTGAAACAGATTACCAGCGGCCCGATCCGGATCGCCGGGTATCACCCGCTGCGGCTCTGGCGGTGGATTCGCCTCACGGGTGGCGCGCCGTCGCTCGCCGGCAAGGATCCGGCGGCGCACATGCTCTACATCAAGCACGAGCGCCCGGAGGTGTACGAGCGCACCCATAAGTTTCTCAACGCGCTCGATTACCTCAACCTGCGTCTCACCGGACGCTTCGTTGCCACCTACGACTCGATCCTTACGTCGTGGGTCACGGACAATCGCGACCCGTCGAACATCACGTATAGTGATTCCCTGCTGCGGGGCTGCGGCATCGCGCCAGAGAAGTTCCCCGAGATCGTCAAGTGTACCGACGTCATCGGTACACTGCGGCCGAAGGTGGCTGCCGAGATCGGGCTCAGCGCTGACGTCGCCGTCGTCGCCGGCGCGATCGACAACACCGCTGCCGCGGTTGGATCCGGTGCGGTGCGCGACTACGAGGCCCACCTCTACATCGGGACATCGTCCTGGCTCGCGGCCCACGTGCCATTCAAGAAGACCGACATCGTGTCGGCGCTGGCCTCGGTGCCGTGCGCCATTCCCGGCCGCTACCTGCTGACGGCGTTGCAGGCCACCGCGGGCGGCAACCTGACCTTTCTGCGCGACAAGATCCTTTACCACAAAGACGAGCTGCTCCAGGAGGAAAAGGTCCCCGACGTGTATCAGCTCATGGATCGGATCGCAGCCCGCACGCCGGCCGGCAGCAACGGCGTCCTGTACACGCCGTGGATCTATGGGGAGCGCGCGCCGGTCGAGGACTCGAGCGTGCGCGCGGCCATCTTCAACCTGTCGCTGGAGAACTCGCGCGCCGACGTCATCCGGGCGGTGCTCGAAGGTGTGGCGCTCAACACCCGCTGGCTGTTGCGGCCATTCGAGCGGTTTCTGGGCCGGCGCCTCGACGCCATCAACATCGTCGGTGGCGGCGCCGCCTCGAACGTCTGGTGCCAGATCTTCGCCGACGTGCTCGATCGACCCGTGCGCCAGGTGAAGGACCCGATTCAGGCCAACGTCCGCGGGGCCGCGTTCATCGCCGCTGTCGGTCTGGGGATCATGTCGTATGAGGACGTCCCGGCCCGCATGGAATACCAGTGCGAGTACCACCCCACCCCCGGCCACCGTGCCATCTACGACGCCCTCTTCCGAGAGTTCGTGAACCTGTATCGGCAGAACAAACAGATCTATCGCCGGCTGAACAGCCGACACACCGGTTCTGAAGTAAGGTCCTGACCCGGAGACGCGGTCAGCGATCAGAGGACGAGGGGACATCGCCCGTTCAAGCGGCCGCGGCCGCCAACGAGGGACGGATCGACTGATCCGCTACGAACAAATTGGACAACTCCAGCGGTGCAGGAGCAGCGTAGCGCGTCAGTTCCCGGGGCGTTGCCCTGAAGATCGAATTACTGCCCCTTTGGGGCGCCATGCAGACAGTCCACGTGCGGACCCACCCTGAACTCGCGCCCGATCTCCCGCTAACCGAGCCCGCACCCGCAGCCTGCGAGATCTAGACGTCGTCGAGCGAAGTCCAGCCCTCTTTCTCCGCACGCCGCAGGGCACGATCGTAGGTTCGCCAAAAGCGTTTGTTCTGTGAGAGCGCGACGATCTCCAGGTCGGTGTCTTCGGTCACCGGCATCAATACCGCGCACGGCCGACCGTTTTTCGTGATCACCACCGACCCCTCCTCTGGCAGCCCGCCGACGATCTTGTTCAGGCTGGCCTTCACGGCGCGAATGCTTTCGATGTTCATAGAAAGAATCTCTTGCGATCGATCATCAGAACGTTGCCCCTCTTCCGGCCGATCAGGGCCACCTGCACCGCGTCGTCGACCACCCGACAAAAGACGCGCCAACCGCCAATCCGCAGTTCATGGTCCGCAGTAGTCTCGATTGAGACCACACGCAACACCGACCTCTCGTCGGTGTCTACGACCATTGACTTGGTTCCGTGGGCGGTCGTATTCAACTGGGCGCTCGGTTCATCTGACGCATTCGGAAAGGAGCGCGGCGATGAGACAGCTGAGTGTGGCAACGCAGGAGGCTTTGCAGCGGGTGCTGGGCAAAGCCCTCGAAGCGCAACAGAACGGGGATTGGCGCCCGTTCATCGTCGGGCACTTCATCACCAACCGCTGCATGTGCAAATGCGCCAGCTGCCTCTGGCGCGACAACGACTGCGAGGATGTGCCGCTGGCGGATCTCAAGCGCTTCTACGCGCAGGCGAAAGCGGAGGGCTTCGTCGCCACGGCGCTGACGGGCGGGGAGCCGTTCCAGCGCAGCGACCTCGGCGCTGTCGTGCGCTTCATCAAACAGGAAGCGGGGATGTCGATCCTGTTGTTCAATACGGGATGGTACCTGAAGAAGCGTATGGACGAGGTCCTGCCGTACATCGACATGATGATCGTGAGCCTGGACTCGGCGAAGCCCGAGCGCCACGACGCCATCCGCGGCCTGCCGGGGTTGTTCGACCGCGCCATCGAAGGCGTGCGCCTGGTCAAGGAGAAGTACCCGGACGTGTCGCTGCAGTTCAACTGCTGCGTGCAGAAAGGGATGGCCGATGAGATCGACGACCTGCTCGCCCTGGCGGCGCGCCTCGACGTGCAGATCTCGTTCGACGTGATCACCGAGTATCGCCACGGAGAGAACGGGCATTTCGTCGAGACCGACATGGGTATGCCTTTGCCTGAGCTGCAAGCGCTGTGTGCATCGCTGGCGGAGAAGAAGCGCGCCGGCGCGCCGATTCTCAACTCGCAGCAGTACTTCGACTACTTCATGACCGGGCGCCGGGGATACCGGTGCCATCTCCCCAAGCTGGTCATGTTCGTCGACGGGCGCGGGAACGCCGAGTACTGCCTCAACCTCGCCCGCCCCATCGCCAGCATTCGGACGACGCCGCTGAAGGAGATCATGCAGCTGGATCGATTCCGGCAGCTGCGCCTCGACGCCGAAGGCTGCTCGTCGTGCAACTCACCGACGATGGTCGATCTGTCGCAGGTGTGGGAGAACCCGGCCCTGGCGTTCGAGCCCGGCGGCATCGCGGTCGGTTGAACCGGCACGCAGATTTCCCCCTCGCCCACGCATCTTCTCAGCGTGGGAGAGGGTTGGGGTGAGGGAGCTCGGCCACGGCGCGAGCGCCACTTCGCCTGCTTGCTTATGCCCTCACCCTGCCCTCTCCCACGCTGAGAAAACGCGCGGGCGAGGGTCAGATAGGTTCAGCGCCAAAATCTTTGCGCTCCTCGACGATTCTCGGAACTAGTTGCTCAGCAAGTACGGAACTGCGAGAAGAGGCCATGGAAGATCGGCGAGGAACGTCGCTTTCGCTGGCGCGGCTGGTGCAGTGCAGCGTGGCGGAGCTGGAAGGGTTGTATGCGGAGGCGCGTCCCGTTGCGGTGCCGAGCGGCTGCTACCGTGGTGTGCATCTGGCCTGGCTGGATACGCCGGGGGCACACCACCCGGTCATCCGTCCGCTGCAGGAGCTGGGGTTCCGGCTGCTGCCGTTCGGCGTCGATTTCATCCGGCACCGTTGGTTCTTCTTCCACCCGACTCTCGGGATCGGACGTTTCGTTGCGGAGACCGGCCGCTCGCGCTGGCGCGACACGGAGACCGTGCGGCTGCACTACGAGGTCTCCCGTTTACCCGGCCCGGTGCGCGCCGTGCTCTACGACGAAGTGAAGGTGTTATCGCCCTCGTTGTGCCTGGGTCTCGGCGGCATCAACGCACCGCGCGGGCAGGGCGACCATTTCTTCTTCGCCCTTGTAGCCTGAGCCTCGCGGCGCGGTGACTTCCCTCGCCCGATCGGTCTTGGCGCTCTTGGCGCGAGTTCTATCTTCCGATCGGGTCCCGTCTTCGTCAGCGTCGGTCAGCTGATCGACCTGCGCGCCGCGCAGCAGATCGTCCTTGGCTGCGCCATCCGGTATCAGCTCCCGGAACCGACCCGCCTCGCCGACGAACTCCTCGGCGCTGCGAAGCGGGCGATGGGGTGAAGCGAGCAGAGAGGGGTCCTCCTGCACCGAGCGGGCGATCGGCCTGGAAGCCGATCCCGCCGCCCGCCGCTTTCCGCAGCGCCGCCGCGTGGAGCTTCGTGGACGACCCCTGGCTCCGCACTTCTTACCGGCTCCCTGCCACGAGCGCTGCCACCGCGCGTCCGCGGGGTCTCGAGACCTCCGGCGGTTTCATCTGCCGGCGGGGTATCGTAGATTGCAGTTGAAGGAGGCCCTCTCATGTCCACGGTCACGATCGAAGTGCCTGACGATCTGCTCATCGCGCTCCGGGAGCAACCCAAGGAGTTCGCGCAGAGGCTCGCCTCGTCACCGCTTCGCACTATCCGCGAGAGAAACGGTTGTCCCTGGGCCAGGCGACGCGGTTGGCAGAGATGAATCCGCCCGGGTTTCTGAGGGCTTGCTGGCACGACCATGCCGTAGCCAACCTCGACAACAAATCCGACGCGGTCAAGCGCGCGCGAGGTGGCGAGGAATCAGCCCGCGGCGGAGATGGTCATCCTGAAGCAGGATGGTTCCATCCAGACCGAGCACATCTTCGGTCGAGACCCGCATGCGCCCAAGGGGTGACGCTTGCATGAAGGCAGCGACGACGAGAACGCTGAACCCGCTCCCGTTCCACGACCTCGAGCCACATCGCTTCGAGGATCTCGTGCGTCAGCTTGCCTACGACCTGCGGCGTTGGAAGTCCCTCGAAGCCACGGGGCGCGGGGGCTCCGATGACGGCCTGGATATTCGAGCAACTGAGCTCGTGGTCATTGATGATGATGCCGACGACGAGAGCGACGTTACGGACTCCGGGTCCGTGCCCAACGTCGTCGACGAGCGCCTGTGGATCTTCCAGTGCAAGCGCGAGAAGTCCCTCACTCCGAAGCGGGTTCGCGAGGTCGTGCAAGAGAGTCTGGCCTCCCTCGCGGCGCCTCCCCACGGCTTTATCCTCGCTGTGGCGTGCGATGTATCGAAGAAGACCCGGGACGCGTTCCGCGAGGAGATGGTCGCGCGTGGTGTCGAGGAGTTCACGATATGGGCGAAGGGCGAGCTTGAGGACATGCTCTTCCAGCCGAAGAACGACCGCCTTCTCTTCGCGTACTTCGGTCTCTCGCTTCAGACTCGTCGTCGCTCCCTCGCGACAGACCTCCGGTCGCAGATCGCGAAGAAGAAGCAACTCACCACTCTACTGGGTAATGAGGGACATCACGGCAAGGTGGTGCTGCTGCGCGATCCCTCGGATGAGCGCTATCCGAGGAAGCCGAAGGACGGTGAGCCGCGAGCACGGTGGCTCATCTGCCGCGCGTTGCACGTCAAGGAGCCCGGGCATCTCGTCGTTCTGTACCGCGAGCATCTGGCAGCCCTGACCCCCGATGGCGAACGCTGGGATGCCCTTCTCGATCACGACGTCGCGGCGACGCATGCCGAAGGCGAGTTGCGCTCGATGAACGCGTGGAACGTCGACGATGGGGACCGCTTCGACCGAACGCCCCATGAGTTCTGGAACGAGTACATCCCCGAGACAGAACGGGCGGAGCTGAAGGTCTACCGCTGGGTGCCGTTCGAGCGCATCGTCGCAATTGATCCGCTCGGCGATGGCTACTTCCCTGTTCCACAGATCCTAGTGGATTTCGACGATGCAACGGGTCCATTCGGGCCGGGAGAGTCCGTCGTCCTCGCTCGCGCCGGCATGCACGGGGGACGCGTCGACCTGCGTCCAGGGAAGAGCAACCGCGCGGCGATATTCCCCAAGGACCTGCCGGGCGAGCACGACCCGGCTCCGGCTCAGTTCGATCACACCAGCAACGAGGTGTTGCCGCTGTCGGAGGTGACGGGGGAGAAGCTCTCGACCTTGCTTGCAGCTATTCATGAGGGACGGAAGCCGACAGTGAACGCCGCGCCGGAGGAGACCGAAAGGATAGAGAGGTCGCGCGCAAAGGTGCGACCCTTCCAGGAGTGGCGACAAAACGTGGCGCTGCCGCTCCTCTCCGGATTCGTCTCTCGCCTGCGCTCGGCCGGTCACACGGCGAGGGTGGTTGTGCGCTCCGTCGAGGCTGGCCCGCATCGTCACCAAGCTCTCGAATCGATCGAGATCCGAGTCCAGCTGCACGTCGGAAGTCCGCACAACCCGTCGTACCGCCCTTCGGGACACGTTCGCGTGTCGATGTCCGAGTACACAGGATGGAAGTTGGACGCGTGCCCGACTCGTGAGGAGTCGAGTAGCCCGTACGCAACGTCTGCGCGGCCGCCGACAGAAGGGATGTCTCCGGCGCAGCTCGAGGCTGAGGTCATGGGAGTGCTCGAGCGACTGAAGTCGCGCAAGTACTGAGCGAGGCCCGTATTCGTCATGTTCTCTGCCGGGATGTCAGTGCCGATGTTGAACGTCCCTGAATGCCGAGATGAAATGCCCGCCCAAGCCGAGCCTGTTCGCTGACTTACGCGGTCCGACCCTGCCTGTCCCCGGTCGCCGATTACCCCGTTTATGCGGACTATCCATTATCGAGTGGCTCCTTATGCCTTTTGCCGCTGCATGATCACGAGAAGGGGGGTACAAGACAAGGGGATGGACAGCGAGATGCGGCGCGTGACCAACAGAGAATGGACGAGGCACTGGCACCAGAAAGTCCGTCAAGGTACTTTCGAAACAGAGGAAGAAGGTGCTGCGTGATGGCTACAAAGCGTACGCCAGATATCTTCCACGCGTTTGCCCGTCTCCGACATTTCTCTGCTGGACTCACCGACGAGCAACGGATATCGCATGATAAATATCAGGTTGATTCGGTGATAGATCGGCTAATTGATTACCGCGAAGCGGTTGAGAGAACTATAAATACCACGCCAGGCCTCAAGATCGCCAGCGATTTTCAACTGCACAGGACTGACATTGTAGCGAAGAACATAGCCTGGCTTACTTCACTCTCAGTGCTTCGACTTCCCCCGATCACTTTTCCTGGAGATGCTGATGATCCAACCACGTTTGGCGAACTACTGCAAGTCAAGAGGATGATCAGCCAAACTATTGCGC
This sequence comes from Binatia bacterium, assembly GCA_044450645.1. GTDB lineage: Bacteria > Desulfobacterota > Binatia > HRBIN30 > HRBIN30 > JAGDMS01. The sequence goes on from JBIOJG010000017.1 coordinate 100,827, forward strand.
CGTTCTGGTGGCTGTGCAACGAGGGCATATTGCTTCCCTATCCTACTTTCGACCCTCCCGGCCTCCTAAAGGATGTGCTGAACGTCGGGTTCTCAAATGAATACCTGGCGAGTCAGATGTCAGAGCATGGGCGCGGTCCATTTCCCGCTGGGGTTCTCGAACTGCTCCTACCTAGAGTTGCATCAGTACCACAAGGGGAAATCCTTACACTTCGGAAAGACAATGCGGAACTGTTTACTCATTTCCAATGCGAGATAACAGATTTCCTCCGGAGCTCAGATGCAGCAAGTTCTGAAGCATCTCTAGTAGATCTCCTTCTTCACATTGATCAACAGGTAGCCCGTCTGAGAAATGAGTTTGAGCGTCTTGACAAGAAGAAGTCGTTGGAGAAGATGGGGCTTGCGTATTCATTCGGTGTGATGTCTCTTGTTTTATTCCTGCCTACGGAGATATTTAAGAGTTTTGCTGCCCTGCTCGGGTCTACATCTAGTCTGAAGGCACTCCGGAACATCCGGCTATTACACATCGAAGGGCGGCAGCTAGCCGACGATCCGTTCTACCTCCCCTACAAGCTTTCGAAGATGGCAAGGGACTTAGCGGAATCGGAAACATGAGGCTTCTTATAATAAGTAATAAAATCATCAACGCCAACCTTCTCCTCTTCTCTCCTCAGCGCCGCCGTCCTCGCAATCGCCTTCCGACCGCGCGCGGACCCATTTCGAAATTCCCGCCCGATCTCGCGCTGCCTGAGAGCGGTAAGCGCGCGGGCGCACTACTTCTTGGCGAGCTTGCAGTTCAGCATCCAGTCGATGCCGAACTTGTCGGTGAGCATGCCGAAGCGGGCGCCCCAGAACGTCCCGTGGAGCCCCATCCTGATCGTGCCGCGTTCGCAGAGCTTGGCCGACACCCGGTTCTGTTCCTCGACGCTGTCGAGCCCGATGCTCAACGCAATCGGCGAGCCGGCGCGCCATCTGTCGCCAGCGTCTGGACCCATTGACTTGGTTCCGTGGGCAGCCGTATTCAAGTGGGCGCCCGGTTAATCCCGAAAAGAGCAGTTGAGGAGAGTTAAAAGGGGTGCATCGTTCTGGAACCCCTGTCATCGTTGATCTCTTGCGAAGTTCGACGACGAGCAGGGAGGAACAGAACGATGCAGCGGAAAAGTAGCCCAACGGGCGGCGCAAC
>JBIOJG010000018.1:0-100527 GCA_044450645.1 Binatia bacterium
CACTTCGCGCTCATCATCGGCGAGTATGAGCGGGCTTTTCGGCCGACCGAGTTTCGGCATGCTGTCTCCTCCCATTCCCTTTCTGGTGGAGACGGTCAACCTCCCTACTTATTCAAGTAACTTCCGTTACGCCCGACTAGAGACAAGCCATTCGCTGAAAGACTCAGCAAGCATGAGAAAATATGGGTGCCATGGGAGCCGACGGCCATTAAGGTTTACCTCGGACTGTTAGGCGGTGCTGACCAGATGACTGAAGAACGGTGGCCGGCATGGAACCAACAAATCGAGCGAGCAGAACAGCTGCTGATTTACTACTGTACCCCGCCATACAATAGCCAGGGACTGGTAAGCCTTAGCACTATGCCCGAGACTGCCGTTGTGAATTTTGGGCACCGACACCGCTTACCCATCGAGGTCTCGACACTCTGGGAAAAGGTTGCAACCAACAGTGCAGAGAGGAATTGGACGGTCTACGGCTAGCCCGTCACGTCGATGATGCTATGGCTCATGGGGAAAGCCGGGCGAGGTCGCAGCGATGACCAGAATTGCCGGGCAGACATCTGAATTGGCGGGCAGGCTGCTATTGGCGGGCAAAGCCCCCTCACCCAGCGTTTTTCCCTGAAGGTAACGCGCATAAATACCTTCGCTGATCACCGCGAGCTTGTACAGAGCCAGCACCTGGTAGAAGTGCACCGCGTCGACATTGCGCCCGCTGCGCTTCGCGTACTCGGCCACGATCTCGGCACGCGTGTAGAATCCCGGGAGCGCCGTGAAGGTCGACGCAGTCCCGACCCCGCCGGTTGGCAACGGGTCATCCTTTTCGGTCCAGTAGATCAAAGCGTATCCGAGATCCGCGAGTGGATCGCCGAGCGTCGCCATCTCCCAGTCGAAGATCGCCACCACCCGCTCGGGGTCGTGCGGATCGAGCGCCATGTTGCCGAGCCGATAGTCGCCGTGCACGATCGTCGGCGGTGGCGACTGCGGTAGCGCTGCACGCAGGCGTCGGATCAGCTCGTCTATCTCAGGCAGCGGCGATGTCTGTGAGCGTTCCCATTGCTGTGACCAGCGCCGCACCTGGCGCTCGATATACCCCTCGGGATGCCCGAAGCCTTCAAGGCCGACGGCGCGGTAATCGACGGCGTGCAAACACACGAGGGTCTCGACCAGCGCGACGCTGATGCGGCGGCGCTCGGTCTCCGTCGGCGCATATCCGGACGGAATCTCATTCGCCAGAACGACGCCCGGACGATACTCCATCACGTAAAATGGCCCGCCGTTGACGGATGCTTCCTGACACAAGGCGATCGGGCGCGGCGCGGGTACGTCGGTGCCGGCCAAGGCTGCCAGCACCCGATGCTCACGTGCCATGTCGTGCGCCGTCGGGAGGACATGCCCAAGCGGCGGCCGTCGTAAGACCCACTCGTGCCCGCCGCCGCGAACCAGGTAGGTCAGATTCGAGCGCCCGCCGCTGATCAGCGTGAACGTCAGCTCACAGTCGCCGCCCGGGACTTGACCCCGAAAGAAACGCGACACATTGTCATACTGGATTCCAGGGATCTCGATCATCGGTTTCTCGACTCCTTACCGCTTTCATCGCTGAACGCGAAGCATTCTGGCAACAGTCAGCACGAAATCCCCCCGAAGGTTACCTGTGGCGCAACTAAATCGCGGCAGCTACGTTTTAAGGGTTAGGAGCGGCTCAGATGACAAACGAGACTAACAGGAAACTGGTACCAAGGAGACCGCGAAGGCTGGGTCGCACGCTGGCGCTAGCCGCCTTTTCTCTGGTCCTGCTTGGAGTCTTCGCAGCACCGGCACGTGCTCACGTGCACGTGTTTGTCGGCGGCGCTTTTGGCGTGCCGATTTATCCGTATCCTTATATCCGGCCATACCCGTACGTATCGGCCTACCCCTATCCGGCCTATCCGGTCTACAATGGGTACGCGCTGATTGGCCCACCCGCGGGGATACCGCCGCCCGGTTGGGTACGTGGCCACTGGGCGTGGCGGCACGCTGGATGGGGCCGCCGGTTTCGAGCATGGGTGCCGGCACACCTACGCTAGTGGGAGCTCTGATTGTGAACCATCGTCGACGCGCCATAACCTCAGTGCTCACGGGACTGTCTCTGATGACCAGCGTAGCTTTGGCAGCCGCGGGGCCGCCGCCACCGCCGCCCGGTACGCCACCGCCACCGCCGCCTGAATACTCGCAACCGCCGCCACCACGAGGTTATCCGCCGCCGCCGCCACCGGGCTACTATCCACCGCCACCACAGGGCTATCCACCGCCGCCGGTGGTCGTCGCGCCGCCGCCGCTGTCCCCAGCGATGCGGGTGATCTATGCACCGTTCTACGCTGCCGGGCTCGTCCTTCGCTACGGATTCTACTACGGTATTGTTGCGCCGCTCGAAGTCTTCGCTCGGGCTCTGGGCTACGGTGTCGAGGGCGGCGTCGACAGGGACAACGATCGTTAGTGAGGCCCGTGCCTGGCGGCACAGCCACGCCGGGCTCATGGCAACTACAGGAACTTGATATACCATACGAGTAGGAGAATCTTCATGCACCGAAAGCACACGCACCGAACCCATGTTGTGGCGATTAGTGTGGCACTGGCGCTCGTCGCTGGCGGCTTTCCGGCCGTAGCCAACGATGAGCCTCCATCGGCCGAAGAGGCGAAGGAAATCGGGCGCACGCCACCGCGGCTGAGTTTCACCGATGGTGACGTCTCATTCTGGCGGCCAGGGGCTGAGGATTGGGTGCAGGCACGGGTCAATACAGCCATTGCCCCCGGCGATCAGTTGTACGCCGGCGACCGGGCGAATCTCGAGCTGCAGATTGGTGCGCGCGCCTTCGTGCGGGCTGGCGCCGAGACGCAGCTGGGAATCGAGAACCAGGAACCCGACTTCCTGCAATTGAAAGTGACCGCCGGCCACGCCTCGATTGATCTCCGCAGTGTGACTGCCGGTCACACCGTTGAACTGGACACCCCGAACGCCGTCTTCACGATCAACCGCACCGGGTACTACCGTGTCGATGTGGATCAGGAGATGACTACGTTCATCACGCGCCGTGGCGGCAACGCAACGATGGTTCCGGCTGGCGGCCAAGCGGTTGCGATCGCTCCGAGCGAAGAGGTGGTCGTGCAGGGAACCGACACCGCGAGTGTTGGAACGTATGTAGCGCCCGAAGTCGATGATTGGGACCGCTGGAATTACGATCGCACGGATAACTTGATCGACTCGGTCAGCGCACGCTACGTATCGCCCGGAATGTACGGTACCGACGCCCTCGACCATTACGGTGACTGGCGGGTCGTGCCCCCTTACGGTCCCGTCTGGGTACCTGGCGGAGTCGCGGCGGGATGGGCGCCGTATAGCATGGGCAGGTGGATCTGGGATCCGTATTATGGTTGGAGCTGGATTGACGAGGCGCCGTGGGGCTGGGCGCCGTACCACTACGGACGCTGGGTCCACATGACCGGCTTTTGGGGCTGGGCACCGGGACCGGTCGTGGTTGCGCCAGTTTACGCCCCGGCACTGGTTGCATTTTTCGGTGGTTCTCATTGGGGCGTCAGTATCGGTGTCGGCGTGCCCGCAGTAAGTTGGGTAGCGCTCGGCTGGGGTGAACCCTGTATCCCGTGGTGGGGTCATGCCGGCTTCGTCGGCCGGCCGTGGTGGGGTGGCTGGGGTGGACCCCGCATCGTCAATAACGTCGTCGTCAATAGGACGACCATCGTCAACATCAACAACATCACCTACCAGAACGTGAACGTGAACAATGCCGTCGTTGCCGTTCGCGAAGATCGTTTCGGCCGGGGTCTTTCCGATCACGTGCGGCTGCGCGAAGCCGACCTGCACAACCTGGAACCGGTGCGCGGTCCGCTGCCGGTCAAGCCGGTTTCCGCCAGCCTTGTGCCGGCGTCGGAACATGCTGCCGGGCCTCCTGCGGCGATCGCGAGCCGGCAGGTGGTCGCGGCCCATGCGCCGCACGACACCTCCGCCGAATTGCGAGCGCAAGGACTGAGCGCTTCTCCCACAGGGAGGAGTGCGCCGGCGCCGCGCCTGGTCGAAGCTCCGCACCAACCGCACGCAGCCTTGGTGTCGCCGCGGGCTCCATTCGGCCAGCAGGGGACAACGGAGCGCCCGCGCCCGTCGCTGCCGCCGAGCTTTGGCGGAGGGCCGCGGCAACCTGCAGGGTCCCAGGCTCAACGCCCCATCGCACCGCAGGCTCCTGCTGTTTCCGAACGCCGCGCGCCAGCACCGCAGCTTCCCGCGCAGCGTGCACCGGCAGGGGTTGCACCCTCAGCCCCGGCTCCGGAACGGCGCGTACCACAAGCGCCGGCTCCGGCACCGCGTGCGCCAGCACCGCGCGCTCCCGCGCCCCAGAGCGCGGCACCGCGTGCTGCAGCGCCGCGTATGCCACAGGCTCCGGCGCGGGCGCCAGCCGCTCCTCGCCAGGAACTACCGGGAGAACCTGCGAACCGGCTCTTCCGCAGCTCGCCCGAGGCCAGAGTGCCCCGAGCCGCTGCTCCGGCACCAGCTCGCCCTTCGGCTGCACCACGACACCAGATCGCCCCGAGAGGAGCACCTCGGGCACCCGCCGGTCACTGACCTAAAAGCAATTGCGCAGCAGTTTGATCTGGCTCGCAGGGATCAGTAGGATACATCCCTAACAGCTTCTGAGGAGGACCGATGCTCAGTTTGTCGCGTGGATTATTGATCGCTGCCTGTTGGCTTGCGGCAGTCACCCTTCAGCCGGCGGGGTTGCTTGCGGAAGAGACCGCCCACGTCGGCCAGGACACGGCCCAAACGGCGCCGGCTGAGAAGCCCGCTGAGCCGAAGGCAGCCGGGTGCAACGATCCTACAACCGGCAGTTGTTGCGCCACGACCCAGGATAAGGCAGCCGACGCCCCCAAAGCCGAACCGGTAGCCCCGGAAGACTGTCCCTGCAAGCACGCCAAACCCGCGCCCGAGAAGTCGTAGCCGCCCGACTTACGACCCGCCCTCGCGTGCAATGCGATGACCGGCACATAAAGGCCCCGAATATCTTCAGGGCCAAATCTGGTTCAACACCATGGCGAGCCGGATAGCGGCCTTTGCCAGTTGTTCCTCGACTACCGGGGCGGCCGTGTTCTGGTAGCGCTCCGTCAAGCGCTCGTGGAGCGCCAAGATTCTCTCCGACATGGCGTTACATTGCGCCACCCGTTCGGGTCGCTCCGCGCGTATCGGCGCCGGCAAGAGGCCGTAAGCCCTCTGCTCGGCCAGTTGGTGACTCTCCCAGGCCCACTGGTTGAAGTCGATCGTCTTCCGTTGCCAGAGCATGAGCTGCGATTGAAAGCGGTGCTCGAGGAAATCGGCGAACCACATCGGACTACGATGCTCCATGATGCGCCGGATGATGCTGGTGTCCCACACGGTGTGCAGATTCGGCTGGTAGACGTCATCCTCCGGGTGGTCGGGCGATAGCTGTGGCTCGATGCCCAGATAGGTGACCGGCACGCAGTTGCCTCCCAGATCGTTGTTCGTGGCACAGTGCAATGGTTGGTGGAGATCGCCAATGAGATGAATGATGAACCGCAGCGCATCTACCCGGCGGCGATCGCTTCGACCGCTCCGCACCGCTGCCAGCTGGTGATTGATCGCCGTCAGCACACAACCGGTACGGGCAGGGCAAAAGCGGCGCAGATCGCCCGGCGAGGCACCGCGAGGGATGTTGATGAAGTGCCACTGTCCGGTCCCGTGAAAGGGCGACGCGTCGTCAGCACGGACATCGTCGGCCCACGTCGACGCCTCCGCCATCACGCTGCGCGCGGTCGGGTGACAGAAGCGTTGCATGCGCGGATCGGCCGGCGAACCCTCGAGCAGGTCGTGTACCATCTTCCGCGCGTGAGAAGTGAGGTGCGTCTCGGCGAGGAGGGCAATCGTCTCATGCCCCTCACAACCCCACGGATGCACCGGCGTCGGCACACACACGAGAAGGAGCAGGAGCACTGTCGCGAGTCGCAACACGGTTCGGGAAGCCGGGCTGGTGCCGCCCAAGACTACGGCCTGAGCGTCTTGAGAAACTTGATCAGCGCCTGATTCACATCCTCGGGCTTCTCCTGCTGCGTCCAGTGGCCGCATCCCTTGATGAGTAGGGTCTCGCGCAGATTCGGAACCCACGCTGACATCCCCTCGGCCATGTGCGGGCGCAGCACGGGATCGAACTCGGCGGTGATCATCAACGCGGGCTGCGTCACCTTCGCGTTAGACAGGTATGCCGTCAGCTCCCAGTTGCGATCAAAGTTGCGGTACCAGTTCAGTCCGCCGCGGAAGCCGGTGCGTGTGAACGCCCGCACGAACACCTGGAAGTCACTCTCTGTGAGGAAGTCGCCATGTGGGCCGTCCGGCAATCGGTCGAGAATGCCGCCGCCGGCGGGACCGAAGACGCCCGGCGGCGTGTCCTTGGCGGCTTCAATGACATCCTTCGGAATCGCCTGGTAAAACCCGCGCAACGATCGCGGCACGTCACGTTCCAATTCGGCCTCCGCCACTCCGGGTTCCTGAAAATACAGCATGTAATGGAAGTTGCCCTGAGCCATCGCCCGCATGATCTGGGTCGGCGGAGCTGACGGCCGCGGAAAGAACGGCGTGTTCACCCCAACGACGGCCGCAACGCGGTGCGGCGCGAGCAACGCCATCTGCCAGACCACGATCCCACCCCAGTCGTGTCCGACGATCGCCGCCTTTTCGATCCCCAGCGTGTCGAGCAAGCCGGTGAGGTCACCGACCAGGTGATGAACGGTGTAGGCCTCGATGGCTTGCGGAGCGTCGGTCGCGCCGTAGCCGCGCTGATCCGGCGCAATGGCGCGAAAGCCGGCGTCCGCCAAGGCGCGCAGTTGATGGCGCCACGAGTACCACAGCTCCGGAAAGCCGTGGCATAACAACACCGGGAAGCCGCTGCCGGCTTCGACCACGTGCATCTTGAGGCCATTGGCCTCGACCTGTTTGTGCGTGAGCTCGGGCATGGGGCACCTTCCAGGCAATAGTCGACGGTTCAGAGTGCAGAGACCGACATAGGCCTTGCGCGGGATCGGCGCAAGCTGCCGTTCTTGGACCCCATCCTGGCGATCGGATCAAATGCTGGGCCTCCCTTCGTGCCGATCTTGCAGCGAGCCGCGTGCGTCGTCGTAGGTGTGATTGCCGACGAAAACGTTGGCGCTCACCTTGAGCCGCGTCGTCGCCAGCGTTGCGGCCATGTCCCGATGTCGGATAGATACGGGTCAGCGGAGGCAGACCGCGGAGGGCCGCGGGGAGGTGCGGAGATGAGCGCGTTTGCAGGGGCAATTGCGGTGGTGACGGGCGGGGCGTCGGGAATCGGGCAGGCGTTGTGCGAAGCGCGGGGCGCGCGTCGTGGTGGCCGACCGCAACGCTGCGGGTGCCAGGTGATCAACGTGAACCTGTGGGGCGTGGTGCACGGCATCCGCGCGGCGTACCCGCGCATGGTGCGCCAGCGCTCGAGGCACATCGTGAACACCGCGTCGCTCGCCGGTCTCTCACCGGCGTGCCTGGAGCTGTCCTACACAGCGTCGAAGTACGCGGTGGTCGGGTTGTCGCGTGGCTTGCGCGCGGAGGGGGCGGCCTACGGGGTGAAGGTGAGCGTGGTCTGCCCGGGTTTCATCAACACCCCGATCCTGCGCGTCACGGAGTTGCGCCGGCCGATCGATCGCGAGCGCCTGCTCGCGCTGGCGCCGACGCCGCTGCCGCCCGCGCGCTGCGCCCAGATCGTGCTGCGTGGGGTGGAGAAGAACCGCAGCGTCATCCCGGTGACCGGGCACGCCTGGCTCGGTTGGATCGTGGAACGATTGAGTCCGGCGCTCACCGACCGCATCTGGCTCCTCTATGTCCGCAAGGTTCGTTCGCTACCGGGCGGCAGCCGATGACGTATGGTCTCTTCAACCGGGCGTTCAGGGCGCGGCCACTGAGGGCCGTAGGTCCGCAAGCCTACCAGCCGGCGCGCCTCATAGGTCCCGCAGGTACCCTTCCGAGAGCGCACGCTCAATGACACGAGTGATGAAATCGGTCTTCGCTTCGGCGTACGCCTGACGAGAAGAGAACTCCGTGGCGATGTACTGCGGCGCCAGCCCACGCTTGAGTTCCGTGTACTCGCGAGCGGTATCGTTGTGGTCACGCAGGTAGTCCCGAAACGCCAGAGTGCGGCGCTCCTCGTCTCCGCCCGCCTGAACCACATGCACATGGTGTGTGTGCGGCCATGTGGTCGGCCGATGGAAGAAGGGGCAGAACGCATCGTCGGGATGGGGCACGTGGTGTACCCCAAGGAAGTAAACTGTGGAGCATAGGCCTCGATCGGGTGAAGCCGCTCTACCGAGACTTGGATGTCGATAATCGGCTTGGCGGCGAGTTCGGGCACCGAGGTCGAGCCGTTGTGATCAATTCGGACGGCGAGCGCACCCAGCACACCGGCGATCCGATCGCGCTCGGCCGAGAAGACTCGCGGCCATTCGTGGTCATAGGGGACAACCGCTAGAAGTTCGCCCATCCGCTTCTTCACGCCGTCCAACGCCATACCGATGAGCCGCGCGTTCTCTTCGCGTCGGCCTCCATCGCCCTGTAGGGCCGCGCCCCCCTGGACTATTTCGCCGTGAGGGCAACCCTATCCTCGCAGTGCCTCGATAATGCCAGGCCCTGCGGCCGCAATCTCGGCGCCGTATGCGAGGACGTCCAAGTACCTCGCGGACTGCCGATACTCCTTCTCGCCCCCGAACACCTTGACGCAGGCACGCGAAAGCAGACTGGCTGCCTCCAATGGCTTTGCCAATAGAGCGTCTGCGGGCAGGGGCGGACCGCCGGGAACGTCAACCAGAGCCCTACCGGTGATACGAAGTGCCGCTAGGCGCGGCTCGGTGATTTTACGCTTTCGCATCTCCTTGAAGCTCCAAAAGTAGTCCGGCGCCTGAGAGTGTGTTCCCCACTGTTTTTCGAATCTCGACCAGAGCCAATCGGACGCATCCTGTCCGAGCAGAACAGCCAGTCGGATTAGGCCGTTCACTTGCGGTGCCTTGAGCTCTTCTGCAGCTCGTCGAATGACATCGGCGGCAATTTCTGGCGGAAGACGAAGCAGCCAGAAGAGGTTGGGCGCGTAGTAGTCGCGTAGACCAGTCCGAGCAAGAACCGACACACGTATTTCCTCGGACTCTACGTGCTGACGTTCCGCATAGATTCGATAGTAAATCGGTTCTCCAAGGACGAAGAGCTCTCGGCCACCAGCCAAGAGGGCGTTGGCATCAACAACGTTGTTGATTTCATCAAAGAGACCGCCGGACAGCTCTTCATGCAGCAAGATACCGGACGTACCCTCCTTCCGCCGCGTAAGTCGCACTGCCAACGCGTTGGGGTCGGTAGTAAGCCGAGTTACCGTCAGTGTCGTCGCGGTCGAGGTCAGCTGGCCTTGGGTGGCAATCGTGGGCAACCCGACATGTACCTCCTTGACGCGGCGTAAGAGCTCGTCACGAAGTCCTTCCATACGTCGCGTGAGGATCTGATGGTGCCGCTGTGGTGTCGCCAAGTCGGACTTTGCGCCCTGTCTGCAGTAGAGGGCGTGCTTCTGAAGCACAACGTGAAGCTTGCCAGCCGAATCCCTTTCGACCAATTCCTTCGTTGTGACGTGAGGAGCTGTGGCGCTTGGCGGTACGTGAAGAAGGGCAAAGAGTTTACTCTCGTGATTGAAGTCGATGTAGTTCAGGTGTGGAATCTCGGGGAAGATGCAGCCATTGATTAGCTCGGAGAGGCTCGCCGGATCGACAGAGGAAAGCTCAGCCTGTTGAAGGCCGCGCCAGTTCCCATTCGGCTCTACCCCGAAGAGCACGAAGCCGCCTTCCCAGTTCGCGAAAGAGATGGCAGTCTTCACCATGCGGTACTTAGCGCGGGTGCTGACAGTGGGACCGATCGGGGGATGCTGCTTCCATTCGAAGTGTCGGCCCTCTTTGGTAGTGGCCCTGAGACGTTCAACTAGCATGTCGAGTTCCGCGAACGGGTCCCCGCGTGATGCAAGAGCCTGAAGTGAGGGTTTCGTCTGGTTCACCGAAGAGCGACCCAACGCCCAAGTTCACCCGCGGCCCTGATGGTGCGAAGCGGCGGCAGGGCCGTCGGGTGGCACGCCATGTTGGGCATTATCGCGCTATTGTTGACGTTTTGTAACACCAAGACCTGTTAACGATTCAACTTCGTTTCGGACCTGCCAGTACACTGGTGTGTCGCCATATATTCGTTCGTACGATCCAAGGAATGCCATGGATACCTTAAAGGTGGCTCCCGCCCCCTTCAGGATCCCCAGTAGTTCGAAATCCCCATTCTCCGGCCCCGCGTAGGCCGCCCGAATTACTATCCAAAAGTCAGCGGGACCAACGAACGTCTTGTTCCATGCTCCATAACCAGGCGGCGTAAGCTTCTCGTCCCAGTGCGGAGGTATGCTTCCAAAACTTGGCATTATTCGAGTGTCAACTAAGTTTGCATCTGGTTGGTACCCATATTTCACGAATGCCCTCAGCACGTCTGCTCTATTGTTCGCTGCGGGTTGTAAGGCATAAACAGCAGCGCTGGCGCCCCTCACATTAATGAGTGGATTCATGCCGCCTTCAAGGAACAACTCGACGCTGCGTATATCTCCATCCACCACAGCGCTTACGAAAGACTCGGCGCTCCAAGTTCGGCCAATTTGCTGAAGAATCGCCCGCGCCTTATCACTCGGGCCATCGAACGGAGGATTTGCCGAGGGCGGTACGATGTTATTTATCGTGACGTCACCGGCAACATTACCGATTTGAGTGCTGTGGTTCCCCGCGCTTTGGATCGCTGTATCAGACAGCGGCTGTGGAGATTGTTTTGGGAAGAAGCCATGGATGACGCCGATAACCGTAGCTATCGACGCGAGTATGCCCAACGACCACTTGATCCGAGTTTTGGACAACATTCTTAATCCAACGGAGTGAAGTCCGACGTTGACGCCCAACGGGCTGGCGCTGAACCGCCGGCCCAGAGACGTTCGCGCGTGGCAACCATGCCCATGCCGGTCGGTTCGAGCGCCGTGTTAGATGCGCTCACAGCGGACCGCTCTGAAAAAGACGACCCTACCGGTACCGGCGCCACGTCCAATACCCCGGTCTGCGTCTGTGGTGCTTGATGGCAAGGACGAGAATCCGATCTTCCATGATCCTGTAGACCGCGTCGTACGGAAACCGCGGCACCCTTCTCTTTCGGTCCTTGCGGCCAAGAGGGGCACCCGCCTCCGGAAACTGTCCGATCTTGTCGCAGACCTCCTCGACCACACGAATGAAACGAAACCCAAGGCCCTCACGCCGCTGCTCGTATACGCGCGCCGCCTCGATCATCTCCGCGGTGGCTTGGCGGTGGAGATCTACTGTCTTCACCGCAGCGCGTCTCGCGCACGCTGAAACGCAGCGGAGGCTGGCTCCACGGCCGACGGGTCCTTGACAGCCTCTTGGTACCGCCGCTCAGCCTCCTCGACCCATGCCAGCTCAAGTTCGGCGTCCGCCTCTTCCCCGAGGCTCGCAACGAGGCACGTGACCAACTGCGCACGCTCTGCCACGGGAAGGTTCAGCGCGGCCTTCTCGATGTCCTCCAGTTTGGATGCCATGTCGATCTCCAATTCACAGTCAGCGTACCACAGGCCGCCTTGCGCATCTAACGAGGCTGTAGGAAAACCTCGAAACCGCGCCTTTTCGAGGGACTCCGCAGAATGCCCATCCGTCTCGGGCACGGTGCGGACCGGCTCTGTGGCGCACGCAGCGCCTCTCTCGCAGCGCGTACAAAACAATTAGGCAAAAAGCGTCATCTCATCACTCTCGACGCCTCATATCGCGAATTTTCCTGGATCAAGGTGCTCCATCGGGTTTTCCTACAAGCTCAACGTCTTGCGGCTGAGCGGGCGGTGCCGCAATGATCGCGAGAAGCAGGCAGGTCCATGCCGGGCGGCTCCGTGCGCGTTTAGATGGTGCTCTCATTCGGGACCCGTAGCTGTTGTGGCAACCGTGTGAAGCCGACGAAGGCCAGCTTCTGATAGAAGAGCGCCAGCCACATCGTCGAGTCAGGGTCGGAGTTCGTCGGCCTGAATGTATAGGAGAATATTCCGCCCTGGATGACCTTGAGCGCTGGGAACCGAATTCCCTGGCGAAGCAGTTCCTGGACAATCGGCTCGACGCCAAACTGTTGGATGAGGCCAATGACCTCGTAGGTCGAAGGAAGGGGGTTGCCCGTCTCATGAAAGAACAACCCTCGAACGATTCGCTGCGAGACTCTCTTGATCCTTGGTTGCTCAAGCCTCAGCGCCGGCGCGTGTCCTAGTTTAATGCACTGCGTCAGAGGAGGGGGTACACCAATACGCCGGTTTCGACGGGGTCACGGCCCAGCCTGGCGCGCGCTGCAAGCACCAGGTCACGGTTGGCCCACTTGAGCCGGGTCTCTCCGCGGTCTCGTGGTACGTGAGCACAATGGTCCTGTTCGGTACCCGCACGCCTTCGCCACACTTGCGGCATCAGCCTGACTCCCGCTTACCACATCTTTCTCTCACGACAAAGCGGCCCCGCCCGTTGACGAGACTCGAACTCAGCACGACGCCGCGCCAGACACCACCACCGCGCAGCGGTTTAGTTCAACTACGATTAGGCTTCCAAGCGAGATCAACAACCCCCGCCGGTTCTTGCGGCATAGCACCCGCTCGAAACATGGCGTCTATACTGCACGCACCGCCCAGAAATCAACAGCTTAGGCGGTCGATCATCGAGCAAAGTCTCGACGTGTTATGCTGCCGATCTCTGCGGGCTAACGTCCCTCATGAAACACCTTCCTACAGTACTGGCTCGGCTCTGCGGGGCCGCATTGCAGGGGAGAGGGGGGCCGCCCCTACACCAACGTTGGCGTCATTAAGACCGGGCGGCCACGGGGCCTGCCCCTACACGTCGACTTCCTCGACCTTCGACGCCCGCTCCATGATGAAACGAAAACGTGGCTCGACCTCTTTGCCCATCAACGTCTGGATCGTCGCCTCGGTCCTCGACTCATCCGTGACTTCGACCCGGAGCAGAGCCCGATGCGCCGGGTCGAGCGTGGTCTCCTTGAGCGTCGCCGGGTTCATCTCCCCCAACCCTTTGAAGCGCTGCACGCTGGTGGACTTGGCGCCGGCTTGCGCCAACACGCGGTCGCGCTCCTCATCACTGAGCGCCCAGTGCACCTCTCTGCCTACTTCGATGCGGTACAGCGGCGGCTGGGCGATGTAGACGTGGCCGCGCCGGATCAACTCGGGCAACTGGCGGTAGAAGAACGTCAGCAGGAGCGTGCAGATGTGATGGCCGTCGGAGTCCGCGTCCATGAGCAGGCAGATTTTGTCGTAGCGCAGCTTGGCCGGGTTGAAGTCCTTGCCGGCACCGCAGCCGACGGCCGAGACGATGTCGCTCAGCTCTTTGTTGCCGAGCACTTTGCTCATCGACGCCTGCTCCGCGTTCAACACCTTCCCGCGCAGCGGCAAGATGGCCTGGAACTCGCGATTGCGTCCCTGTTTCGCGGAGCCGCCGGCGGAATCGCCTTCGACGATAAAGAGCTCACTCTCATGCGGGTCCGTCGAGCTGCAGTCCGCCAGCTTGCCCGGAAGATTGAGGCGGTGGGAGACCGCGGTCTTCCGCTGCACGCTCTCAGCCGCGGCACGCGAGGCGGTGCGTGCCCGGGCAGAGAGAATGACGCGATTGGCAATGGCCTTGGCCTGGCTCGGGTTGCTCAGCAGGTAGTTTTCCAGTCCCGTGCGGATGAAGTTGTCGATGGGCGCGCTGATTTCCGGGTTGTTGAGGCGGTCCTTGGTCTGACCCTGGAACTGCGGCTGCTGCATGTAGATGCTGAGGATGGCCACCATACCTTCACGGATGTCCTCCGCCGCAATGGTGAGACCCTTCGGCACGAGGTTCTGTACTGCCAGGTAGTTGCGCACCGCCTTGGTGAGGCCGTTCTTCAACCCGTTCTCGTGCGTGCCGCCTGACGGGGTTGGGATGCCGTTGACGAACGAGAGCAGGCGCTCGTCGGTAGCCTCCGTCCACGCCAGCGTACATTCGATGACCACGCCATCCTTGCGCTCGGCGTAGAAGGGCTCGGCCACCTGCTGCTTGTCACCGTCGGTGATGAGCTTCTCGATGTACTCGGCGATGCCGCGATCGTGGTGGAACGTTTCCGTCTGCTTCTCGGCTTCGTTCTCGAACACCAAGGTGAGGCCGCGATGCAGGTGGGAGCGGGCTTCCAGGCGTTCGCGGATCACCGCCGCTTTGAAGCTGGTCTGCGGAAAGATCTGGGCATCGGGCGTGAAGGTGATGGTGGTGCCGCTGCCGCGCGCGGGCCCGACTTTCTTCAGCTTACCGGTGGCCACGCCGCGAGCGAAGTGCTGTTCCCAGAGGAACCCGTCCCGTTTGACCTGGGCGACCATCGGAGAAGACAGGGCGGTGACCACGGAGGCGCCGACGCCGTGCAGTCCGCCGGAGTGGTAGTAGTTCTGGTTCTCGAATTTGCCGCCGGCGTGCAGCGTCGTGAGGATCAGTTCGAGAGCGGGCCGTTTGTACTTCGGGTGCATATCGACCGGGATGCCCCGGCCGTTGTCGGCAACCGTCACCGTCTGCCCGTTCTTGTGCAGGGTGACCGTCACCTTGTCGCAGTGGCCGTTCATGGCCTCGTCGACCGAGTTGTCGACCAGCTCCCACAGCAGGTGGTGCAGGCCGACACTGTCGACGCCGCCTATGTACATCCCGGGGCGCTTGCGCACCGGTTCGAGTCCTTCGAGAACGGTGATGTCTTTCGCGGTGTATTTCTGCTTCATGGCTTCGCCGTCCTATTGCTCGGTGCTGTCGCCACTCGACGCCACGGTTCGCGACACCAGCTCGACCGCTTTGAAACGCTTCAAGGCTTTGCGACCCTTCTGGGCGCGGTGCGCCGGCTCGGGCAGATGGAAACGGCGCTCGCTGCCGTCCTCGGCAACGGCGATGGGCGGGCTGTCGGCGGCGTGGCAGACCGCACCGATCAGACGGTCGCCCTTATCGACGCGCATGAGGATGACACCGCGGCCCACACCGGACAGCTCGGCCAACTCTTCCGCCGGGAACACCAGGACCTTGCCATCAGCAGTCGCAGCGGTGATCAGCTCTCCGTCCGCGGGCACAACGACAATGACCTCGTCGCCATCCTTGGTGCGCGCAAAGCGCCGGCCGCTCTTCGTTGTCTCGCTCAGATCCGGCTTGCAGAAGAACCCCATGCCCCCTGCGGTGGCCACCAGCCAGCGGCCAGCGCCTTGACCCGGGGCGCCCTGCCCTTCTCCTTCGCCGTTTGCGCCGCTCACCAGCGTCGCCGCAACCACGCGCTCACCATCTTTGAAATTCAGCGTCGACTGCACCGGTTCGCCGTACCCCGTGGTTGCGGGAACAGTGCCGACGCGCATGACGTAGGCGACGCCGAAGTTGGAGAACAGCGCGAGATTGTCGCGCGTATTGCCGCGGAGGATCCACTTGGCGACGTCGCCCTCACGCACCCGCGTGGCGCCCGGATCTTTCACTTCGCCGAGCCGTTTCATCCAGCCGTCCCGCGTCACCACGACGGTGGCGTCCTCGTGCACGACATAGGCTTCCGCGTCGTAGACCAGTTCGGCGCCGGCACTGAGGATGGTGCGGCGCTTGTCACCGTACTGTTGCGCCACTTCCTGCAGTTCGGTCTCCACCACCTTCCAGCGACCCTTCTTGCTTTTGAGCAGGCCCTCGATTTCCCGTGCCCGCTGCTGCTTGATCCGCTGTTCCTCACGGATCTTTTCGATCTCCAGGCGCGCCAGCTGGTAGAGCCGGGTCTCCAGAATCGCGTCGGCTTGTTTGTCATCCAGACCAAACTCATGCATCAACTTCTTCGCCGCCTCCGCCCGTGACGCCGACTGGCGGATGATCTTGATGGCTCGGTCGATGTTACCGAACAGTTTCACAAAGCCGGCTAGGATGTGCAGCCGCTCTTGCAGCTCGCGCAATTCGTGTTCGAGGCGCCGGGTAACGATCTCGAGGCGGAAGTCGAGGAAGTGCCGGCACAGATCGCGCAAGGTCAGCCGCGCCGGCTGGCCGACACCGGGCGTGTCCGTGGGCACCAGCGCCGTCAGGTTCACATTGAAGTTGATCTGCAAGTCCGTGTGTTTGAAGACGTACGCCATGACCGCCTCCGGCGAAGCGTCCGGCTTGATCTCGATGACGATGCGCACGACATCCGTCGATTCGTCGCGCACGTCGGTGGCCTGCGGCAAGCGGCGACTGACGATGTGCGCGGCGATTTCCTCGACCAGCTGCGACTTGTTGGTGGTGTACGGAATGGAGGTGACGATCACGCGCCGCCGGCGCTTGTCGACGGCGGTCACGTACTGGCCGCGCAAGCGCACCGCCCCCTGGCCGGTCTCGTAAATGCTGCGCAGCTCGCCGCGTGAGTTGAGAATCTCACCGCCGGTCGGGAAATCGGGGCCCTTGATGATCTTACAGAGCTCTTTGTTGCTGATGTCCGGATCGTGGATCATGGCCACCAGCGCTTCGATGACCTCGTTCAGGTTGTGCGGCGGGATGTTGGTCGCCATGCCCACGGCAATGCCGGTGCTCCCGTTGATCAAGAGTTGCGGGATGGCGGCCGGCAGCACCACCGGCTCGCGCAGCGTGGCGTCGTAATTGTCGCGGAAGTCGACCGTCTCGTGACGGATGTCGCGCAGCAGCTCCTCGGCAATCGGCGCCAGCTTGGCTTCGGTGTAGCGCATGGCGGCCGGGCTGTCCCCGTCGAGCGAGCCGAAGTTGCCTTCGCCCTGCACCAGCGGGTAACGCAGCGCGAACGACTGCGCCAGGCGGACCATGGCCTCGTAGGCCGCCACATCGCCATGCGGATGATATTTCCCCAAAACCTCGCCGACGACGGCGGCGGACTTCCGCGGCCGGGTACCGGCCGTCAGGTGGAGGTTTTGGTACATGGCGTAGAGAATGCGCCGCTGCACCGGCTTGAGGCCGTCGCGCACATCAGGTAAGGCGCGCGACGTGATCACGCTGAGGGCATACGCCAGGTAGCGCTCCTCCGCCGCGCGACCGAGATCTACCGCGGCAATGGTTTCGGAACTCTTCTTCTGCATGTTGGTGTTCTATTGGAGAAGCTGACAACCATCAGCGGCCCCACCCCACTCCACCGAGCAATTATAGTGCAGCGCAGTCGCCCCGTCGATGCGTAGCGGGAGTCAGCGACGCGATCAGGGCGCGGCCGGCTCCAGCAGCTCGATCTTGGCCTTCTGACGCAGGCGCGCCACGAAATCGGCCTGGCGCTCCTGCCTATCTGATTTGACCAGCACCTCACGGATGCGCTCCTGCACTTCTTCGAAGGGCTGGTAGCCGGCGCCGCGGCGGTCGGTCACCTTGATGATCTCAAATCCATAGGGCGTCGTGACCACGCCACTCAGCTGCCCCGGGGACAGCGCAAGGGCCTGCTTTTCGAAGGCTGGATCCATTTCACCCTTGGCAAAGTATCCCAAGTCGCCCCCCTGCGGGGCGGAGGCCGGATCCTGTGAGTTCTCGCGCGCGAGCTGGGCGAAATCGGCTCCGGCTTGCACTTTCGCGAGCACCGCGCTCGCCCGTTGTTTTGCAGTACTCCGTTCCGACTCGGTGACGCCTTCGGGCACCCGAATCAAAATCCGGCTGGCGCGGATCTCCGCAGGGTGCTTGAACTCTTCGCGATTCTTCTCGTAGAAGTCCTTAGTCTGCTCGGCATTGACGTGCACGTCCTTCCAGACCGCCCTTTCGAGCAACTGGTTCACCGCCATCGTTTTCTGCGTATCGCGGCGGAGGTCGGCTTCGGTTATCCCCTTCGCCTTCAACGCCTGATCGAAGGCGTGCGCGTCGGGGAACTGGCTCTTGCTGCGGGCAATTTCCGCGTCGACGGCCGTGTCACTCACCTTCACCCCGCGCGCCTGACTTTCCTGGTACAGAAGTTCCAGCGCAACGAGTGAATTCATCGCTTCCTCTGCCAGCTTTCCAACGGCCGCCGGACCTGGCTGCGAGTCCTCCACACTCAGCACCCCCTGCACGACCTCACGAACGGCTTTGCGATAAATGGGGGTCCCGTTGACGCGCGCAACCAAGTCGTCGTCACGCAGCACTTTCGTTCCCTGCTGGGCGTGGAGTGATGCGGAAAGGAACAGCAGTGCTGCTCCGGAAACCAATACGAAACGGCGAATCATTGGGTCGTACCCCTACCACGGTTCCACGGAAGCGGGAAGCAGCACGTTCGTGATGCGTGATTCGTGACGCGTGACTCGGAAAACGAATCAGATCACGCCTCACGCATCACGTTCGTCCTTGCATCGCAGCCACATCCAACCTATCAGTCAGTTGACATGCTGCACTCGGATTCCAGCACGGTCGCCATTGGCTTGGTGCAAATGGCTTGCTCGGCCGATCCGGCGGCTAATCTGCGTACCGCTGTGGACCGTATCGGCGAGGCGGCGCGGCAAGGCGCGCAGATCGTCTGCCTGCAAGAGCTGTTTCGGTCGCGTTACTTCTGCCAGAAGGAAGATGCGGCGGCCTTCGACCTCGCCGAACCGATCCCAGGACCCAGTACCGACGCGCTCGCCCGCGCCGCCGCCGACAACGGCGTCGCCGTCGTCGGCTCGCTGTTCGAACGCCGCGCGCCGGGGCTGTATCACAACACGGCCGTGCTCATTGACGCCGACGGCTCACTGCGGGGTTGCTACCGCAAGATGCACATCCCCGACGATCCGCTCTACTATGAAAAGTTCTACTTCACGCCCGGCGATCTCGGTTTCCAGAGCTTTCCGCTGCGGAGCGCACAGGTGGGCGTGCTGGTGTGCTGGGATCAGTGGTTTCCCGAAGCGGCTCGGCTCACCAGCCTGAAAGGGGCGCAGATCCTCTTCTATCCCACCGCCATCGGCTGGCACCCGCCGGAGAAAGCCGAATTCGGAGCGGCGCAGCACGAGGCCTGGGAACTCATTCAACGCAGCCACGCCATAGCGAACGGCGTGTTCGTGGCTGCCGCCAACCGCGTCGGGCGCGAGGAGAGTCTGGAATTCTGGGGTGCCTCCTTCGTCGCCGACCCCTTTGGCCGGGTGCTCGCCCACGCCGGCCACGACCGCGAGGAAATCATCATCGCGCGCTGCGATCTCGGGCTCATCGATTACACCCGTCGGAACTGGCCGTTTCTCCGTGACCGCCGGGTCGATGCATACGGGGGATTGCTCCAGCGCTTCCTCGATCGCAACGAGGAGTGAATTCGCCTCATATGGCACCGGCAGCTCAGGACACGGCACCGCATGGTGTGCCGGCAACCCTCGGCTTTCGCATGCCCGCGGAGTGGGAGCCTCACGCCGCCACCTGGTTGGCCTGGCCGCACAAGAAAGACTCGTGGCCGGGCAATTTCGGCCCCATCCCGGCGGTCTGGGTGGAGATGGTGCGTGCCCTGGAGCCGCACGAGCGCGTCAACATCCTCGTCAATGATGCCGGGGCCGCCGCCAACGTACGGCAACTGCTGCGGACAGCGGCGGTCTCCGATCGCAACGTATCACTGCATGTGATTCCGACGAACGATGCCTGGGTGCGCGATCACGGACCGACGTTCATCACGCGGCGCCGTGGCCCGCAGACCGAACTGGCCGCGGTCAAGTGGCGTTACAACGCTTGGGGCGGGAAGTATCCGCCGTGGGATCTGGACGACGAGGTGGCGGAGAAAGTTGCCGCGCAAGTCGGCGTCCCTGTTGTTCGCCCCGGCATCATCCTCGAAGGCGGGTCGATCGATGTGAACGGGAACGGCACCCTGCTCACGACCGAAGCCTGCCTGCTCAATCCGAACCGCAACCCGCAGCTGAACCGCGCACAGATCGAACAGTACTTGCACGACTATCTCGGTGCCCGTCACATTCTCTGGCTCGGCGAAGGCATCGCCGGCGATGACACCGACGGGCACATCGACGACCTAGCGCGCTTCGTCGATCCCTCGACCGTCGTCACCGTTCTCGAAACCAACCCGCAGGACGACAATTTCGAACCGTTGCAGGCCAACTACGAACGCTTGCGCGGCATGACTGATCAGGATGGCCGTACGCTGCGGATCGTGACGCTGCCGATGCCGCGCCCCGTGCTCTACAACGACCAGCGACTCCCGGCGAGCTACGCGAACTTTTACATCGCCAACGGTGTCGTCCTCGTTCCGACGTTCAACGACCCGAATGACGCGACCGCGCTACGGGCTCTGAAGGCCTTGTTCCCGCAACGGCACGTGGTCGGCATCCACGCCACCGAGATGGTGTGGGGCCTCGGCGCCATGCACTGCGTCACACAGCAACAGCCAGCGGCGTAGTGAAGTGCTGAGTACTGAGTCCTGAGCCGGAACAGACCTTCCTGTCACCCTCATAGATTCAGCGCTCAGCACGGGTTTCACCCGCAACCCAAGTCTTCGCTCAGAGATTTCTACCCTCGCCCGCGCGTTTTCTCAGCGTGGGAGAGGGTTGGGGTGAGGGAGAATCTACGCCGCCCCGCAACCACTGCTCCGTCTCCATCCTCGCACCCTCACCCTGCCCTCTCCCGCGCAGAAAAGACGCGCGGGCGAGGGTCGAGACAGTCACAGCGCCGGATCTTCGCGCCGCGCGACGAATCTCGGAACTAGTAGCTCAGGACTCAGCACTACTCTTGACTGGCAATCGTGCCCGCGTATCGGGACCGATCTCGTCGAGGGGAACTTCGCGGGCTTCGCAGGCTGACACGTGGGCAGCGATGGCGAAGCGCAATGTCTCGGCGGCATCGATGGCGTCCTGCGCCGGTTGATGGCCCTCGACAAGCGCATCGATGAAATCGTGAGTCCCCAGTCGGAAGCTTTCCGCCCAGTCGGTGGGAATGTCGTGCCAGGCGCGGGTTTCACCGTCCCGGTACACGACCAGCGCGGGCTCATCGAGCAGAAAGCCGGTGCACCGGTTCACCCAGAGGATGCCTTCCGTCCCATGGATCTCCATGCGGTCGTCACTGGCGTAGTAATGCGAACGCACGCGCATCCCGATCGACGCGATCACTTCCCAGCTGCCGAATTTCGGCACGCCCGCGTATTTCCAACTGATGAGGGCTGGGCCATCGAAGTACGCGTTGGGACCGAAGCAGTTGACGTGGATCCAGGCGTGCACGCGTTCGACCGGCTCGGCCACGAAGAAGCGCGCCATGTTGTAAGCATGGTATCCGTGGTCAAAGCAGATGGGCCCTCCGCCACACGTTTCCGGATCCATGCGCCATGTCTGTGAGGAGGCCGGGACCTGCCAACCGTCATCGAGCCGGCCGGCCGCCGTCTTGATGCGAACGGAGAGCGGTTCGCCCACCGCGCCGTCTTGCACCAGCTCGCGTGCCTTCACGTGCGGCGGGTAGTGCATGAAGTTCTCGAAGACGCGGAACCGCCGCCCCGCCGCTTTGGCGGCTTCACTGACCTCGTCGAGCTCACGCAACGTCAATGTCGGCGGTTTTTGCAACGAAACGTGTTTTCCCGCCTGCAACGCCGCGATGGCGACCTCGCGGTGCAGGTGGTGGGGCAACAGAATCTCCACCGCGTTGACATCGGGATCGCGGAGGAGCTGCTCGTAGTCGGTGTAGACCTTCTTCGCTCCCCACTCCTGCTGCCGTTGACGCGCAAGGGCTTCGTCTCGATCACAAATCGCCGTCATCTCGGCGTGCCGGTGATCGAGATAGCCCAGCGCCTGGAGGGTGGAAATGCGCCCGCAGCCGATGAAGCCGACGTGGACTCGTTCGAGGGGGGTCATTTCCGCCCTATAGCACGGCACGCCCCGCAAGGCTTGCTTTGCGGAGTGACTCGGCAGGTTCAGGACAGCAAAAGATTTCAAAAACCCCTTGTAGTCTTCCCTCTGCAGCCGTAGCCTACGGTGGGAATGGAGAGCTGCATGAAGCAGTTTTGGAGCGCCCTCCACTACTTCGAAGACCATCCGGCCATCGGCCTCATCGCTGTCGGGGTACTGCTGGTCTACTATTTGCTCAACCGGAAACCCCGACTGACGCGCGAAGCCGAAGAGCGGCTTAAGGAACTACGCAAGGAGCGCGGCGACTATTATCGTCGGCTTCGTCCGCCCCAGTGATTTTCTCTGCGCTCATCCGGCCGCAGCGTCGATTGACGCACGGCTTCAGGGGCCGGCTCGGCTATGAGCGGGTGCGATTGCACCTGGCGCCGCCGCGTGCGGCGCAGGACACGAACCATATACTGCAGACTGTCGCCGAAGAGGTCGAAAGAACGCGACTCGACCACGAAGCGTACCAGGTTCACCCAGCTCAGCGGCTGTGTGACCAGTTGCACGCGTCCCCGGCGCACCGCTTCGAGCACTGCGGCCGATTCGGGTCTGGCATCGATGAGCGTGAACGTACGACCCACCTGCCATAGAAAGTGGGTATCGGAGTTGCCGATGACGGGCAGCCCCGCGCGATGCGCGTAATCCGCGGCCCGACGATTGAACCATTTCGTCAGGGCCGTATACAGCCCAGAGAACTCCACCGCGTCGAACAGCCCCGGATGCGCCGTGAGGGTTTCGCCGGCCGCCACGCCGGTTGGGTAGAACGGATGCGGCGCGACGACCAGCGAGTCCCCCGTCTTGGCGGCGGCGACATCAGCCATGGTGCATACCCCGGGAGGAAACTCCGGGAAGTTCAGCAGGAGCACATGCTGGCCGTCCACTGTGGCTTCCATTCCACGCAGCAGCAGCATGCCGCGATCGGCGGCGTAGCGAACGACGTCGCCGTCGTAGGGAACCGATTCATGGCACGTAATCGCCAGCACGTTCAAACCGCTCGCGACGGCTCGGTCGACCAGCTCCCCGGCCGAGTGGTACACGAATTTCCCGTCAACTAAGTCGGTGTTGATGTGATGATGGAAATCGCCGCGCAGCATCGTATGTAAAATAACAGCGCGGCGGTTGGCTCACAACCGAGTCAGGGAATCGGGGAACCGGCACTCACTCGGGCCAAGTTGCTGTCGCGCCTGCAGGCAAGCTAGAAGGGCTCGTATGGAACTCGAAGGAAAAGTCGCGTTGGTCACCGGCGCCAGCCGGGGTATCGGTCGGGCCATTGCGGTCTCCCTGGCGCGCGCTGGTGCGGATGTCGCCTGCGCTGCCCGCGCGACCGATGCGTCGCCCCTCAGGTTGCCCGGTACGATTGACGCCGCCGCGCGTGACGTGGAAGCCACGGGACGGCGCGCGCTGGCGGTACCGGCCAACCTCGCTGTCGAGACGGACGTCGAGCGGATGGTGCAGATCACGCACGATCACTTCGGGCGCATCGACATCCTGGTGAACAACGCCGCTATCAGCTTTCCCGGTGATCTCCACATCGCCATGAGGCGCTACGACCTCATGATGGACGTCAACGTGCGCGCCCCGTTCGTTGCTATCCGGGACGTGGCGCCTCACATGATCGCTCAGGGTGGCGGCGCCATCCTCAACATCTCGTCGGGGGCCGTCCTGCACCCATTCCCCGGCTTGATGATCTACGGTATGACCAAAGCCGCCCTCGAACGGCTGAGCATCGACGCCGCGCAGCAGCTTGCCCCGCACCGCATCGCGGTCAATACGTTTCGCATCGACCTGCCCGTCGCTTCGGAAGGCTTCGTCGCCAACCTGCCCGGCGTCGATCATTCTAGCTGGGAACCGGTGGAGGTGCCGGCCGAAGGTGTGTTGTGGATGCTGCGTCAGCCCGCCGACTACACCGGCCAGACCGTCAGCATGGAAGCTCTGCGCCAGGAACAAGGGATCATGCAATCGCGCGCCACACGCCCGTTCACGGGGTTCTGAAAGTGATGTGTGATCCGTGATGCGTGATGCATGTCTTGCGGCGGGTCTCGGTTCCGGTTTCGGGAGTCACGCATCGCGCCTCACGCATCCCGCATCCCGATGGGCAGCATGAGCGAGCAGCGCGTCGGCAACAAGCGTTGCGCCGACGTCGCGATTGTCGGAGCGGGCGTCATTGGCTCCGCCATCGCCTATACGCTTTCGCGGGCGACGGCGCTGCGGGTTGTCGTTGTGGAGCGGGAGGTGCCAGGCTGCGAAGCGTCCAACGCTGCCGCCGGGGTCCTGGCAGTTGCCAGTGGCCACGCGCGTCAGGGCGTCCTGCTGGATCTGCGCCGTCGCAGCGCCGCGATGTTTCCCGGACTCGTCGAGGAGTTGGAGGAAGAGACGGGCGTCCAACTCGGTTATCGGCGCGACGGGCTCATTTCGCTCGCGTTTTCCGAAACGGAAGCCGCGGCGTTACAAGACCTGGTACAGCACCGCAACGCGCAAGGGCTACGCGGCGAGATGCTGAGTCGGGGCGAGGTGCAGGAGCTGGAGCCCGCGGTAAGCTCGCGCGTCTGCGCCGCGGCGCTGTTCCCCGATGACCGCAGCATCAACAACGAGCGCTTGGTTGCCGCTCTGGTCAGAGGCGCGCAACGCCGGGGGGTCGAGTTTCGACTGCACAGCCCCGTGCAGTCACTCTCCACCGAGGGTGGAACCGTAAGGTTGCAGCTTGGATCCGGTCCGCTCGAGGCGGGGGTTGCGGTTGTCGCTGCCGGTGCCTGGTCGGTGGAGCTACTCGCGCACCTCGGGGTCAAGGTCCCCCTCCGGCCCGCGCGCGGCGAGATGGCGGCGGTACAATCACATGACTGGACACTGCGCCACACGGTCACGGCCGATCCTGGATATCTCGTGCCGCGTGGAGGTGGCGAAGTGCTCATCGGCAGTACGACCGCATTCGTCGGCTTCGATGCGCACGTCACGCCGCAAGGGGTGGCAACGCTGCTGGCAAACGCCGAAGCGATGGTGCCGAAGATTGGCGGAACCGTACCGCTGCGAAGCTGGGCGGGGCTGCGACCGTGCCCGACCATCCGCCGTCCGATCATCGCGTTTCTGCCGGGCTTGGACAACGTGCTCCTCGCCACGGGCCATCACCGGAACGGCATCTTGCTGGCGCCGATCACCGCGCAGCTCGTGACCGAACTGATCACCGGCACGGTCAGTACCGTCCCGATGCGCCCCTTCGGCTACCGCAGGCATTGACCGGCGCCAGGGACAGGCTATTTTTGCATACGCGTTCGAAAACGAAAGGCGCACTGCGGTCTACCCGGTTCAGGGGTCGATCGAAAAGCACGAACGTGGTGGTTGACTCCACCTCACGGATTGCGTAACCGCCTCGGGGGGGCGGCGAGCAGAACAATATGCGAACCACGCTACTGCGAACAGAAGAACTGGGATTCACACGTGACAAGGACCGCATCAAGGCCTATGCCGCCTGGCTGCGGCGCGATGACCGCCAGCCGGCGGTCATCATCATTCACGATGTCCGCGGCCTGACGGATCACTACCGCGACATTGCACGTCGGTTTGCGCATGAGGGGTTTTTCGCCCTGGCGATCGATCTGTACAGTCGGGAGGGAGCGCCGGAGCTGCCCGACATGGAGGCAGTTTTCCAGTGGTTGCAGCAATTGAATGATCGGCGTGTGCTGGCAGACATCGACGCCGCCGTGCGCCTTCTCGGCACGCGGCCGGAAGTGCGCGCGCGTTCCATCGGCATCACGGGTTTTTGCATGGGTGGCCGATACGCATTGATGGCCGCTTGCGCCGTGCAGAAGCTTGCCGCCTGCGTGAGCTTCTACGGCATGTTACGTTCGGCGGACAAGCCAGAGGACCCGCTCCGCTTCGCACCCAACCTGAGCTGTCCGTATCTCGGGCTCTTCGGGGAGCAGGACGAACTGATTCCGCGTGCCGATATCAAGGAACTGGAAGGCATACTGCGCCGCACGGGAAAGACGTTTCAGACAAAGATCTACCCGGACGCCGGCCACGCCTTTTTCAACGACCAGCGCCCCGATACCTACAAGCCCGAAGCCGCCAAAGACGCCTGGGCACGCACGCTCGCATTCTTCCGGGCGCACCTGAGCACGTGAACCTGTGGGCGGCCACGCACTCCCGCTCGCTGCGCTCGAGTGCCGCTGCCCGGGCGGCGCCTCAGAACATCTCGAGCAACTCGATCACGCTGCCTCCCAGTTCAGCTGGGGTCTCCACATACGCGAAGGCGACCTTGGGCTGCTCGAAGCGCTTGTAGAGGAGGGTTTCGAAGCCCTCGCGGCGGAGCTGCTCGAGCTTCGGCTCGAGCGGCGTCACCCGGAAGCGGACGTGATGCAGGCCTTCACCGTGAGCGCGTAGGTGCTCGCTGATGGTGTATTCGCCTTCGAGCGGCTGGATCAGCTCGACCTCGATGGGCCCAGAGCGATTGACCGCCCACAGGAGTCGGATGTCTGCCGGGCGGCCACGTACGCTGCAGCCCTCCATCGTCGCCTCCGCCACCTCGAAAGGCCCGAAGATCGCTGCGTAGCGCTCGAGAGCGCGGTCCATGTTCTCGACCGCATAGGCCACTTGATCGATGGGTCCGAGGCCCAACCGGCCGGTGAGTTCTTTGTGCATCCTCGCTCCTCCGCCGTGTCGATTTGTCTCGATTCGGCACTTGCTCGCCCCAGAGCGTTACTATAGTAACCTCAGCCAGTACAACGCGAAGTAGCTATGCCTGCCCCCCTCTACCGGTCTCGTCCCGGCGGCTTCGACCTCAAGCCCGCCTCCCAGCCGGAGGCGAGGCGCATCAACGAGTCCATCTACCTCTCCGAGGGGTTCTCGAACAGCTTCCTCGTGGTCACCGGCGAGGGCCGTGTCGTCATCAATACCGGCATGGGCTTCGAAGCGCCCGTGCACAAGCGCAACTTCGACGCCGTGGACTCGGGTCCCATCCGTTACATCCTGCTCACCCAAGGCCACGTCGATCATGTCGGCGGCGTCGATTTCTTTCGGCAGCAGGGAACCGAGATCGTCGCCCAGGCGAACAACCCAGCCCATCAAGCGGAAGACGCACTGCTCCAGCCGTTCCGCACCGCGCGCAGCGCCTTCGCCTTCGACCAGTCGGTGGCCAAGGGCGTCCGGGACAGCCAGCGCCAGTTCACCGGCACGGTCCCCCGGCAGGCACGGCCCACGCCGACGATCACCTTCGAGGATCGTTACACCTTCGAGCTGGGCGGTTGTCGCTTCGAGCTGCTCTCGACGCCCGGCGGCGAGACCGCCGATTCCATGGTGGTCTGGCTGCCGCAGCACCACATCTGCTTCTGTGGAAATCTGTTCAGCGCTCTGTTCGGACATTTTCCCAACCTCGTCACCATCCGGGGCGATCGCTACCGAGACGCGCTCCGCTTCATCGCATCCCTGGATCGAGTGCTCGCTCTCGAGCCCGATCTCCTCCTCGTCGGCCATCATGATCCCGTCGCCGGTCGAGACCTCATTCGCTCCGAGCTCTTGCGCCTGCGCGGTGCCGTGCAGTACGTCCACGATGAGACCGTCCGCGGCATGAACGCGGGCAAAGACGTGTGGACGCTCATGCGCGAGATCGATCTCCCCGCGGAGCTGGACGTCGGTCAGGGCTACGGGAAGGTCTCCTGGTGTGTGCGCGCGATATGGGAGAACTACGTCGGATGGTTCCATCACCACTCGACCACCGAGCTCTACCCCGTCCCCGCCTGGAGCGTGTATGCCGACCTGGTGGAGCTGGCAGGGGGAGCCGATGCCGTTGCGCAGCGCGCCAGAGACAAACTCGATGCGGGCGCTCCGGTCGAGGCCATCCACCTGGCGGAGGTCGCCCTGGCGGCGGCGCCGCGGCACCGTGGCGCGCTCGAAGCGAGCATTTTGGCCCACGAGCAGCTCGAGGCTGCCAGCGAAAACTTCTGGCTGACGTCGTGGCTGCGCCGGCAGATCCGCAATCTGCGCGCCGTCATGGCGGAGGACTGAGCAGAGCCGGCTCGAAAAAGACCTGAGAATGACGGCGCGGCCCGACGACATTCGCATCACCGATCTCGCCGATCCCGTGCTCACGCCGGCGCAGAAGGCGGCCATCGACGCCACCAGTCGGATGCGGGTGGCGTTCACCGAAGAGGTGGTGCTCGAAGAGGCGATGCGGCGAACGGGGCTCAGCGACTTCGGCCCTGGCGACTTTCGCGAGCGGCTGCGCGTGCAGCTGCAGAGCCTCGAAGAGGACCCCTACATGGGGCCACTAGGCCGCCTCGGCGCGTTCAGTGATTGCGTGCGCTTCGCCGCGAACCGGCTACGCCTGGAAGATCTCTGCCGGCGCCACCCCGAGATCCTCGACGTCGAGATCAAGCGGCCGATCATCATCGTCGGTCTCCCCCGCTCGGGAACCACCCACCTCCTCAACCTGATCTCCGCCGACACACGGCTGCGTGCTCTGCCCTATTGGGAAAGCTTGGAGCCGGTCCCTGTCCGGGGTGAAGGACCCGGACCCGACGGCCTCGATCCGCGCTTCGTACGATGCCGAGAACACTACGTTCGTGCGTACGCGCTCCTGCCGTATCTCCGCAACATGCACGACATGCCCCCGGAGCACATTCACGAAGAGATCGAGTTGCAGGCACTGGATTTTTCGAACTACGTCTGGGAATGGATCGCCTACGTGCCGCGCTGGCGGGACTATTATTTGTCCCACGACCAGACGCCCCATTATCGCTACATGAAGAAGGTGCTACAGGCCCTGCAGTGGCTGCGCGCCCCGGACCGCTGGATTCTCAAGTCGCCCCAACATTTGGAGCAATTGGGACCTCTCTTCACCACCTTCCCGGACGCCACCGTCGCCTTCACGCACCGTGATCCCGTATCGGTCATCGCGTCTACGGTGACGATGTGTGCCTACGGCAGCCGAGTGCGATGCAAGCGAGTGGACCTCGGGGCCATCGCCGATTACTGGATCGACCGGATCGAGCGCTTGCTGCGGGCCTGCGTGCGCGATCGCGATCGCATCCCGGCGTCGCAAAGCATCGACGTGCTCTTCCACGAGTTCATGGCCGACGACGTGGGAATGGTGGAACGCATCTACGGGCGGGCGGGTCTCGAGATGACAGCGAATGCACGCCGGGTGCTCGACGACTTCATGGCGAAGAACCCGCGGGGGGAATTCGGCCGCGTCATCTACGATCTCGAGGCGGACTTCGGAATCGACCCCGATGAATTGCGGAAACGCTTCGGCTTCTACTTTGAACGCTTCCCTATCCAAGCCGAGCGGTAGAGGGACGGCACATGAGCGGACAGCGCGTTCATTTCGACTTCTCGGGCACGCGGGTGCTCGTGACCGGCGGCTCGAACGGCATCGGCCTCGCCATCGCCCGGGCGTTCTCGGAGGCGGGGGCCGCAGTCACCATCACCGGCACGCGCGCCGCGGCCGCCGACTACGACCATGATCTCTCCGCCTTCACGTATCGCCGCCTCGACCTGCGCGACAGCGATGCCATCGATGCCTTGGCGGGGTCTCTCGCAGCACTCGACGTGTTGGTGAACAACGCCGGGGCGAACTTCGCCGGCGTTCGCGGAGACGGGCGTACGGAGTGGACCCCGGAAGTCTTCGAGGAATCGGTACGCATCAACCTGTTCGGCGCGTTTCGCCTGGCGGTGGCGTGCAAGCAGCGCCTCAGCGAAAGTGGATTCGACGGCGGCGCCAGCGTGCTCAACATGGCCAGCATGACCTCCTTCTTTGCCGTACCATTCGTTCCCGGCTACGGCGCCGCCAAAGCCGGAATCGTCCAGCTGACGAAGAACCTGGCGGCAGCCTGGGCAGCAGACGGCATCCGCGTGAACGCCGTTGCCCCGGGGCAGATCGAGACCGACATGACCGCGCCGGTAAAGAGCATGCCGGAGTTCGAGAAGTCTCTCCTCGAACGCACGCCGCTGCGTCGCTGGGGCACGCCGGAGGACGTGGCACCGGCCTTCCTCTTCCTCGCCAGCCCGGCGGCACGCTTCGTCACCGGTCAGACCCTCTGCGTCGACGGCGGCTGGTCGATCGCCTAGCTCTAATGCCGGTAACCTACGAACCGTCCGAGGTGACGGGCACCCTTCGAGACGGCCGCTGAGAAAGTGCGGCCTCCTCAGGATGAGCGGGAAACCATTGCAACGAAACAAGTTACCGCTCATCCTGAGGAGGCGTCGTCTTTTTAGGCGCCGTCTCGAAGGGTGCGATCTTGACCAGACGCCGCTTAGGGCACTGGCACTGCGCGTAGAGCCCTGTGAGAATATCAGGAGGATCCCATGCAGCGAGTAACCATCCACGCACCCAACGACGTACGACTGACCGAGATCCCGATGCCGGAGCCGGGTCTGAACGATGTCGTGGTCAAGATTGCCGCCTGCGGCATCTGTGGAAGCGACCTGAGTTACGTCGCGATGGGCGGGCTCCCCGTAGCCAGTGGGGGACCGATGCCCATAGGGCACGAATTATCGGGGACCGTCCACGCAGTTGGCACAGCGGTCAAGAGTCTTCGCGTCGGCCAGCGGGTCGTCGTAAACCCCGAGGCGGGAAGCAACCGGATTGGCAACGGAGGACCGGAGGGAGGATTCGCCCCCTACTTGTTAGTGCGTAATGTCACGAGTAGTGAATGTGTGTATCCTTTACCCGGGTCCTTGACGTTCCAGCAGGGAGCCCTGGTGGAGCCGCTGGCCGTGGGGATGCACGCGGTCAACCAGTCCGAAACGCGACCGGGTGACAAGGTGGTCGTGTTCGGCGCGGGTCCCATTGGCCTGGGAACCATCGTCTGCCTGCGGTACCGAGGGGTGAAGGACATTATCGCCGTCGACCTCTCCCCCACGCGACTCGCGCTTGCCAAGCGACTCGGCGCTCGCGTGGTGTGCAATGCCGCCAGCGCCGATCCCTGGAAGGTCATCCGAGAGCACCACGGGCGGGAACTGGTGCATGGGGTGATGCCTGCGGTGGGAACCGACGTTTACATCGATGCCTCGGGGGCGGCACCCGTAGTGCGGGGCATATTTGACAACTCCAAGTTCGGGACTCGAATGGTAGTGGTGGCGATGCACAAGCAGGAGGTATCGCTGCCGTTCTTTCACGTCATGGCGAAGGAGCTGACGATCAAGGGCGCCATGGCGTACCCCGACGAATTTCCAGCCGTGATCGAGATGCTCGCCTCCGGAAGCGTGGATGTCTCGCCCATGATCACCCACCAGTTTGACTTCGCCGAGTTCATGGAAGCGCTGGCCACCGCGCAACAGCCCGACAAGGCAGCCAAGGTGATGGTGAATTTCCCCGGCTAGCGTGGAAACGGATGCGGGCAGCCGTTCAGGGCGTTGTTGACCGCTGTGAGGATCTCATCGACGGTGATCTGTCCACGTGTTTCCGCCTGGGCTATCGCGCCGTGGCGGCCAGATCGCGCAGAACCTCCTCGGCGTGAGTCGCCGGATTGACCGTGCCGTAGACGTGCAGCACCTTGCCGTCGGGGCCGACGAGGTAAGAGATCCGCCGCGCCACGGGCTGCTGCGGCGAGTCGGCAGCCCCGACGGCAGCCGCCAGAATGCGATCGCTGTCGGAGAGCAAGCGGAAAGGGAATTGCTGCTCCCGCACGAAGCGCGCGTTGTCCTGCGGCTGATCGAACGAGACGCCCAGCACCTCGACCCCGGCCTTCTGCAAGTCGGCAAACTTGTCGCGCAGCCCGTCACCCTCCGCCGTGCAGCCCGGTGTCATCGCCTTGGGATAGAACCACAGCAGGTACTTCTTGCCGGTCAGGTCACTCGACACAACCTTCTTCCCTGTGTGATCGCTCAAGCTCCACGTCGGGAACGGATCGCCAACCTTGAGGAGGTCGGCAGCGTGAGCCATCGTGACGCTGAGTGAGAAGAGAGCGAACATAGCAAGCTTTCGCATCGTCAAAAGACCTCCCGGACTCACGCTACCGGCTGTGCAGGGTCATGGGAAGGGAGAGAGAATCGGCAGTGCCGCGGCCGGGTGCTGTCGGGCAGTACCCGCGGCCGACCGCCGGTTGCGAGCGTAGAAGCATGTGCGGCTCACACTGCCGGTGACACTGTAGACGGCGGCCAAGTTCTCGTAGTAGTGTGATTTATCGGCTACCGTGATTGCGTTACGGAAGGTTCGCCACAGAGCGCGAAGGGCCGAACGCGAGCGAAGCCCCGCGCCGCAACGACGGAGGTGCTTTCCATGAAGAAGCTATTCATCGTCGCTTTGACGGTGCTCGTGGCACATACCAGTCTGAGCCTAGCGCAGGGCCTTGGAGAAGGCGCCCAGAAGGCGACAAAACACCACGACACGTCGAGCCCCGAGCTCATGTTGAAGGAGAAGAACAAGTCGGTCCCCATGTTGAAGGAAGGGGGCGCACCGAAGCCCACTGCTGGCGCTGCCGGCATCGCAATCGGCGACCCCGGCGACAAATCAAGCAAGGACACCCCCAAAAAGCCCAAGAAGTAGGAACCGGCGTCTCCGCCAGCGTTCGCGCCAAGAGCCGCCGCGTGAGTTGGCCAAGGGCTGACGTGATTCAAACCCGCAGGCTGTCCTGTGCGCCGCCCACTTTTGCGTCCCGAGCGATCCCGACAAACGCGACAACCAACGCCCTAACCGCTTGCTCCGCCTCCCTGCTTAGCTTGTAAGATCAGATGACTCTGACTAGAGTGGTCATATGAAGAAGACCGCAGCAGTGGCTGAGCTGAAGGCGCAGCTGAGTCGTTACCTGAGTCGGGTCAAAGCCGGCGAGGATATTTTGGTGACGGAACGCGGGGTACCCGTAGCGCGGCTGGTGCCGGTGGGATCCGGCCGACCCGAACACGAGCATTTGCGCGACCTCGAACGCCAAGGGCTGCTCCGGCTGGGCAGTGGCAAGCTGCCCAGAGATTTCTGGAAGCTGCCGCGCCCGCGCGATCCGCGCGCCGCCGTGCGGAAAGCGGTGACCGACGAGCGCGAGGCGGGTTGGTGAAGTTCTGGGACACCTCGGCGATCGTGCCGCTCTGTGTGGCTGAGCCTGCGACGCCGCAGGTCCGTGAGTTGGTCGACACCGACCAATCGCTGGTGGTGTGGTGGGCCACTCGTACGGAATGTGTGTCCGCCTTCGCCCGGCGGCGTCGTGATGGTCACCTCAGCGCTCTGGCCGAGCGGCGTGCACGGCACGTGCTAGCTGCCATTGCCGCGGAGTGGTCGGAGGTGTTGCCGAGCGAGTCGCTGCGCCTGCGCGGCGAGCGACTCCTGGCGGTTCACCCGCTCCGTGCCGCCGACGCGTTCCAGCTCGCCGCCGCTTTGCTGTGGTCGCGTGGCGACACGGCCACCCACGCGGTCGTCTCGTTCGACGAGCGCCTGCGCGAAGCCGCAAGCCGCGAAGGCTTTCACGTGTTGCCGGAGTGAGGCCCGGCGCCGCGAGCTGATCGAGCTACGACATCCCCGACGCCCTCGATACACCTCGGTGGCGTTCACCCGGGCGTTGAGCTAAAAGTGTTTGGGACGGCAGAGGGGAAGACAGATGGCAGAGTTGGCTTCCAATGTAAGAACGGCTGAAACCGAGCCTGCGACCTCAGAAAGGTCGCCCAATGATGCTCCCGACGAAACGCTCGTCGATCTCATGCTCCAGCTGAGCATCTCGGATCGGCTGAGAAGCCTCTGCCGGTACGTCAATGCCATCCAAGGCTTCCAAGCCATTTGACCTGTTACGCATCTTCGACGCGCTCGCCGGCGTCAACTACATCGTCGTCGGTGGGGTCGCCGCGACACTGCACGGCGCTCCGCGGCTGACCTTCGATCTGGATATTGTCCCAGACCCGTCGCCCGCCAATATCGAGCGTCTCGCCGCCGCCCTCCAGCGCCTCGAAGCGTACGTTCGGGAACCGGGCGACCGACACATCCCGGCCAGCCGACAGCTGCTGATGGAGTCCGCCCATGCAGCCGCTCCAGGGCAGTTGAGACTCCGAACCCAGTATGGCCCGGTGGACATTCTCTGGCGTTTGCACGAAGGGCGAGGATACCGGGAACTCGAATCCGACTCGGTCGTGCTTTCCGACACCGAACGGCAGATCCGTGTCCTCGGGATCGAAACCCTCATCGCCGTCAAGGAAGCGGCGGGCCGTCCTCGGGACCGCCAAGACAGCGAGTACCTACAGCTCATCCTTCGCCGCAGCAAAGAACGGGCGCGGTAGCTGATCTCACAGATCCTTCGGCGCACACCCCCAGGCGCGCAGAATCGCCACCTCGTCCGCCGCGCTCATCGCCTTCTTGAACTTCGCGCCGGAGCGGCCTTTCACGCGACGCTCGCACTCAGCCCACGTCGCATGACGCATCGGTTTGCCGTCGATGACGCTCAGATAGGAATACGCCGCGGCCTTGCTCTTGCCGCTCGACGATGCGCCGGGGGCGCGCTTGGGCACGCTGGTGTCGTCGGGGACGTCAAAGATCGGCAGCGGGTAACGGAGGAGCGGACCGTCGTAGAGCTTGGGGTGACGTTTGCGTGCGAAGGCATTGGCGATCTCGTCGACACGCTCGTTGCCCGGAATGCCGGTGTGGCCGCGGACATAGTGCCACTCAATGCCGCCCTTGCCGCGCGCGCTGACCAGGCTTGCCAACGCCTCCCACAGCTCGCGGTTGAGCACGTCCTTGCCCTCGGCCGTCTTCCAGCCGCGTTTGCGCCACGCCCAGATCCACTCGCGGATGCCTTTGATGACGTACGTCGAGTCGGTGTAGATCGCCAGCGTGTCGTGCGTGCGCTGCAGGCGGCGCAAGGCTTCGATGGGCGCCGTCAGCTCCATCTGATTATTCGTCGTATGCGCGGCGCCGCCGCCGAGCTCAGTGACATGGCCGTCGGGCGTGGCGATGATCACGCCCCAACCGCCGGGCCCGGGATTGCCCTTGGCCGCGCCGTCGGTGAACACCACGATCGGTTGCTCGCTCATGCCTCGTTCCTCATCGCGTCGGTGTGCCCGGTTTGCGCGGCGTGTGCAACTCGCCACCGCAGCGCGATCACGACTTTCGATGGAATGGTCGCACAGGAACGCCACGCTGCATTACCAAATGACGGAAACCAGTCCGGAGTCCTGAATGTCACTATCTCTCGTCAGCAGCGGGAGATCGAGGTGACGTGCCGCCGCGCAGATCAGCGCGTCGAACGGATCGTCGTTCGGGCAGAGACCTTCGCGACCCGAAACACGGCTCGAACCGCGGCGTCGGCCCGAACCAGAGCCGGATCAGCTTCGGAGATGTGAACCGTTCCCACCACCGACCGGATCATCGACTCGTGCCCCTGGCCGCCGGTACGGGCAGCCGACACCAACCTGTCGAGCAAGGCGCTCACGCTCCGCACCCCCGAGACCCGCGCTTGCCCCCGGAGCCACAGCAGGTTTTCCGCCGCGAGAGTCACGGACACCGCTTGTTTCGACATACGATGTTCATACGATAATCGCCACGATGACCTCAAGGGAGAGAGGATCAGCGGCGGCTGAGCGTCTCAGACACGCGAACGCCCCTTGACGTGACCGAGTGCGTACGCGCAATTGTCCCTTTTGCACATTCGTGGGACAACTTGATCGCTGCCTGTGATCGTGCGAAAACCCTGGCGGTGGGAGGCTGGGCTGGGAGTGGTTGAATGACGGTTACTTCGCGCAATCCAATCGGCATGCGACAAGCGAGCGCTACCTCCACGGCCAGCGGTCGGGGTAAAATCGCGAGTCCCAAAAGATCTCGAGGTCAAGGTGCCGAATGGTACCCCTACTATGCGGGGTTCTCCCCGGCGTTCGTTCGCGCCGTGCTAGCCGAGCTGGGGATGCCGGTCGGCGCAACAATAGCGGACCCATGGAATGGTTCTGGGACCACCACGGCATGCGCCTCCGAGTTGAAGTATGAAGCGATTGGCGTCGACATCAATCCTGCCATGGCCCTCATCGCCGCCGGTCGAATGGCATTGAAGGATGACCTTCGAGCTTGCTGCACCACGATGGAAGACCTGCAGCCGGTCGCGGAGATCCCGAGAGGCGATCCCCTTCTGTTCTGGTTTGAAGGTGATGCCGCGAACGTGATTCGCGGAATCGAACACCACATCAGCTCGCACCTCACGGATGGTCTGCTGCCGAGTAGATCGACACTCGTGTCGCCATCCGAGGGTCTGCACTTCACCGCCCTCTTCTTGACCGTGCGTGCGCTGATGGCGACGTTTGCTGGTTCGAATCCAACTTGGATTCGTCGACCCGACGCCAATGAATCGAAGATTCACGCAACGTTTGAGCACATCGTCTGTATGTATGCGCGCAACTCGACTCTCCTCCGAGAGCACCTTGCTACGAACAGGGAAAGCGCTGCGGTTCGACTGATGATAGGGGACTCGCGGTCGCTGGCGCTCGATGATGCCACTGTCGATGCGGTAATCACGTCTCCCCCGTATTGCACCCGATTGGACTATCCAATTGCTACTCGAGCTGAGCTTGCCGTGCTGGGGATAGGTCCGACGTGCGTGGAGCACAGACAGTTGCGGCAGGCGTCGCTAGGCACGACCACCGTTGCCAAACACACTCCTGGAATTTTGCATGAGTGGGGGCAAAAGTGCGCTACCCTTCTTGAGGGCATTCGTTCACACGAATCCAAGGCATCGCAAAGCTACTATTTCAAAACCCACTGTCAATATTTCGACTCGCTCAATAGGTCGCTGCGGGAATTGAACCGGGTTCTACGGCCTGGGGGTAAGTGCGTGGTCGTTGTACAGGATTCGCGCTACAAAGAGCTGCACACAGATCTTCCTGGGATCACCAGCGAGATGGGTGAGCATCTAGGCTGGAAGCTCGAACACCGCATGAATTTCCCTGTTCGGAGCACTCTCGCTGACTCGAATCCAGTATCAAAGCGCTACAGGTCAAGGAGCGACGCGACGGAGAGCGTCCTTTGGTTTGCCAGAGGGACATCCAGCAAAGAGTGGACTACGGCTAGACGCATATGAAGGTACTACCTACCAATATGACTCTGCAGGATTTTCTCGCAGCTCTCCAGCGCGGAGAGATTACGGTCAATCGTGATTATCAACGCAGCGACCAGGTGTGGCCCGATGCGGCACGTTCGTATCTCGTTGAAACAGTGCTCAAGGACTTCCCAATCCCGAAGCTCTCGCTTCGTCAGGTCACCGATCCTAAGACGGGGGACTCGTATAAGGAGATTGTTGACGGGCAGCAGCGGTGCGCGGCGCTGCGCGCATTCAGCAAGAATGAATTTTCGCTCTCAAATGCGGTTGAGGATGGATCACTGCGGGGCTTTGCCTACGACGATCTGTCTCGAGAGCAGCAGGCTACTTTCAAGGCTTATCAGATGAGCCTCGATATTTTCCTGGGGGCGGAACCAGGAGAAATTCGCGAAGTGTTCAGGCGAATGAACTCCTACACAGTGCCGCTAAACCCAGAAGAGCAGCGCCACGCTCAGTTTCAGGGCAAGTTCAAATGGTTCCTGCATCGGCTCGGTCTTGGCCTAAACGAAGCTTGGGTAACGATGGTTGTTTTTTCGCAGAAGCAAATCGTGCGAATGGCGGATACGAAGCTCTTGGCAGAAGTCTGTCATGCCATCTGTCGGGGAATCTCGACCACTAACAAGAGGTCCCTCGATCAACTCTACGCTGCGCTGGATGAGGAGTTTGCCGCAGAGCAGGATATCGAGGCACGGCTGACCGATGCGGTTGAGGTTCTTCTTGGATGGCCCGACTTGCACGGCAGCGTACTAATGAAGCCATTTCAGGTATACGGGCTTTTGTTGGCGATCACCCACGTCACTAGGCCAGTTCCGACACTTGCCGACGAGTTCCCCATACAGAAGGGACAAAAGATTGATTACGGAACGGCGATGCTCCGACTAACGCGGCTGGCGGAGGTGATCGAGCAAGACCAGAGCGCAGGGAAGTATGCACGCTTCGTCAAGGCTTCCGCGGAAAAGACCAACGTGAAAGCCGAAAGGGAGACACGGTTTAAGTACTTCTGTCAGGCGCTTATCGGGGCTTAAAAACCCGATGAGACCGACGCAAGATCTCCGACGATTGGCGGCGCCAGCATGCCGTCGAGTTTCCTTATTGTACGGACTCGTCCAACGATGCTCTTCCCCGCCAACGCAGGAAGAGGAGCGCATTATCGCGCTTGCAACAATTGATGCCCAATGGATTTGGGCAGGTTTCAGCCGCCATTTTTTCATATCGTGCTGCATGGGTACACGGACCGTACTGGGCAATCGAGCATGTTCAGTTCTGCGCCCATTCGTGAATCCGAACGACGTCATAAATTTTGCGGCCGCGGCATTGGCTGGCCCGAGCAAGTCACCAAGCAAGGCCGCGAAACCCAGAAAGATAAAGACATTGAAACCGATCGAGGAACCTCCTTGGCATGTTCCTCAAATTCTCCTGACGTTGAGTGGCAGGGCCAATCTTTCCAATCAGACGCAAATCTCAACCGCCCTTGCCGTTCCTGGAAGATCACTTGATGATCTTCGAACAGCTCGCAACTTCTTTGCCCATAGAAGCTACGTCACCGCCGACAAGGTAAGGGCGATGGCAATCCGCATTGGTCTTCCCAAAGCGCCAAGAGCTGCCATTCTCTTGGCTGAGCGCCAGCCAGGAAAACCATACTCAATTCTGAGCGGATGGCTTGCTGACATGCGCTCAATCACAAGGCTAATGTGTCAATGATCCCGAACCCAAATGTACAAGGACGAAGCTCGGTGAGAACTGCCCGACTTTTTGTGCAGTCCCCCGATTAATTGTGCAGGATCGCCTTTTTGTGCAAAGCCGCCAAAAGCAGCCATGCACAAAAATAGCCCACTTGGCTCGCCGGTTCACAATGTCGGGCGTTCCGGGCAGATCCTTCGCTCCGACCCTGAATCGGAGTCCACAAGCGTGCACGACGCGGCGAGCCCTGAGTTCGGCTGAGGTGTCTTCGTGTTTGACCGAAGACATCAAGCGCGACCGCTCTGGTGTGGTGATCAACCCCCTCGATCCCAAGCTCCAAGCCCTCCCGGCCCACGTTGGGTGTCACACCCGTTAAGCTGCCAACCCAGGGGGTACCTTTGGCGCATCGCGACGCAAACTGCAACGGTTGGGCCGCTCGTTCGCGAGTAGATCTGCCGGTCGGCGAAGTCGTGGTGCTTCCCGAGCGACGTGTCGCGACCGAAAGAGCCTGCGGCAAGTGGGAATGTACCTTTGACGGGGGTCACGCACACCGCCTAAGAAGCGCGGCGCATTCGGCTAGACGTTGTCCTTCACGAGGAGCGCATCAACACCGTTCAGGCCACCCCGCCGAAAAGCAGCCCGGAGAGCATGCTGTTTGGCGCCCTGGGCAGACTTGAGAGCCGATTCGACCTTCGCCAGCGTCCTGACCGCTCCGGCTTCCCTGAGGAGATGCTGCGCCTCTTTGAGCGCGCGCACAGCGTCGTCAATGTTGTTGATGGTTCCGGAGCTCACCGTTCGAATCTGTCTGGCCACCTTTGCCACCTCGCTGACCTCAATAGTTCTGGCGCCAACCTGGATGCTGCTCCGACCCCGAAAGCAGTTGAACGGGAAAGGATGCTGGCATGGTCTCGCTATCCCGCCGGCCCATCGCGGTGCGCCCCCGCGCTGACGCACTCGGGAGCGGTGTAATCGTGAGATGCGTAATGAGCTGGCCAAAAGGGTCCTCGTCCACCAGCCGTACTTCTTCGACTCACCGCTGCTCCATTGACCCGCTTCACTACCACAGAAGCGCGGCCGGGAGCGATGCTTGCTCGCGGAACGGAACGATCCATCCAGCCCCGACAAGTTCCTCGGGCGATAGACCGAGTCGAGCGAACGACCGTCACGGTGAGGGCGTGGGCAACACGAACGGCGCCGGGGTGGGTGTCAACGCCGCAATCTGGCGGAAGTAGTCCTGCACGGTCGTCCACGTCTGCCCGCCGTCGGTGGTGCGGAAGATGTTGTTCTCGTCAGACGCTGCCCAACCTTGAAGATCATCGACAAACTGCCCATGGCCAATCGACTCAATATTGTCGTAATTGTGCCGCGTCCACGTAGTTCCATCGTACGTGATGAGGAATGATGTTGTCGGGAATTTGGGCGTGAAAAATATGCCGTCGGGCCTAACTACTTGGCGCTGGCCTATCGGAGGGATGTGATTGTCCGTACCGAAGATGTAGGCACGAGTGGCTGACACTACCTGGAGATTGACCAGCATATCGCGGTGGTCAATGTGCCCTCCGTCAATGGGAACGCTTTGCTGTTGCCAGGATGTCCCGCCGTCCGACGAGGCCTGAACCGTGTTAATCACGTCCACGGTCATGCACATCGCTTGGCCAGCGCACTGGAGATCCGAGGTGTCCCGCGGGGCGCCAGCCATCGCTTGCCAGGTAATCCCGCCATCCCTAGTGCGAATCACGCCGATGTCTGTCTGTGCAATTCCATCTGTTCCAGAGAACATCAGCACCCGCTTGACGTCACCAAGCTGCTCCGGGATCAGGTAGCCTGACCAAGTTTGCCCACCGTCTGTAGTCACGGCAACGTGGTTGCCGCCCGCAGCCC
Source organism: Binatia bacterium (assembly GCA_044450645.1). GTDB lineage: Bacteria > Desulfobacterota > Binatia > HRBIN30 > HRBIN30 > JAGDMS01. The sequence goes on from JBIOJG010000018.1 coordinate 40,430, forward strand.
AGCCCCGATTGATATCGAGGAAGAAAACCTGGGAGACAGTTCCGACACGCACTTTGTCGTGTCGCTGAAACTGGGTGCTCATCGTCTGCAGCGTGTGAAAGCCATCCACAGTCCGGTACAAAGCGAAATCGGCAGTTCTCACGTAGAGCCAGGCAGCATTGTCATCGAGAAAGAAGGACTGTTCGATCCGCCCGCCCGGAGTGGCGCGCAGTTCCCAATGTTGCCCTGCATCGGCAGTATGCAACACCTCATGAGTTGTTAGGACGTATCCGGCAGTTGGGCTAGCGAAGAACAAACCCCAGTACTGCCTTTCAAGTGAGCCACTTAAGGGTGCTAGATCAATGGTTTGTGCCCATGACATTTGGCGTGGGCCAATTGACATCATATAGATGACCATCGACAGTCCAATACGTCTCATTGACATGTAAATGTGCCTCCTCCCGATGAGAAGCCGCTATCAAAGCTGTTCACCCAGGGCCCGCCGCTCGGGGATTCCCACCGGTCAAACAGGAGCTGCTGGCTTATTTCTGAAGCCACCTCCTTTGCCTTCGTCGTCTGTCGGAGGTGATCATAGCCTCCGATGACCGAACGCGCGGCGTCGTCCGTGCCATACAGAGCACTCCCTTCTGGCACCACGCCATCTGACGTGGCTGGGCCGAAGCCAGGGCAATATCCAGCGACGCCGCTTATCGCATTAAACAGCTGCAATACGACCTCGGTGAGGGCCCCGGTTGCCTCGGTGGCGATCGCATGAACGAGAAGCGGCCCCGGGACAGCCGTGTCGAGCGCTTGCGTGGCTCCGCTCCCAATCGATAGATCCATTATTGCCGTTCCGACGTCGTTGGCTGCGGTGGCGGCCTTCCCGCCGCTTAGAGATTTCATGATCAGCTGCACGGCAACCGCGGCCAGATACTCGGTCCTTGCAGGAGGGTATACCAGGTCCAACGGTGACGGTTGCGGCGGTATTCCAAAATTCAGACGATCGAGTTGCATCCCTCGCCGTAACAACCAGTTGGCTGCCGGGCTGCCGCCGAAGGGGGAACCGATAGCCACAAGGGCGCGTACGTCGCCCTCACCGAAATTATCGGGTCTTTGATACTGCTCCCCAGAACTCCGTCTTGTATCGAGGAACGGGAAGTTTTGCCCGTTCGTTGTCCCGGCCGCATCAGTGACGAATCGTGAGCTGCTCGGCCGCAGCGATTCGCTGGCAAGCCAGCGAATCGCCACACCGCCCATGCTGTGCGCCACCACGTCGACTTTTGTCGCAGCAATACCATCCTTGCGTAGCCTATCAAGTACGTCTAGCACTCCCTGGGCCTCCACTGGCGCTGAGGGGAGCCTTCGTCGCACCGCGCGCGAGATTCGGTCGTACCCGGAAGTATTGAGATCGGCGTAGTCCACAATGACCCGCTCAAACTGAAAGGGTTGGAAATATGCGAGGAAATATGGCGTCCAGGTCTCAGGCCCGCTATCGCCAAACAGTCCGTGAACGAATACTACCGGAGGTCGCACCAAGGATACGTTCGACGAAAACCCCTCCTCTCCGACGGGCTGCACTGTGAAACGGAGCGGTAGTTGACGGCCGGCTTCTTGAGGTTTGGCCACCCATGGAAATGATGTGGGCGGTGTGAATACGGCAACGAACACATGCGTGCCATCAGCGGCTTTTATGAAGTCGGTAACCAGACTCAGTGCCGGGCTATCCACAGCAGGGCTGTTCAACCCCGTGAGCGAGAGCGACCCAAATGGGTAGTCCACATCGGAGATAAAGTGACTGCCGACTGGACTTGGCTCCTTCGCTTGGTTGACCTCGGCTTTGAAGACCATCTTGGCATGTGGGTCTTTCTGCGGAACCTTGAGGCGCAAGACGAGCCGACTCGATCCATCAGCGAGCGCGCCGGTCATATCGTCTCGCGCCACGATTTTCTCGGCGTACGCCTTCCGGAGATCGGCCGCGGAACCGCCATTCTTGAAGCTTGCGATCTCCGCCGCAAACTCCCGCGCGTCGATCACCTGCAGCTCTGCCAACTTCGCCGGGTTGCGCTCCAGCGTGCTGATCTTGCCGCTCGCCTTAAGCAGCTGCATCGTGGCGCCCGCCTGGCGCTCGGAAATCGGTGTGTCCGCCGGATCGATCGGCAGAACGTCCTGTCCGCTCGTCGCTTGCCGCAACGCCTCCGGCGTCAATCCCAGCGGCATGCCGTCGTAGAAGAGCGCGTCTTGCTGCGATGCGGCCTCACGGGTGCTCATCGACACCATGGTGAAGGCCGTCGGCCCTGAGGGCGGCGTGGCGTCGACGATTGTGCCGGCGTCCGGTGTCATGCCGCGCGCCATGTGCACCGAGGCGCTCACGATGCTTTGCGGGTCGACGCCGATGACATCGACCCGTCCGAACGTTTCCTTCGGCAACTGATCAAACGTCTCCTCGCCTCGCAGTACTTGCTCCAGGTCTTCGGCCTCCGGCTCAGTGAAGAGAAGCTTTTCGTTCTCGCCACTTCCCCCTGTCGACGAACCGGCCTGCTGCCCGTGTTGGCCGGCGATAAAGCGTATATCCACCGCCGTCAACGCCGCGCGATCCTCAACAGGCGCCATCGGCACGCCGGTCGGCGGGCTCCACCGGTACAGCACCACAATGTCGCGGTCGGCCTGGCTCGGTGCCAGCGCTTCAACCCAGATCGTGGTCGGCGGTCGTTGGCCCGTGTCCAAGTCGAAGGTGGCTGGACTCGCCACGGCATCGCCCTTTTCAGGACTCAGCCACAGCTTGGCATGATCGCTGCCGCTCTCGATCGCGATCGTCACCGTGCCCTGTGACATCGGCGTGGAGACGTCGATGCGCCGTAGATCATGCTCACCCTTGACCAACCCGGTCTTGTTGAGATCGAGAATCGGTGCGCCGGCCGCATCCACTGCGCCATCGTCGTTGTCATCATTCACCAGCACGAAGGTGCCGTCGCTTGCCTTCAATGCATCCGGCACGATCTCGATGTTGTTGGTGTCGTACAACGTCAGCCCGGCCACTGTGGGCGCCACCTGGACCAGGTATACACCACCTGTCCCTGCCGCTACCGCGACAATCTGCCGGCCCGCCATATCCACATATCGAGCCACACGCGCGGTGCGATTGCCGTCAAGATCAACGGTGCCCAGGACGCGATCGTCGATGCCGTCACCGTCATCATCCACACTCCCACCGGCAACGGCCAAGTCGATCACCGTCAGCCCCGCCGTACCGTCCGCCACATACAGGAGTTGAGTGCTCGGGTCACCCACCGAGCCACGCGAAATCCGCCCGGGCGTGCGGAGCACCCCAGCTCCGTTCGGCAGAAGCAATGGATCGAACCCACTAACCGACACGGGAACAACGCATACCCCGATCCCCTCACACATGACCACCGCCAGATCACGCCGCTCCATCGTGCTGGTCCGCTGCCCTTGTGCGTCGACGCCGTCGATCCGCGTCGGCCAGTCCGCAAGCCCAGTCACAGCCAGTAGTCGACCACCTCCCGGCAGGAGGTAGGTTCCCGTCACATTCGTCAGATTCGGATAGGCCAACACCAGCGTATTGGCGGCGCCATCTTGCCGCACCGCCAAAATGTTGTTCTTCAGAATGGTCACGGCGCGGTAGAGGCCGGTGAGCGTGCCATCGACCTGCGGCCCAACCAAATCGCCCGCGTCCATCTGCTGCACCACCACTGCCTGGAGCCCTATGTTCGGGGCGTTGGCGATGTAGGCTATCTGCGTGTCTACCGCCGCCACACCCTCGGGAATGCCACGGTCGTTGGGAATGAACTTCAGAAAGTCGGGCGGCGGCCCCTGCGTCGGATCGCGGAGATTGAACAGGTCCCAACTCTCCGCCGATTGGTTGATCAAACGGCTCGCCACTTCGGTGATGGTGGGGAAGTGTTCCAAGTCGAGCAGCCGCCACACGCCGAACCGGTCGGCCCCGCCCGGACCGTCGATGCTCATGATGAACGGGCCGGCGAAGGTTGCGGCGTGCTGGCCGGTGGTCGTCACCGGCGGTCCCGGGACGAACACCAGCGCTCGATCGACACCAGCCGTCGCCCGGGAGGCGATGACCGGAGGGGACGAGGACAGACCTGTCCTGAGCTCGGCCGAAGGGTCGCTGACGTCGTAGACATTGATCCCACCGGCAAAGTCTGCCCGCAGTCCATCGCCCTCGGCGACAGCGAGCAGTCGCTTTCCCGGTGGAAGATGGACCGTCACTGGATCCACGACGACCACATCGCGCGCATCGACGCCCGTGATGTGCCCAATGACGCGCGGCTGGAACACCGTGAAGCCGCCCGTAACCGCGCCAGGCAGCTGATTGCCGTCTCTGTCCAAGATGCCCTGGACCGAGAGCCGATATTGCGCGCCGAAGTGCAGCCGTGTGTCGGGCACGAACGTGACAACGCGGCCATCGGCGGACAACCGGAGGGTGCCTTTCACGGAACGGCCGTGCCCATCGACCAACTGCACCGTGGCCGGGTTGAGCGAGTTGGGATCGAGCGGCTTGCTGAAGGTCACGCCGAGCCAGGCGGAAGGATCCACTTTCTGCGTTCCCTCGGGTACCGACATACCCTCGACATGCGGCGGCTCCGTGGTATCCGTGAGTCGTCGCGGCAACTCCACCACCTGCCCCTGTCCCGGCATGTTCACCGTTTGCGCCGTAATCGGCCGGTCGTCGAAGGTCTGTAGCTTGACGTCCACCGCCCGGTTACACGGCAGCGGCACCGCGAAGCGCACAGGAGTGCTCACCTGCACGGGGAACGGCAGCAGGGCGCCGAGTGCGCCGCCTGGGACGTAGCCGTTGTTGAACTGGTCGCCGATGCTGATCCAACCGGTGGCGTAGGCGAGACAGTCCTTCGTTCGATGCACGCCGAACGTCCCGCCGAGGGTGAGACCAGGAAACACTCCGGGGTCTGTAACGACGAGACACTTGCTCGGGTCGGCTGTGCAGCTGGCGGCGTCGAACGATGCCGTATCCACCATCGTCTGCTCATCGATCCCGCGGAAGTTGATGACCTGGGTCGCGATATACTGATCGCTGGCGGCCGCATCCGCCGGCGCCGGGACCGACACGTCCAGATTTCGCTGCGCCGTCCCCACGAAGTCGAGCCGCACCGCACCGACCAGTTCGATCAGGCTTTGATCAAGGCTCGTAAGGACCGGATAATCCGCCACGTTCAACCCCACCCCGTTGGCCGTGATCGGCGTGATCTGCACGATGGTGGGCTGAGTGAAGGCGCCATCAGGGATCAAGGCTTGGTAGCGTGGATCGTACGGGTACGTCACCACGCCTCCCGTGGTATCGATCACAGTGGCACCGGTGCGTTCGTCACGCATATTGCCGGTGTCGAGCGTGACCGTGTTGTGCAGGACATCTTGGACTTGCACCTGCACTTTGTCGCCGACGGCCGCGTCGATCACCGTGCAGAAACTGCCGGGCGCACTCGTGTCGCAGCGGCCGGGGAACAAGGCGTCGCAGACATCGCTGCCGCTCACTCCGCTGGGGTCCGTCGCGCTGGCAGTGTAGGTCACCTGGCCGGTCGCGTTCTGCACCACGACGGCGGTCCCCGGCGCTGCCAAGCTCGCCCCGCCGCACACGAAGACGCGGCCCTGGTCGTCGGGCAGCGACAGGTGCAGCGTGTTCGGCGGCAGCGCATCGGCCTTGAAGATCGCGGCTGTCGTAAAATCACTGACGAAGGCGCCCTCACCCTGACCCTCTTCCAGAGGGCGAGGGGAAAGTGGGTTGCCGTAGAGGTCGGTAACGTCGCTGGTAAGCACGACACGGTAGACCGTGTTCGGCGCCAGCGGCGCTGCCGGAGTGAGCAGCAATTGTTTACCGTCGGCGCTGAGCGACGAACGCCCTGAAACGCCGTGAGTCGTGCTCGTGAGTCGTGAATCGATCTGCAGAAGCTGCACGGAAGCCTCTGTGATCGACGCGGGCGCAATCGGCTCTGAAAACGTGATCGTCATCACGGCGCCGGCAGGCACCTGGCTGGCGTGGTTGGCCGGATCGATCTGGACGACCTTCGGCAACGTCGGCCGCAGCGCGATATCCGCGAGAACAACTTGAGCGGGCACCGGCGTGACCGCCGCCGTCCCACTCAGGTCACGCACCTGATCGGAGCACGACACCGTTGAGGTGACACCCGCAGGGACCGGCAACAGGTAGCGGCCGGCGGAATCGGTCATGCTGACCACGCCGATCGTGTCGGCTTCGACGACAACGCCTGCGCGCACGCCGCTCCCATCTGTTACCGTGCCCGTTATGATCGCCGCCCCGGACGGCAGCGCGAACACGGCATAGGTGCCGCTGCCTCCAAGCCCGGCCAGGCAGAGGCTCGCGGCTGCCGAGCACGCATCCAGGTATATGAGACCATTCTGGCTGTGACCGAACCCCGCGAGCACCAACGCCCATCGCTGATCGACCGTGGCCAGCTGCGCAATCACACATTCCAGACCATCCGGCACCGGCAACGCCAGGCTCAACCCGTAGAAGGCCCTGGCACTCAACACCCCTCCATCAACTTCGAGCGCGAACGCACCGAGCAAATCCGATCGCGTGCCGGCATCCCCTGGCAGTGCCACAGCAGCAACCGGCCGCAAGCCGACCACCGTCCGCTGTTCCGTCGCACCCGGCGGCACGATCAATCGGAGGCCGCCGTCGCCTCGGATCTCGCCACCAGTTGGCCCGACCACTTCCGGATGGCCGGCCCCTTGCGGCAGCGTCAGATCGATCGCCACCCTGCCCTGCCGCAGTTCACCCATCCCGAAGGTATCGCTCGGCGTCAGGTTGAAGTACGCTCCAAGCGATGTGGAAACGTGGGAGGGTGAAAGCGTGGGAGTCAGTTGATAGCCAATGATGTCCTGGGTCGACACGGCGCCGGTGATGTGCCGGCCGTCCCGCCGTTCGTATTCTTCGCGTAGCTGCACTTCGAGCAGCGTGCCACTCGGCAGTGGCTGTAACAGGCTAACCATTTCCACAAGCACCTGAGCGCCGGCGCCACTACCAGCCACGATCGCCGCCGGCGCGACGGTGACCAAGGCCGCTCCGGGCGTTGGCAGCACCGGCTCGACCCCGCGGAGCGGCTCGCCACGCGCAGGCTGTGGCGGTTGTACGGGCAGGCTGTCCGCCACCAGCAGCACCAGCTGCACGCTTGGGGCCATCCCGTCCACTTCGACTTCCAATTGATCACCCTTCAGTACAGCTGGCGGCCCGCCCTGCCAACCCCAGGCGGCGTCGTCCCATACCGCCGTTATCACTGGTAGTGATGCTGTCGAGCCCAGGAGCGCCAACGGGACTCGTACCGCACTTCCGCCTGGCCAGGGTGTCGTCGCCGCCAGCGACAAGTCGATCCCCAACAGCACGCTCCATCCCAGTGGCACTGGGGCGATCAACCCTTGCGGGCTGAGCACGGTGAGCCGGACGTCCGTTTCGGTGGAAAGGGCACCGGAGGGAATGCTCAACTCGACGGTGCCATTCACGCCCGGCGCGGCGTACCGCGTCCGCACGATACCGCCCGCATCGTTCACCGCAACAGGTGTCGCCAGTGCCGTGAGGCGCGCATCCTGGAGCCGCAGGGCGGCGATCTGGTCGGCACCGGCCCGGCGCCGGGCACTCGAATGCCCGCTCTTCTCGAGTTCCAGCAGCACCTCGCCGGCCACTGAGGGCAACCAGAAATAGCGGCCGCGGGCGTCGGTCGTCGCCACCACCGCCTGGGCGACTACGACCTCCACGCCGGCCAGTGGCTGTGCGGTGCCATCATCCATCACTTGGCCGACCAACACACCAGGCGGGGTAGAAGGCGTACTGGTTGGCATCAACGTCGGCGTCGAGGACAGGACACACGTTGCGGTTGCCGATGCGGTTGGAATTGGCGTCACCGTACCGGTTGGCGACGGCAGCAGGGTCGGCGTGCAGCTGGGCACCTCGGTTGCAGTCGCGGCCGGCGTCGGCGGCACCGTCGGGCTCGGCAGCGTGGCGGTAGCCGTTACCGTAGGGGTCACGGGCTTCGCGGTGCCTGGGGCGACCACGACCCGCCGTGGCCGCCGTTGAAAGCGCTGCGTATGGACGACCCGTAACGTCGCCGTGTCGATCACAAATACCGCAAGCGACCGCGGGCTCGTAACGATCACCCGCGTGCCGTCGGGCGTGACAGCCAGGTCGTACGGTCGCCCCGGCAGCTCAACAATGCCCTGCACGGTTAAGCCGGCGCCTTCCACCACCGTCAGTTTGCTCTTCGTTGGGTCCGTGACATAAATGCGGGCGCCGTCTTCACTGACCGCCAAGGCACGCGGATTCGTACCCAGGTGGACCGTGGCACGCTGGTTCCCGTCGGCAATGCTGATGGCAGTCAGCAGGCCCTCCCGCCGGCCGAGCGCATAGAGCGTCGCGCCGTCGCGGCTCACGGCCAGCGCCACCGGCACGTGACCAATGCTCAGCGTCCGTTCGATGCCGCCGGTCATCGCGTCAATGGCTGCGACACGGCCCGGATGCCAATCGTATCCGGCAAAGACGATGCGCCCGCCGGGGTCGAGCGCCAAGGCACGCACCCGCCCCGGCATCTTGGTCGCCCAGTCGACCGTGCTCGCAGCGCCCACGGTAACGGCAACCACCGCACTCGGGTCGGATCGGGACACGTACGCACGGCGCGGTCCGACACCGGCCACCACATGATCTGGCTCGTGCATCCGCAATTGGTGCGTCTCTCCCGGCGCAACCAGGCTGACGCTTTCGATTCTCGAATCCTCCGCCGCCACCAGCCATTCACCGCTGGTCACAGCCAGGTCGCGTGGCACGCGGCCCATCGGCACCGCCCCGACAGGCTTGCCGCTGTCGCCGTCGAGCAGCACCACTTCGTCGCTGCCGCTGAAAGACAGCGCGGCCATCCGTGACAGGTCGATGGTTTCCGCCAGGACCTCACGTCGACCCGCGCCGCCGCCGCACAGCGCCACCAAGAACGCCATCGTCCACACGCGCAGCCGAGCCTGCCCACGTGCTCCGCTCTCGGCCCGCAGCGATCCTGATCGTCGCTTCGTCCCCGATAGGAATCGTGCCCCCATGCGCCCCCTGCTGTCGGCTCCGCCGTGAGTCTCCGCCTCTCGGGCCAGCGGGCCGGCACTACGATAGCCGTCCTGCTACTCTACTTATGTAGGTCTGTCAACTAGTGTATCTGTAGTATTATTAACCTGTTATTTATTAGCGGTACCTCACCACCGGGCACCACCCGTGCATTTCTCACGGCCGTCCGGAACCTCACGTGGGGGGGACAAACGCACGCTAGTCGCCCTGCAACATGGTTGTGGCTTATCCTACCGTTGCGCGTTAGATTGTCGACGCACACATGTCGTGTTTGCAATTCGTGACCGCGGCAGAGTACGCTGGGCTTGGTCCTGGCTTTGGTTTACGGGACCGGGTTTCGATGAGGAGGACAGACGGTAGTGCTTGATCAAACCGGGCTCGTCGATGGGCTTCTGGAGCTCGCTCAGAATCTCGGCTCGGATGCAGCCCTCGACGTACGCTTGATGAGCCTGTGTCGCTCGGCAGTGCAGCTGGCCGAGTGCGATCGGAGCAGCATCTACCTTCTGGTCGGCGAATATTACGAAGAGACGTGCCATTTCGAGAACCCGTCTGACGCCGCACGAAGCTTGGCGCCACAGCGCGTCCATGTCGCGGATCCGCTCATCTCCCGAGCGGTCCAGAGTCGTAGCTGCGTGACGGTCGAGGACACGGAGCATTGCGTCCTGACAAGCCAGCAGGCAGAAGGGCGTGCCCCATTTGTCGTAGTTGCTCCCCTGCTCGGCGACGCGCCGGAGGCGCTCGGCTTTTTGACAGTCAAGTACAACCAACACCCGCACGCATTCGATGACACCGTGTCACGACTCGTCGTCGGCATGGCGAAATTGGCGGCGACTACCGTAGCAGCGGAGCGCCGCAACGGGCAGCGCATCGAGGCGCACGAGCAAGAGGCCCAGGTCGATGCGGCCCTGGCGAAAGTGGGCCGGCAGTTGATCGTCTCGCTCAATACGCCGGCGCTCCTCGAGCGCCTGTGCCAGGTGACGACGGAAGTGTTGGGCTGCGACTATAGCTGTACGCTGCTCTGGCAGCCGCGGGACGACACGTACGTGCCCACGGCCTGCCATGGCGCGACGGCTGAAGAGTGGGAGGCAATCCAGCTGGTGAAGCTTTCCCACGACGATATGGCCGACTTCATCGACCGCGTCAGACGGGAGGAGGTGGTCCAGGTGAGCGAGCCGCCGCTCGAGTCGGTCCCAGTGGTGCGCCTGAGCGTTGAGTATGGCATCTCGGCCAGCCTCCACGTCGCGCTCCGACGCGGGGATGAGATGATCGGCTTCCATTGCGCGGGCTATCGCGGGCGACCGAGAGCCTTCACGCCGCAGCAAGAGCGCATCGCGCGCGGCATCGGGCAGCTGGCCTCACTGGCCTTGGAGACCGCCCGTCTCGTGGAGGAGCTGGAACGGGCCAACCGGGTGAGGTCGGAATTCGTCGCCACCATGTCGCACGAGCTGCGCACGCCGCTCAATATCATCTTAGGCTACAATGATTTGCTGCTCGAGCATGCCTTCGGAGCATTGACACCGGAACAGACCGATACACTGCGACGGGCGGACAAGAGCGCACGGGAACTGCTCGATTTGATCAACTCCACCCTTGACCTCAGCCGACTGGAAGCCGGGCGGATGTCGCTCGATCTGCGCGACACACAATTGGGGGATCTGATCCACGAAATCGACATCGAAACCCGGCGGCTGCAAGAAAAGCCGGGGTTCAACTTCGTGTATCATGTCCCCGTCTCGCTGCCGCCGCTGCACACCGACCCGCTCAAGCTGAAGGTGGTGCTCAAGAACCTGGTCGTCAATGCGCTGAAGTTCACGGATCAGGGCAGCGTCATGGTGGATGTCTTTGCGCGCGACGGCGGGACGGAAGTCTGCATCGCGGACACCGGCATCGGCATGACGCCCGAAACGCAGTCAATTATTTTCGAGCCGTTTCGCCAGGCCGACGGGTTCAAGACCCGGCGGCAAGGCGGGGTCGGACTCGGACTCTATATCGTGCGGCGCCTCCTGGAGATGCTGGGCGGCACGATCTCGGTGGACAGCGAACTGGGGCGTGGCTCGCTTTTTCGAGTGTGGCTTCCCAGCATGCCCGAACCGGGGGACGAACCGAGGGTCGCCCACCCCGGCGATGCGTAGCCTCCGGGTGCGGCCCGCCGACTCCAGCCATTGCCGGCGCCCGGCCAAATCCGTATCAGATTGCGGTTACCCCATCCTTCGACTAGCGTGAAGTGGCAATGGAGCTGATCGTCCGCGATCTCGGCCGGTGTCCGTACGCCACCGCCTTGGCACTGCAGGAAGATCTCGTCAGCCGCAAGGTCGCGGGTGATGCTCACGACTATCTCCTGGTGCTCGAGCACGAGCTGGTCTACACCCTGGGACGCGGTGCCAATGCCGCGGATCTGCTCGGCGCCGATCGGACACTGGGGATCCCGGCGTTCCGCGTCAGCCGCGGCGGCGGAGTAACCTTCCATGGGCCGGGACAGCTCGTGGCCTATCCGATCCTGACACTGCGCCACGCGCGCGACGTGCATCGCTACGTCCATTCTCTTGAAGAGGTGCTGATCCGCGCCTGCGCTGGTTTCGGGCTTGCGGCCGCGCGAAGGGATGGGCTGACAGGCGTCTGGGTCGGCGCGGCGAAGATCGCCTCCATCGGTGTCGGTGTGCGCCGCTGGACGACCTTCCACGGTATCGCGTTGAACGTGTCGACCGATATGCGCTTCTTCGCGCAAATCGTTCCGTGCCGGATGCCCGAGCTACGCCTGACTTCGATGGCGATCGAATTGGGAACGGCTCCACCGATGGCGGACGTACAGGCTGCGTTCGTCCACGAGTTTCGGTCCGTGTTCGGTTACGCTGACGCGCGGTGTCAGGAAGAGTGCCGCGCATGACGGTGGTCCGCCGGCATCCCGAATGGATCAAAGTGAAGGCGCCGCAGGGGGAGGCGTTCTTCGAGACCAAGCGTCTGGTGAAGGACTTACGGCTGCACACCGTCTGTGAAGAAGCGCATTGTCCGAACGTCGGCGAATGCTGGGGGCACAGGACAGCCACCTTCATGTTGCTCGGCGACGTCTGTACGCGCAACTGCGCTTTCTGCGCCGTGGCCCACGGCCAACCGACCGCCGTCGACCCCAACGAGCCGCAGCGCGTCGCCGAAGGGGTGGTCCGCTTAGGGTTGCGACACGTCGTCGTGACGTCGGTCGACCGTGATGACCTGCCCGACGGTGGCGCCGGGCATTTCGCACGTACGGCAGCGGCCATCAAGAAGCGGGTGCCGGACTGCACCGTCGAGGTGCTGGTACCCGACTTCAAGGGTGATGTGGCCGCGGTGGAGACCGTGGTTGACGCACCGGTCGACATTTTCAATCACAACACCGAGACCGTGCCCCGCCTGTACAAACGCGTGCGGCCCGGGTCCAAATATGATCGGTCCCTCCATCTGTTGCGTCACGCCAAGGAACACCGTCCCGAACTGTTGACGAAGACAGGATTGATGCTGGGACTGGGCGAAGAATTTGACGAACTACGCACCGTCTTCGCCGACATCGCCGCCACCGGCTGCAATATCCTCACTCTAGGACAGTACCTGCGGCCTTCTTCCTCACAGCTGGCGGTGGAGCGTTACTTGTCGCCGACCGAGTTCTCAGTCTTACGCGAAGAGGCCCTTCGCTTCGGCTTCCACCACGTGGAATCAGGCCCCTTAGTGCGCAGCTCTTATCACGCCTGGCAGCACGTGGCCTGACCACCCCGGCACATCACATCGTGCCGGGAAGCGCAGTTTTGCACCGGTTTTGAGCCGGTCTTGGTGGACACGCCCTGGGTTTTCTGCGATGGTGAGTGTCGCAAAACTGAGGGTCTTCAAGGGAAAAAAGGGGAGGCAAGACTAGAGATGATCAGACTATATGACTACCCGGATTGCCCCTTCTGTCAAAAAGTGCGGGTGGTTTTGGCAGAGAAGGACCTGGAGTACGAGCGCGTGCACGTGGATTTGCACAAGGGAGAGCAAAGGGCGCCTGAATTTCTCAAATTGAACCCTTACGGCAAGGTACCGGTGTTGATCGACGAAGACGTCGTCATTTACGACTCCACGATCATCAATGAATATTTGGACGAAGAGTACCCCAACGCGCCCCTCATGCCCGAAGATTCCGCCGGTCGCGCACGGGTGCGGCTGTTGGAGGACTTTGCGGACAATTCCTTCACGCCTCCCGCCGGTATGATCCTGACCGAATTGCACAAACCCGAAGGGGAACGAGACGCTGAAAAAATCCGCAAGTACCAGAGCGAAATCACTCGGATTCTCACGCGTTTAGAGGCCAGTTTGGATGGAAAACAACACCTTGCGGGTGAGTTCTCACTTGCCGATGTGGCTTTCATACCGCGCATCCTCATCCTGAGCCAAATCGGCGTCGAGTTGGACCCGCGTCTGCACAACGTCGCAGGCTGGATCACGCGGCTGCGCGAGCGCCCGAGCGTCAAGGTTTTCTCACAATAGCTGTCTCCTTTTTTGTCCCTTATGGACTCGACGACTCGAGCCGATGGGATGGTAGCGTCGTTGACAGAGAGGAACGCTTCCGGCATGTTCTTACTTAACAGGAACGTTTCCTGATAACGTTAACCAAAGGGAGGACCATCATGGCTAAGAGTTTGAAGAGCACCAAGACGCACGAGAATCTGAAGAACGCCTTCGCCGGCGAATCGCAGGCGAACCGGCGTTATCTGTACTTCGCGCGCCGCGCCGATATCGAAGGGTACCCCGACGTCGGCGGCTTGTTCCGGGATACGTCGGAAGCCGAAACCGGCCACGCCTTCGGCCATCTCGATTTCCTTAAGGAAGTGGGCGATCCGTGTACGGGAGTGCCCATCGGTAGCACGGAGAACAATCTCAAGTCCGCAGTGGAAGGCGAAACCTACGAGTACACCGAGATGTACCCCGGGTTTGCCAAGACGGCGCGCACGGAGGGCTTCGAAGAAATCGCCGAATGGTTCGAGACGCTGGCGCGGGCCGAGAAATCGCACGCCGGACGCTTCACCAAGGGTCTCGAAGGACTCGCAAAGTTATAGTCAGCCTCGCTGACTCCGTGTTCTGGATCACCAGCGGCGTGAGGCTTCCGCCGCTGGACGCCAGCGAAGAGCGCACTCAGACGGACCACGGCGGGGTCGGCGGGAGCCGACCCCTACAGTCCCATGGCATTCAACTTCGATTTTGATTCACCGGCATTCTGGGACCCTGCGGAACTCGACAAGGAGATCCACCGGGTCTTTGACATCTGCCAGAACTGTCGGCGGTGCTACAATCTCTGCCCGTCGTTCAACACGTTGCTCGACGGCATCGACGAGCACGATGGCGACGTCAACCAGCTCCCCCCCGCGACCATTCGTACCGTCGTCGACCAGTGCTTCCAGTGCAAGCTGTGCGATCCGCATTGCCCCTATGTACCGCCGCACCATTGGGAGGTGGACTTCCCGCGGCTGATGTTGCGCTCCCGAGCCGCCCGCGTGCGGGTCGACGGCGTGACGCGACAAGATCGCATGCTCGGGGAGCCCGAACGCCTGGGGGCCATGGCTTCACACGTCCCGGGGCTGGCCAATTGGGCCAACCGCAATCGCGTGTTCCGGACGGTGATGGAAAAGGCCGTGGGGGTGCACCGCGACTTCAACTTGCCGGACTATGCGTCCGAGCCCTTCGCCCGTTGGTTCGCACGTCATGCCGCGGCTCGCGGTGGAATGACCGAAGGGAGCAACGGCAAGGTGGCGTTCTTCTACACCTGCTCCGTGAACTACAACGTCCCAGACGTTGGCATTGCCACCGTTCAGGTCCTGGAACACAACAACATCGCGGTGATCTGTCCCGAGCAGGTCTGCTGCGGTATGCCCAACCTTGACGGCGGTGACGTCGCCGCGGCGCGGCACAAAGCCGAGCAGAACGTCCGCAGCCTCGCGGCGGCGGTGGACGCCGGGTACGACATCGTCGTTCCCGGGCCGACGTGTTCCTACACCCTCAAGCGCGAGTATCCGTATCTGGTCAAGCGTGACGCCGCGCGTACGGTGGCGGAACACACCTTCGACGTGTGCGAGTATCTGATACGTCTCAAGCAACAGAACCGGCTCAACCTCCAGTTCGTCCGCGGCGCCGGAAAGATCGCGTATCACCTCCCCTGCCACCTCCGTGTGCAGAACATCGGCTTCAAGTCGCGCGACCTCTTGAAACTCTTGCCGGACACCACGGTGGAAATGGTGGAGAAATGCTCCGGCGTGGACGGCACGTGGGGCATGAAGCGGGAGTACTATGAAATGTCGCTGAAGGTAGCGCGCGGCTTGTTCCGCGGCCTGGAGCAGGCGGAGGCGGCAATGACCGTCTCCGACTGTCCATTGGCTGCGTTGCAGATCGCAGGCCACGAGAAGCGCCCACCGCTGCACCCAGTGCAGGTCGTCCGCTCCGCTTACGGCCTGGAGCCCGCGCAATGAACAAGGTCACCCTCGACGAGATCCTTGGCCTGGAGCGTTACGAGCAGATCCGGCCGGAGTTTCGGCAGCGCCTTATTGAGATGAAAAAGGACCGCCGGGTAGCGGTGGGAGATCGGGTGACGTTCGTGTTCGAGAACCACGACACCATGCTCTTTCAGGTGCAGGAGATGGTGCGTGCCGAACACCTCGTCGACCTGGATCGCATTCGGGACGAGATCGATGTCTACAACGCCCTCGTCCCGGCCGGCGACGAACTGAGCGCCACCATGCTGATCGAGATCACCGAGTCCGATCGTATCCGTGAAGAGCTGGTCCAGCTCATTGGCATCGACGAGGCCGTGCATCTGGAGATCGGCGACCCACCGAGAGGCGGTTTCACCGTACACGGGGAATTCGAGGCCGGTCGCAGTAAAGCCGACAAACTCAGTGCCGTGCAGTACGTGCGCTTCCACTTCGACGCCCCGGCGCGCAAGGCCTTCATCGACGGGACCCAACCGGTGCGGCTGGTCATCGACCATCCCAACTACCGGCACAGCGCCGCAATCGACGGCGCCGTGCGCCAATCGTTGGCGCGCGATCTGGAGGCGGCGTGAAGACGCGTCGCACCCGCCAACTCGCCACCATCTGCGACGTCGTCAGTGCGGCCCACGATCATCCCACCGCTGAAGAAGTCTACGCACGGGTGCGCCGGCGCCTGCCGCGCATCAGCCTGGGCACGGTGTACCGTAATCTGCAAAAGTTGGCCGAGCAGCAGCAGCTTCGTGTCGTTCACCTGGCACATCGGCCGGCACGGTACGACGGCATGCTGCAGGGCCACGACCATTTCTTGTGCGAGCGTTGCGGCATGGTGGCCGACCTGGCGCAGGCGGTTGAGGCGCGGCCAGAGTGCTCTGGACTCAGCCAGTCGGGCTACCAGGTGCGCGCACACGCCCTGACCTTCTATGGTCTCTGCCCGGAATGTCGCCGGGTCAAAGGGAAGCCACACCTGGCCGGGCATTAAACGGCGGGAATGCCTGACATCTTGACCCTTGACAGAAAAACTGGTTCATTTCTCTCAGTAAGCACCCGAAACGGCCGACGACCCTAAGTGTCCGCCGCAGACTGCACACAAGGAGGGACCCATGCTTGAAGGGAATCTGGGCCTCATGATCCTGCGTTGGTTGCACTTCCTCTTTGGCATCACCTGGATCGGCCTGCTGTACTATTTCAATTTCATCCAAGGCCCGTTCTTTGCGGAAACGGATGCCGCAACCAAGAGTGCGGCGACGCAGAAGCTGGTACCGCGGGCACTGTGGTGGTTTCGCTGGGGCGCGATGGGTACCTTTATCGTCGGCCTGATGATCCTGCTGAACAACTGGGCGGTGACCGGTGGCGGCTTCGTTCCGTCGTCCTACGGCACGGCAATCCTCACCGGCGGTATTCTCGGCACGATCATGTTTTTAAACGTGTGGCTGGTGATCTGGCCGAACCAGAAGGTGGTGATTGCCTCCGCAGTGGCCGTTGCCGGGGGCGGCCAGGCTGATCCTGGCGCCGGCCCCGCCGGGCGACGCGCCTTCCTGGCCTCGCGCACTAACACCATGTTTTCCATTCCCATGCTCTTCTTCATGGGAGCGGCGCGTCACTACCCCCATTTCTCCCAGTCAACGGGGGGCGTGGTCGCGTGGATTGTCCTTTGTGGCGGTATCGTCGCGGTCCTCGAGTACAACGCGCTCGTCGGCACACAGGGCCCCATGAAGAAGCCGCTGGAAACCATTTCCAGCGTCATTCACGCGGGCATCGTGCTCACGGTGGTGCTGTTCTTGATTCTCAGATTCCTCTAGCGGAGGATCGAGGCGCTGAAGCGGTCAATGATCCTTCTTGACGGCCTCAGCGAGAAATGCCGTGAGATCGTCGACCTTGGAGGCAAGCAGCGGCTGCGCCGGCATGGCGTGCGTCGTGCGTTGCGGGCTATAGCCAGGCGGGTACGCGGCACGTACGACACGCGCCTCCACCAACTCGCGTGAGGATCCCGCAATCGCCGGCCCTTGACTACCGGGCTGGGTCGGATCGGGATTGTGACAGATGATGCAGTTGGCCAGGTACACTCGACGTCCGCGCTCGGCAGGAGTCAACGGTTTGGACTCCGAGCACGCGGCAAGCTGCAGCATCCACACAGAGGCCAGCACCACCGCAGCGTCCTTCGATTTGGCTTTCACCCCCCCTCTCCTTCCCCCGGCGCCCCTGCCCTGTTGCGACTTTCTCAGTTCAGCTGTGCGCGGGCCTCGGCTAGTTCCCGCTGTGCATAGGCGTAGTCTGGCTTGATTGAAAGCGCTGTTTCGAGTTCCTCGATGGCTTTCCGCAGCAGCCCTTTGGCTCGATACACCAGTTCGAGCGCGGGGCGCTTTCGACTCTCGAAGTCCACGCACTGTATTGTTATGGAGGCAGCGAAGGGGATCAAGCACATGCCACGATTGGCGATCGCAGGTATCCTGTGGACGATTACGGGTTGCGCTGCCGTACCGCATCTGATTCTGCCAAACGGCCAGGTTGCCAACCGCACCGCGGTCAGCGCGATGCTCGCCGCCCACCCGCTACCGCCCGGTGACAATATCAGCGCGTCGTTGCTCGGGCGCACGGCATCTTTGAGCTATCACCTGATTCAAATCCGCGACCGTGAGCCGCCGCACCTGCACGCCGCTCATGATCTGGCGGTCACCGTCTTGCGCGGCACCGGACGCCTGTACGTCGCCGGGGAGCCCCACGACATGCGTACAGGCGATGTCGCGGTCATCGCGCATGGAACGCCCCATTACTTTGTGAACTCCGGCAGTGAGCCGGCAGTAGCATTCGCCGTCTTTGCACCGCCCTACGATGGGAAAGACCAGGTGCCGATGGAGTGAAGGCCGCGATGCGTGGCGCGTGATCTGTGATTCAGAGCGGTTTCCGTATGAGCCGCTTCGTTCCGACGACTCACGCATCACGGGTCACGCATCAATTCTTCCCCGCTTTCGGCAACACTGCTAGACTGCCGGTGTGGCGCAACAGGCAAGCGCGGAAGGGGTGGCGGCCTGGGAGACGACGAATGGCAATCCGCATCAACCGCGTGTATACGCGGACCGGGGACAGGGGAGACACTGGCCTGGTGGGTGGTAAGCGCGTGCCGAAGGACAGCCTGCGCATCGAAGCGTACGGCACGGTCGACGAGTTGAACTCGGCGGTGGGGCTGGCACGGGTGTTCAATCAGGAAGCTGCACCCAGCAGCGAGCGCGATCGCCTGGAAGATATCCTCAAACGCATCCAGAACGGGCTGTTCGATCTTGGCAGCGAACTCGCCACGCCACCCGAGGCGTTTTGCGAAGGCATGTTCCGGATGGGGGACGAGGACGTGAAAGCGCTGGAGCAACTGATGGACGCGTGCGAAAAGGACCTCGATCCGCTCAAATCGTTCGTCCTGCCCGGCGGCGGCCGGGTGAGTGCGTTCTTGCACCAGTGCCGTACGGTGTGCCGGCGTGCAGAGCGGGTTGTCGTGCGGTTGCAGCGCGAAGAAGCCATCGGTGCGGGGCCGATACGGTATCTGAACCGCCTGAGCGATCTCTTCTTTGTACTCTCGCGCTGGATCGGCAAGCACAGCGGAGAGCACGAATTCCTGTGGGAGCGCGGGTTGCGCTCGCACAACCGCAAGGTGAAACAGAAAGGATGAGCGGATGCTACGGATGTACCTTAAACAACTCGAGCTCGGACCGATGCAGAATTTCGTCTACGTCGTAGCTGATCCGATCACGCGCGAGGCCGCGGTGATCGACGCGGCCTGGGACATCGATCGGATTGTCCAGATCGTCGAGCAGGACGACCTGCAACTAAAGGCTGCGCTGGTAACGCATTTCCATCCAGATCATCTCGGGGGCGACTTCATGCAACATCACATCCCCGGGGCGGCCGAATTGCTGCAACACAACTTGCCGATCAAGGTGTGGGTCCACAAATCGGAAGCCGATTTCGTCGGCCGCATTGCGGGTCTTTCGCCCTCCGATCTGGTACGGACCGATGGAACCGAGGAGCTCAAGTTGGGCGAGCTCAGCATCCGCATGTTGCACACCCCCGGGCACACCCCCGGCTCTCAGTGTTTCCTCGTCGATGGCCGATTGATTTCCGGCGACACCCTGTTCATCGGCTCCTGTGGCCGCGTCGACCTCCCCGGCAGTGATCCGGCGCAGCTGTACGACAGCCTGGTGAACAAGTTGAAGCGACTGCCGGACGACACGGTTCTCTATCCTGGCCATAACTACGCCGACCGCGTCACGTCGACCATTGGCGAGGAGAAGCAGCACAACCTCTACATGCGCTTCAACCGGCTCGAGGATTTCTTGGGCACGATGGGGTACTGAACTGAGTACATGGCCACACTGATCGAAAAGCCGACTATCATTCAGGCCGCGGGAAACACGCCCAAGCGAATTGAGGAGTTCGTGGGGCGCGTCAACAGCGGGACGGAGCGAGTCAGCATCGCCCGCATGAAGAGCCCGCAGGGATGGGAGGAGCCGGGCCAAGAACCGGAATTCGATGAGTTCACGGTGGTGACCTCGGGGATGCTTCGCGTGGAGACGAGGGGAGGTGTGCTGAACGTTCGCGCCGGGCAGGCAGTGCACGCACCAGCGGGAGAGTGGATTCGCTACAGTACACCTGAGGCGGGCGGAGCTGAGTACATAGCCGTGTGCCTACCGGCCTTCTCGCCGGCTACAGTTCACCGAGACGACGGCTGAACAACCGTCACGGACTGGCATCATGACTCGATCTGGTCAACAGCACTCGGCCCATCGCTCACGAAGTCACCGCTGACCTGCAGGGTCGCGATCTCAAACGGACGCAGTTGCAGCCTCAGTGCGCCATCACGTAAGCGGCGCATCCTGATCCGCACCGGCCGCTCGAGAAAGTTCACCGCCCGAGCCCGTCCGGCGTGGAAGAATTCGACGATGCCAGTCTGCGCCCGCGATGACGCGTTGTAGCAACGGATCACATACGCCCCGTTGCGCTTCGCTGGCGTCACCGCGCTCACGACGATGTTCGGGTTCCCGCAACGAAAGAGCGCCGCCCCCGCCGGCAGTGAGCCGGGACGCGCATCGGTCACGAGGGCAATGGGCGGATGGGCAAAGTTGTGTGCCTGTGTGACGACGCCCGCCGACTCCCAATCGCCGCTGTACGTCGTCAGCGCATACTCGAAACGGTGCGGCCCCTGCGACTGCGCCTCCGGAGTTTCGAGTCCGGGACCCGCGTGCCCGTTCCGCCAGCGCAGGTCGCCCCGCGACAGCCACCCGACGGCACGAATCAAGGTGAGGACGATTTCCGTCCCTCCGTCGGTGCGGAATACCTCAACCTCAGGAATGCCGCGGTTGAATAGCGCGACTCCCCGTCGTCCGTCCTGAATGCAGGTGAACGTCTTCTGCGGCACGGTACCGATCGGACGCTCCACACTGCCCTCCGGCTCGAGGTCGAGGGCGCGCTCCACTGCTCCAAACGCCTGCTCCATGAAAGCGGAGCCCACCGTCAGCGGCGTCTGGAAATGCACCCGGAGCCGATGATCGGCGGCGGTGTTGTCGATGCGGGTTTCGAAATCCACCCGCTTGATGCCGGCGTAGAGATGGATTCGCGTGGTGATAGGTACCGGCACCAACTCGCTCGAACGCGCGTCGCGGTCCGCTTCGAGTCTGCGTGGGATGAGGTACGTCTGATCGACTGTCAACGTCGCCACCACCGAATTGCCGGTATCGATCGTGACCGTCGGGCGTGACGCCGGAGCCATCACCGCTTGCGGCGCCGCTAGCGGGTCGAAGTTGTATTCATCGCCGCGATCGCCTTCGTCCACGAACCAGTTGCAGCGCTGCAGCACGAGGTTGGTCTCCTTGTCCGTTATGCTCAGTGCACCGTCATCGTCGACCGAGATCCGGTAGTAGTGGTTTTCAATGCCGCCGCCGGTGGCGATGAACGGTGAGGCAGCCGCTTCTCTCGGTCCATCCGTCCGTCGCCGCAGGGCAAAGACCTTGAACCCGTGGCCAGTGAGCTCGGGCGCAATAAAGGTCGCGCGCGCCGGCGCACCGGTCTGCGCCCGAGCGGAAATGATGCGGAGCGTGGGATCATCGAGCATTGCCAACCACTGCTTGCGCAGAGCCGGCACGTCGAGTCGGCCGCGCAGGGCGCGATCCATGGTGAGAACGACCGAGAGGCGGTCGCCTTGGCGCTGAAAGGCCGCGTCATTGATGAAGAAGCCGAGAAACTCGCGTGTCTGAATCGCCAACACGTGCGGCCGAATCTCATCCGGTGGCAGCTCGGCGGCAAACAGCACCTCGCCGGCCTCGGCCTGGAGGAAGATCGGGATCTCGCGGCCCCTTTCGTCTTGCAGAACGAACGACGACGCTGGGTCTGCATAGATCTCCGCGCGCACGACACTGGGGCCGGCGGTGTTCGAGTTGTAGACGCACAGCGCCGGGTCCGGCGCTGTGCCCGACGTGTCGAGTCGCTGCACCAGGGCGGCGAGCGCCTGCCGCGTTACCTGTTCGCCCACCATTTCGACTTGATCGAAGCGGTACTCCATGTCGCGATGCACGGCATCGATCGAGCAGCCGCAGATGCTGTCGTGCGGATGATTCTGCACTGCCATGTTCCACGCCCAATCGGTAAAATCGGTGAGCCGGCCATTACAGGGCCGGGGCGCCGTCAGGTCGGCCCAGGTGGCAAGCGGCTCGGCGTAGCGCTCCAAGCGGCTGGCGTTGTAAAAATCGCGCTGCTTCTGCCGCACGCGCGCGGACGTGACACCGGGAAGCAGGTGGGCACGCAGGGGGCTGCGTAGCTCGCCCCGGTGGGTCTGTAGCTCGTCGTGCTCGGCGCGTACACGCTCGATGAAGCTGCTCAGCGATGTAATCTCGTAGCTCAGCCCTTCACTCCCGCGGGTGGCCGCCGCCAGCAGGCCGGGTAACGTTGCCTGTGCCTCCTGGTGATCGGTCCCGTTCATCAGGAGCAGCGATTGCACCCGACGATACGGCGCCTGTTCCGCCACGATGGCGGCCAGACGCTCGCGCATCTCGCCGGCAGCCTCCGGCAGGCCGCGTCCGTTGGAGTAGCCGGAATGCGGCAGGTAAACGGTGAAGACGCTGGTGCCGTCGGGTGCTTCCCAGGTGAACAGGGTGCGGGTGATGCCCGCTCCGACGCCACGCCACACCACCGCGCAATCAATTCCGAATCCGGCCAGGATCTGCGGCATCTGGGCGATGTGCCCGAACTGATCGGGCAGGTAACCGACTTTCAACGGCGTACCGAACTCCGCCGCCAGGCGATGGCCGATCTGCAAATTGCGGATGAGCGACTCGCCGGTGACCAGAAATTCGTCCGGCAGCACATACCACGGCCCGACCGCAATCCGCCCCGTGCGAATCAGCCGACGCAAGCGGGCGCGATTCCGTGGCCGAATGTCGAGATAATCCTCGAGCACGATCGTCTGGCCATCGAGGTGGAAGTGTGTGAAGTCGGGTTGGCCTTCCAGCGTCTCTAGCAGGCGGTCGATCATGCGCACCAGCCGGCTGCGGAATTGTTGAAACGGTTGGTACCACTCGCGATCCCAGTGCGTATGGGGAACGACGACCAGATGGACCGGCAGTGACCTGTTCGTCTCAGGCTGCGGTTCGGCGTGCATGCTTGTCACTCCTATCAAGCCGGGATCGGCGCATTATACTCGGAGCCCGCGGCGATGGAACCAAAAGGCCGTGCGGGTCGCCGCTCTTCAAAGGAGCGCGAGAATTCCACAGTAAGAGAATGTTCCTTGACTTCCACCACCGAATTCGATGACGTGGCGCAGTTTATGGAGGGTGACCCGCCTGCATATCTGTGGACTGTCGAGGCTGCTGCCGGCGTACGGCAGCAGCGCTCGGCCCTCGTCCGGACGATTTGGGCACTCTCCTGGCCGGTCATCCTAACCTTCCTGCTCGAGTCGCTAGTCGGTCTGATCGACACGCTCATGGTAGGTCGGCTCGGCGCGGCCGCCGTGGCCGCCGTCGGAATCGGAGCGCAGATTCTCTCTGCGGTCAGTGTCGCCATGACCGCCGTAGGCACGGGCACGCTGGCCCTCGTGGCCCGGCACATCGGGGCACGCCAAGAGGCTGACGCCAACCAGGTACTGCGCCAGTCGATCATCACTGCGTTCGGCCTTTCGGTCGTTGCGATAATCCCGGTGATCATATTTGCATCGGAAATCGTCGGCTTGTTTGGCGTCGAAGCGTCGGTGGTCGCGCAGGGCGGCGATTTTGTCAAGCTGGTCATGTTGTCGATTCCCCAATCGGCGGTCCTGTTCGTCATCGGCTCGGCGTTACGCGGCGCGGGGGATACACGAACGCCGTTGTTCATCGGTGTCATCGTGAACGTCTTCAATATCGTCGGCAACTACGTCCTGATTTTTGGAAAGCTCGGATTGCCGGCCCTGGGTGTGCGTGGATCGGGGCTGGCGACCACTATCGCGTTCACGGTTGGGACCACGGTGGGCCTACTGCTACTGGCGCGCGGCAGACTCGTCTTAAGGGTCACGCTTCACCCGCTCCGCCTGGACATGAAGACGATTCGCCGGGTGCTGGCCATCGGATACCCGGCTGCCGGCGAACAGATGATCATGCAGATCGGATTCTTCTTCTATCTTGCCTTCGCTGCCCGCTACGGCACCAGCGCTGTGGCGGCGTACTTCATCGGGGTGCGGATCCTGGCGCTGTCATTTCTTCCCGGCTACGGCTTCGCAGCAGCCGCAGCGGCTCTGGTAGGACAGAATCTCGGAGCGGGGGATCCCGTGCTTGCCGAACGGAGTGGATGGGAATCGAACCGGCTGGCAATGTACCTGATGTCCGTCTGCGGTGTCATCATTTTCTTTGCAGCGCGGCCGATCGCAGCGATGTTCGTCGATGACGCACAGGTGATCACCGACGCGGTTTCGTTCATTTGTACGCTGGCTGTTGCGCAACCGCTGATGGGCGTCGATTTCACCATCGGGGGCGCGTTGCGGGGGGCCGGCGACACTCGTTTTCCGCTCTTGGCCGTGTTCGTCGGTTTCTACGGCTGTCGGCTGGCGTTTGCGTACGTTGCGGCCGTGGTTCTGCACCTGAGCTTGCCATGGGTCTGGTTTGCGTTGATTGGAGACTACCTCGCCCGTGCCATCCTCAAAGCCTGGCGCTTCCACAGCGGGCGCTGGAAGCATATCGCATTGTAGTTGCGTAGTCCTGGCGCAGATCATAAAATTCTGCTTGACGCGTTGGCCTTACTACTTTACCCTTTCAGCGCGGATCTGCGGAGGAAATGCGATGACTCAAAAGGGGCTACTCGTTCTTACCATCGCGGCATTGCTCAGCATTTTCGAATCACGCGCCACCCTCGGTGACGTCCGCAGAGAACAGACGGCGCGCCGGCCGTACATCGTGGAGATTGGCCAGCCGTACGCCATCAATGCACACCGGCTGCAATACGAAATCGAGCACATCAGCGAATTGAACGAATACGTCACCAACTATGGCTATCCCGATTACGCGGAGATCCAAGACACCTCGCCGGAATGGCCGTGGGAAGCATATGAAGTGCGCCTGTATTATTTGCAGCCGAACCGGGAAACGGATTTCAGTCCCGTTATCCTCTCCCCAGCAGCACCGAACTTCGGCGTCCTGAGATTCCGGGGCGAGATCACTCCTGAAAAGCGACATGAGGTAGAACTGGTCCTGCAAGCGCGGGAAAAGCCGGCAGTGTCACCGCCGGTTACTGCGGCACCACCGGTTGCTGAGGCACCGCCGCCGGCAGTCGCAGCCCCAGCTCCGGAGCCCGCCGCCCATGGATTGACAGAGGCCTTGGTGGCACGCATCGAAGCCGCCGCAGAACGCTCGGCACAAGCAGCCGATCGGGCAGCGGCAGAGAGTGACGCAGCGGTACGCTCAGCGGATCGGACCACCAGCATCGTCGAAAAATTGGAAACGCGCGCCGCCACCCAGCGGTAAACCCGCCCGCACCGTCGAGGGGATTACCTGCGTCACTCGTAAGGAGGAAGCAGGGCCGATTCCATCCTTCTGGAAACTGATTCGCTCCAAAGCCTGATTGTACTGAAATCGCGACAAATTCGACCTAGAATTAGGGAATTCGCATGCGCACCTGATTCGTGAGGCGTGGCACCCCGGTTGCTTTGTGTCGAGGTTAGGAGGGGACCGATGGATGTGCTGACGTCGAAGGAAAGGAATCGAACGGTCGAAGCACGCTGCGTAGTATGTGGCGGCCGTCTCATTACCGGAACCCTGTGCGAGCCGTGTAAGCATGGTCGCATCAGTTCACGGGAATATGCCGAGATTTTTTGGGAGGAGGCGTAGCAGTCTGGGGCTTGCCTATTGAGCCTTTCGCAAGAGTTGCGGTTCCTGTTGCTGAAGAGTACAAGGATGTCGAACGGTAGGCGTCGCGCGCACCGACGCAATGAGTAATGGATCAACCAGCCAGTTCCATTGGTCCGTATGATGCCAGCTCTTCCCCCGGCCTGACGACGGCGGCTGATTCTCAGCCGCTGCAGCAGCCTTCGGACACAGAACCAAGTCGTTCGGATCGCCATCTCCTCAATCTCTCGCCAGAGGTGCTGGCGGAACTGCACTGGATCGCAAGCGAAGGAAGTCCAAGCTTGAGTCGACACGCCCGTATCATTCTCGCCAGGAATGAAGGGCGGCCACTCAGCGAAATCTCGCACATTCTCGATGTTGATCGAGCCACGGTTCGGCGATGGCTTTTGCGCTTCGAAAAGCACGGGTTGCAGGGCTTGATACATGCCTCGACCGGGAAGAGCAGGAAGCGACGATTCAACGATGCGGTACGCGATGCCGTCGCTCGTCTCGCGATGGAGTGTCCGGCGACAGTCGGCGAGACCTTCGCGCACTGGTCGCTGCGTCGATTGCAGGCCCATTTGATTCGACGGGGCATCATACAAGAAATCAGTGTCGAAGGCCTGCGGCAGATTTTGCGCGGGCTACCCTTGCCCCAGGCTTACTGGCGACGCGGCGAGGAGCCCTTTGCTCCGCTAAGCAGCGAAGTGCAGCGCGGGCTCGATGTGTTGGCACGCGAGGCACGCCCCGAAATCGCCCGCCGCGCACGGGTGGTGCTGGCAAGAAGCCGCGGCTTGAGCGAGGTCGAGATCGCCAGTGCGCTTGGCATCGGGCGCAGTTGCGTACGCAGGTGGCTGCAGCGGTTCCAGCGGCACGGTATGCTCGGTTTGCAGATGGCGCGGCGCTCATCGCGTCCTTTGGTTTTCACCACTGAGGTGCGTGCAGCCATCGTCCGACATGCGTTGATGGATCCGAAGCAGCTGGGTATCATGCAGCCCCGATGGTCGCTTCGGAGCCTACGAAGCGCGCTGATTCGCCAACGCGTCGTCCGTAAGATCAGTATCCAGCATTTGGGGCGCATTCTCGCCGAGGCCGGCGTGTCTTTCCGCGGCGGCATGCCCGTCCCCGAAGCCCGCGTGCCAGCCAGCGGCTGAGACGGCCCGGACCCTTCTTTCTCGTCTCGCAGAAACGCAGTTGATTTTTCCCGAGGTTCGGCACCTCTTGCCTCTTCGATGCCGCTGGGGCTACTAACTTCTTGATGGATATGCTCACCGGCTACGTCGTGTTCCATTGGATTGCCACCTGGGCAAATCCGTTCTGCGATATCGTGTTTCGCACGGCGACTGACCTCGGCTATCACACCTTCTACTACCTTGTGCTCGCACCTCTCTTCTGGGTCGTGGATCGCCGACGTGCCAGTATTCTATTCTTGCTCATCATCGGCTCTGGCTTTCTGAACACGGTTGCCAAGCTGTTGGTCCACACCCCACGGCCCGACCCACACCTGGCGCGCGTTCTCGACTTTCGCCCGTACCAGACCGGCAGCAATGCGTTCCCAAGCGGCCACGCGCAGAATGCCGTGGTCTTTTGGACCTACCTCGCATGGTGGGTGGGGCGCCGCTGGTTCTCGGTACTGGCAGCAGCCATGGTGGCGCTGATTTCCTTTTCACGCCTGTACTTGGCGGTGCATTTCCCGATCGACATCATCGGTGGCTTGGCGCTCGGGGTCGTGTTGATGCTTGTCCTTCCGCCTGTGCTCGAACGGTGGTCCCGAGCCGAGTTCCGGTTGACCCGCGGAGCGAGCATCGCTGCGGTGGCTGGCTCCATCGTGCTGGTGATCCCGGTCACCGACCTCACACTAGCCCTCATCGGTGGCTCCTTCATCGGTTTCATGGCCGGCACAGTGTGGCTGCCACAGTCGCCGTTGCTCTTCAGAAGTACGGCGCAAATGTCCGCAGTCGTCGCCGGTGGATTGGCGCTCCTGGTTGGCCTCAGCGTGGCATTCGACTCCTTCCCAACCACCGTTCCCGTATTCCTGTATGCACGTGTCGTCGTGCTGTGGATCGTCGCTTTCTGGCTCTACCCGCAAGCACTCCGCGGAATTGCAGGAGTGCAACCTGTGCCCGTGCGATCTGAATGATGCGTGCCGACCAGATCACCACTGCAGTGGTCCGGCAAGGACTCGAGCGGGCGCGCTACCTCACCACCCCCCGCGTCGAAACCGTTTTGTACCTGGCCTTGGTGTTGGAAAAGCCGCTGCTGATCGAAGGGCCGGCCGGGGCCGGCAAGACCGAAATCGGCAAGGTGATGGCCGAGATCCTGCGCACCGACCTGGTGCGTTTGCAGTGCTACGAAGGGCTGGATGAAGCCAAGGCCTTGTACGAATGGAACTACCAGAAGCAACTGTTGCGCGTCCAGACGGATCGCACTCAAGACCTCGACTGGAGCGCGGTCAGCCAGCACATCTTCTCGCGCGAGTACCTGCTGGAGCGGCCACTCTTGCAGGCCATCACCACACCGCACAAGGTCGTGCTCTTGATCGACGAGGTCGACAAGGCGGACGAGGAATTCGAAGCCTTCCTCCTCGAGGTACTGAGTGAGTTTCAGGTGAGCATTCCCGAAATCGGCACCATCACCGCCCAGCAGCGTCCCGCCGTCGTCTTGACGTCCAATCGGGCACGGGAGCTCTCCGAGGCACTCAAGCGGCGCTGCCTCTACCTTTACCTAGACTTCCCTGGCCTCGATATTGAGCGGGAAGTCATTCGGCTCAAAATCCCCGAACTCGGCGAGCGCTTGCGCGACCAAGTGGCTCGCTTCATCAACAGCCTACGCAAGCTCGACCTGCGTAAGACACCGAGTATCGCCGAGACCCTCGACTGGGCACGGGCCCTTCGGGCGCTGGGCATCAAGGAACTGGATGTCGGCTCCGTGCGCCAGACCCTCAGCCTCGTGCTGAAACACGAAGAGGACCTGCGTAAAGCGGACACCAAGATCAGCTCGATGCTCGCCGCCAGCTCGCGCCAAGCATAACAGCCCCCCTCGCAGACGGAAGGCCCGGTTTGAGAGACCGCCTCCTCACCTTCATCGACGCCTTGCGCGACGCCGGCCTGCCACTCACGATGGCAGAGGCGCTCGACGCCATGCACGCGGTCGGCGTTATCGGCGTCGAACCGGAAGCCTTCCATGAGGGGCTGGCGGCGGCGTTGGTGAAGGATGAGGCCGACCGGCCGGCGTTTGATGCCGTTTTCGCCCGGTTTTTCGCAGTGCCGGGGCGCCAACGCCGCAGGGGCGAACGGCCGCAACCCGTCGACGAAGGCCAAGGCCGCGGGAGCGGTAGGCCAGGAACACTCCCGGCAGCTGCCGAACACCGCGAACGGCCGAGAGATGATCCCGGACAGCAGCCGTCGTCGGAACGGTGTGTTGAGTTCAGCCGCCGTAGGCAGCAGCCGGACGGTGCCCGGCGTTTGGCCCGTGATCGGGAACTCCTCACGATACCGTTCCGCACGATGTCCCCACCAGACGCAGAGGCGTGTGAGGCCTTGGTAACTGAACTGGCACAACGATTTCGGGCACACCTGAGCCGACGCCAGCACGCAGCGCACCGCGGCCGACTCGACCTACGCCGCACGTTGCGAAGGTCGATCACCAAGGGAGGTGTTCCGATCGATCCTGCATTCCGCCGCCGGCGGCCCGGACGTCCCGATCTCGTCGCCTTATGCGACTTTTCGCATTCGGTGACGATCGCCAGTCAGTTCCTGATCGCGCTCCTCACCCCTGCATCTGCATTCTTTCGCAGGGTGAGACTGTTTGCTTTCGTCGATCGACCGGTGGAGGTTTCGTTCGAGGGCGGCGCGCTGGTTCCTCACGAGCCACTGGATTTGTATGCAAGATCCGACTTCGGCAAGGTGCTGCTAACCTTCTGGAACCAGCACGAACCGCTGCTGACTCGCAGTACAATCATACTCATCCTTGGTGATGCGCGGAACAACCGGCGTCCGCCTCGTGCGGACGTCCTTGGACGCATTCACAGTGCCGTGCGGCAGACAACATGGTTGAATCCCGAACCACGCGAGCGTTGGAACACCGGCGATAGTACCATGGGCACATACGAACGCCACTGTGACGCCCTGCTCGCTGCTTCAAACGTCCGTGAACTGTACGCAGCCTTACGGCGCACCTTCCGTACCCTGTAAGCCGCGACCGGTCTCACGGCAGGCCGAATCTGCCCGGCGGTTCTAAAAATCTGTACTGAAACTACGGCTTCGGCGTGCGGAGGTGAGACGATCTCATGGTCCGCATCCGCACGGCAATGCCAACGAAGAGGGAAGCGGCGAGAGCGGCTGCCCCCCACGCATTCACGTCCGGGATTGGAGCAGCGGGGGTTACCGGGGTCGGAGGTCCGGGTAGGTTGTCTTGCAGATCAACGGCAAAGATGATCTCGCCAGCCACAAGGGGCCGCGACAGGTGTATGCCGGTACCGAAGATACTCTCAAAATTGCCTTGGCCATCGGTCTCCCCGATGCCGAGCAGCACGTCATCAGTGCCAGGGGCGCACCCTTCTGGAATGCCGTTCGGACCAGCGCTGCAGACCTCCAGCAGCGGGGACAGGATGTTGGGAGCCCCATGACCAAAAACGCGTAACGACCCGGCTGTGTTGCCTCCGGTGATGACGGGAGGCGCTGGAACCGGTGTGTTCGTTGGTGTCCGGCTGGCGGTCATTGTCGGTGTCGCCGTACTGACCGGCGTCTTGGTCGGAGTGGCGGACGGCGTCGCCGTTGGAGCGCTCGTGCTCGTTGCAGTCGGGCTCGGCGTCGGCGTATTGCTCGGTGTCAGAGTCGGGCTACTCGTTGGGCTCGGAGTGGACGTGCTCGTTGGCGTCTGGGTTGGCGTATTCGTCGCCGTTCGCGTCGGGGTGCTGGTCGGCGTGTTCGTGGGCGGCTGCGTCCCCGTGCTCGTTAATGTCGGTGTTGCTGTTATCGTGGGACTCGGGGTTAGCGTCGGTGTATTGCTCGGTATCAGAGTCGGGCTATTCGTAGGGCTCGGAGCGGACGTGCTGGTTGGCGTCTGGGTTGGCGTATTCGTCGCCGTTAGCGTCGGGGTATTGGTCGGCGTGTTTGTGGGAGAAGGCGTGCTAGTCGGTGTGCCTGTTGGTGAATTCGTCGGGGTCGAAGAGGGTTGGGGCCCGACAAAAATTGTGCCGCCAACGGTACTACAGGGCGCGAATTGTGCGCCCTGGGCCAAATTGCATTTCGTCACCGCCACATTGCTGCTACCGTCCACTTGGCCCAGGAAGGTAATCTGAAACAGCGCCCCACTGCCACTCAGCGGAGTGCCGCACAGAGCCGACACGCTCACTTTCCCGGTAACAGCCGTATTCGGAACGAAGAAGCAACTGCTACTCAGCGTTCCCGAATTGGTTGCAGCTGTCGCCAGCACCGCCGTCGGGTTGTCGTACGTCACGTCGATTGTGAACCCGGACAGACTATTTGCGTTGTCGATGGATACGCTGATGATAGCGGTCGCACCGGGCGTGGGAATCGTCGTCGCGGCCGGAGAGATACTGACTGTCCGGGGCACGAGTGTCGCCGTGGGCGTTGGGGTTTGGGTCTGCGCCAGGGCGGCTTCAGTGAAGAGCCCGATAGACAGCAAAAGGGAAGAAATGCAGTGGGTCACGACCAGACGAGATCGTCTGGGTCGTTCTCGCTCCGCGCCTCCACCCCTCTCAATCATGTGAAGGCCTTTTTGCCATATAGCCGACGAAAGTCAAGTCGAAAGCGCCTGCGAGAACTCTCTCCGATGGCGCACGAAACCGCAACCCAAGTTCGGTAGCCAAAGCGCGGGGGCGTTTCTCGGGCTGCAAATGGTGACGTCGTCGGGATTCGCAGCCTGGCCAAGTGATCACTCATATTGAGGAGATTGCCGCAAAAGTTCCAACCGACGGCAGGTCGCCGCCCTATTATTTGGCAGCCAGAACACTCGGATGGTCCACCGATGTTGTCTCCCACGATTGCACCGTCTGGCACGTCGTCTGCATGGGAGAGGAGTCAGAGAAAGAGCGAACGATGCTCAAGCTATCTTGGCTCCCACACTGGCAGGCCTACGTTGTCAGACGAGACGGTCGAATCATCGGCATGGTACGCTGCAAAATGCCGCTCCCGTTTCGACTCACGGTCGCATTCAGCTAGAGCACCTCCATTTTCTCCCCGCCGGATCTTCTTGCCGCGTCGGAAGTGTCGGGGTATGCTCCGCTGCCTTGAAGGCAGCATGAAATTTTTTCTTCAGAACCACAGCAGCTATCCCCACGCCGGTGACGGTCCAGGGCAGCAGCGACTGCAGCCGGCGCATGCGGCACGCGAACGCGGGGACATTGAGCCGGCCGAGGCCATCACCATCGAACGGTCGGTAATCGATGAGATTCTCCACGACTCGAAGATCCGCATGTCGTGGCAAGCCAGGTTGAAACTATGTTAAAGCACTACGTGCTCGACACCGTTCACTTGCTTCCCTCATGCGGGTTGGAGCACTTGCCGCGTGACCGTGCCCGGTCCAAACTGGAGCTGTTGGCTCGCACCCGGCAGCGGTTGCACTCGTTCTCATGAATCGCCCAAGAAGCGATGGCAAAGCTGCGTGACATGATAGAGGCGACTCGGTTGATGCGCGGAGCAACCTCAATGCGGAGTGGATAAGCCGGAATGAATCGTAGTGACTTGAGTGCGCTCTTTGATCAGCTGGCATTGCGCGGCAACCATGTAGTCATGCATGCGTCGCTCTCCAGCCTCGGCAGCATCGACGGTGGCGCGTTGACGGTGTGCTCAACTCTGCTCGAAGCAGTGGGCGACAGCGGCACCGTGATGATGCCGGCCTTCACCTGCGCCGAGACTTGGCCCAGCGCTGCCCCGGGCAAGACCCTCGGCCGCCCGGTGGCTTTTCACGCCGACCTCTCGGTGAGCAAAGCGGTCGGCACCATCGCCGAGGCCTTTCGCCGCTTGCCCGGCGTGCTACGGAGCAGTCACCCGACGCACTCATTTGCGGCGTGGGGCCGCCACGCACGCGAGGTGCTGTCGACGCAGCGCGACAACAACCCCCTCGGCCCCCTGAAGAAACTCAACATCATGCAGGGACAGGTGCTCCTGCTGGGGACCTCGTTGCAGTCAGCCACTTTTATCCACGTCGCCGAAGAGCGTTTCGGCGTTCCGTACCTCAACCGTGGCACCGCGGTTCGCCTGAACGCAGCCGGCTACGATGAGCGCGTCGTGCTTGAAAACATCCCCGGTTGCAGCGCCGCCTTCATCAAGTTGGAGGACCGCCTCGACCCGGCCAAGGTGAAGTCCGCCCCGTTGGCGCGTGGCGCGGCGCGGAAGATCGCCGTCCGCTACCTGATGCAACTCGCAACGGCGATGCTGGACCGTGATCCGCGCGCCTTCGTCTGCGACCAGCCCGATTGCGCCAACTGTGCCGTCAAACGTGCGGCCCTTGCGGATGCGGAGCCCAGCACACAGCCCGCAAACCTCAGGACTCCATAGCTACGCCGCGTCATCCATCCAGGCGCGGCCGAGCGCAAGTTTGCGCCCCCGCACGGTGGCCAACACGTAGGGACCCTGGGGCAGCACGGCGATGTGCGCCTCTGAACCGTAATGCTCAAGAGCCCGCGCGAGCGCCGTTTCCACCGTGACCGCCGGTGTCACCAGCAGCCCGCGCACGGCCTCGGCTGGCAGCCCTTCGGTGACCAGCACCACCTCCGCCTTGCGCAGAACCTGGCACAAGTGCTGCACCATCCACTGATCGACACGGAAGAACCCCGGCGCAGTGACGCGCGCCATGAAGTCATCGTTGCCGCGGGCGGCCCGCAAGAGTTCCTGGAAATCCTCGCTCCCGATGCCCTCGCTGAGGGCCGCGGCCAGAATGATTGTCCCGCCGCGGCGCACGACGTTGAGCGCACCGGTGAGACCCTTGATCGACTGGTAAAAGGTCGCGTCCAGCGGGTAGCCGCCGGCGGAGGTAATGACGATGTCGGCGGGACGGTCGAGATCGACTCGTACCTCGCGTTCGACCGCCTCCATGCCGGCTTCGTGGGCGCGTTCGATGTCGCCCGCAAAGACGCCGGTTAGCTTCCGAGTTCGGTCGACCGACACATCGAGCAGGAAATCGACAGGCGCCAGGCGCGCAATCTCCAGCAGGTCTTCATGGAACGGGTTGCCGTCGATTATGCCGGGCCCGACGTTGGACTCCAGCATCGCCGGGCCATGCGCGCTGCGCATCGTCTCCACGCCGGCGAGACCGGGTGCAACCCCTTTGCGGCCGCCCGAGTACCCAGCCATCAAGTGCGGCTCTATCAGGCCCGTCACGACCTTCAGATCGCTGTTGATGAAGCCGCGATCGAGCCAGACCTCGGTCCCACGCCGCGTGCGCCCGAGATGGAAGTGCTCGTCGGCATTGCGCGCGATGTGATTGCGGAAACGGCAGTGTTCGACCAGCTCGGTGCTGGTCATCTCCACCAACTCGGCGCGCGTGTTGGGCCGGTGCAGGCCGGTCGCCACGAGTATCTCGATACGGCTCCGGTCGATGCCAGCCGCTTCCAGCGTCCGCAAGATCGGCGGCAGCACGATCCCATTCGGCACAGGCCGTGTCTTGTCCGAGATCACCACCACCGCATCGCGACGACCGCACGCCAACTCCGCCAGCGGGCGCGCACCGATCGGGGCACGCAATGCCTGCGCCACCGCAGCCGCCGGATCGGCCACCGGCAGGCCCTTCGACGGCTCTGCCACGGAAATCGGCAGACCATTTGGGAGGTGCACGTTCAAACCAGTGAGACCGTAATCGAGTCGAATCTCCATCCCGCCCCAAATCTAACGCGTAACGGCTGCCGTGACAACGCGCCCCGAGGTTCCGCGGTGCGGTTCCGCGGTTCGCTTGACCACCGTGCCGAGGGTGGTTAAAAAGCGGCTTACGAATTAATGCGTCGCGTCCTAGCGTCGGCGTCGTGCACGTCTGGCGGGCCTCGGAACACTCGATATCGTGAAGAATTCTGTAGGGCCGAGCGTCTATCACGCGACAACTGGGTCGGCCGTCGGCCGCCGGACGATTTGAACGAGGAGAGGACTTGAGCTGATATGGATGCCGGGATCACAGCCATCAACGAACGCGTCAAGGAAGAAGCTGCGTGCCTGTACCGCCTGCGCGAGGAGATCGGCCGCATCATCGTCGGCCAGCGCTATCTGGTCGATCGCTTGATGATCGGACTACTTGCCAACGGCCATGTGCTGTTGGAAGGCGTCCCCGGACTCGCCAAGACGCTGTCGGTGAAAACCCTGGCACAGTCGATCAACGCCAGCTTTCAGCGCTTGCAGTTCACGCCCGATCTGCTCCCGGCCGATCTCATCGGCACGTTGATCTACAACCCACGCGAAGGGGTCTTCACCACCAAGAAGGGGCCGATTTTCGCCAACATCATTCTGGCCGACGAGATCAACCGCGCCCCCGCGAAGGTCCAGAGCGCGCTGCTCGAAGCCATGCAAGAGCGCCAGGTGACGATCGGCGACCAAACACACCCGCTGCCCGATCCGTTCCTGGTCCTGGCCACCCAAAACCCGATCGAGCAAGAAGGCACCTACCCGCTCCCCGAAGCGCAGGTCGATCGCTTCATGTTGAAGCTGTCCATCACCTATCCTTCAAAGGATGAGGAGCGGCAGATCCTCGACCGCATGGCTTCGACCAATCACCGCGACGGCGCCAGCCCGGTCATCGACACTGCGGACGTCCTGCGCCTGCGCACCTTGGTCGACCAAGTTTACCTCGATGACAAGATCAAGGACTACATCATCGACCTCGTGTTCGCGACGCGGGACCCGTCGGCCTACAAACTCGATCTGCAGCGGTTGATCCAGTACGGCGCCTCGCCGCGTGCCACGCTCTACCTCACGCTGGCCGCCAAGGCGCACGCCCTTCTTCAGGGACGTGGCTACGTCACGCCGCAAGACGTCAAGTCCATTGGACCCGACATTCTGCGTCACCGGGTCATCGTCACCTACGAGGCGGAGGCCGAAGACATCGATGCCAGCGCCGTCGTCAAAACCATCTTCGACGGAGTGCCGGTACCGTGAAGTCGTGATTTCTGAGCCGTGAATCGTGATCCAGGAACCCTGGACCCTTGAACCCTGATCGTCCATGTTGACGTCCGAGCAGATCAAAGCGGTGCGCAAGATCCAGATCCGCACCAGCCACCTCGTCAGCGACCTGTTCGCCGGCCAATACCAGAGCGTGTTCAAAGGACGCGGCATGGAATTCGCCGAGGTCCGCCACTACCTGCCGGGCGACGACATCCGCACCATCGACTGGAACGTCACCGCCCGCACGGGCGTACCGCACGTGAAGCGCTTCGTGGAAGAGCGGGAACTGACAGTGATGCTGTTGGTTGATACCAGCGCCTCGACGCACTTTGGCACCGTCAAGCAACTGAAGAGCGAGATGGCCGCGGAGATGGCCGCCCTTTTCGCCTTCTCCGCCATCACCAACAACGACAAGGTTGGTCTGGTGATGTTCAGCGACCATGTCGAACTGGCGCTGCCGCCAAAGAAAGGCACCCGCCACGTCCTCCGTGTCATCCGGGAAGTTCTCTCGTTTTCACCGCAGGGCCGCGGCACGGACATCTCCGCCGCGCTTGAATACCTCGACCGCGTCACCAAGCGACGTTGCGTGACCTTTGTGATTTCCGACTTCCTCGACACACGAGCTCGGCTGGCACTCAAGATCGCCAACCGCCGCCATGACGTCATCGCCGTGGTCTTGGACGATCCCCGCGACCTGGCGTTGCCGGACGTTGGTCTGATCGCCCTGCAGGACGCCGAGACTGGAGAACACATACTACTCGACACCGGCGACAGCCTGGTGCGGCGTGAATTCGAGCAACGCGCCGAGGTGGCGCGCCGCGAGCGCGACCGCATGCTCCGCGGCATCGACGTGGATGCCGTCGTCCTGCGAACGGACCGCTCCTACACCGAAGCCCTGCTCCGCTTCTTCCGCATGCGTGAGCGCCGACACTAATATGGCTCGGGCGGAGGACATGGACCACACGGCAGCGCTCTCTCATGCGCAATCAGGTCTCCTCTCCCCGTGGGGAGAGTCGATAAACGGGAGAGAGACCCTTCGACAAGCTCAGGGTGAGCGGAATTCTTGTTTGAAATTGAATACCCAACCGCTCGTGCTGAGCTTGTCGAAGCACTGGTTGCGAGAAAATCGACACTCCCCGTGGGCGAGGGTCAGGGCGACGGCACACGTCGCGATGGTGACTCTTCTCACCCTCATCCTCTTTGCCACCTCCACTTTCGCCGCCGACCCTGCGCCCGATGCCACCGCCCCGGTCACCGTGCAGGCCCGTGTCGATCGGAATCAGATCTCCATTGGCGATCCGATCCGCTACACCGTGGAAGTCACGGCCGCCGCTGACACGGAGATCATCATCCCGGTGTTCAGCGGCACGCTCGGTGATTTTACCGTCAGTGATTTCGGGGAGCTGCCCACTCGCAAGGAGAACGGTCGTATCATCACGGCCCGCTGGTACACGCTGACCATCTTCAGCACGGGCGACCACCTGGTGCCGGCGCCGAAGGTACACTACCGTTTGCCGGGGGAGGACCTGCGTGAAGCGGAGGGCAACGAACTACTCGTCGGCGTCACCAGTTTGCTGGCGCAAGAGAAGAACGCCGCCGACATCCGCGACATCAAGCCGCCGGAGGAGGTGCCGTTCGACTGGCGGCCTTACGGCTTTGGTGCGGCAGTCGTCCTGGCAGTGGGGTTGCTCGGGGCCGGACTCTTCTATGTCCTCAATCGCCCGCGACGGCAGCGCCTGCTGCCCCCGCAGCCGCCGCACGAAGCGGCCTTGGCGGCGCTCAACAGGCTGCGCGCGCGGCATTTCATCGAGGAAGGGAAGTTCGAGGAATACTATGTCCAGCTCTCCGCCATCGTGCGACGCTACCTGGAAGACCGTTTCAGCCTGCGCGCGCCCGAGATGACCACCGAAGAGTTTCTGACCACCGTGGCCGGCGACGGACGACTCGCCCCGCCGCACCGGCGGCTCCTCGCAGACTTCTTGTCGCAAGCCGATCTGGTCAAGTTCGCCCGGCACCTGCCGACACTGCAGGATAGCGAAGGCGCGTACACCGCCGCGCGGCGTTTTGTCGAGGAGACACAGCCCGCCGCCACGCATCAGTCTCCGGAGGGACCGCGTGCGGCTGCATGATCCGTGGGCGCTGGCCCTGATCGTCATCGTGCCGCTGCTGTTCTGGCTGCAGCGGCGCATGCAGCGTGACGCCGCCGTCCGCTTTCCGACCCTCAGCGTGGTACGCGCCATCCCGCATGCCGGCGTCCGGCGTTGGCGCTGGCTCTTGCAGGCGCTGCGGGGCCTGGTGCTCGTGCTGCTGATCGCGACTCTGGCCCGGCCGCAAAAGGGCAAGGCGGAAAGCGCCTACTACGGGCAGGGTATCGATATCATGCTGGCCGTCGACATCTCTGGCAGCATGCTCTCGGAGGACTTCACTTTGGACGGACACCGCGCCAGCCGGCTCGACGTCGTCAAGTCGGTGGTGAAGGACTTCGTGGCCGGACGCGCCGGCGATCGCATCGGCCTAGTATTGTTCAGCGCCCGCCCCTACACGCAATGTCCCCTGACGCTGGACCACGGCTGGCTGTTGCAGAATCTCGCGCGTGCCAAAATTGGCATGATCGAGGACGGCACGGCGATCGGCTCCGCGCTCGCCACCGCGGCTGGACGGCTGGAACATTCCGACGCCACGAGCAAGGTCATCATTCTGCTCACCGACGGCCAGAACAACGCCGGCAAGATTTCCCCGGCAACCGCAACGGACGCGGTCCAGGCGCTGGGCATCAAGGTGTACACCATCGGCGCCGGCACCCGCGGCCTGGCACCGTACCCGACGCGCGATCTCTTCGGCAACAAGGTGTACCAGCCCATCAAGGTCGACATCGACGAAGACAGCTTGAAGCAGATCGCGCGGAAGACCGCCGGCGCGTACTTCCGTGCCACCGACACCGCCAGCCTTCAGCAGATCTACGGCGAGATCAACCGCCTGGAGAAGACCACGTTCAGTGCGCCGCGCTATCTGGATTACGACGAACTGTATCCCTGGCTCGCCATTCCGGCGCTGCTCCTCCTGGGTGCGGAAGTCGGCCTGGGCCATACCCGCTTGCGGAAGCTCCCATGATCGACTGGCGTGCACCCCATCTGTTCTGGTTCCTGGCCCTGGTTCCCGCGGCCTTGGCCTTCTTCGTCTGGGCGCTGCGCCGGCGGCGTGCCGCGCTGCGGCGCTTCGCCGATGCGCGTTTGCTGCCCGCCCTGGCCCCCGACCTCGACGAGCGTCGCCAGCGGTGGCGCGCTGCCATGCTCCTTGCCGCGCTGACCCTGTCGGTTGTGGCGCTGGCCGGACCCAAGTGGGGCTTTCATTGGGAGGAGGTTCATCGTGAAGGGATCGACATCATCGTGGCGCTCGACACCTCGCGCAGCATGCTGGCCGAGGACGTGAAACCGAACCGTCTGGCACGCGCCAAACTCGCCGTACAGGATCTCGTCAAACAACTGCATGGCGACCGGATCGGCCTGGTCGCCTTCGCCGGCAGCGCCTTCGTTCAGTGCCCGCTGACGCTCGACTACGACGCCTTTGCGGAGAGCCTGCGTGCCGTCGACGTCGGCATCATTCCGAAGGGCGGAACCGCACTGGCAGAAGCCATCACTGCAGGGGTCGAAGCCTTCGAGGGACATCAAGGCAAGCATGAAGCCTTCATCCTCATCACCGATGGCGAGGATCACGAGGGGCAGATCGACGAGGCCGCCAAGCAGGCGGCGGACAAGGGCATCAAGATCTACACCGTCGGTATCGGCACACCGGACGGCGACCTCATCCCCATCACGGTCGACGGCCAGCAGAGTTTTCTCAAGGACCGCAAGGGCCAAGTGGTCAAGTCACGCCTCGACGATGAAACCTTGAAGAAGGTGGCCACGACCACCAGCGGCGCCTACGTGCACGCCGAGGGTCCGAGTCTCGGCCTTGATGTCGTCTACAATGACTACATCGGTAGGATGGAAAAGCGCGAGTTGACGAGCACCATGGAGCGGCGCTTCGAGGAGCGCTTCCAGATCCCGCTGTTGCTGGCGGTGCTCCTGCTCGTGCTCGAGCCGCTGGTCGGTGAACGGCGGCGCCTCGGCGCTGCCGCCCGCCGGCGGTGGTTGGCCTGGCGCCGGAGCGCGGCATGAAACGCGTCAAGTGTGGAACGTGGAACGTGGAGCGCACCACGGCGGCGACCCTGCGCCATTTGTCTTTCCGATCGCACGTGCTCGCACTGTTGTTCGCTGCCGCTTGCTGCGTTGCCTGGCTCAACCCGACCCGCGACCGCATTGCCGACGGCAATCACTTGTTCAAACAAGGCAAATATGACGAGGCCATCACCAAGTACGGCGAGGCATTGGTCGATGATCCCGACTCCCCGCTCTTGAACTTCAACATGGGGGACGCCAACTACAAGGCCGGCAAGTACGCCGAGGCCATGGCGTCCTACTCGCGCGTTCGCGGTGACGACGACGATCCCAAACGCACGGCCGGGACTGCGTACAACGCCGCCAACGCTCAATACCGGCTGGGCGCCGCCGCCGAGGCCGAGAAACCCCAGGACGCCCTGACCGCATACGCTGCCGCGTTGGCTGCGTATCGCCGCGCCCTCGGTGCCGACCCCGGCGACCAGGACGCCAAGTTCAACTACGAGTTCGTCAGCAAAAAGATCGATGATCTGAAGAAGAAGCTCGAAGAGCAGAAACAGCAGCAGCAACAACAGCAAGACCAGAAGGACCAGGCCGATCAACAGAAGGATCAACAGCAACAAGAGCAACAGGATCAGAAGGACCGGAGCCAGCAGCAGACCCAGCAGGACAAGGAGCAAGAGAAGTCGGACGAACAGAAAAAGGAGCAGCAACAACAGGAACAAGCCGCACAGAACAAATCCGACGAGCAGAAGAAGGCGGAGCAGCAACAGGCCGCCGCGCCAGAAACAGCCGGCGGGCAGAAGAAGGATCAGATGTCGCCGCAGGAGGCCACCGCGCTGATCGACACCGCCAAGAACGACGAGCTACAACCGGACGAATTTGTCCGCCAGGTTCAGGGCGGCACCGTCGCCGAGCCGGCACAGGATTGGTGATGACCGGGGCAAGGTTCGAGAGTTCCCGGGTTCGAGGGTTCGAGGAAAGGTCTCTTCGGCACCTTGGATTCCTGGGTTCTTGCGCCTTCGCCTTCATACTCGTCTTCCTCAGCCGGCCGGCGCACGCCGACCTCTCCATCCGCGCCAACGTCAGCCCGCAACGCGCTCAAGTGGGCGAGCCGCTCACGCTCTCCATCGACATCAGCGGGGCGCAGAACGTTTCCGCCCCCGCCGTGAACATCGACGGCTTTGATGTTCAGTACGTCGGACCCTCGACGCAGATCTCCATCGTCAACGGCGCTGTGAACTCATCGGTGCAACACCGCTACTCGCTGATACCCCTCCGACCGGGACGCTTCACGCTGGGACCGTTCACTGTGGATTACCAAGGAAAGAGCTACCAGACCGCCAGCTTCACTGTAGAGGTTGCCGCAGCCGGCCAGCCGCAGGCGCAACTCCCCGCTGGCATGCAACCCGGAGCCCCGAACTCACGAGCGGTGCGGCTCGAATTGTCTCTCCCGCAACAGGAAGCGTACCTCCACCAGCGTCTGCCGCTCGACGTCACGCTGTACGTCGGTTCCATTCGGATAGCAGACGTGCAGTATCCCGCTCTCACGGCTGAGGGTCTGTCCCTGGACAAGTTCCCCGAACCCAGCCAGCGCCAGCAAGTGATCGAAGGCGAGACCTACCAAGTCGTGCACTTCCAGACGACCGTCGTCCCACTCCGCACCGGTTCCCTGGTCATCGGTCCAGCAAGCTTGCAGTTGAGCGTGCTCAGTCGCCGTCGCGGTGCCTTCTCCGGCGACCCGTTCTTTCAGCACTTCTTTCAGGACGATCCGTTCTCCACCCAGCGCCAGCCGCTCGAACTGCATTCCGTTCCGGTCACGCTGAACGTGCTGCCGTTGCCGGAGGAGGGAAAGCCGGCAGGGTTTTCGGGTGCCGTCGGGAATTTCACGCTAGAGGTATCAGCCGCCCCCACGGAGCTGACCGCGGGCGATCCGGTCACACTACGGATGACCCTGAACGGCAGCGGCAATCTTGCCGACGCCGGCGCTCCCGAACTGGCGAACACTGACGGCTTCCGCACATACGAAACGCACGGCGGCAAGGCCGCGGACGGCGGCGCCGGCGGTACCACCATCGCCAAGTCATTCGAGGAGGTACTGATCCCGAATGATGCCGGCGTACGCGCTATTCCTCCCGTCCGTTTCAGCTACTTCGACCCACAGGCTCGCGGCTACGAGACCTTACTGAGCGAGCCGATCGCCCTGGTGGTTCGTCCGCCACGCAACGCGCCCCACTCCGAGGTGTTTGCGGGTGGCGCGGCGCCACGCATCAACCCGGAAGAGAAGCTCGGTCGTGACATCGTGTACATCAAAGACGATCCGGGCGGATTGTCGTCGCGCTCCGCGTCCTGGTACGGTGGCCTCGCCTTCCTGCTCTGGCAACCGGTGCCGCTTCTGCTGTTCGGTGCGGCCGTCTGGTACGACCGCCGCCGCCAGCGCTTGAGCGGTGATCTACGTTACGCGCGCTTCAGCCGCGCGGGCAAGCACGCACGCCGTGGCTTCGGGCTTGCTGAGCAGGCGTTGGCCAGCGGCCAACCGGCCGTGTTTTACGATGCGCTGTCACGCACCATGCAGGAGTATCTCGCCGCCAAGCTCGACCTGCCGCCGGGCGCGATCGACGCCGATGCGGTCGCACACCGCGGCGTTCCGCAAGACTGCGCCGAACGTCTTGCCGAACTCTTCACCATCTGCGAGCAGATGCGTTTCGCGCCCAGCTCGAGCAACGGCGACATGCGTGGCGCCCTGTCGTTGGCTCAAGCTATCGTCCGCCGCCTCGAACGCCAGCGCGGCCTGGCCCCGACTGCACCGGTGAGGACCGACAACGGACACCAATGAACACCGCCAGAAGCCCGATCGCGCTACTCATGGCGCTTATCCCGCTCGCCTCCGTCGTCCTGTGGGCAAGCGTATCCGCCGCGGCTGAGCCGGCGCCCTCCAGCCCGCAGACGACCTTCTACCATGCCAACGCCCTCTACAAGGACGGGCAGTACGACGCGGCGGTCAAGGACTACGAGCAACTCCTGCAAGCCGGCCTGGCGAGCGGCAACCTCTGCTTCAACCTCGGTAACGCCTACTTCAAGGCCGGCGAGAAGGGCAAAGCGATCCTGAATTACGAACGCGCGCGCCGCTTCATCCCAGACGATCCCGACCTGACAGCTAACCTCGCGTACGCCCAGTCGCTCACGGGAACGGAGGGGTGCGTCCCCGCGCTGTGGCAGGCGCTCATGTTCCCACTCGCGCACCGAGTCGGCACCAGCCGCCTGGTATGGACGACGAGCGCGGTCTACACCCTTCTCCTGGCCGCCCTGGCGACGTACCGCCTGTGGCCGAGCCGGCCGCGGTGGCTGGTCTATACCGCCGCAATGCTCACCTTCCTGGTTGTGGTGACGAGCACGTCGCTGGCGCAACGCCTGCTCACGGAAGAATGGCAGCGCCAAGCCGTCGTGGTCGGCAGCGGCGAGACGCCCACCC
This sequence comes from Binatia bacterium, assembly GCA_044450645.1. Taxonomy (GTDB): domain Bacteria; phylum Desulfobacterota; class Binatia; order HRBIN30; family HRBIN30; genus JAGDMS01. Next base: position 84,060 of record JBIOJG010000018.1, read on the forward strand.
GCTTCGAGCCGGCGGAGAACGGCACCGTGCATTTCGTGCTGAAAGAGGGCTCCTTGGTCCGCATCGTCGACACACGGGACAACTGGCTCGAGGTCGCCCGTTGCGATGGCCGCCGTGGCTGGATAGAGAAGCGGGCCGTCGAAGAACTTTAGCCATGGAGTGCCCCTTGCGAAAGACCCGAAACATCTTCGGCCTGCTGGCCCTGCTCTTGTGTGCGCCAAGTCTGTCGGGCGCCGCCGACGCAACCGGTGAAGCGGACAATGTCTTGCGCGCCACGCTCGACAACGGCCTGCGCGTCATCATTGTGCGTGACACACTGGCGCCCGTCGTCTCCACGGTCATCAACTACCGCGCCGGTTCGAACGAGACACCGGAAGGCTTCCCCGGCATGGCGCACGCCGAGGAACACATGATGTTCCGTGGCAGCGCCGGCCTCTCCGCCAGCCAACTGGCGAATATCAGCGCTACCATGGGTGGCCAGTTCAACGCCGACACACAGCAGACCGTCACCCAGTACTTCTTCACCGTCCCCGCAGAAGACCTCGACATCGCCTTGCAGATCGAGTCCATCCGCATGCGGGGCATCCTCGCCGACGACAAGCTCTGGGACAATGAACGAGGCGCCATCAACCAGGAGGTGGCGCAGGATCTCTCCAATCCGCAGTACGTTTTCTACACCAAGCTTCTCGAAGCCTTGTTCAAGGGGACACCCTACGCGCACGACGCGCTCGGCACGCGGCCGTCCTTCGACCAGACGACGGGGACGATGTTGAAGCAGTTCCACGACACCTGGTACGCGCCGAACAACGCCATTCTGGTGATCGTGGGCGACGTGCGGCCCGGAGAGGCGCTGGCCAAGGTCAAGGCGCTGTTCGGCGAGCTGCCGGCCAAAGAACTTCCGGCGCGGCCCGAGGTGCGTCTCGAACCGGTGCAACCCGAGACCCTCAACCTCGACACCGACCAGCCCCAGGGAATGGCGGTGCTCTCCTTCCGCATCCCTGGATCGGACGACCCGGACTACGCCGCCACGCAGGTACTGGCCGACGTGCTGAGCAGCCAGCGGGGCAACCTCTATGCTTTGGTGCCGGAGGGTAAGGCGCTGTTTGCGGGCTTTTCCGCCAACGCCTTCCCCAAAACAGGCGTGGGCTATGCTGCAGCCGGGTTTCCCGCGGGTGCCGACGCTCCGGCGTTGGTGCAGGAGGTGCGGAAGATTCTCGCCAACGAATTGAAGAACGGCGTGGCTGCGGATCTGGTCGAAGCCGCGAAGCGGCACGAACGGGCGGACGCCGAGCAACAGAAGAACTCGGTATCGGGCCTCGCGATGGCGTGGTCGGAGGCAGTGGCAGTGGAGGGCCGCGAATCCCCCGAAGACGACGTGCGCGCCATCGAGCGGGTTTCCGTCGACGACGTCAATCGAGTGGCACGAAAATACCTGGATCTGGACCACGCCGTCGTCGCCATCCTGACGCCGCAACAGTCGGGCGCACCCACCTCTCCCAAGGGGTTCGGAGGCACAGAATCCTTCGCGCCGCAGGAGACTCAACAGGTGGAGCTGCCCGATTGGGCGAAGAAGGCACTGGGGCGGCTGTCGGTCCCGGAGTCCGCCGTGCATCCGCTGGTGACGACTTTGCGTAACGGGCTCAAGCTCATCGTGCAGCCCGAATCCATCAGCGACACGGTGAGTGTGTACGGGCAGGTCAGGCACAACCCTCTGCTGCAAGTGCCCAGAGGGAAAGAAGGCACTACCGAGGTGCTCGGTCGGCTCTTCTCCCATGGGACCACATCGCTGGACCGGCTGGCATTCCAGAAGGCTCTGGATGACATCGGCGCGAACGAGTCGGCGGGCACCCAATTTTCGGTGCAGGTGCTGAGCGATCATTTCGAGCGCGCCGTGGAGCTGTTGGCCGACAACGAGCTGCATCCTGCATTGCCCGAACAAGCGTTCACCGTCATCCGCCCGCAGCTTGCCGCTTCCGTTGCGGGCCGCTTGAAGAGTCCGGGTTATCTCATGGGTCGGGCGCTGAGCGCAGCGTTGTTTCCGAAGAACGATCCAACGCTGCGCCAGGCAACGCCAGCGACCGTATCCGCGCTCAAGATCCAGGACATCCGGAGGTACTACGAGAAGGTGCTACGGCCCGATCTGACCACCATCGTCGTCATCGGGCACGTGACGCCGGAGCAGGCCCGAATGGTGATCGAGAAGTATTTCGGCAGCTGGAAGGCCAAGGGACCGAAGCCGAACACCACCCTCCCGGCTGTGCCGTTGAACAAACCGTCGACCGTCGCCGTGCCGGACACCAGCCGGGTGCAGGATAAAGTCACCTTGGGGGAGACGTTGGGACTCAACCGTTTCAATCCCGACTACTACGCTCTGGAACTGGGGAACCACGTATTGGGCGGGGCCTTCTACGCTACCCGGTTGTACCGCGACCTGCGCCAGGACTCCGGCCTGGTGTATTCCGTCTCTTCCTCCTTCCATCTCGACGAAACGCGGGGGCTCTACATCGCGGGCTACGCTTGCGATCCGCCCAACGTCTCGAAGGCCCGCGCCATCATCGTGCGAAACCTGAAGTCGATGCGGACAACCCCGGTCACCGACGATGAGTTGCGACAGGCGCAGGCGCTGTTGCTGCGGGAGATTCCACTGTCCGAATCGAGCCAGGACAGCATCGCGCAGGGTCTCCTCTCGCGCGCCACCCTCGACCTGCCATTGGACGAGCCGACACGCGCGGCGCAGCGCTACGTCAAACTCACCGCCAAGCAAGTCCAGGCAGCGTTCGTCAAGTGGCTGCGTCCGCGCGACCTCGTAGAGATCACGCAGGGCCCGCCGCCGCGGTAGGATCGGTGCTTTCGGTTGCATCGTTTGCCGGATTGTGGTGAACCGGCTCCCAAGATCGGCAGTGCGTCTGATCAGGGGAGGTTCTCATGCACCACAAGATCACCAAGAAACTCTTCGACGCGTTCCCTCCGGACAAGAAAGGCGATTTCTGGGCCGGCTACCTCTACCTGAAGTACACCGAGTACTTCTTCAACAAGGCCCTGGAAACCGCGGGACTCGAACCCAAGAAGCTCCCGCCGCTCGACCCGGCGATCGAGGAAATGCTGCACGCCGTGGCGTGGGAAGTCAGTGAGAACGCCATGAGTGCCGAGACCAGCCGCTACCACGGCAAAGTGATGCGGCCGCAAGATGTCCGGAAACTGGTTACCCTCAAAGAGGACGTGCACCTCTCCCCGCCGGAGCGTGTCGTGCCGTTCAAAATCGCTCGCGACATCATCATCGAGAACCCCAGCTCGATTGTGGTGGGAACGTGCCCCTGCCGCTCGGCTTCGCCGAACCCGTGTCTTCCTCCCGGCCAGCAGGACGTCTGCATGTTTCTCGGGGACCCCTGGGCGACCTTCATGGACGAGCAGAACGCGTCTTATCACCGCATCTCGCAGGACGAGGCCGTCAAGATCCTCGAATCCTGTCACGAGAAGGGCTTCGTGCACACCGCCTATTTCGAGCACGCCGCCGGCAACAGATTGGATGCCATCTGCAACTGCTGCGGCTGCTGCTGCATGGGCGTGCGCATGTGGAATCAGTTCGAGGGGAACCTTCCCCTACTCGCCCCGTCCGGTTATGTGGCGGAGGTCAACGAGGAGTGTAACGGCTGCGGGGAGTGCGCCGAGGGCACGTGCAAGTTCGCCGCCATCAGCATGAGCGAAGATGGCGGGACAGCAGTCATCAGCATGACCAAGTGCATGGGCTGCGGCGTCTGCGAAGACGCCTGCCCGGTGGAGGCGCTGCATCTGCGGCGGGAGCTCTCCAAAGGCGATCCGCTGGATCTGGATGTCCTGAAGGCCCAGCTGTGACGCGCTCGTAGCGCGAGGCGGATCTCAGCAAATCTGATCCGCTTCGGAAAGGCCACCCTTCGATACGGCACCAAGAGAAGGCGGCTCAGCGTGAGCGGTATCTTCCTTCCAAAGTGGTTAGACTATGAGCACTCCAAGCCGGCATCTCGCCGCTTGGGTCTCTACCAATGAACCGAGCGCCTGGTAGCTCCACCGGAGAATGAAATTCTCCGGCTACGGTGAGAAAAGTCCTCTGAAGAGGACTCCGCAGCGCAGTGGTGCTCTGAGAGTCGTCTTCAGACGACTTCGGAGGACCGTAGCCGGGGAATTCGATTCCCCGGCGGCCAGCGCACCGCGAACCCAGTTCATTGACGCAATGCACCCCGCGCGCGCGGGGTTGAAATCTCAGGGTGAGCGGGGGAAAGCCTCATTCCACAAGACCATGCTACCGCTCGCCCTGAGTAGGCCGCGTCGTCTCAGCGGCCGTATCGAAGGGCCCCGCTGGGGTAGACCAGCCTCAACTCACAGGCAAGCGAACGCTAGCCGACCGCCCTCATCGTACGCAGCTCGTCCGAGATGGGCATGCGTTCGAAGACGCGCATGATCTCCTCCTTGGCCACGGCGAAGGCCATTCCGGTCGAGGGCACCGCCTCGGTGCGCATCCATGCGGGCAGATCGTTGTCCTCCGGTCCGAAGCCGGCGCGCCGGTTGAACTCCCACTCGTCCTGCATGCACTCCCAGCCGATGTCCGCCATATCCTCGAAGGTCAGCTGCGCCCCGTGCATGGCGTTGTACAGCGTTCGCATCTCCTCGATGGTGGGCTGCTGGAATTGGCAGAAGCCGCTGGAGTCACACAGCGCATTGATCAGCTGGGCCTCTTGCGACGCTCGTGCCGGATCGGCAGCGGGCACGACGATCAAGCCGGCGGTGTGATCCGCCCCCATGGCACTGGTGGCGTAGGTGATGCCGGTGGCTTGCAGCGTGCGCGCTTCCCACGCCGGAATGCCTTGCCCGCGAATCGCCGGCACGCGCTCGGCCTTGAAGCGTTTCGCCACGGCCACCACGCCGCGCGCGATGGTCTCAGCCAGCTCGTCGCCCTTGTCGACCTTGTCGAGCAGGGCGATCGCCGCATCGGCATCGCCGAACGCCAGCGCACCGCAGTCCATCGCCAGACCCATGGCCCCACCGGTCTCGATGGTGTCGAGCCCGAGGTCGTCGCACAGGCGGTCGATCTTGGCCACCTTGTCCAGGTCGGCGATGGCGCAGTTGGAACCGCACAGGGCGAGGGTCTCGAATTCGAGGGCCGAGGTCACGTACTTGCCCTCGGCGTCGTTGACGATGTTGGAGCACTGCACGATGCAACCGGACATGCAGTTGTGCATGCTGCCGCCGCGGGTCGCAAAGTTCTCGACGATATGCATCCCGCTGAGCGCATCAGACCCCTCGAACTGCATCTCTCGCCGGTTACGTGTGGGGAACGTGCTCATCATGTTCGCCAGCGGCACGGTGGTGGAGGTCCCAAACTGGAAGAGCTGCGGGCCGGCCTTGTACTCTTTGGTGACCTGCAGAGTGAAGGCCTTGAAACCCGCCGCATCCTCGGCGACGCGGGCCTGCGTTCCTTCGTCGTCGACAACGATGGCCTTCAATCCTTTGGCGCCCATCGCGGCGCCCAGTCCGCCACGGGCCGCGTGGCGGGACGGATGGCGTGCACCCTCGTCGGTGAAGGCGACACTGGCCCCCGAAAATCCGAGTTCACCAGCGGGGCCGCACATCACGAAAGCGGCACGGGCGGAGAACTGCTTGGCCAGCTTCTCGGAAGCGGCATAGGTGCGGAGCCCTTTGAGATCCGGGCACTCGCGCATCTCGACCCCGCTCTTGCGGACAGAGATGAGATAGCGCTTCGTCGGGTCTTTGGCCTTTCCTTCAACGATCAGCGCGCGATAGCCGAGGCGCATCAGTTTTTGTCCGGCCTGTCCACCGGAGTTGGCCTCTTTGATGCCGCCGGTGAGCGGGCTCTTGCCCCCCACGCTCATGCGGCCGGAGGTCGGGGCAACCGAACCGGACAGCACGCCCGGCGCGAAGATCACCTTGTTGCCCGGCCCAAGCGGATCACACTTCGGATCCACCTCTTTCAGGAGGATCTTCGCCGAGAGGGCGCGCCCGCCGAGAAACGTCCATTCCTTCGGAAACGGCTCTTCCTTCACTGTCAGGTCCGTCAGATTCGCGCGCAGAATTTTTTCCATGGTCACCCTCCGTAACAGCCTTAATCGTTATCACGACACAGGCGCTATGGGAACGGCACCTTCGGGGTTCCCGCAGAGCGTACCGATGGACAACCTCGGGGGACTCTCATAATGAGCAGGCCAGGCAGGGCAGTGTCCTAGCGGTGCAGCCCACGTGACGGAAGACCATGAGCAGCGGGAACAATCCGGGTGTAGTCAAACAGACGAAGTCGACGCGGTTTGCACCCACGGCCTTCGCCTCGGTCATCGGTTGCGCCGTGGCAGCCATACTGGCCAGAGGGTTCGGACCGCGCACGCTTGCCATGATTCTCGGTGGCGCAGCCGCCGGCGGTCTGTGCGGACTGCTTCCCTACTTCGTCGGCCGAAAAAGGGACGCACGACTGGCAGCGCTCGCCGTGTGGGTCTGCGTCGGATCGGGAATCCTCTTTGGTGTCTTCCTGGCGATACCGGTGGCGCTTCTGTTCACCCTTGTGCTTGTTCGAATAGCAGCGTCATGAGTCCGGCGGACCGGTTGTAGAAGGGAGCATGCACGATCAGCCGACGACCAGCACGTAGTTCTCGCGTTTGAGCGGGCGGGCCAGCGTGAGCGCCATCACGCGCTCACCACCGGTACGCTGGATGAGCGCATCAAAGCGTGCCTTGGCGGCGCCGGTCAGTGCGCGGGCGCGGGCGAGCGTCTTGTTGAAATGCCACAGCGCCTGCGGCGCCCCTCCTGCCCGGATGGTACGGCCGCAAAGCGTGAAGCTGATCTCTCCCAGCGCGGGGTGCAATTGCCGCTCGCCTTGCGCGGCAACGAGATCGCCCGGTTTCAGCGACGGATGTGCCGCGATCCACGCGTTGTATTGAGCGGAGTTCGCAAGCAACTCGGGTCCCCAGTCCCTGAAGATGTGGGCGAGAAGGGGCTCCAAAGTCTCCGGAATGGCGTCATCGGCCGGATAGCATGGCTCCGTTTCGGGAAACTCGCCGTCAAAGAGATCCGCCAGGTTCATCCGCTCGGTCCAGCGAAAGACGTTGGGGGCGCGGCTTTTCATCAGCGCGCACGGGTAGGGGTCGCGCCCCAGATGGGCGAACAGTGGGGCCATCAGCCCGAAGTCCGCATCGCTGGGCCGCCCGCCCAGAACGTAGGGATGCATCAGGAAGTGCGCGTCGAGAACGGCAAGCAAGTCCTCGTACGATCGTTCGATGGCGGGGATCGTTTCGCCAATGATGCCGAGCCGTGGCAGATGCGCCTGCATCGCTTGCATAAAGGGTGCGGCGGCGGCATCGCGCTGGGTCCGATCATGGCTCGCGGATGCGCACCGGCCGAACTCGACGCGCAGGAAATTCTCCTGTTGCGCCAGAAAGGACCACCGGTAGTGCATGCCGGGCTTCAACAGCCCTTCGGAACCGAACGCTCCGATCAGCGCGGCAATGGTCCGTTGCACCGGCGCCGAAGGATTGAGGCGCGGCTCCGGAAATCTCTCCTCCAGATGCTCAATGATGTCGGAGGTATCCTGGATGATGGATCCATCCGGAGCTTCCAGCACCGGAACCACAAAGAACCCGAGTGCCGGAAGAATCTTCTCCTGGAACACGGGATGAGCCGGGTAAAACTCTCGATAGGGAATCCTCTTCTTGATCAAGTAGGATCTGGCCTTACCGGTGTAGTACGATAGCGATCCGCCCCACAGGATATACGTGTCGTTGCTACGGCCAGTGGTCGCCATGCGGGTCCTCCACCGTCGCCAAAACACAGCATCATGCCGCGGTCAAGCCACACGATGTCGGCGGCGCGTGGCCCACACGCCGCCGCTACACGTTGTTGTCGAGATGGACCGTGGCCGGCGCGCCTGAGCCGCCACGAACCTGCGGGATCGTTTTGCTGGGATCGGAGGCTCTGCATGCTTTTCATGGTCATCGAGCGCTTTCGAGACAACGACATGGTCCCTATCTACAAACAGGTCTGCGATGGGGGACGCATGTTTCCCGAAGGGCTGAGGGTCAATAGCCAAGACACGCGTGAAGTCGTGGCGCCGTACTTGGACAAACCATGAGTTCAAGCCTGAAAGTGTTTGCGTGAAGGGGTCCGCGCTCCAACACGCGCATCCAGCCGACGCGCAAGAAACACACGCGCCGCTGATTCGCAAGACGGTTAGACACCGATCGTACGAGGGGCTATCCTTGATGGTGCTTCGGAGGTAACGCAATGGTGCTACCATCTCCACTGGTAAGCAGTTCCACCAAGGTCATGAGCGGCGCGGTGGTATTCACCGGTACGCGCGTCCCGGTCCAGACGCTGATGGATTACATCGAGGAGGGAGCTTCCCTGGACGAGTTTTTGGATGACTTCCACACCGTAAGCCGCGAGCACGCCATTGCCGTTCTGGAGCTCGCAAAAGACTCCCTCATTCAGCGTGCGACTGCTGCTTGATGAATGCGTGCCGAAGCGGCTGCGGCGGGAACTTCCAGGCCACGAGGTCCGCACGGCTCCGGAGATGGGTTGGGCCGGTAAGGAAAACGGCGAGCTGTTGGGCCTGACCGAATCGAAATTCGAGGTTCTGGTGACGGTCGACCAAAGAATCAAGTATCAGCAGTCTGTGGCAGGTCGGGACATCGCGGTTGTGGTCTTGCTCGCTCGCCGCAACACGATCGATTTCCTAATGAAACGCTAGGCGTTAGCCGGTCGGCGCGCAGGGTGCTACGATGCCCGGGAGGAGGGATTGACAGTGACGGAGCTTGCAGAGCGAATCACCGTGGACCCGGAGCAGTGTGGTGGCCGGCCGTGCATCCGTGGCATGCGCATTCGCGTGATCGACGTTCTCGATTTGCTGGCGAATGGCCTTACCGCCGAGCAAGTCATCGAGGAACTTCCTGACCTCGAGATCGAGGACGTTCGTGCCTGTCTGCGGTTCGCGAGCCGTCGTCTCGACCACCCCGTGCTGGCAGCGTGATCATCTGGGTGGATGCGCAGCTGTCTCCGGCTCTGGCTAGCTGGATCACCGAGACCTTCAGCCTGCAAGCCTACGCTGTGCGAGAACTGGGATTGCGGAATGCGAAGGATCCGGAGATCTTCCGGGCTGGGCGGCGGGAGGGGATCGTCGTGATGAGCAAGGACAGTGACTTTGTGGAGCTTGTCGAACGGCTGGGACCGCCGCCCAAAGTCTTGTGGCTGACTTGCGGCAACACCAGCAATGATTCGCTGAGGCAAGTTCTGTCCACGGAGCTACCACGGGCCCTGCAGCTCCTCGAACGGGGCGAACAAATTGTCGAGATCGCGGGTGCGGCAGAAAGCAGCGGCTAACAAGGCAGCTGCCGACGATGGCGGCATGCGCGGCAAATCAAGAGCGAACGGCGCTGGGCTCTGCACGCCCCTCCACCGCAGTCCCCTTTGCCGTTGCACCGACGCCTCCACACCGCCCCGATTCCTCCCCGCGCGCATGGCGTTACGCACCACGTACTGTCCTAAGCTGTCAGCAATCAGCGGTCAGCTCTCAGCTGTTGAGCGGTCACCCCCATGCAAACCGTAGAAGAGCGAGGCGAGTCCTGCAGCTGACAGCTGAATGCTGACAGCTAACCGCTGTGCTGGCCGAAATTAGGACAGCACCATGCACCGTTTCGCACTTGACATGCTTGCTCACCGCCAGCTCTTCCGAGTATAAGCCCCATAGTGAGTGAGCGTCCGTCAGCAGCGGTTCAGTTCAACATCGTTCATCCGCCCTCCGGCGGTGACCTGGCTGTGCCGAGTGCGCAGCTCACCCCGGTGCCGGAGAGCAGATGAAACACTACACGTTCGGCTGCCCGGCCACCACGGTGTTCGCACTCAAGGTAGGGGAAGGAACATGACCACTTCAGCCGGTACTTGGTTCCCCTTGCGCCGACCGCATTCGTTACACAACGGCTGGAGATTTCGGAAGGCCGCATTGCCGCCTCGACTCCGCGGCTGGATGTGATCGATGTGCAGACTTACGTCTCTGCGACCGCATCCGAAACACGCACGTCCGTAGAGCTGAAGAATGCGCTTCTTCACCTTGCTTGATGGCTTAATTGCGTACACCTCGTCGCTGCTGTTCAGCTGCTCGGCAAGCTCCCGGGTTTGGACGTAGATGGATTCTCCGCTCCATGGGCGCAGCAGGCGCAAACACTGGCCGCATTCGAGGGCATACGCAGGGCTTGCCTTTCGGGACCTCCTTAGATCGGCAAGGAGGTCTTCGTCGAACTCACGAGCGAAGTCCGTTTTCCAAGTCGCCGAGCAGATGTCCGGAGGTCGGTAGTCGACGAAGATGCCATCGACGCTAGCCCCGAAGCAGTTTTCGCACAGAAATCCAGGCCGGCGGAGGTCCAGCAACTGCATATGATCGCAATTGGCTATCCGCGCCTGAATGTAGGACGCACGGTCCTCATCCATCGCCCAGTTCTTCCCTTCGTAGTCCAAATGGGGATCTCGAATTGCGGAAAGGCGCGGCATTCATCCGTATCGTATCAAACGCTGGCGTTTGGTCGAGGGTCTCCGGGTGTCGGGGGTGGTACGTGCCCTGCCTGTCGTTGTAAAAATTGGATTGCGATGGGCCTACCGATCTCACGGGCCGGCAAAGATGGCCGCACCAAAGTCCGATGGAACATCACCGTGCTGGCGGCGGCAGCTGCGATGCTCCTCCTCGTCACTGGTTGCGGCCCGGGTCGGCACAAGTGGACCCGACCTGACGCCACGCCTCAGCTGTGGAACCGTGACAACTACACATGCATGGCGCAGGCGCGTCTCTACCAGCCGAACCCTTACTCACCGCTTGTCGTCGGAAACAACGATCCGTCTTGGGGTCTCGGCGGAGTTCTCTACCAGGTCGGTCAGCAGCGTCAGTACAACGATTGCATGAGGGCACTCGGCTGGACACCGGAAGACGAACAACCAAAACAGACGTCTCAACAGCCGGGACAAGAAGCGGCGCGGCAAGCGCTAGTGAAACTGCGAGAATCCGAGCCGATGGAGCCTGTTTGCGGACTCGGGTGTTCCTATACGCCAGAGGCGCCAGGAGTCATCGTAGCTGTCTCGCCGCGCGCCGAAGCTCAGGGACTTCGCGCCGGCGATGCAATCTTTGCAGTTGACGGCGAGCGTATCTTACCGCCCGGAGACGTGAGGGTGGCCTTGGGCAAGAGGAAACCGGGCGATACGATCGTGCTAACTCTCAGCAACAACGGCACCGAACGTGAACTGCATGTCGAGTGCACGGACCGGCGCCTGGCTGGGCAAGCTCTCATCGCGGCAGTCGAAGCTACGGCTCAAGGTCGCTGGGACGAGTGCGCAGCGCGGAGTAATCAGCTCGAAGAACTCGCAGGCCCGTCGGCACGCGCAGCATATGTTCGGGCCGTTTGCAGAACGTTAGAGCAAGGCGCATCGGGTCGGTCTTCCCCCGACGCAGAAAATGCGGCATTGCTCTACGAGCTCATGCGGCGTCGTATCTACGAAGCCGCATTCACTCCACGGGGAGTAGAGTCAGTCAGGGCTGACGCCCTCAAGACAATCGCGCAGCTGGACCAATGGGGCTTCCCGACCTTTGCACGGGACCTGCAGTCGCGGCTGGATACACCGAACGCCAAGCGATGAGTGAGCCGACCAGAGCTGCTCCAGTCGACAGCGAGCGGGCAACCATCCGCATGGTGGCCTGTGGGGCCGCGGTTTGCCCGCCGCGGCTCAGCAGTGGGCGTTGTTATGTGTCCGCGGGGAAGGCAATGAAAAGGCGCCATGGACTCAAAGCATGCTACTAGGGATTGATACGCCGACATCCGAAGGCCTAGTGATCGAGGAACTTCCGGCGGACGAAGGTTGGACTATCGTCCGCGAGGTCGGCAAGCTCGGTTACGTTGTCTTCGAGTACCGCTGCCGCGACGAAGACATCGGCGACGACGTCGGGCAGACCATTGACGAGGACGTCAGCTTCCTTCTGCAGCGGATCGCCGACCTGGAAAGACGTTGTGAACGACTCCAGCAGGAGAAACCCACATCGATCGAGCTTCCACTGCACAAGTGGAATCTCAAGAAGGCCAGGCAGCGTTTCCGACGTTGGTATCGCGAGCACGAGCCGCTCTACCTGGAGGTGAAACTGGAACTTCGGCCCATGGTTGGGGCGATCCTCAAGTCCGAAGCCGATTCGCATGTGGATCCCGGCAACCTCTTCGATCGCGCGATGGAGAACGGCGACGTATTTCTCATCGAGGACTACGAGCGGCGCAAACTCGATCGCCCTCCCTTGATCCTTTCGCGCCTCCCGAGCAACCTTGCCTCTCTTTTGGCCGAGTCCAACGAGGCCTATCGTTTCGGCCTGTTCAGAGCGACGGCTGCACTATGCAGAGCAACCTTGGAGCGCAGCATCCGCATGATATTGGAGGTCGGTCTTGATACGGACGTTGCTGTGCCAATTGATCGCCACGACTTGGCCAGCTTGATCACTAGTCTGCCCGATCGATTGCTAAAGAATCGCGGCCGCGTCCTCGCCCACGAAATCCGCACCAAAGCCAACGATGCTCTCCACAATGGGGTGGAGTTATCCGAGGACGAAGCATGGTCGCTTCTGGCGCGTACAACTCTGATCGTCCAGGCCCTTCTCGATCGCAGCCGCTTGCTTGAGAGCCAGGGTACCTGACTCTTAGGTCCGCGTTGAGGGTGGTGCGCTGACTTCGTTTCACAGCGGGTGCAGCCCGCGTAGGCTGCACCAAACACTTATTGGGACTGCGGCGGCACGGCCCGGGGGCTCGGGCCGTGCCGCCGTTGGGTTACGCCACCGCCGGTTCGGGCGGCGGCGACGGAACTGCCGCTGGCGAGGAGGAAGGCGCCGACGACGGTTGTGGGGTTGGTTTTGCAGCCTTCGTGGACGTGCGCGCCGCCCGATCGAAGAGGGTGGCGTACAGGTTCGGCGCGCCATCGTCGGCCGCGGCGCGCGCTCCGCGTTTGAGGGCGCCGAGCGTCAGCTCCCACGCGTGCGCCACCGCCTCACGGGTGACGCGGGCGTCGCGTGCCGCCGTGCGTAGCGCATCCAAACGCGCCAACGCCTGCTCCAGGCCGCGGGTCACCTTCTCCGCGCCTTGCACGGCCTGCAGCGTCGCTTTGCCCGCTGTCTTGCTGCGGCGGATCGCCGCCACCAGCTCCGGCAACGCCTTGGCCGCCTCCGCCGACGCCAAACGCATGAGCGCTCCCGTCGTCAGATTCGTAAAGGCCGCAAACGGATCCCGCAGCGGCTGCCCGTCGGCCACCAGCGCCCGCGCCAGCGTGTCCGTGCCGTGATGCCCTAGATGGTCTGCAAGCGCGGCGATTGACGGGAATGGGGCTCGCCTCGTAAACTGTCACCATGGCATATCGAGATCGCATAACGATCGAGCCGGGCAAGCGCGGCGGGAAGCCCTGCATCCGTGGTCTGCGCATCACGGTGTACGACGTGCTCGAGTACCTGGCCTCGGGAATGTCGGAAGATGAGGTTCTGAGCGACTTCCCGGATTTGGAGCGGGAGGACATCCGTGCCTGCTTGGAGTTCGCAGCTGACCGAGAGCGGAAGCTTGTCTCGGTGCCGCCGACGTGAGGCTGCTTTTTGACCAGAACCTGTCTCCGAAACTGGTGGGCTTGCTGTCCGGCCTGTATCCCGACTCGATCCATGTTCGCAATGTCGGCCTCGCCCGGGCGGATGACGCGCTGGTTTTGGGCGTACGCGAAAGATCACGGGCTCCTCGCGGCAGAATCCGAAGTGAGGCGTAGAGCCGATGCCTGGCAGCCAAAACCTTGCGGCCTTCACCCGACCCACCCTGATCGAGCGCTGCTTCAGCAGGCTGTTCGGAACCCTTGTTGGCCTAGGGCTCGGGCTTCGACACAACTACTTGCTGCAAGTTCGCGGTCGGAAGACTGGCCGGGTCTTCTCTACTCCAGTGGACGTTCTCGATCGCGATGGCAAGCGATCCCTCGTTGCCGGCAGAGGCTACACGCAGTGGGTTCGTAACGTCTTGGCGAGCGGAGAAGTCCTACTCAAGAAAGGTAGCCGGGTCGAGGCCTTTGCCGTGCGGGAGTTATCGGAGGAAGAGAAGCCAGAAATTCTGAAGGCATACCTCGACCGGTTCAAGCTCACCGTCCAACGCTACTTCCCGCTGCCTGCGGGCTCGCCGGCGGAAGCGTTCCGTCCTCTGGCATCACGCTACCCGGCGTTTGAGCTCTTGCCGAAGCGAGGAACTGGTTCGGCGCCGCAGAGCAGATGAAACGCCAAGCGTTCGGTGTCACGTCCTGCGTGTGACATGGCCCCGAACCGAAACCGCAAGCTCGTCCTCGGCGCACTTTCCGCCTGCAATCGCGGGCATTGGGGGACCCGAAGGTGCTGCTCAAGACACCGCCGACGTGAGACGTCGCACGCGGGCCGTAAGCGTGCCAGTGGCAGGTGCTGATTGTCCGCCGGCCGAGATGCGAGGAGGACACCACGCGGTGGTTTCCTCCTCGCGCTCCACCTTCCCGCGCCACTAGGCGTGGAGCCATGGCGCCGGTACCCTGTGCGGCGCATGATTGGACGGCCCAGGTAATTTTTCTGTCGCGGCTCCGCCGCAAGCAAGTTGCCCAGCGGCATGGCATCGGTGGCAAGCGGGTGTAAACGAGCTCACGCGCAGAGTTTTGATTCCAATGGGCCTCGACCTTGTCGCCGGGCCCTCGCCGCACCGGCTGTTTGCGGACAAGGCGGCATTGCGCCCTGCCGCCCGCCATACGCTGCCGCCATTCGCCCACTGCCAACGCAGACCGGCGTTTCGGCTCGAACGACGCCACGCGCGATCGAGCGCACGAGGACGCGGCCCCTGGGTCCGGCGCGAGCCCAGGACGAGAGAGCGCGAGGGAGAGACCACGGCGTCTGAGTGGTCTTTCCCTCGCATGGGGTGCAGGGGCGCAGCCCCGCGCTCTGACCGCCGCAGCCTGACCCCGAGCGAGCGCAGAGGTGGGACGCGCTCGATCAAGCACCGGACATCGACACCGACGCGTGCCACGGATCATCTGCATGTCACGGTGGTTATGGCTGGGCGTTTGCCAACTGCCACCGAGTTTTTCTACAACCTCGTTCGGCGCCGACCAAGAACAGGGGCCACGCAGATCGCCGGGAGTAGAAAACATGAGCCATTTCTCAGAAGACCAGCTCATCCTGATCACTGGCGCGTCAGGATTCATCGGTTCTCACCTCACCCAAAGGCTGCTCGCCTCGTCGCCGCCCGTCCGCATCCGCCTGCTCGCTCGGCCGTCGTCAAACCTGACGGCATTTGAGGGGCGAGGCAATGTCCACATTGTCAGAGCAAACCGTTGGGACGACGCCGACCTGCTGCGCGAGGCCTTTCGCGGTGTCGACTACGCCTTCAACACTGCCGGGGCGGTTGTCGATTGGGCCAAGTGGGAGGATTTCGAAGACGCCAACATCACGATGGTTCGGCGGTTGGTGGAGGCGGCCGTTGTCGAGCGCCAGCTCCCCGATTCCGCACTGAAACGATTCGTGCACATCTCCACCGCCGATGTGTATGGATATCCGGCAAACGGACCGTCCGAAGACGTTCCGCCACGGGACATCGGCATCCCGTATATCACGACCAAGATCGCGGGAGAGGCAGTGGTGATGGCAGCTAAAGAGCAGTTGCCGGTCACCGTTTTTCGGCCGGCCAGCGTGTACGGACCCGGGAGCAAGGATTTCGTCCTGGAGATCGCCACGTTGCTGCGGTCGCGCCTGATGCTGTTGGTCAGTAGGGACGTGGGTGCCGGACTGATTCATGTTGACGATTTGGTGGATGGTCTCATCAAGGCCGCGACTTCACCGAACGCCGTCGGGCAGATCTACAACATGTGTGGCGAAGAACACGTCACCTGGAGGTCCTACGTCAACCGCCTGGCAGACGAGTTGGGCTACTCGCGTCCGTTCTTGTCGTTGCCCTTTGGGCTGCTGTTTTCGCTGGGGTCTCTGTTGGAGTCGTTGTACCGTTTCTTCGGATGGTATGGCTCGCGGCCATTGCTGACCCGGCATGCCGTCTATGTGATGGGAAGAGACCAGCACGTCCCGATTGACAAGGCGAAGCGAGAGCTGGAGTTTCAACCTCGGATCAGCCTCGACGCAGGCGTGGATCAGTGCGTGGCGTGGCTCAAAACGCTGCGACAGTTCAGGTCGAGCTGACGGGGAAGCCCGGGTGCCGGCAGATGCAGTTTCGGCGGCCAATGAACCCCCTCCTTACCAAGGGACTGTCGATAAACGTGAGTCGCCCCTCGATACGGCCCCTGAGAAAATGGGGCCTACTCGGGGTGAACGGGGAAAACCCTCTGAAATCAACATGGAACCGCTCGCCCCGAGTAGCCGCCCTCTTCTGGCGGCGTATCGAGGGGTGCCCGCTGGGCGAAAATCGACAGTCCCCCAAGGAGGGGGAAGGGGGAG
>JBIOJG010000019.1:0-96524 GCA_044450645.1 Binatia bacterium
CATGACATACAAGGTGCCGAGCAGCCGCGTGGCCGCCCCGCCGCGAAAGTCTGGATCGAGATCCCGGCTCCGCCGGGCGCAGCGCTCGATCTCCGGGACGAGATGCGCGGCCAGGAGACCCTTTTGTTGCACCAGTCGGCCCGTCACCGCGGCCCGCGCGAACAGAAATGGGGCGGTATCTTCCTCGTGCACCCGCACGATGTCGTACGCGTATTGACGATCGGCGGGTGTATCCTGACCAGCGGAGATCAAAGCTTCGAGCGCGTCCGATGTTGCGAGCGCGTCTTGCCGATCGGCCACCGCGCTGAGCTCGGGATGGACGGCGCCCTTCCGCGCGGCACACGCCGAGCCGAGGCAGAGGCACGCGACAGCCAGCAACGCCGGCCAGCCATCGATGAGACGACGCGTCCGCATCTCAGGGGGCCGCTAGTTCCCGTATGCGGCGACGACCGCCGCATAGTCCGTGGCGCTGGCGGCTTTGAGCGACACAATTCCCACCTCAGCGCAGGCGCTCTGCCCCTCGTTGTCGCACAGCTTGGCGAGATCCTCCTGGAACCGATTGCGTTCGTCTGCCGGCGCCGTCGGGAACGCAGTCACGACCATCGGCGGCAACTCCGCGCTCTTCCAGACGGTGCGCAGGCCGTCGGCCCCTTCGAGGTGCGGCAGCTCCGCGAGCTGTGCGTCGTCGACCAGGGCGCAGGCTGCCTCGCCGTTGATCACCTTCTTGATCGTCTGCAGCGGCCGCTGGGTCTGGACGACGGTGAAGTCGGCCAACGTGAATCTCCCCCCCGCCACGACGCGTTCGATGAAGCGCGTGTCATCCATGTGGTCGCTCGCCACGGTCTTCCGCTCACATTCTGCGAGATCCGCCGCGCTCTTGCTGACCAGATAGTACCGCCGGCCCCCGGCCAGCGACACCGCCACTTGTCCGATCACCTCGAGCTTGTACTTCGCCTGCAAGGCCAGAAAGGCCGGCAGCGAGAAGATGCCGTAGTGCGGCTGGTGCGCCTGGATGAATGCTTCGGCGGCACTGCGATTGTTGTAGTACTGTCCCTTGGCGTCGGCCCAACCATTCTGCTCAGCCGCAATGGCGACGAAGCGGTCGAGGTAGGGCTGCACCATGGTTGGGCTGCCGACCCCATGCTCTTTGACCACGAGGATCCACACCACCGCCGTGTCAGCCTGCGCTGAGACGGTCGGCGACTCCAGCAGCAACATGAAAGCGGCCGCCACGAGCGCAAACGGGCCGGCAGCTGTGCACACCATGGACCTCCCGTCGTACGGGCGTACATCTCCTGACCTACGAAGTCGCTGTTTGTTTACTTCCACCCGAGACACCTCGCCACTTGTACTTACTACCAAAATTTCCGCTCCAGAAAAGAGCCTACTGCGCGTGATTTTCTTGTTGGTGTCCTGAAGTCTCTCCGCCGGCTGCTTCCCGCACGAGTATCCGGGCTACGGCTGGGGCCAGTACCTGGGGGTGGGAGTCGTGGCCACGCTGCTGTTTTTCGCCTCGGTGGTGACCCACGAGCTGGCCCATTCATTGGTCGCCAATCGACTCGGCCAACCCGTGCGGCGGATTGAGCGGCGCTGGATACCAGGATCCCGAAACGTCGGATAGTGGCGCGCTACTTCTTTGCGATCCCGATCTGCAATCGCACCACCGGCGGATCGTCGGTCGGCTCTGCCGTCGCATCGCTTCGGGCGATGCGGGCCGAGTCGACACCGTAGTCGTCGTGCAACACACTTTCGAGCTTGGCCAAGCGCGCATCGGCGAGCGCGTGGAGTTGATCGGGGGTCGGTGACGGACGCGCATCGAGCCATTCGTCGAGCGTCTTGGCGTCTTCATCGCCCAACTCGCCGGCACCGTCCTTCTCGCGCGTTGCGAGCGCTTCGCTGATGCGCTCGCGCTTGCCGCCTTGGCCGATGTTCTTCACCGCGCCGAAGATGCCTTGCGGCTTGCCGAGTTCTTCGAGTAGCGCATGCTCGCGCAACCAACGCACGTCGCGCGTGCTCGGGATCGCTTCGAGCGTCGCGCCCATCCCCGGACGGCCCGCGATGAACGTCGCGAGCTGCTTGATCTGCTCCTCGCTCTCCGGCGCCGGCTCGGCACGGCCGGCGCGGAATGCAATCTGCGGCGGCGCGGCCGCCCGCTCTTTGCCGCCCGGCAACGCCATCCCAATCAACTTCAACGGCGACGCGAGTGCCCCTATCAACGCGCTCCGCAGCGCGCCCGCGACGATGGTGCCGATGCCGACCTTTATCCCTTCCTGGCCAGCTTCGAGCGGCACGTCGAAAGTGATGTTGCCGGACATGTCTTTGAGCAGCGCCAGCGCAACCGTCAGCGGTATTCCGAAATTCTGCTGGAACAACGAGTCACCTGCCGCGCCGCTGACGTCGAGCTGGTGCAACACAATCGACGTGTCCGCCTTGTACCCGCCCGGCACGAACGACGCCTTCGTGCCCAGGGTGAGGCTCCCGTCTGCGATGCCGTACGGTGAATACGCGGTCGCGTACGGATTGAACGGCGTTAACGCCATACCATCGACCCTCAAATCGACCGTGCCGCCCGACGGTGCCATGCTGCCGGTCGCTTTGATCTTGCCGCTCGGCGCGATGGTCGCGTCGACGCGGACGTTGCTGGCGGCCAGTTCGGGAAAGCGAACCCCCTTCAGCTCGATGTCGAGGGGGAAGATCGCTCCCGAGTAGAATGGTTTTACTGCGCGATCGGTAAACGCGATGCGGCCCTTCGACAATTGGAACGACGCAATGCTCAGATCGATGCTCGGCGACGCGGCTGGCGCTGCGGCGACCGGGCTCGGTGCCAGCGTCGGCGCCGGGGATGGTGACGCCTTCGCCGCGGCCAGTTGCGGCAGCACGATGCCGTCCTTGGTGCGCGTCACCTGCACGCTCGGCTGCGCAATCCGGACGTCGCCCAGACGCACGCGCAACGGACCCGGCTTGGGATCCTTCGGATTCGGCACCAACACTTCGTCGAACGCGACATCGATCGACTTCCCGCCGGCAGAGAACTCCTTTGGATTGGCAGCCACGGCACGCGGCTCGACGATACGGAGCTTGCCGCGCACCGTAATGTTGCCGGGCGCGGCGCCCTGCCCCTCCGCCGCGGCCTTCGCCAGCAGCGCCGGCCCGTTGATTTGATCCAAGGTGAGATCGATCGTCTTCGCGCTTGCGGCGGGATCCTTCGCGCCCGGGGCAAGTACGCGCGGATCGACGACGGATATCTTTCCTTTGAAACGCAGATCGCCCTGGTGCGGTCCTGGCTGCGCAAGCAGACCCGCGACGTGCAACTCATCGAAGCCGACCGTGAGCGACCGTAGCCCGACGCGCATTCCCTGCGGCGCCGGCGGCGCGGCCTGCACATCGGTGAGCGTGATCGTGCCGGTGACGTTGAGATCACCCGGCGTCGGTGCGAGCGATCCGGTATCGGCGTTGAGATCGAGCGCGAGCCGCGCCGCGGGGAGAATCTCCGGCGGCACCGCACTCGACGCGGCCACGACCTCAGGCACGTTGAGCTTGTCGATCGCGATATGCCCGCCGAAGCCGATCGGCGTCAGTCGCAGCTTGCCGTTGACATTGAGGGAGCCCTCGCCGACCGTAAGCCCGAGCTTCACGGCGGCGGGCTGATCGCTCTCGCCCGCAAGATCATGAACCTCGGCCGCAACGCCGACATCCATCCGCCCGGTCTTGTGCAGCACCAGCAGCTTCGCATCGGTCAGTTGTGCGGCATTGAGCGCCCAATGCCACGGCTTCGGCGGAGCGGAGGTGTCGGGGCTCGGTGCCGGACTTGCTTCCGGAGTCGGCGTGGGTTCCGGAGGAGTTGCCTCCGGCGTCACCGTCACAGAGGTCGTCGATTCCGCGGTTGGTGTCATCTCGCGGTTCGGTGTTGTGTCTGCCGGCGGTGTGGCCTGCGATGATTCCGGCTCGGACTTCGCCATCAACGCACGCAGCAAAGGCAACGGCGCATCGCCCCCGGTGCGCACCGGGAGCGTCAAGCCGTCCCAGTCGATCTTGGCAACCGTGACCCGCTGCTCGACAAGATCGACGGGGTCGACGTGCACATTCAACGCGCGCCACGCGAGCGCGGCATCGTCGAAACCCGGCACATGCACCACGAGATCCTGCAAGCCGACCGAGCCGCGCAGGTCGTGACGCGATCCGTTGGTGTCGATGCGGTGCATGATATCCATCGACAACGTGCCGCGCAGATCACTCCATCCGACCTTCGGAATGTAGACGCGCGAGCGCCGCAGCGGGAGTCGCTCGGCTTTGATCTGCGTCTCGACGCCGATACCGTCGTCACGCATCGTCGCGCTGGCGTCGATCTTGAGCACGCCCTCATCGATTTTCATCTCGATCAGGGCGCGCGCGGGCTGCCCGTACAGCCCGGGATGAATCGCGACGTCGGTCACCTCGATCGTCGGCAAGCCGACTTCGACCGGCTCGCTCTCGGCCATCATGAAATCCTGGAAGTGCACGCCGCCCGCGCGCAGGACGATGCGATCGACGCCGAACGCCCAGCCCGGCTTCGCGGGCGCCTCGGCGGGCGTGGGGGCCGGCGTTGGCTCGCCGCTGCTCTTCGGCACCAACGCCATCAGGTTCAGATCGCCGCCCTTGAGCCGCTCGAGCGACACGTACGGCGTGTCGAGCACGACCTCCTCCAATTCAATCGTCTTGCGGAAGAGGGCGAGCCAGCGCAGATCGACGGCGAAGAGTTTCCAGCCGATCAGCGGCGGGCTGTCGGGCGGTGCCGTGTTCGCGCGCACGGCAACGTCCTTGAGCGCGACGAAGCCGCGGAAGAGACCGAGATCGACATCGCCGACCTGCACGTTGGCATTGAGGGCCTTCGATGCCTGCGACACGATGACCTTCCGCAGGACGATCGGCAACAGGACACGGACCAGGATGATGATCGCTGCGGCGATCAGCCACCGCCGCCATCGGTACATCCATGCACGCCAGTCGAAGGGTTGGCTCATGTCGACGTGACTTCCCCTACCCCGAGGTTATGCGTTGTCGGGCGCGTGTCAATCGGGGGGGAGGGGACTCGGTCAGTTCACGCGCGCGCTGGCTTCAAGCGGCCATGGAGTGCGGTGGCTTGCCACCGCTGTTTCGCCGCGAGAGTTTGATCGCGTTTAGCAGCCCGTTGAAGAAGTCACATAGCAACGGCCAGCGACCCAGGAATTGACGTCGAGCGCTTCGAACCTGCCGCTCTTTAACCCTTTGGCGACCTCCTTGCGGAGTTCGCCAAGCCGGTGGGGGATTGGGTCATATGAGAAAGCATTGAGTTGCCGTGCGGTGGTTGCGGGTTGCGCGATCTCGGAGCAAGTGGAGCCAGAGCGGCAAAGGGCGCTGTACGTGTGTCCGGCTCGGAGGCGCGGGCGCAGATTCTGGGATCGCGACAGGATCAGCCACCACCGCACCCGCTCAGGGCATTGTTCACTGCCTCGATGATGACCGCAATGTTAACCTCCCCGCCGATCGGAAGGCCGCCATCCGAGCACGCCGCTGGTGGTGCAGTGCTCAGAGCGATGTTCACCAGCGTGAGGATATCGTTCACGGCCACCGTGCGGGTGCCGCGGCAGTCGCCGACACACACGGGGACCTGTTGGATGGTAAACACGTTTGCCGTTCCGGCGTAGAGCGTCGTCGGAGTGGTGGCATCGATCACCAGAGCACTCACCGCACTGTTGAGCGGTAAGCCAGTGTTCAGAGTGCTCCAGGTAATTCCCCCATCGGTGCTCTTGAAGACGCCGATGCTGTCCGTCCCGGCGTAGAGCGTGGTGGGGGTGATAGGATCGATCGCGAGCGTGTTGATGCCTTGGTCCTTCAAGCCCGCGCTGACGGCGCTCCACGTGCTGCCGCCGTCCGTACTCTTGAAGACCCCGCCGCCATAGGTCCCGGCGTAGAGCGTGCTGGGGTGCTCGGGGTCGATGGCCAGCGCAAGGACGGGGGCGCCGATCAGGCCGTTGCCGTTCCAAGTGCTACCGCCATCTGTACTTTTACTGAAGGGTCCGCCGCCCTCAGACGCTTCGTAGAGCGTGCTGGGCGCGGTGGGATCAACGGCAAGCACGTCCACGGGTGGACACCCAGCGTACGGACAATAGGGGTTGGTGGTCAGGCCGGTGTTGACCGGGGTCCAGGTGCTACCAGCGTCCGTGCTCTTGAAGACACCGCCGGTTCCCACGTAGAGCGTGGTCGGCCTAGTAGGGTCAATCGCAAGCACGTTGAAGTCGGCAAATGGTTCGTCGGGCGGGGGTTCCAGACCAACATTGGCAGGCCTCCAGGTACCACCACCATCAGTGCTCTTGAAAACACCCTCGTAGCACGTCGCAACGTATACGGTTGTCGGTGTCAGCGGGTCGATTGCGAGCGCGGTGACACCTCGATTTAACCCGAGAGCAACCCAGCTCTTGGCTCCGTCCGTGCTCTTGAACACATCGCCGCCTTGTGTGACGGCACAGCCGCGCGTGCCTGCATAGAGTGTCGCGGGCATCAGTGGATTGATGCCGAGCACGGTGACGAACTGATCTTGTGGACCGCTTGTGGTCCACACGTTGAAGCCGGCGTCCGCCGTGGGTGCGGTGCCGACGAGCAGCGCGACAACAACAGCGGGCACGCCCCAGGTTCTGAACACGAAGGCAAGTATCTGACTCATGGCTGGGGCCTGTCAACAGAGATCCCAGTCAATGTCGCCCATTGCGATAGTCCGCGGCAGTCGAGGTGCCGAAATCAGCTCTTCGTGACCGTGGTGTCGCGCGACGCCGCGGGGAAGGGCGAGAAAGGGCGCTACACCTCGATGAGGCGGAGCGAGATTTTAATGGCCGTGTCGACGACCGCCATGGTGATAGCGCTCACCTTGCCGAGCCGCTTGATGAGCCGGGACTTGTCCATGGTGCGGAGCTGATTGAGGCGCACGGTGGAGTCGGTGGTGAGTCCGCCTTCCGGGGCATGGATAAGCACTTCGATGGGGTAGAGGGGCTGGCGGACCTGAGAACTCAAGGCCGCCACAATGGTGATGGGGCTGACGCGGTTCCCCATGTCGTTCTGAATGACCAGCCCGGGCCGCGTCTTGGCGATTTCGGAACCGATCACCGGGTCGAAGTCGGCGAGGTAGGTCTCGCCGCGCTTCGGAAACGCTACCGCTTCTCGTCGCGGTCGAGCTGCGCCCATACTTCGGCGGAGAGGTGATCCCATTCCGCAGACCGCCGGCGATCCTCATCGGCCCGACGAGGTAGCTCGCAAATTGGTGAATTGCAGCAGAAAAAGAGTGAGCCGTGCTGGACTCGAACCAGCGACCCTCTGCTTAAAAGGCAGATGCTCTACCTCCTGAGCTAACGGCTCTCTCGCAGCGCCATGCGCGGGTTGGTACCATGCCAGAATTCGAGACATCAAGAAAGCGCCGGCCATCGCTTACGCTGGGTCGGTCCAGAGCCCTGTGGTATAGTTTTTCGCATCGATTGCCAGTGGGAGGATGCCGACATGCTGGTGCGCAACCGGGAACAGGTTGAGGTCGTGACGTACTCCGGCGAAGCCAAGGGAGTGGAGATGCGCCCGCTGATTACCGACAAAGAAGGCGCGCCCCACTTTGCCATGCGCGTTTTCAACCTGACCCCCGAAGGCTACACTCCGTATCACACGCACGATTGGGAGCATGAAGTCTACATCCTCGCCGGCATCGGTACCGTGCGTGGAAAAGAAGGCGAGCGCTCGCTGCGGCCGGGGGACTCGGTCTTCATCGCTCCGAATGAAGAGCACCAGTTCCGCGCCGGCTCCAACGGCCTCCAATTCATCTGCTGTGTGCCACATCATCAACCGGCTTGAGCAGGTCCTCACCCCGACCACCTTCGACTTGGCTCAGGACAGACCTCTCCCAGGGGGAGGCCGTCTTTTTCTCCGAATGTGGGGGCGCAGCATGCTGCGCCGCTACGGAAGCACGCGGAAAATGCGCACACCAAGCCAGCGGCCGGTCATTTGTCGACAGTCCCCAGGGGCGAGGGAGAATGACGCGCTGCCTACTTCGTGTACTGCGCCACCATCTCCGGCGTCAGCCGGTGCTCGCGGGCGATCTCTCCGAAGAAGTATGCGCTCGGGCGCGGCGCCCGCGTCAGGGTCGTGCGGTCGACCGCAATGAGCCCGAACTTCGGGCCATAGCCAAAATTCCACTCGAAGTTGTCCATCGTCGACCAGTAGAAGTAGCCGCGCATGTCCGCACCCGCTCGGCGCACCTGATCGACGACCGCAAGATGATCCGCAATGTACCGTACCCGGTCGCGGTCGTCATCGCAGGCCATGCCGTTCTCGGTGACGTACACCGGTAACCCGGTGGCCGCGGCACGCTGCAACAATGGGCCGAATCCCTCCGGATACACTTCCCACCCCATCTGACTGAGTTGCCGGTTGAAGTCAGCCGGCGCGGGGCCGCCGGTCTCCACGCTGTAGCGCATGCGGGAGTAGTACTGGATGCCGACGAACTGTGAGGACTGCTTCAATCCCGGGATCTCCACGGCCAGACGGCCGGGATAGCTGAAGAGTCCCGTGCGCAGCGCGTCGAACGACACGCCGTTGGTCTCGGCATCGCGCCGCGCCGCCAGCTCGCGGTCGGCGGCGGAGTCCGGCCGATACGGTTCGACGGCCTGCACTGCCAGCGTAATGCCGACGAACGGCGCACGCCGCGCGTGCTCACGCAGCGCCGTGGTCGCGGCCGCATGCGCCCGAAACAGGTTGCAGAGAACATCGGCGGCCAGTGCCGCGTCGGTCAGACGAGGCGGGAAGTATCCGAACCGGTAGCCCAGCTCGGCGGGCGCCGTCGGCTCGTTGATCGTACACCAGCGCTGTACCAGATCGCCGTACTCCTTGGCGACCCGCTCGACGAAACGGCGGAAGAGACCCACGTTCTCCGCCCGCGTGAAACCGCCACGCTGGACGAACCAGACCGGCAAGGTGAAATGGAACAACGTCACCCAGGGCTCGATGCCCAGCTCGCGCAAGGTATCGAGCACCGAGCGGTAATGATCGATCTCGGCACGCTGAATCTGTCCTTCCTCCGGCTCGATCCGGCTCCACTCGATGGACAGACGGTGGGCGCGCTGACCGAGGGAATGGATGAGACGGAAATCCTCGGCGAAGCGGTGGTAGTGGTCGCAGGCGATGCCCGACGGCTCCAGCGCGTTGGTGTCCGGCGCGTTCTCATGCGCCCACCAGTCGTTGTGGACGTTGTTGCCTTCCACCTGGTGCGCGGCCGTGGCGCTGCCGAACACAAAGTCTGCAGGGAATTCAAGGGGCGATGTGAGCATGTTCCCTCCTTCAGTCTTTCATCTCCTTCTGCAGATCGAAGAAAGCGTCGACGCTGGTTGCGAGCTGCTTCTTGATCTGGGAGACTGATCCTTCAATGATATGAAACGTGATGCGGCTCCGCCGCCCGTCCGCCATCACCACGTCGCCGGGGTTGACCTTCGCCAGCATGCCCGGTTCGAACAGCCGCATGCCGTAGACCAGCACTCGCTTGCGTCCTTTCCCTTCAATCAGCCTGAGTTTCGCCATCTCCCCCCCGGTCAGTGCTGAGTGCTGAGAGCCTGAGTAGAAGAAAGGGAAACTGAGCACTCAGGACTTTTCTTCCTGGAGGGCTATAGGCGGATTGCCGGCGGTTGGCAACGGTTTTGCCCGGGGCCGACTTGCCAGATGCTGGTTGACAGCGAAACGCGAAAGGTGGCAAGCAAAGAGATCATTGGTGATCGTGGGTTTGCGCGTGAGCGGCCCGACGGAGGAGATCATGGCGCTGTATCAGTTCACGAAAACGCAGGAGCTATTCGAGCGGTCGGCCCGCTACATTCCCGCCGGCATCTACGGCCATCAGACGCCGGCGATGCTGGTGCCGGGATCATATCCGTACTTCTTCGACCATGGAGAAGGCGCGCACGTGTGGGACGTCGATGGCAACGAGTACATCGACTACATGTGTTCGTACGGACCCATCGTGCTCGGCCACCGGCATCCCAAGGTGGAGGAAGCCGCGCTGGCGCAGATGCGCAAGGGCAACTGCTTCAATGGACCGGCATCCGTGTGGCCCGAGCTGGCGGAGTATCTGGTGAACATCACGCCGTTTGCCGACTGGGTGGTGTTCGCCAAGAACGGATCAGACGTGTGCACCTTTGCGCTCGAGGTGGCGCGCGAGCATACCGGCCGTCCCAAAGTCGTCATGGCCCAGGGCGCCTACCATGGCACGCACGCCTGGTGTACGCCGCTGCCCGCTGGCACGACACCGGAAGACACCGCCAACGTCCTCACCTTCACGTACAACGACCTTGCCGACCTGCGTCGGGTGGTGGAGGAACACGATGGGCAGGTGGCGGCGATCATCGTCACTCCCTTCAAACACGACGCCTTTCATGATTCGGAACTGCCGGCAGAAGGGTTCCATCTCGGGGTACGCCAGCTCTGCGATGAGAAGAAGATCGTACTCGTCCTGGACGACGTGCGTGCTGGGTTCCGGCTGCATCTCGGCGGCTCGGGGGAGTACTTTGGTGTGCGCCCCGACCTGTCCTGCTACTGCAAGGCCATTGCCAACGGGTATCCGCTGTCCGCCTGCGTTGGCCGCGACGCTCTTCGCCCCGCTGCGGAGTCGGTGTTTTTCACCGGGTCGTATTTCACCAGCGCCGTGCCGATGGCGGCGGCGCTGGCGTGCCTGAAAGAGTTGCAGGCGAATGGCGGCATCGAGCGCATGCGCCACGTCGGGACCATGCTGTGCCGCGGGCTAGAGGAGCAAGGCCGCAGTCATGGCCTGCCCGTAACGCTGACCGGCCCGCCTGCGATTCCGTTCATGAGCTTCCGGGACGATGCGGGCTCATTCGAACGCAACCGGGTGTTCGCGGCGGCGTGTGCGGTGCGTGGCGTGTACATTCACCCGCACCACAACTGGTTTCTGACCGCGGCGCACAGTGAAGCCGACATCCGTCGCACGCTGGACGTGACCGACGTGGCGTTCGGCGAGGTCAAGGCCCAGGTTGCCTGAGCCTCCCGTGCCGGCGCGGCTGACCCCGCCGTTCGTGGAGGCGGGGGTCCAGCACCTGCGGCGTGTCGATATCCGCCTGGCGGAGGTGATCGACCGGGCGGGCCCCTGCATGCTCCGCCCGCGCCAGCAGATCTACCGCTCGTTGTTTCGCGCCGTGCTGTACCAGCAGCTTGCCGGCAGCGCGGCGGCGGCGATCAAGCGGCGCGTGTGCGCGCCCTTCGGTGGCCGGATTCCCGCCCCGGCCGAGTTTCTTCGCGCCGCCGATGAACCGCTACTGCGTGCCGGGCTCTCGCGGCAGAAGTTGTCGTACCTGCGCGATCTCGCCGCGGCGTTCGCGGAGGGCAGGCTCCGCGCGCAACGGCTGGCGCGGCTCCCCGATGACGAAATCATTACGGCCGTGACTGCCGTGCGCGGCATCGGTGAATGGACCGCCCACATGCTCCTGATCTTCTCCCTCGGACGGCCCGACGTCCTGCCGGTGGGTGACTACGGCGTCCGCAAGGGAATGCAGCGGCTCTATCGCCTGCGCAATCTCCCGGAGCCGCGCACGATGGAACGCATCGCAGCGCCGTGGCGGCCATATCGCAGCATCGCCTCCTGGTACGTCTGGCGCAGCATTGACGTCGCGGTACCGGACGACGGCGGAAGGTGAAGACGGCAAGATGCCGGCGTTCCCGGACTGCTCACGCCCGCAGGAAGTCGCGCACGACGTTGAGGAACGCCTCGAGCTGGTCGTGATGAACCCAGTGCCCGGCTTTCTCGATGTTCACCCGCCTGCAATCACGGAACGCGGTTGCGCGTCCGTCCTCTTCGGGATCCGAAGCCCACGATTCGGCGCCGCGGATCAGCAGCGTTGGGCAGGTGATCTGGGCCCAGAACTCCCGCGCCTCTTGCATATTGAAGAGGTAGGGTGAGGCGGCGCGGACGTAGTTATCGAACTTCCACAGGTACGTACCGTCTTCATCGCGATAGGAACCGTGGACCGTCAGGTGTCGTGCCTGCTCGGGTGTGAGGTGCGGGTTGGCTTCCCGCATGCGCGCCACCGCCTCGTCCAAGCTCTTGTAGCGGTGCGGGTGGCGTTGTGCCAGGGTTTGCATCTCCATGATCCATTCGGCCATACGTTGGTGCGCGGGCCGTTCGCGGATCAAGAATGGAGGTGGTCCGAGCCCCTCGATGGCGACCACCTTGCGCACCCGGTCCGGGTAGACGCCGCTGTACTGCAGGGCGATTGCGCCTCCCAAGGAATGTCCAATGATGGTGATGGGGAAGAGGTGCACGGCACTGAGCAGCTGTGCCACGTCGAGGACGTAGTCGACCATGGCATACGCGCCACCGATGGCCCATTGCGAATCGCCATGGCCGCGCAGGTCTGGGGCGATGATGTGGTAGTCGTTGCGCAGCTCTTGCGCCACCCAGTCCCAATTGCGGGCGTGGTCGCGGCCGCCGTGGATGAGCAGGAGCGGCGGCTTATCGCCGCTGCCCCAATCGACGTAATGCAGTTTGAGCCGCTGTGAGTAGAAATAGTGCGACGTCGGACCGAGGATCAGCTCCCGCGCCATCGCCCCGTCCGCGGCTAGACGACTTGGCTGATGGCTTTGACCAGTTGCGCCTTGGGTACGGCACCGACAATTTGATCGCGCACCTGGCCCTCCTTGAAGAGAATCAGGTTGGGAATGCCGCGCACGCCGTAGCGCGATGGCGCCTGCGGATGATCGTCGACGTTGATCTTCACGACCTTGAGACGGCCGGCGTATTCCTTGGCCAGGTCCGCCACGACCGGTGCAATGGCCTTGCACGGCCCGCACCACGGTGCCCAGAAATCGACGAGAACCGGCAGAGGAGACTTCAAGACCTCGGTATCAAAAGAACTGTCACTCACCTCTTGAATATCCGCCATCGTGCCCTCCCCTTGCCCCTGTGCCCGTGCTCGCCCTTGAAACCATAACTTTCGGTCTCCGTGGATTCAAGCCGGCCCGGTAAACTGGCCGTCCTTGCGGAGGTACGTTGCAGGTGCATCGCGCCACGAAAACTTGTCTGGTATATTGCTGGGCGATGAAGGGTCCGGCCCCGAGAATTGCAGCTCAGATGATCGGGGATTTTGTGGAATATGCCTCAGCGGTTGAGCGGCAAGGTTCTCGCCTTTATTCGTAGCCAGCCCGTCGCGCGTGTGGCCACGGTTGGACGGGGCGGCAAGCCACACAACGTGCCGGTCTGCATCGTTTTTGTGAGTGGCCGTCTCTACTTTGCCAGCGAAAAGAGCGCACGGAAGGTGCGCAACATCCGTTCTCATCCCCTGCTGGCTTTGGCCTTCGACCAATACAGCGAAAACTGGAAACGCCTCGCGGGTGTCATGGTCGTCGGCAAGGGAGCCATCATCGATCAGGGCCCGGCGTTTCGCCGTGTACGCCTGGCCCTGTACCGCAAGTATAAGCGATACGCCCGCCTGGCGCCGATCGAAGAAGACGAATCGGTCATCGTAGCGGTGACCCCCACCGAAACGTTCTCGTGGGGATTATGAGGCGTCCTGGCGCAAGGCGGCGGTGCGTGCGCTGCTGACAGCACAGTTTCTGAAGAGAGGATAACGAAGTGGGTAAACACTGGCGCAGGCTTCTGGGAGTGTTGGTGCAGGCAGCATTGTGGGCCACCGTTGCAGCTGTCCCTCCATCGGTTGCGCGGGCCGGCTGGTTTCTGCAGAACCCGGGCCCCACAGGTGATGATCTCTACGGCGTGAAGTTCGTGAACGCCTGTGTCGGAGACTGCAACGGAGACGGAGTGGTGACGGTGGATGAGATTCTCGCTGGCGTGAACATCGCCCTGGGGAGCGTGCCGTTGGCTAGCTGCCCGTCCTTTGACGCCAACGGTGACCATCGCGTCACGGTCGATGAAATCCTGACCGCAGTCGACGACGCCCTAAACGGTTGCCCGAAGGTCGGATGGGCGGCCGGCAGCTTCGGCGAAATCCTCCACACGACCGACGGCGGCAACACCTGGGATTTCCAGTCCAGCCAAACCGCCGCAGACCTCTATGGCCTCACGTTCGTCGATGCCTTGAACGGTTGGGTCGTTGGTAACTCCGGGACGATCGTGCGAACCAGCGACGGTGGGAACACGTGGACGCCGCAGACCAGCTCGATCCAGTCCGCGTTGAATGGCGTCGCGTTCGTCGGCACTTCGAACGGTTGGGTGGTGGGCGCTGGTGGCGTCATCCTTTATACGACGAACGGCGGCAACACCTGGACGGCACAGGTCAGCGGAACCCAGTCCGATCTCAACGCTGTTGCCTTCGTTGATGCCCAACATGGTTGGGCAGTCGGTAGCGCGGGACTTATCCTCGCAACCACCGATGGCGGCAGCACATGGGTGGCACAAAACAGTCTGACCACGGACCCGCTGTACGCCGTCGCCTTCGTGGACTTGCAGCACGGTTTTGCCGTGGGCAACGGTGGCACGTTGGTGCAGACGGCCGACGGTGCCACGTGGGCGTCCCAAACGCTGCCGAATGTCGATGTGATGTTCGCAATCGGCTTCAGCGGACCGAAGAATGGATGGATTACAGGGGCCCGCTTCGGCGCCGGGGTTACGGGCGCGATTCTCAACACCACCGACGGCGGGAACACGTGGGCGCCACAGGACGCCAGGAACAGCAATGCCTTGTATGCGGTGAGCTTCGTCGATGCGCATACCGGCTGGATCGTGGGTGGCGGCGGGACGTTGCTTCACACCGCTGACGGCAACTCCTGGCAATCGCAGAATCCCGCCACTACCAACGTGCTCTTCGGTGTGAGCTTTGCCGGTAACAGCAGCGGCTTTACGGTCGGAGACCTCGGGGCTATTGCCCACACGAGCGACGGGGGAACCACGTGGCTGGCGCAACCGTCGCCCACTGAGGCGACGCTCTATGCGGTCAGCGCCGTCAGCCCGCAGGTTGCTTGGGCTGCGGGGAGTTCCGGTGCCGTACTGCACACGACAAACAGCGGCGCGCTCTGGCAGCTCCAGGCGACGCCCGTGAGCACGTCCCTTTTCGGCATCGAGTTCGTCAGCGACCAATCCGGCTGGGCGGTGGGTGCAGGCGGCACCATACTGCACACTCCCGATGGCGGGACGAGCTGGCTTGCCCAAGCCAGCCAGACCTTGCAGGCTCTGAACGGGGTTTCGTTCGTTGATGGACAGAATGGCTGGGCGGTTGGTGACCAAGGGACGATTGTCCACACGACGGACGGCTCGACGTGGGCGCCGCAGACCAGCCCGTCTACCGATACACTGTTCGCGATCAAATGCGTCGTCACAAGTGTCGGCACCAAGTCATGCTGGGCGGTTGGTGGCACACCCGACGTCAGTGCCCCCACTCAGGTCATCCTGCACACCAGTGATGGCGGCGCAACCTGGGCCCCGCAAACCTGGGTCCCGCAATCGGGACAATTCACCGACGCCTTGTTCGGCGTGGCGGCCATTGATGAACAGAGAGCCTGGGCGGTCGGCGATTTCGGCCTCATCCTCGCGACGACTGATGGCGGTACCACGTGGAGCTTCCAGGACAGCGGCGTCAGTGATCCGCTGTATGCTGTGACCTTCGTCAGCTCGCAATTGGGCTGGGCGGTCGGCGATCGCGGCGGTATTCTGGCCACGCAAAACGGTGGGCAGTAGCCGTGGGGTGCACCGGGTGCACCTCAGGATGCCGGGCCTCTAGGTTCGGTTCCTGAGCGCCGTCGTCAGCGCCGGCTGACGCCGCGAGCAAGAGACGGCGTCGATGGCCAGTTGCTCGGTGACCTGGGCGACGGTCTCGCGGGTTTCATCACGCGTCCGCGGAGCGAGGAACTCGCGCACCTCGGTGGCCGTGGGCTCAGGTGTGAGCTGGCCCAGGGCGCGGATGAGTCCCTGCAATAGCATGGGATCCATCAACGTGACCAACCGGTCCCATTGCTCGCGGACGAACATCCACGCCGCCAGGCGCGAGGCCCGCCGTCCCAGCAGGCCGGCCAGAAGGGAAGTCCGATCTTGCGCCCGGACCTCGGTGCTGAGCGCGAGGTCCAATGTGCGCTGAATCAGCTCCGGCAGCTCGAATGCTGTGAGCGTGAGCAGAAAGCGCTGCTCTTCTTCCGGGTCGGTCGTGGCGCTGCGCTTCCGTTCGAGGTAGCGCTTGTAGAGCCCGCCGTCGCCATCACGCGCAGCCAGCCCGGCGACCACTGAAGCGAGATTGGGATCGAGTGAGGAGCGGTCGAGCAGATACTGATCGAGCCGCCGTCGCGCCTCGGCACGCACCGAGACGGTGCGTGCGACGCCGCCCAACGCCCCGATGATGGCGGCACGCTTGAGACGCTCATCAACCGGCTCGCCTGCCCGGGACTCCCAACCGAGCGTCTCGAACTGAGGCCGGTAGTAGCCGTCGACGAAGCGTTCGAAGCGTGGCCGTATCTCATCGGCGACGACGTGCACGCTGAGCCAGCTCAGCTGGTCGGCGATGGTCGAAACGACAGCGCGGTCCGTCTCACTGCGGTAGCCATCGAGGACCGCCAGGTACTGCTCGACGGAGACCATGCCCGCCTTGAGCAACGTCCACTGGTTGTCGACGAGCATCAAGCGCTCATGCGAACTCAGGGCCTCCTGCACGTTGTCGAGCAGGGCCTGCAGCGACGCATCATCCATGGTGAAGCGGTAGAACCCGCTTGCCCCACCATTGGGAAAAATCCAGTGCGCGCCGCGCAACACGAGATCGGCCTGCCCGGTGCCGAGCAGCTCGCGCTGCTCGGCGGTGCCGTCGTTGGTGCCGAACTTGATGACCAGCGGCACCGGCCACGCCTGTGGCCGGCGTCCTTCACGAACGTCGGGATCAGCGTAGAAGCGCTCTTGCCGCAGGCGCACACGGAGGTCATTGCCCTCTTGCGAGGTCGTCACGTGTACCACCGGATGGCCGGGCTCCTTGATCCACGCATTGGCGATGGCGGCCACGTCGCGTCCGGACGCGGCGCTCAGCTCGCGCCAGAAATCGTCGGCAGTGGCGTTGCGTTCGCGGTAGCGCTCCAAATAACTTTGTACGCCGGCGCGGAAGGCTGCCGCGCCCAGAAATCCTTCGATCATGCGGACCACGCCCGCACCCTTCCAGTAGGTGATGACGTCGAAGCGCTCGGTGGCTTGCTTGGCGTTCTTCACTTCGAAGGAAATCGGATGTGTCGAGACCAACGCATCGAGACCGAACGGCCGCGACAGCGTCGCCACGAAAT
The DNA here is from genome assembly GCA_044450645.1 of Binatia bacterium. Taxonomy (GTDB): domain Bacteria; phylum Desulfobacterota; class Binatia; order HRBIN30; family HRBIN30; genus JAGDMS01. The sequence goes on from JBIOJG010000019.1 coordinate 17,251, forward strand.
CGCGCCACAACCCCCATTCCGGCATCAGATCGGCCGTGACTTTGTAGCCGACGAAGGTGGCGAACGATTCATTGAGCCACAGGTCATTCCACCAGGCCATGGTCACCAGATCGCCCCACCACATGTGGGTGAGCTCGTGTGCGGCAGTGTAGAAGATGCCCTTCAAGGCGTGGGTTGATGTGCGCTCCGGATCGGCGGCAATGGCGGTGAGACGGTAGGTGATGGCGCCCGGATTTTCCATGGCGCCGGCTTCGAAATCGGGGATGCCGATCGCGTCCGCCTTGGTGTAGGCGTACGGGATGCCGGTGTAATCCTCCAAGTAGGCGAGCGAGCGCACGTGGGCGTCACGCGCGTACACGCCCTTGTCGGCGAGGCCGCGCGGCAGCCACACCCGAACCGGCACGCCGCTCGGGGTCGTAGCGACCGGCGTCGCCTCGAAGGGACCGACGCAGTACGCGACCAGGTAGGAGGAAATCGGCGGCGTTTCCACGAAGCGGATTTCGCTGCGCCCATCCGCGAGTGTTCGGCTGTCTTGCTGCGGTCCGTTGGAAATGGCGACGGTGCCCGGTGGGATCGTCAGCGTCAGTGCGAAGCAGGCCTTGAACTCCGGCTCGTCGAAACACGGAAAAGCGCGGCGCGCATCGGCGGCCTCGAACTGGGTGGCCGCGTAACGCTCACCGTCCTTCAGCGACCGGTAGAAGCCCCGGAGCCGCTCCAGGATCTCGCCGTTGAATTCGATCTCCAAAGTGGCCGGTCCAGCCGGAAGAGATTCCGCAAAGCGCAGGTTGGCGGTCTCCGCCTCGGGGTTGAAGTCGACAGCTGCCGCGTGCGTCGTGCCCGCCGCCACGACCCGCGCCGAGTCGATGCTGAAGCCGACGGCGTGCAGCACGATCTCCGCTCGGGGGCGGTGGACCGTCACCTCGATGCGTTCAGAAGCGGTGTAACGCCAGTTGTCGAGATCGACGCTGATGCGCAGATCATACCGGGCCGGCATGACATCTCTGGAGAGACGGAAGTCGCGATCGTCCATAAATTCCATGATTACTGAAATGAGAGCGCCAGCGGAAGTGGCTGCCCTCACCCCGATCCCTTAAGGCTGGCTGAGGGCAGGCCTTTCGCCAGGGGCGAGGGAGGAGAAGACAACGCCGCACGCAGACTGCTGTCGGACAGCGTGCTGGAGAAGTCGAGGCGTAGCGGGGTGATGGCAATGGCGCCGCGCTGTACCACTTGCATGTCGCCGTCTTCAGGGTCTTCGAGTGCGGCCAGTGACTGGAAGCGATGCAGGTACCCGCCTTCCGGGCCGGGCACGAATAAAGGGCCGTAGCGCGAACGGGTGAGGCGGGATACCACGCGCGGCGTTTCGGCATCCACATCCGCCGGCATGTTGACCGAAAAACTATCGACGTCACCGGGAAAGCCGCGGGTCAGGATAGTCTCGCTGATCTCGCCGGCGATGCCTGCCGCGGCCGGCGGACGTGCGCCGAGCGCTTCGATGCGCCGGGCGCCGGTAAGCCCGTAGGCATCGTGGGGAATCGCCATGGAGAACGCTATCGACGGAATACCTGCGATCCACGCCTCCATGGCGGCGCCGACGGTGCCGCTGGAGAGCACAAAGGCGAGCCCGTAGTTCAGGCCGAGGTTGATCCCCGAGATCACGAAATCCGGCAGAGCATCAAAGAGCGTGTGAACGCCGAGACTCACGCAATCCGCAGGTGTGCCTTTGACGGCATACATGGGTATTCCGTCACGGACGGTTGGGTGGACGTGAACCACATCGAAGCGCGTGATCGCTTTGCCGGTCCAACTGCGTTCCGCATCCGGTACCACCACCCGCACCGTCCCCAGGCGCTGCACGCGCTGCACCAGGGGCACCAGCATGGGCGAGTCGATACCATCGTCGTTGGTGATCAGGATTGTTGGCATGCGTTCCAGCAGGCTCCAGGGGGAGAAGGAGAAAAGTCGCTGGCGCTCCCCGGTCTTACCCCGCCATCGTCAGGCCACCGCTGACGCTCAATACCTGCCCGGTGATGAAATCCGCTTCCGGAGAGGCGAAGAACGCGACCGCCGCCGCCACTTCTTCCGGCCGGCCCATGCGTCGGAACGGAATCGTCCGTGTGACGGCGTCGATGACTTTCTTACCGTATTCGGGCTGCGTCACTTCCTTGATCAGCGCCGTGTCGGTGATGCCTGGGCAGATGACGTTCACGTTGATGTTGTAGCGTGCCAGCTCACGGGCGAGCGTTTTGGCGAAGGAGATGATCCCACCTTTGCATGCGGCATACACGGCTTCGCCGGTGCTGCCGACACGCGCGGAATCAGAGCTGATGCAGACGATTTTCCCGCCACCGGCGGCAATCATGCCGTCGAGCACCGCACGGCAGCAATGAATGGGACCCTTCAGATTGATCGCGATCAGCTTGTCCCACAGCTCGGGCGTATTCTTGATGAATGGTTCGATCCGATCCCAGCCAGCGTTGTTGACTAAGATATCGGTGCCGCCGTAGCGTTCTTGCGTCTGGCGCACGGCGGCTTGCACGGCCGCGAAGTCGGCGATGTCTACCGGCAGTGCGAGCGCCTCGCCACCGGCCGCGCGGATCATCTGTTCGGTGCCCCGTGCCGCTTCGATGTTGATGTCGGCAACCGCGACCCGTGCCCCGTCGCTGGCGAGCCGGCACGCGGTCGCCCGGCCGATGCCGCTGCCGGCACCGGTTATGAAAGCCGTCTTTCCGTGCAAGCGCTCCATCGCAGCACCATAACCGTGACCGTTACCGCGGGCAACCGGATCCGGTTCGCAGCAGGTCCCCTCCGAGTCAGCTGTGCTCGGTCGCGTCTGCGGCGGCGGCGGCTGCACCATTCTTGAAGATGTTCCGTGCGATGAAGCTCGGCTCGGCGTCGGCGCGCGCGGCGAGCAGGGCGCTCTTCAGCTGCAAGGCTTCCTTGCCCAGGTTGCGGTCGCCGCCATCGATGACGAGATCAACGAGGTGCAGTGCCAGCTGGACATTGCCAGCCTGTTGGAGTGTGCGGGCTCGTTGCAAGAGTTCCGTTGCACCAGCCAGCGCGACGACTTCCTTCGCGATGGCGCTGGTCGCTGCCGGGAACAGGTGCGACGGGTTGCCATCGAACCAGCCACTGTGGCGGCGCAGAATGCCGTGCACGACGAAGGTTGGGCAGCCGTAGATGGGCTGCAAGTAGGGCTTGCCGGCCAAGTCGGGCGGCAACGCGTTGACCTCAGCGAGGATCTGTTCCGCCCACATGCCCGTATTGAGGCGACGCACCACCTCGTGGTGCAACCAGCGAAGCGCGCGGGCGGTATCGAGACAGGCGTCGCGAACGGCGTCGCTTCCGGCGATGGCGGGTCCGTGGCCGGGAGCAAGGGCGAGCGGCTCACGAGCGGCGATGGCTTCGAGCGCCTCGGCCCATTCCACTTCGTACCGTTGCACCTTGAAGGGATTGCCGATGTTGGGGCACGACCACAGGAAGAGATCGCCGGTGCATACCGTTCGCCGTTCGGGAATCCACACCCAGGTGGCGTCGTCTGTTTCGCCCATGGCGTGGTGCAGGTAGAAGGTGAGCCCACCCAGCCGCAACGCCATGCCGTCGCGGTACACGATATCCGGGTAATAGAACTGCTCGGGCACCACTACCTTGGTCTGCGGGGGAAGGGCAAATTGAATGCGGTTGATGTGATCGTGCAGGCCGTCCAGCTCCAAGTAGCGGTCGAACCGTTTCGGGACCAACTCGTGCGCGACGATCTGCGGGCGTGGGTGACCGCGCCGCGCCGCTTCTTCGAGCAGCGCCCAGACCCCGAAGGCGTGATCGAAGTGACCGTGGGTGTACACCACGTAGTGGATCGGTTCATCGGAGATGCGACGGATCTGCTCCAACAAACGCGCTCCCATCGGGCGGACACAGGCGTCGATGATGACCAACCCGTCCGTGGTCTCGATGCACACCGAGTTCCCGAACGCCGAGATCAAATGAATGCCGTCGGCAATGCGCTCGGGTGTCTCGCGGAAATAATACAGTCCGTCCATTGCGGGTGTTTGCTCGGCCACAAGACCTCCAAATCGCGGATGCCGTCCTGCCTGATCGGATTCATATCCTCTCCTCATCCACGGGTGCAATGGTGGCCCGGGGCCCTGGGGAAGTTTGCGGGAAGCGGCCAAACTGCTATGAGAGGCAAGCATTTCAACTTTTCGGAGGATGCCATGCGAACGGGAATACTATCGGCGCTGACACTGATCGCCATGTTCGTGACCGGAGAGGCACGAGCGGAAGGGAAGAATCCAATGGTACTGATGTCGACATCAGTCGGCGATATCAAGATCGAACTCTACGAAGATAAGGCACCGGTGACGGTGAAGAACTTCCTCGGGTACGTGAACGATACGTTTTACGATGGGACCATCTTTCATCGGGTGATCTCGAATTTCATGATTCAGGGCGGCGGTTTCGACAAGGACATGAAGCAGAAGCAGACCAAGGCGCCGATCAAGAACGAGGCCGGCAACGGTTTGAAGAACGTGACCGGCACGCTGGCGATGGCGCGCACGGGCGTGGTGGACAGCGCCACAGGGCAGTTCTTCATCAACGTGAAGGACAACGACTCCCTCAATCACCGTGACGAGGCAGCGGGGTTCGGTTACGCGGTGTTCGGGAAAGTCGTCGAGGGGATGGACGCGGTGCACAAGATCGAGCACGTGCAAACGGCGAGGAAGGGCGGCTTTGACGACGTTCCAGTCGAGCCCGTGGTGATCAAGTCGGTGACGGTGGTGAAGTGAGAATGAGCGTTCAGCATTCAGCGGTCAGCTTTCAGCAAGATCCAATGATGCTGAGAGCTGATTGCTGAACGCTGTTTCGCATGTCCGGCGCCGTCATTTTCGATCTGGATGGGGTCCTGATCGATTCCGAGGGCCTGCAATATCAGGCGTATGCCCAGGTGCTGGAACGCTTCGGCGTCAGGGTGACTGCCGAGGAGTACGCGCGCCACTGGATTTCTACCGGCCTCGGTCCGGAGTATGCCGTCGAGACCTACCGGCTTCCGGTGGATGCGCAACAGCTGCGAGCCCTGAAGCAGCCCATCTACCGCGAGATTTTGCGGCGGCACGTGAGTCTCATGCCCGGGGCGATTGAGGCCCTGGCGCGCCTGCACACACGGTTCCCCCTTGGCCTGGCAACCAATTCCAATCGGGCCGACGTGTCGTTTGTGGTCGATCAGTTCGGCCTCGAGCGCTTCTTCGCCCGTATCGTCACGCGCGAGGATTACGTGCTTCCCAAACCCAATCCCGACGCCTATCTCACGGCAGCGGCCGGCCTCCACGCGCCGCCACACGCGTGCTTGGTGGTGGAAGACACCTACAGAGGGATTCTCGCCGCGCATCGTGCCGGGGCTGTGCCGGTTGCCGTACCCAACAGCTCCACTCGCACCAACGATTTCTCTCTGGCCGTGGCCGTCTTCGGAAGCCTCGACGACCTGACGGTGCTCGTGGTCGAGAAACTGCTCACCACGCGACACGAGAACTGACGTTCTCGTTGCGTTCAACAGCGGTGTCGTCGAGGCTGGGGAACGTCTTGAGTTGCCGAAAAGCGTGCTGCGCGCGGTGAATTGTTCAGCGAATGAAATGCCCGAAGCGATCCCAGCGCAGCCAACGTGCCCAGTCGGCTTTGCCGTCGCTCGACCAGTAGATGAACGTCGCTTGCCCCTTCACGTCGGACTCGTCAGCGAAGCCCCAGTACCGGCTGTCGTAACTCTGGTCACGGTTATCGCCCATGGCGAAGAACTTACCGGGCGGCACGGTCACTGGACCGAAGCGGTCCCGTGGCGCCGAATCGCGGACCCGCGTGTCGGTGAAGGTGGCATGGGGGTCGGGCACTTCCTCTCCGTTGATGAGAAGGCGTTTGTCCCGGATTTCCACCGTGTCTCCGGCGACTGCAATCACCCGCTTGATCAAGTCGATCTTGCGATCGATGGGCGAGGTGAACACCACCACGTCCCCTCGATGCAGCGGGCTCCACTGCTTCACCTCCCGATCGACGAAAGGCAGGTGCATGCCGTAGGCCAGCTTGTTGACGAACAAGTGATCGCCGATCTGTATGGTCGGCAGCATCGATCCGGACGGAACCCAGAATGCTTCAACCACCGAAGAGCGGACGAGCAACGCAACGAACACGGCAAGCAGCAGCGATTCGATGTTCTGTCGCAAACGCGACTTTGGTGGGCGATCGGCCTCGACTTTGCGCCCAAAGGTGAAACCAGACGACGTTGTCACGGGATGCTTTTCCTCCGCTGTGGACCGGCCTGCGTTACGTTGAGCCATGCTGTGCTTCTAATCATGGAGTTCCCGCAGCGCCGCGTCAAGGGGCGGTTTGGCACAGGATCATGGGGGCGCGCTGATCGCGATGCGGCCGGGGCTGGCGCCGAGGGGAGCGCGGTCAGTGGAGCTCCATCCCGCCGTCGAGGTTGATAGCTTGACCAGTTACGTTCTCCGCCGTGGCCAGATAGACGGCGAGCGTACCGATATCGGTGAGGGTCTGCGGACGCCCCAGCGGAATCAACGTTTGCACGTAGCGCTGCCAGGACTCTTCCTTGGATTCACCAGGCTGTTTCAGCGTGTCGGCGAGGTACTCCCACATCTGCGTTCGTAAGATGCCGGGACAGATGGCGTTGACGCGGATGTTGAAGCGCGCCAGCTCCTTTGCCAGGGCGTTGCTGAAACCCACGACCGCGAACTTGGAGGCGCAATAGTGCGCCATGCCTGGAGAGCCGTTCTTGCCGGCGACCGAAGCGACATTGATGATGCCGCCGTTGCCGGCCTTCTTCAGCTGCGGGATTGCGGCCTGACACGACAGGAACACGCCCTTGGCGTTGACGGCCATGGTGACGTCCCAGGTCTCTTCGGGCATTTTTTCAACAGTGGATATGCTGACGACACCGGCGTTACACACGAGAAGGTCGAGGCGACCGAGATGCTGCATCGTCTCTTGGACCATGCGGAGTGTGTCGGCCTTCTGCGTCACGTCGGCTTCGATGGCGCACGCCCTTCGGCCGATGGCTTCGATTTCCTTCACCGTGCGCTGAGCGGCCGTAAAGCCGCTGACCTGGGCGTCGCCGTACTGTTGCGCGGCGCTGCTGATACGGTTGACCTCGGCGATGGCGATGTCTGCGCCAGCATCGGCCAGGGCCAGAGCGATGCCACGCCCAATGCCGCGGGCGCCGCCGGTGATCAATGCTGCCTTTCCCTTGAGTGGGCTCATCATCGCTCCTGTTTGGTGTGAAATGCGATCAATCACGTGACGGCTTCAGGTCAAGCGAGGATCCGGCTTCCGCGCGGCGATCCCGTTTCGACACGCCAGGGCTGCCGAAAAGATAATACCGCCTCAGCAATTCGGTGCCCTTGCCGATACCGATGCGTGTGGTCTGGATCACACGTTCATGGCGTTTCCGTCGGCCGGGCTCGATCCACAGACCCTGATCGGTGACCAGATCGCGGCCGTTGTCCCGCAGGGTGAAATGCATCGCCCGGCAGACGAGTGCAGGGCCGGCCGCGAGAGCAAGGTTGTCGATGCCTCGGATCAGCACAGCTCCGGGCGTCCCTTCTGTTTCGGTGACCACGTTGAAGCAGTGGTGCATGCCGTAGGTGAAGTAAACATAGGCCACGCCGGCTGGACCAAACATGACGCGATTGCGCGGCGTACGCTTACCGTCGGCTGCGTGCGACGCCGGGTCGTCCGTGTAGGCCTCGACTTCGACGATGCGCCCGCGCCGTACTTCGTCTCCGACGCGGTGGCACAGAGTGCAGCCCAACAACCGGCGGGCGACGGCTGCCGTCGGGCGGGCAAAGTCGGCGCGTTGCAGACGGCGGGACATCAGCGTTTCCATGGTGTAATGTCTGGCTGGTGCGTCCGTCAAGCTGCCGCTCCTGCCCACGCGGATGGTTGCTCACCGCACGCACACGTTTTACACCGTTCCGGTCTGAAGGAGACGATGCATGAAAGAGTTCAAGAACCGAGTTGCAGTAGTGACCGGTGGCGGTAGTGGCATTGGCGCCGCTATGGCGCAGGCGTTTGCTCGCGAGGGCATGCGCATCGTGCTTGCCGACATCGAACAGGCGGCGATGGATGCGACCGCGGCCGCCATCGGAGGCGACGTGCTGACTGTCCGGGCGGATGTCACCCGATTGGACGACGTTCAGACGCTGGCAGATCGTGCCTTCAATCACTTCGGCGGGGTCCATGTGCTGTGCAACAATGCCGGCGTCGTCACCGTCGGTGCGATGGACACGATGACCCACCGTGACTGGCAGTGGGTCCTTGGTGTGAACCTCTGGGGCGTCATCCATGGGATCGAAGCCTTCGTCCCGCGCATGATCGCGCAAGGCCAGGGCGGCCACATCGTCAACACGGGGTCGATGGCGGGGCTTGTACCGATGCAAGGGATGGGAATCTACGTGACCAGTAAGTACGCGGTCGTCGGGCTGAGCGAAACCTTGCAGCGCGACCTCAGCCAGTACGGGATTGGCGTGTCAGTGCTGTGCCCGATGGTGGTGAACACGAACATCAACGCCGCTGCGCGGAACCGACCGCCGGAGCTGCGCAACCCGGGCGAGGAGTTTGTGACGCCGCCGCAGATGGCGATGGTTGGCGGCATCATCGAAGCCGGCGAAGTGGCGGAGCGAGTCGTTGCCGCGGTGAAGGCAAACGATCTCTACGTCCTGACGCACACCGCCCAGCGCGAGCTCATCCGCCGCCGCTTTGAACGACTGGATCGAACTGCGGCGAAGGTTGAGACCGGTGCTGGGTGAGGGAGTAATGCTTACGGCAGGCCGGGAAAGCTGAAGCTACTGAGCAGGCCGTCGCCCAGCCATTCGCCCAGAAGAGCGGCGGCTCGTTCAGTGCCGCGTGCTTCGCTGTCGCACGCGACAATCCGCTCGCACACCGCGGCAAAGGAGGCACCTTCGCTGATCGTCACCAGCGCAATGCGTTCTGTCGTGTCAATGCGTCGATGGTACACGCGGAAGTTCTGCCGCCAGACGCGCAGCGTGATGGCACAAGGCGCCGGTTGTGCCGGTGGCTCCCCACATTGCGTATGTTTCCAGACCTCGTGGACTGGCCAATCCAGGTCCAATAGACGCAACGCGGGCGTCAGCTGAAACCGGAGTTCGGGCCAGCGCTCCTGCGGGACGCCAGCAAGGGCCGGTGCTTCCAACACCGGAGCGTCGGCCGCATCGAAGGCGTCAAGGATTGCCCATTCCAGATTCGCGAGGTCGGCGAGAAAAGGCCACCGACACGATGACGGATGCCGGCGGAGAAACGGCGGAAAGTGTTTTCCGGCGTATCGCAATGAAAAGTGCGATGGCGGACGTGCGATGAGGTAGTCCGTGATCAGGTTGTGAAAGGTCGTGTCACCTACGACCGAGCACACCGCGGAGAAATCTTCCTTGAGCGCGTCGCGCATGCGGTAGAAGTACATGTTGGCGTAGATGTCGAGACGCTCGATCGCCGAGAGCCGCTCGTCGCCGCACACCAACGCGCTTGCACAGCGGCGGTCCGCAGGGCCGAGCTGCGCCAGGCCGGCCGCCGCCCCTTCAGGCGCGGTAATCAGCTTCCACAGCAATCGTTGCGTCTGATCGAGGTTCGGTGCGGTCATGTGTGGCCTCAAACACTTTCTTCGCGTGGTCCGCTTCTGCCTGCAGGACGGCGAACGGTGGAATCCGGTCATCCCATTCGATCAATGTGGAGACCGGGCCGAAGCGCCGGACGGCGTGCGCGTAGAGGTCCCAGACTGCGCTCGCAACCGGATGATCATGCGTGTCGTGCAGGAACGATCCCTTGTCGCTGTGGCCTGCTAGGTGGAATTGGTGCACGCGTGCCGCGGGAACATTGTCGACGTAGTCCAGCGCCGAAAAGCCGTGGTTGAAGGCACTGACAAAGATGTTGTTGATGTCGAGGAGGATGCCGCAGTCGGCACGCTCGGCCACGCCACCGAGGAATTCCCACTCCGGCATGGTCGAGTGCCGGTACTGCAGATAGGTAGAGACATTTTCCAGCAGGATGCGGCGACCCAAGGCGTCTTGCACCCGCTGCACCCGCCGGATGACATGCTTGATCGCCTCTTCGGTGTAGGGTAGCGGCAGCAGATCGTGCAGGTTGTGGCCACCGACCCCGGTCCAACAGAGATGGTCCGAAACCCATGCGGGCTCGAAGCGTCGTGCGAGACTGCTCAACTGCTGGAGATAGTCGGGATTCAGCGGATCGGTTGATCCGATCGACAGCGAGACCCCGTGCAGGGCGATCGGGTAGTGGTCGCGAATCTTCTCGAGGACGTGCGGCGGCCGGCCACCGGGCACCATGAAGTTCTCGGAGATGATCTCGAACCAGTCCACCGCGGGGTGCACGTCGAGGATCTCCGGATAGTGCTTCGGGCGGAGTCCGACGCCGAAGCCGAGAAATGGAAACTCCATTGAATTTCGGATTGAACCTTCCGGGGTTTGGGGCCAGGGGGCGGAGAACCAACCCCTGAACCCCGACCCCTAACCCCTACAGGGTTTCAATTCACAATGGCGACTACTGCTTTACGGCGCCGCCCTTCGCCTTGCATTCTTCGGCGGATACGTCGATCCAGCCTTTGCCTTTACACTCGTTCTTGCCGGCACAATCATGTCCGACGCCGGCACAGGCCCCTTGGCCTTTGCAGCTATTGATGCCTTCGCAGTGGACTGTCCTGGCTTCCGCCTTTTCCCCCGTTCCAGCCTGGGCGAAGGTGCTCTTGGCAATGAACATGGTGGCCACGGCAGTGGCGATGACAACACCCTTCGTACGAGTTTTCACGTAGACCTCCTTTGCCACGGATCAGCAGGCGCACTGCCCGTGATCCGCGCTGTCGTTGGTTGACGCTGATGATGTATTCTATGCATACCGGGGGAACCAGCGTAGATCAACCGGGGTGGGGCCGTGGCATTGAAGTTCACGCGGGTGCGCAATGCATCAGGGAATGCAAGAATGAAATGATGACGCAGTCTCTTGAAGGTTTCGTTTCATGTTTCGCCCGGCATTGATCATTCATGGCGGTGCCGGCGCTGATCGTCCGGAGATGGCTGCGGCGCAGGCGCCTGGCTGCACCGCCGCCTTGAGGGCAGGTTGGCAGGTGCTGCTAGCGGGCGGCCCCGCACTCGACGCCGTATGCGAGGCCGTTGCGGTGCTGGAAGACGACCCGCATTTCAATGCCGGGCTCGGTTCCTGTCTCACCAGCAGCGGTACGGTGGAGATGGATGCCACGGTGATGGACGGCGCGTCACTCCGGGCTGGTGCGGTGGCGGTGGTGCGTACCGTTTACAATCCCATACGGCTGGCGCGCGCGATCCTGGACGACGGGCGCCAGGTGATGCTCGCCGGATCAGAAGCGGAAGCCTTCGCTTGCCAGCACGGCCTGAAGACCTGCCGGCCTGAGGACATAATAACATCCGACCAACTCCAGCGCTGGCGGCAACACCATGACGATGCCTCCACCGGGACGGTAGGTGCCGCCGCCGTCGACCGACATGGTCACGTTGCCGCCGCGGCCTCAACCGGCGGGATCTTGTACAAGCGGCCGGGACGGGTTGGTGATTCCGCCATCATCGGTGCGGGGACCTACGCTGATGATGCGCTCGGGGCGGCGTCGGCGACCGGCCACGGTGAAGCGATCATACGTGCCGCCTTGGCTAGGTCGGTGGTCGAGGCGTTGCGCGGCGGGAGCGATCCGGAGGGCGCGGCGCGTTGCGGCATTCGCGACTTGGGATACCGCCTATCAAGCGTTGCGGGAATCATCGCAGTCGATCCACTGGGTCGCCTGGGGTATGCGCACAACACCGAGCGCATGGCGGTCGGATACATGCGGCCGGATCTCCCCAACTTCGTCGTGCGGACATGAACACTGCGCTGTTGCTTAGACAGACCTGTGGGGGTAAACAATTGGCGACTTTGCTAAACGGCAAAGGAGGGGGCGATGGACAGCAGAAATCGGTCGATCGTGGCGCTAGCGGCAGGCTTGGGTTTGTTCATTGGATTTGGTGTCGGGATGCCGAGAATTGCGGCCGCAGCGCAGGCAAATGAGCCCGCGCGAGGCTTGTACCGAAAGTACTGTGGTGCATGCCACGGCTCGGATGGCAAGGGAGATGGGCCTGTATCAGGTTTCATGCGACCCAAGCCGACTGATCTGACGCAAATCACCAAGAAGTCCGGGGGGGACTTTCCGTTTGTCCCGATCATGCAAGTCATCGATGGCAGCAAGTCCGTTCGCGCCCACGGCGATGCGGACATGCCGGTGTGGGGTGAGCTTCTAAAGGATCCCGGCAGCGGATCGATGGACAGCCGTATCGCGGTTGAAGGAAAGCTCCTGCTCATTACCGACTATCTCCGCTCGATACAGGAGAAGTAGCGGTCGTTGGTAGGTATTACGCGGCAAATTGGATTTTATACTTGTCTAAATTTCGTCATGCTGCAGAATTGATTGTATGCCACCGGAACACCGGCGGGTCTACGACCTCTTTGTACTGAACATCGCTCTGCAGCTGTTCGACGCCGTCGCCACGTACCAGGGGCTGCAGATCGGCTGCAAAGAGGCCAACCCCATCCTAGCGAGCGCCTTCCAGTCGTTCGGGGTGGGTCCGGCGTTACTGCTATTCAAAGCAAAGGCCTGTGGCTTGCTCTTCTTACTCAATCGCAATCGGGCGCATCATCGCGTGGTAACACCAGCACTTACGATACTGGCCGGCGTGTATAGCGTATTCTCGCTCGCTCCCTGGCTCGCGAAGTTCCTCGCGCTGTTCGTAGGGGCCTTCTAAGTCCGTACGACACTTACGCTGCGACTGCCTTGTGGCGGCGGCGCGGCACGAAGGCAAGGATTTTGTGTCGCCGGGCTGCACGTAACCGGACCCTGGCGACCTTGAAAGCGCTCTCGGGAGGCTGCGAAAGGGCCTCCTGCCGCCAACTCTTCAGGCGCTGGCGGAAATAGCTCGGATCCAAACCGAAGAAGGCGCAGATAGACTCGAACGAGAACGGCCCCGAATCACTTTCGTCAAACAACCAGTTCTCGGCTTCTTGAAACAGCCGCCGGGCACGTGGCCGCGTTGCGTTGGTGTACTTCTGATAGCACATAATGCCATCTTCGAGGACCGCTAGCATGAGGCGCCGCTCGCCCTCCAAAATACTCCGCCCGCGGAAACGGTCGTAGAACTGCGACGGCAAGAGAATTTCCGGTTCAATCAGCCGAGGTAATGAACCGTCGAAGCTCATTGCCTCATATTCCTTCGGCCACCGCCCGCTCTGTGCTACCGCTTCCATGCGACGCTCCTTTTCTTAAATCCTCTTCGAGTATCATTTGCCTAAGCAGAAAGCGTGCCGCCATAAGACGATGACCGCGCGGCATAAAATGGAAGGATATTAGGGTAGTAGTGAACGGCGCGGATATTTGCCGGCCGCGTGGAGTATTAAAACGCCACTGATCCAAGCATGAAAATGATACAGGGATGATCTGTGATGTGTGTTGTCAGTTATGGCCGAGGATGACGACGCAGGAAACCGCACCTGGTCCGCCAACGTTGTGTGCCAGACCGAGCCGCGCGTTCTTCACTTGCCGTTCACCACCTTGTCCCTGCAACTGTTTGACGCACTCGTAAATCATCCGGACCCCGCTCGCCCCGATCGGGTGGCCAAACGATTTCAATCCTCCACTGGGATTGATCGGAATGTCACCCGACAGCGAGGTCCGTCCCTCGGCCGCCAGTGCTCCACCCTGCCCTTTAGGGCAAAAGCCGAGGTCTTCGGTGTTGGTGATCTCGGTCCACGTAAAGCAATCGTGCACCTCGGCGAAGCTGACGTCGCTCGGCGAAATTCCCGCCATCTTATACGCTTGCTGTGCGGCCATCTGAGTGGAGCGGAAGCCGAGGTAGTCAAACGTCGGGTCGAAGTACGGCCGGCCGGAGGTCACCGCCAGACCGAAGCCTTTGACCAGCACGTAGTCGCTGCGAAAGCGCTTGGCGAGGTCGGCCCGGCAGATGACCGCTGCTGCCGCCCCGTCCGTGGTGGGGCAGCAGTCGAACAAGCCAAACGGCCAGGCGATGATCGGAGCCTTGAGCACCTTGTCCTCGGTGACCTCCATACGCAGGTGCGCTTTGGGATTGCGCGCGCCGTTGTAGTGGTTCTTCACTGCCACCTTGGCCAGCATTTCGCGGCCAATTCCGAAGGTATGCATGTAGCGGTTTGCCGCCAGCGCAAACAGACCGGGCGCGGAGTTGCCTTTTGCCAGCAGTGGGTGACCCAGACGGGGCAAGCCCCGGCCAGCCCGGTCCTTCAACTTCTCGGCGCCCAACACCAACACGATGTCGTAGGCTCCCGACGCGATGGCGAGACAACCGTTGCGAAAGGCGTCGGTGCCGGTGGCGCAATAATTCTCGACGCGCGTAATCGGCCGATCGTACAACCGCAAGGCATCGCCGAGGGAGACTGCGGCTTTACCGCCTGACGGACCGGGAAGGTAGGTGCCTAGATAAGCTGCTTGGATGTCCTCCGAGGTGATTCCGGCGTCAGCGTATGCGTCGAAGGCCGCCTCGCAAATGAGTTCGTCGTAGCTGGTTTCAAACAGGTCGCCGAACTTGGTGCAGCCGACGCCGACGACCGCTACCTGATCCTTCATCGGACTCCCTCAGCGCACGGGGCGCGCTTTCCAGAAGTAGTTGTGATTACCGCCGCCGTCCTGCAACCTACGGAAGGTGAGCGTCACCGGCAACCCGATGCCGACTTCTTTTTCCGTAAAATCCGTGACCTGCAGATAGACGCGCCCACCTCCGTCCAGGTCGACCACGGCCATCGGCAGCGGGTGCTCCAGGTTGGCAATGAGCTGATCGATCGTGAAGGTGAAGATCGTCCCTTGCTTGCGCAACTTGTGATCCGACAGGTGCCCACTCTGCCTGCATTTGATGCACACGCGGGTGATCGGAAACTGCACCGTGCCGCAGGCATCGCACCGGCTGCCGTACAGACGGATGTTTTGCTTCAGTTCCTTGAACTCCAGCACGTTGGTGACGGCGTCCCCCGGCTCGTCTAGGTCGAGCACGCGGCGGAACTTCAGATACTTCTCATACGACGCCAGCGGCAGCTTGTTTTCGACGGCATGTTTCCAGGAGTGAATCGCACGCCGGCGCGGCAGTTCCTCGGTGACTCGCAGCAACAGCGCATCCGCGCCCTCGCCGTATGCGCCTGCAACGATCCAATCACCTGCAGTCGCCTCATCCAATGCCGCCGCCAGGGCGAGCAGAGGATCGGCCACGCCGGCGCTGCCAATGGTGCTCACGGCAGGCGAGAGGAGTTGCCGCCGCGGATCAAAACCGAGGTCTTTTGCCAAATCCATCCCAGCGCGCGCGTCGGGGGAGTACACCGCCAGTCTGGCGATCGACTCAGGCTTCAATTTTTGTGCGGCCAGTAAGGCGCGTATGGCCTCGCCCAAATCTCGGGCGTAACCATACGTGTTTGAAAACTTTCCGGGAAACGCCTGCACGAACTTCTGGTTATCTGTGCGCCACAGGTGAGTGAACTCCTCCGATACGGAGGCCGCATCAACGACCTCGGCCAGCACCGCCGTGCTCCCGATGCGCACTCCCGCTGCCGCATCGCCCAGAAGTCCCTCGATATCTGATTCCGGGGCCGCCAGCCGCGCGTCGGCAGCAGCGATCAGCACGTCGTTCCGGGCCCCCGCTCGCACCGCATGCACGCCGGCGAGCAATGCGCTCATCCCCGCACGGACGGAACCCGTGAAGTCGGCCGTCTGCATGCAGCGCGGGAGATCACAGGCCGTCGCCACCACACTAGCGACCTGCTTCTCGCGATACGGTGCACTGGTACTGGCGAAGTACAGGGCGTCAACCGCCGACGCTTCACCGTCGGGCGCGCAGGCGAGGCCAACCTCAGCGGCCATGGTCAACGCGTCCTCGTCATAGTTGGCGACGGCGATTTCCCCGGCAGCCTGTGGTGTGCCCCATGCCCGCGCGATCAGGTTGCGATCCAAACGCAACCGCGGCACGTAGGCACTGTAAGCGGTGATGCCAATCATCGCCGCGCCCTTACCGCGGACGACGCCGGACGATCCAGAGAATTAGCGGGGGCAGCAACCACCACCCATGACTCGGGGTCGACTGCATACCTTCGACGGCACAGCTCTGTCCCTGAATGCAAACGCTACCGATGCATTGCGCCGTCGGGGTCGGTGTGATCGTAAAAGTGAAGGTCGCGCGTGGTGTGTTCGTGGGCGTGGGCGTCGGGGTGGAAGTCGGCGTGGGCGTTGTCGTCGGCGTGGGCGTGTTCGTACCCGTTTCCGTTGGTGTGGCGGTCGGGGTGAAGGTCGCGGTCGCCGTCGGCGTCGGCGTTGCTTCCGGCCGACTGCTGAGCAAGACAGAAAGTGTGCCCGCGCCCTCGTTGGCCGTGATCACGTCGGTGATCGGGTTGTCGGGCCCGGCATCGAGGGGTGCGAGCGTAGCCGCCACCGGCGCTGCGCCGACGAAGCAGGTGTCGAGAGGGGAGGTAGGCAAGCCGCACGCCTGTGGCGCGGGGACGAGGTTACCCTGGCCGTCGCCTAGGAAGAAAGCGACGGTGCTGGCATTGGTGCCAGTAGTGATTGCCTGGTTGGCTACCGCAATGTCAAAGTTGCCGTCGTGGTTGAAGTCGTCGATGGCAAGCGCCGACGGGTTGTCCAAGCCGGCAGTTACCGGGGTTCCCGCTGGGGTGAAGGAGGTTCCACCGCCTGATGCACCATTGTTCAAGAATATCTGGAGGCTTGCGCTCGCTCCACTGCCGACGACCGCAAGGTCCAGCCAGTTGTCGTGGTTGAAATCGCTCATGCCGATCGCGGCTGGCACCGTGGCGACCGGCACTGCCAGCGGCGCTGGGACGGTCCGCTTCTCGTTCTGGACCAAGATGTAAACCGTGCGATCGATATCGCTGCCAACGACGATGTCCAACGCCTTATCCGCATGCCGGCTCACGTCGGCTACCGACATGAAGGCGACGGACAGCCCGGCGGGCTCTATGACCTTCGTGTTGGTCGCGTCGAAGCCACCGCCGGAGCGCCCATACACCACGGTTACGCTGTGGTCCGGGCCGCTACTGCCGACAACGATGTCGAGGTGACTGTCGCCGTCCACGTCGGCGATGGCTACGGCTTGCGGGTTATTGAGCCCGGCACTGATCGGCGAACTCGCGGTGAACTGACCGCTGCCGTTGTTGCTCAAGATGGAGATGCCCGCCGGGCCGACTACGGCGAGATCGACGTTGTTCTTTTCCTCCAAGTCGCCGGCTGCGATCGCCACCAGTGAGTCATTAACCGGGACCACCGTTGCGCTCACCGCGCCGACGCAGTCACCGGCACGAAAGAGGCTCCGGTTCGCCAGCAGGATCACGACGTTTTTGTTTGCGGTGTCGACGACGGCGAGGTCAGGAACGCCGTCGTGATTGAAATCGCCGGATGCGATGGCCACGGGTTGTGCGATCCCGGCCGATCCCGATGGTAGCGGTACCTCGCAGCTCACAAAACCGGGCAACGGCGGCAGCGTTTCCGCTGGCGCACCGCCTGCAAAAATGCAGACAAGAATGGCGGCAAGAAACACGGCCCCACGCACAGCGCGATCTGACTGTTGAGTGGTCATTTCATCTCGTGAGCCCACGGGCGATTCGCCGCCACGCTAGTCCGCCAGCCGCCGTGAGCGAGAGCGCCATCCAGATCCAATCGTCCGCCCGCGCCGACGGATCGAGCGCGCAGGAACCTTGCAGCGCGATGGTGCCCGGCTTCAGGGTCGCGGTCGGAACGGGGCTGGGGGACAGAGTAGACGTAGGGAGCCGCGTTCCGGTCGGTGTCGGCGTCGGCGTCGGTGTCGGCGTCGGTGTCGAAGTGTCCGTTGGGGTGGCGGTTTCCGTCGGCGTTCCCGTCACAGTTGGCGTATCGGTTGGGAGCGGAGTTGGAGTAGCCGGTGGGCGGCTTGTGAGCAGCACGCTGATGCTGCCGTCCGTGTTCCCAGTGACAACGTCAGCCACGCGGTCACCGTCGATGTCAGCCACGGCCAGGGCGATCGGATTTGCACCGACAGCAAACGGGTTGAGGGCTTTGAAGGTGGCGCTCCCTGTGCTGAGAAGAATATCGACAGCGCCATTGGCCTTGTCCGCTACGATGATACCGGTTCGGCCATCACCGTATATGTCGGCGACACCAATGGCGGCGGGCTGAGGCAACGTGGTGCCGGGCAGTGGCGGTGTCGAGAGGCTCCGATACGTGATCCCGCCGCTCGCGGCCAAGCTTCCGAGCACGACCTGTATGCTACCGGGCTTCCCTGCTCCAGAAGACAGCGCGACAGCGAAATCGGGGATAACGTTGCCTGATTCGAAATTGCCAAGCGTCATCGCCTGCGGTTGGCTCGCGAGGCTGGCCACCTTCACGCTGGTGAAGCTGGGGCAGCTCGTGCCCGTGGACGGCGTGGGAGTACCTGCGTTTTGCAGGAAGGCGACCAAAACGTTGTCTTGTTGGCTTGCGACGGCGAAGTCCTGGAGACCGTCATGGTTCAGATCGCCGGCAAGTACGAGCGCCGGGCTGATTTGCACCGGTACCTCGCACGGTGAAGAGAAACCGCCTTGGCCGTTGCCGAGGAAGATGGAGACATCGTTGCTCCCGGCGTTGGCGACTATGATGTCGGGCGTGTTGTCACCGTTGAAGTCGCCGACGGCGAGAGCGCTCGGCCCGGTGTGTGCCGTCAGGTCAACACGATTGGGGAAGCCGCCCTGACCGTCTCCGAAGAACACGGTCAGCCCTTGCGAGCCGACGACGGCCAGATCGAGCTTGCTGTTGCAGCTGTCGCAGGCCAGGTCTTTAGCTGCGAGGGCTACGGGTGCGGTGACGGTGAGCGATACCGGGTCCGTCGTGAGGCCGAGCACGTCGCAGGCCGTTGCACCGGTGGTTGAAAGATGAGTGAGCGACACGATGACGCGGTTGCCGTCTGTGTCGGCGATGGCAATGTCTGGGTTATGGTCATTATTGAAGTCGCCGATAGCGACTGCTTCGATGTTTCCTTGCGCCGGCGGCACGCCCGGGGTCGCGCGGCATAGGCCGTACGGCGCCGTGGGGATGGGTGTCGGTGTTGCCGTCGGCACTGGGGTCGGTGTCAGGGTCGGTGTTGCGGTGGGAACGATCGGTGTAGCGGTTGAGGTCGCCGCCGGCGTTGCGGTGGGCGCACCTGGGGTCGTTGGCGTTGGTACCGACCCACCGGTGGTGTTGAGCAACTCTAAGATGGTCGAACCGTCCGCTTGTACCGCAATGATGTCGGGCTTCCCATCACCGTTCAGGTCCCCGGCTTGAACGGCAGTGAAGGTCCCGTTGGCAAGAGTTTGTTGGAGTTGGAACCCGTTAACAGTCGTAGTTGCGCCTGGACTGCTGTCGAAACACAACGTACTAGGTTCCTGGCAAAACAACTGCACTGCACCGGAAGAACTGCCTCCCACGCCTCCAATAATGAGGTCTTCTTTCCCGTCCGAATCGAAGTCCGCAGCGGCAATCGCAACGGATCCGATTTCCGCAGTGGATGTGGAAGAGGAATCGCTGGTGTTTTTGGCGGTGAAACTGCCGTTGCCATCACCAATGAGGAGCATTACGGTGACGTCGATATCGACTCCGGTAATCACGGCGATGTCCGGTATGGTATCACCGTCGAACTCTCCGATAACCAGACCCTGTGGCAGGGACAGTCCGATGGGCCGTGGAGAGGAAGACGGCGGCTGGAACGTCCCGTCGTTGTTGCCAAAGAGTACAGTAACAGACCCGCCCGCATTGCTCGTGGCCAAGTCTATGTAGTTGTGCGAGTTGTTGATTCGCTTGGCGGCAATGGCGAAGCCACCGCTGCCTTTGGTGGGGACGCTCGGAGTAGGGAACGGAGTGAAGCTTCTTGCGGTACCGTTGCTCTTCAGCAAGTACACGGTACTGTCGCTGAGGACGGCGAGATCGTCCATCAAATCGCTGTTGAAGTCGGCCGATGCCAGCCCGACGGGACCTGGATCGACATCGAAGTCTCGCTTGACGGGGAAATTCCCCGTCCCGTCGCCAAAGCACACCGTCACACTGTTCCTTCCCTGATTTACCACGGCCAGATCGACGTTGCCGTCGTGATCGAAATCGCCTGTGGTCACCGCAACCGGATTTCCGTTCGAGGCCGTTGTTACGACGATCGGGGCACTGGTGAACGCCCCGGTCCCGTCATTCAGAAACACGCTGACGGTGCTCGAGTCCGGGTGCACCACAATGATGTCCAGCCCGTTCTTACCGTCTACATCCGCCAGTGCGATGGCTTGCGGACCAGTACCGGCGGTGTCTGTGAGGCTCGGTGGTGCTGCACCTCTGGTAAAGGTGACGGTTGCCTCGGCAACCGGAACCACGATCACGAAGAACAGCGAGAAGAGAGATTCCAAAATACAGATGAACCGCATGAGTGACGGTCTTTTTGGTCCTCCTGTGGACCTTTGTCAATCGCATTCAGAAACGAAGATTTGGTCCGCCGAAAAGCAAGAGGCCCGATCTCGCGAGCGAGACCGGGCCTTTGCCTGGAACAGATCGGGGAGAAGCGCTCTTACATCATATCGCCCGGCGGCATGGGCGGAGTGGCCTTCTTCTCCTCGTCCGACACATGCGTCAGTTGACTCGGCCGAGAGGGCTTCATAGAGTGCCGAACATGTCGACGGCCCAGACGGCCACTTCGGCGCCCTCTCCTCAACAGGCTGCTTCTGCTGATCGGATGGTTCGTTTAATCTTTCGGCTACTTGCAATTACATTTGGTGTGGTCGGGGCGATCTTTCTCGTGTTTCCGAATGGAACGGTGCGCGCCATCAACGCCACCGGTTCGATCTTCAGGATTTTTCCGCCCGCACCGGAATCCGATCTGCGCATTTGGTTGAGCCTCGGGGTTTCATACATGGCGCTGGTGACCGTGCTTGCGGCCCTCATTCAGAGGGATCCGACACGCTACCGTCATCTCATGCCGGTGCTTGCGGTTGGCAAATTCTGCTCGTCCTTCACGTGTTTGCTTTTCTTCGTGTTCACGAGCCCGACGTTTTTGTATCTGTTGAACTTCCTTGTCGATGGTTCCATTACGCTCCTGGTTCTCGGGTGCTACGCGTGGACCGGTGCGATGAGCCAGTCATCCTCTAGTGAAGCGCGGTGGGTGGAGCGCAGCGCCCCGGTGCTCGACGCTTTGGTTGAGACGTTGTTTCCATCGGGCGGGGCCTTCGAGATTGGGGGGCAGGCGACGCCGCTGGCCCGAGATTTGTCGCAGTACTTCCAAGAGCTGCACACACACGGCCTGCTCGGCTTGGGGCTCTTGTTGCGCGCGCTCGAGTACGGGCCGTATGTATTCGGTCCGCGACCGGCGCGTTTCTCGCGCTTGTCGGCCGAGGAGCGGGAGCGCTACTTGGGCGACTTTGAGCGGTCACGTCTTAGCGTACGGCGGCAGCTGATTACCAGTCTCAAGCTCATCGGGACGCTTCATTTCTATACCTATCCCCAAGTGCAACAAGCCGTTGGTTACGATGGCAGGTACGTGCAAGAGAAGTTGCTGGCGGGGCCAAACGCCGCCCATCACCGCGGTCGCCTCCAATGATCGTCGATGGCGCTTCCATAAAGCGCGACGTCAACATCGCCACTCGCGTTTGCGTGGTCGGATCGGGCGCCGGGGGGGCGGTCATCGCCAAGGAGCTCGCCGAAGCAGGGATCGAAGTGGTGCTGTTGGAAGAGGGGGGATTTTACACCGGCAAGGACTTTTCCGGCGATCCACGCCAGATGATCGACCGCTTGTACCGCAACCGGGGGCTGACTGGCACCATGGGCAGGGTGACCATTCCCATCCCGCTGGGAAAATGCGTTGGCGGTACCACCGTGATCAACTCCGGGAGTTGCTACCGTGCCCCGGACTACGTGCTGGATGCCTGGCGGCGTGATTGCGGCGTCGAGCAGATCGATGAGCCATCATTGCGACCGTACTTCGAAAAGGTCGAGCGCGAGCTCAACGTAGGGCCGGTACCGGATGCGACCTACGGCAAGAACAGTCAGTTCTTCGAACGCGGCGCGAAGGCACTCGGGTTTGCCGGCGCCCGCATTCCGCGCAACGAACGCGGCTGCATGGGTACCGGCGTGTGTGCCTTTGGGTGCCCGCAGGATGCCAAGCAGGCGATGCATGTTGGGTATGTTCCACGGGCGCTGGCGGCCGGTGCGCACCTCTATAGCCGCTGCCGCGCCGACCGGATCTTGACGAGCAACGGCCGCGCCTTTGGCGTCATCGGGAGCGTGCTCGATGGCAACGACCGCGGCACGGGTTACCAGATCCGGATGCTTGCTGACCGGGTGGTCGTCGCCTGCGGTGCCCTGCTGACGCCGGCGCTCCTGCAGCGCAGTGGCGTGCCCGACGGTTCGGGTTGGCTGGGGCGAAATCTCCACATTCATCCGGCGGCCCGAGTCATCGCCCTCTTCGACGAGGAGGTGCGAGGCTGGGAAGAAGTTCCGCAGGCCTTCAACGTACACGAATTCACCCGCGAGGGCATTTTCATTCAAGGGCAGTTTGTTCCACCGGCGCTCGAAGCCGCGGTCTTGCCCGGCATCGGCCATGCGCATAAGAGCTTGCTGGCGAACTTTGCCCGGCTCGGCTCTTTTGGGGCGCTCATCTCCGATGTTTCGGAGGGCCGGGTGCGCGCCCGCGGTTCGGGACACGGCTGGCCGTTGGTGACCTACCGGATGCGCTCGGAGGATGTTCGAAAGCTCGCTCGTGCCGTGAGCCTCACCGCACAGATTTTCTTTGCCGGCGGTGCGCGGGAAGTGTACTCGGCGGTTTACACGAAACCGGTTTTACGCGATCCCGGCGAGGCCCGAGCCCTTGAAGCCGAACGGTTGCGGCCACAAGACATTGACATGATGGCTTTCCACCCGCAGGGGACCTGCCGCATGGGGGGAGACCCTCGGCGCGCCGTTACCGACTCCTTCGGTGAGTGTCACGGCGTGCGCCATCTCTACGTCGGCGACGCCAGCCTCTTTCCGTCGTCCTGCAAAGTCAATCCACAGATCACCATCATGGCGCTGGCCACGCGGATCGCCGAGCACATCGCCGGCGGTCTGTGAAATCCCGTCAGGATTGCTGCCCGCGCCTCCGATCGTTTCTCGAAGGGCTACGCGCTCTGCCGGCTGCGTAGCTCGTGTTCCAGCGTCATCAACAAATTCCCGGTGTTCGGATCCTGCTTGCGTTTGTCCTCCACTGCACGTACCGCGTGCATCACGGTGGAATGATCGCGATCGCCGAATTTCTCGGCGATGCTCGGGAACGACACTTCCGCCAGCGTCCGGCTGAGATACATCGCAATCTGGCGTGCGAAGGTGACAAAGCGGTCGCGGCGGTGTGATTTCAGATCGTTGACCGACACCCGAAAATGCTCGCTCACCTTTTCTTGAATGGCTTCAACTGACAACAGGCACATTGGTTGCGTAATTGGGGCCAGCAGACTTTCCACCAGCGACGGAGTCAAAGGCACGCCGCGCAACGCGGTGGTCGCCATCACGCGGGTCAATGCTCCCTCCAATTCACGGACACTGGGACCGCTTCGTTGTGCCACGAGCAAGGCGACGCCTCGGGGTAGGTCCACTCCGTGCAGGGCCGCCTTCTTGGTGACGATGGCGACGCGCATTTCGCACGTCGGCGGGTGGACGTCGGCGATCAATCCTCCTTCGAAGCGGCTGCGCAAGCGTTGCTCGAGCCCGGCAATTGCATGCGGCGGCTTGTCGCATGTCAGCACGACTTGATGGCCGGCGGTATGTAGGGCATTGAACGTATGGAAGAACTCTTCCTGTGTGCGTTCCTTGCCGGCGAGAAATTGCACGTCGTCGAGAATCAGCACTTCCACTTCGCGAAAGCCGTCACGAAAGGATGCCATCTGGTCCTGTCGCAGCGACGTGATCAAGTTGTTCATGAACGCTTCCGCGGCAAGGCAGGCGATGCGGCGCCGGGAGCGCCCGGTCAGCAAGTCGTGCGCCAGCGCATTGACGAGATGAGTCTTGCCGAGACCAACGCCCCCCCATAAGAACAACGGATTGAAACGGCGGCCGGGCATCTCGGCAACCGAACGGGCCGCTTGATACGCGACCTCATTTGCCTGGCCAACGACAAAATTCTCGAAAGTGTAGTCCGGGACCAGACGTCCGATCTTGGGTATGCGCGGCGCTGCGACACGTGAAGTCTTCGTCGGCGCCTCGTTGGTGTGCGGACGCGCTTCCGCCTTCTGTGCCGCAACTACGATGCGAACGGCGGGAACTTTCCCATCAGCTTTGGTGAGCGCCTGGCGAATCGTCGCCAAGAAGTGTCGTGTGACCCATTCCTGGAAAAACCGACTGCCAACCTCCAGAAGGAATCCGTGCTCGTCCTGCGTACAAACAATCGGTTCAATCCACGTTGCAAAGTTTCGGTCTCCAACGAGCTGCCGCAGCCGCGGCAATGCCTCCAACCAATCGGCCTCCATCTGTTGCCGCCCCTCCCACAGTCCGAGTCAAAAGTCCTGTCGGCCGCGCACGAAGGTTATCCACACTTGGGGACAACGCGGTAAGTAACCGCCACCGCACCACTTCCGTCCGCCCTCCACACCGCCCATACACACCTTCCTGCCAAACGCCCACCCGCCCTTCCATTTCCGGAAGGCAACGCACGCAGCCGACAAGAGTCATTCGCGATTCAAAGAGTTAGGATCAGAGATCGAGAGCGAGGTCCTCTTAATCAATCCGCTGCCATCCTGTCAACATACTTTTCACGCCGTGGCGCTTGTGCTGACTTTCCGCGTACATCGGCCAAGGCATATATATCGTGATACGATATTAGGAATTTCAGCCATGTGTGCGCGTCGTTGTAACCCCGCGAAAAGTCGACATGTGTGAGTTTTCGCGGCGCGGCGCGTGACGGAGCGACAGATCTTCTCATGACATTCCTTTACGCTTCGGTCTCAATGGATTGCTTTTGGCGGCCGGTACGGGCAACCGCGTTGAAATCTGGATCGTATGCGTTTGGCACGACTCTGGAAGTCGCAAGTGCAGCCGGAACTGTCTGACGCCTCGAACGGGATCAGTGCGACGGAGAGGCTGGTCGTGCCAGCGTCACGGCGTCGCTGAGCAGATCAGGCTCGAGCGCTCCTTTGATCAGTCGGCCGTTGATGAACACCGTCGGCGTCGAGTCGATGCCGAGCGCGGCGGCTTCATTGATGTCCTGTTCCACTCGCGTCCGAGCCTGCGGACTGTCGAGACATTGCGTGAAACGGGGCAGGTCCAACCCGAGTTGGGTGGCATACTCGATCAAAGATTGCCGTCCGAGCCGTTCTTGGTTGTCGAACAGCAGGTTGTGGTACTGCCAAAACTTTCCCTGATCGGCTGCGCACTCGGAGCCTACTGCGGCCAGGCAAGCGTCACGGTGCAACTGAGAACTCACTTTGGGATTACACTCGGAGTCCAACGGGAAATGATGAAACACGACACGGATGTCCTGCCCAACGCGAAGCAAGACGTCATCCAAGCTGGCATGAAACTTGGCGCAATGACCACACTCAAAGTCGGAGAATTCTACGATCGCCACGGTCGCATCAGCATTCCCGCGCGAGTGGCCACCGTCGAGCGGTACACGCGTGACGGGCTGGGCCATGTACCAGCGATAGAAGTCCGGATGCAGGCGTGCGATGGCCGCTGCGTCTGACGGACGCACGCCGCGGCCGAACGCTTCCCAGCTTCCGATGGCAAGCAGGACCAGCGCGGCAATGGCGACGCCGACGAGCACGAGGCGGTCTTGCTTGTGACGCTGCGCTGCCTGTTGGCGGCCTGATGTCTGCAGCCGAGAGCGCAACCGCCAGGCGGCGGGGAACATTCCGATGTTCACGAGATATAGACCGGAGCACATTACGCACACCGAATGCAGGACGCCGAACGCGATCACTGCCATGTAGGCCGAGAAGAGCAGACCCCAGCTGGCCAGCAATAGCCCGACCGTTGCGAGCTTTTCACGGAGCCGGGCGTGGGCCGCACCGACGAAAGCCGCAGCCAGGCCAATGAGTGCCAGGTAGTAGAGGACCGCCCACAGCGAAACCGAGACACCTAACAGCTGCGCATACCGGCTGCCCATGACGACGTCGCAGTTGATGGTGGCGCTGATGTTGCAAAAGCTCGTGTAGTTGGGATTCGCGGCGAGTCGGAGGTGAACGGCCTCGGCGACCACGCTGATACCCAATCCGAGCAGTGCGAGTATCAGAACCGGGAGGATCTTCTTCAGACGCTCGTACATCCGGGGGACCGTTTGGAGTTCGCCCTTTCTTGCCAGCCTCAGGCGTGGACCGCAAGCGCACCGGCTCTCGGGATCAGAGGGAAAGCACCCGCCATAAGTACCGTCAACGTCGCGCAAAAACTCGGCCGAAGCGCCAACGTCCGAACCGGTCCGCAATGACCACTGCGGCCAACTCGTCGTCCGGTCCGACCAACTTCACGGCTTCGTCCCGCTCGCCGGATGCGATGCTGCCGAGCACGGGCTCATAACCTTGCCGTGCCTGCTGCGCCGCCGCGGCATCAATGCGGATTTCACGCAACTGCGGCAGCGCTTGGCGCAACCCGAGCAACGGCAATTCGGTCCGGTCGAGGGCATCCAGCGTGATCGCTTGGTCCAGGCCGAAGGGTCCGAATTTCGTGCGCCGCAGGGCCTGCAGACAAGCGACCGTGCCGAGTGATGTACCGATCTGTTGTGCCAGCACACGGATGTAGGTGCCTTTGGAGCACGATACCGTGAAGGCGATTGCTGAGTCGCTGTGGCGGCTCAAGTGCAGATCGTCGATTTGAACCCGGCGCGGCTGGCGCTCAATGGCAATGCCCTGCCGAGCCAACTTATACAGCGGCGTGCCGTGGTGCTTGATGGCGGAGTACATCGGTGGGGTCTGTACGAGTTCGCCGTGAAATTGCCGCGCCGTTTCGGTCAGCCGCTCCGGGGTGATGTCGGGTACGGGTGCCGTCACCGTTACTGTCCCGGTTGGATCGCCGGTGTCGGTTTCCTGGCCGAGTCCGATCATGCCAGTGTATTCTTTGCCTGCGAAATTGAGGAACTGTGCGATCTTGGTTCCTTCACCGACGCACACCGGCAGAACGCCGCTGGCGAAAGGGTCGAGCGTGCCAAGGTGGCCGGTTTTGTTCCCCACGCGCCGCTTGATGATGCGCACGACGTCAGCCGAGGTCATGCCCGCGGGCTTATCGACGATCAGCAGACCGTCCAGACCCATCATTCGTCCTTGGCCGTGGCATCTTTCAGCAAGCTCGCGAGGCGGCTGGCCACTTCGAGGGTGGGATCAAAAAGGAAGGTGAAGTCGGGGGCGTGCCGTAGCTTCAGCCGGCGTGTCACCTGCGCCCGGATGAACCCGGCGGCGCTGCGCAACCCGTCGAGCGAACGCTGGCGTACCGCTTCATCGCCGACGCAACTGAAGTAGACCTTCCCGTGCTTGAGGTCGTCGGTCAATTCCACCGCCGTCAACGTGATCATCCCGACGCGGGGGTCCTTGATGTCGCGCAACAACATGTTGGCGATCACTTCCCGCACGGCTTCCGCGACACGTTCTGCCCGCCGCACGCTCATAGTAGACCCGCCTCTGCGGTTCCGGGCTGGGCGCGGAGATCGACGCTCGCCCTACTCACCGGCCGACTAGCAATGGAGAACTTCGATGCGCTCTTCGCCCAGCTCGGCCACTTGCATGTCGTCGATGAAGCGCACCACTTGACGCAACGCCCCGTCGACATGTGATACATCGGTCCCGACCTGGCAAACACCCAGCACCGCCCGCTGCCACAGGTCCTGCCCATCGCATTCAGCAATCGAGACATTGAAAGTGTTGGCCACACGGGCCTTGATCTTCTTGATGACACCGCGTTTGCCTTTGAGCGAATGGTTTTCCGGCAGGAAAAGCGTGAGCGTAAGGACTCCAACAACCACGGTCGCGATCTCGTTTACGGCTGCACTAACAACTGGGCCGATGTCTCCGCATCGCTCCGCGTTCAACGACGGACAATTGCATTCGGCTCCCCCGTTTGAGTCAGGCGCGGCTCGCTATGCAGGCTGTGGGATGCATGTGCCCGGGCACCTAGAGCCGCCTCTCGGCAGCCGCCGTTTTGCCCGTAGACGGCGTGAGTCGCCGTGCAACCCGCTCGGTCTCGTACACCTCGATGATGTCCCCGACTTTTGCATCTTGGTAGTTCTCCAGCCCGATACCGCACTCGTACCCCGTCTGAACTTCACGGGCGTCTTCTTTGAACCGGCGCAGGCTGGTCACCTTGCCGGTGTACACCACGACGTGATCGCGAACCAGGCGGGCAGCCGCGTTGCGCGTGATCTTGCCGTCGAGCACAAATGATCCGGAGATGACGCCGAAGCTGGGGACGTTGAAAACCTGCCGCACCTCAGCACGTCCCACGGTCTTTTCGCGTACGGTGGGCTCGAGCAGGCCTTCCATGGCGTCCCGGACATCGTTCAAGGCGTCGTAGATCACGGTGTAGAGGCGCAAATCGACGCCCTCACGCTCTGCGACCTCCGTGGCTTTCGATTCCGGGCGTACGTTGAAGCCGATGACGACGGCATTGGAAGCCGAGGCCAGCAGCACGTCGCTTTCCGTGATGCCGCCCACAGATGCATGCAGGACGTTGAGGCGGACTTCGTCGGTGGACAGGCGACTGAGCGCCTCGGACAAGGCTTCCACCGAGCCCTGGACGTCCGCTTTGATCACGACGCGCAGTTCCTTGACATCGCCGGCCTGGATCTGATGGTAGAGGTCTTCCAGTGAAACCTTAGCCGTCTTCACCAGGGTCGCTTCGCGCTGCTTGCCGCGGCGGTGCTCCGCCACCTGGCGCGCCGTGGCTTCATCGCCCACAACGACGAAGGAGTTGCCAGCTTCCGGGACGCCCTGCAGGCCCAGGATTTCCACCGGCGTCGAAGGTCCAGCGAGCTCCACCTTCCGTCCTTTGTCGTCCACCATCGCGCGGATGCGTCCGTAATTGCCGCCACAGACAAAGGGATCACCGCCTTTCAGCGTGCCTTCCTGTACCAAAACCGTTGCCACCGGGCCCCGGCCCCGATCCAGCTTGGCTTCGACGATGGTCCCCCGCGCGAGCTTGTCCGGGTTGGCCTTGAGTTCGAGAACATCGGCCTGCAGGAGAAGCATTTCGAGGAGGTGCGGGATGCCTTCTTTTGTCTTGGCAGACACCGGCACGCAAATGGTATCTCCACCCCAATCTTCGGCGACAAGACCGTATTCCGTGAGGTTCTGCTTGATCCGATCGACGTTGGCGTCCGGCTTATCGATCTTGTTGATGGCGACGATGATCGGCACGTTGGCTGCCCGTGCGTGATTGATCGCTTCCACGGTTTGCGGCATCACCCCGTCGTCGGCGGCCACTACGAGCACGACCATATCGGTGACCTTCGCTCCGCGCGCCCGCATGGCGGTGAAGGCCTCATGGCCCGGCGTGTCGAGGAAAGTGACCTGCCTGCCGTGCACGTCGACGCTGTACGCGCCGATGTGTTGCGTGATGCCGCCGGCTTCTTGCGCCGTGACGTTGGTCCGGCGAACGGCATCGAGCAGTGAGGTTTTACCGTGATCGACGTGGCCCATGATCGTGACCACCGGCGACCGTGGCAGCATGTTCTCATCCGTCTGAGTTTCGTGCCCGAGCTCGAGGGCGGACTCTGCGTCAAAGGCGACGTTCTCGACGTTGTACTCGAATTCCGACGCGATCAGGCTCGCGGTGTCAAAATCCAGCACCTGGTTGATGGTGGCCATCATGCCGGAGTCCATCAGCTTCCTGATGATCTCGCCGGCCTTGACCCCCATGGCTTTGGCTAGTTCGCCGACCGTGACGACCTCTGAGATGCGCACCACACGCTTACTGGCGCGCGGCGTAGTGATTTCGGTCTTTTTCTGTTCTTTTCCGGGCAGCGCCTTTTTCTTGCGGGGCAGTCTCGCGCGCCGCCGCTCCTGGTCCGTCAGCTCTTGGAACTCCGGTTTGCTGATCACGCGCCGCTTCTTCTTGCGCGGCTTGGCTTCGTCCCCCTCGGGAGAGGCGGGCGGTTGGGGTGGCTGTGGCGGCTGGGTGCCCTCGCGTCGCAGACGTTCTCTGCCGGTCTCGGTCGTGGCCTCTCGCCGTACCGGCACGGCTGGGGCTTCCGTTTTGCGCAGATCGATTCTGCCAAGCACGCGTGGGCCGCGCAGCACTTCAATTGCGGGCTTCGGCTCCGGAGCCTTTGCCACGACAGGGGTGGGCGGAGGCGGCGGCGCGGGTTGCGACGTCGGCGGAACGGCTTCAATCACGGGTTCAGCCACGTGAGGCGGTACCGAAGGGGATTCCGGCAAGGGCTCAGGCATCGCAAAGGATTCAAACGACTCAAACGATTCGGTGTGCAGCGGGAGCGGTTCCTCTGGAGGCGTCGAAGCATCGAGCCCGAGAACCGGTTCGGTACGGGTAGTGCGGCGACGGATCACGTTGGTACGCACGCGGCGCTCGACTACGGTCTGACCTTCGGTTTCCTGGACGACGCGCTCATCACCCACAGCGACGGAGGGCTTCTCTTCCGCTACCATCTCTGGCTTGAGCCGCTCGACCTCTTCTTCCGTCAGCGAGCTCTGCGACCGCTTGTTGCGGACTCCCACCTTCTCAAGCTTCGCTAGCAGGTCCTTGGCATCAACACCGTATTCCCTCGCGAGCTCGTGTACACGTTTGCGCGGCATCGGGCTACCTCATCATACCGAACTGCTCAAGTCGTTTCAGCTGTTGCACAAACGTCGCCCGCAGCTTGGCGTCGATGCTGCGGCCGAGCGATCGCACCAGGCCTTTCCGAGCCGCGAACCGGTCCCAACATGCCTGCTGGCGGTGCAGATAGCCGGTGCGGCCACTGTGCCGGCGCGCGGAGACAACCATGAGCGCGTCATCTGTGGCCGTACCAAGACGCAGCAACTCCGCTTGCGGAGCGCGCTTGCCACAGCCCAGGCACATGCGAACCGGTTCCGCCCTCGACGTCACGATGCTTTGTCCTCTTGTGACGAAGCGGTCAACTCGTTTTCTTCCGTTGCCTCGGCTGCTTCGGTCTGAGCCGCCTCGGCTGCGCTGGCGGCGGCGGCTGCCGCCTCCTCGGCTTCACGCTTCTTCGTTTCAACGTGCGCACGTGCGGCCTTCAGGATCGATGCCGATCGCTCCGGGCCGAGGCCTTCGATCTCGGCAAGCGTCTGCTCGTCCGCTTGGGCAACCTCGTCAGCGGATTTGAAACCGTTCTGGTAGAGCAACTCGGCGGCGACGTCGCCGATGCCGGGAACGCCCACCAACGAGGCCCGCGCTTGACGGGCTTCCTCGTCTGCCTCCGATTCGCTGCGCACATCCAGCTTGAACCCAGCGAGCCGCGATGCCAGACGCACGTTCTGTCCCTTGCGGCCGATCGCCAGGGACAGCTGGTCGTCGGGCACGATCACTTCCATGCTGTGTTCGTCCTCATCCATGATGATCTTGGCGACCTTCGCCGGAGCCAGCGCCCGGCAAACAAACTCAGCAGGATCTGGGGTCCAATGGACGATGTCGATCTTCTCTCCCCGGAGCTCCTGAACCACGGATTGGACACGAGTCCCCTTCATGCCCACGCACGCCCCCACGGGATCGACATCCGGATCGTTCGAAACCACGGCAATCTTGGCGCGACCACCGGGTTCGCGAGCGGCACCCTTGATTTCGACGATGCCTTCGTAGACCTCCGGGACTTCTTGTTCGAACAATTTGATGAGGAACCCGGGGTGGGTCCGCGACAGCACGATTTGCGGCCCTTTGCTGCTCATTTCCACTTCAAGGATGTAGGCGCGGATGCGATCGCCCTGACGGTAGCGTTCCCGCGGGATCTGCTCCTTCTCCGGCAGGATGGCGTCGGTGCGCCCGAGGTTCACTATAATGTTCTTTCTCTCGAAGCGTTGGACGATGCCTGAATGCGTCAGCTCGCCTTTGCGGTCCTTGAATTCGTTGTAAATGATATCGCGTTCGGCGTCGCGCAGGCGCTGAATGAGACTCTGTTTTGCCGCTTGCGCTGCGATGCGGCCATAGCTCTGATCGAGCTTCTCCAAAAGATCATCGCCCACCTGGGCTTCCGGGTCCAGGTTCTCGCGAGCGTCCTCGAGAGAGATCTGGGCCTCTGGATCGGTGACCTGCTCGACCACCGTCAAAATCTTGAACAGTTCCACTTCGCCGATTTCGGGGTTGAACTTGGCTTCCAGTTGCGTGTTCGGTCCGACGAGTCTCTTGGCCGCCGAGAGCATGGCCGTCTCAATAGCGCTGACCACGATGGAGCGATCAATGCCCTTCTCTTTGCTGACCTGCTCGATAACCCGGCTCAATTCGGGCTGCATGACGACCTCCTTCGCTGCCTACGACTCCGGTTCGTAGTTCGCCCGGGCAATCTCGGCGAAGCGGATCGGGTGAGAAAATTCGCCCGCCGCCAGCACGATCCCGTCCGTATCAACCGAGTGCAGGATGCCGACAAAGTCGCGGCGGCCCTCCGAAGGGCAGATGGTGCGCACTCGCACCTTCTTTCCCAGGTAGCGCCGAAAATGATCCGGACGACGAAGGCGCCGATTGATTCCAGGCGAAGAAACCTCGAGTGTATACGAGCCGGGCACGGCGCCGTGGACGTCCAGCAAATCGCCCAACTGCCGGCTCACTCGGGTGAGGTCGTCGAGGGAGACGCCGCCATCGCGGTCGAGATAGAGGCGCAATACCATACCCCGGCTCTCTCGACGGAACTCAACGTCCACCATTTCCAGACCCTCGTGTGCGACCAACGGTTCGGCGATTTCCCAGACCCGCTCAGCGACTGTTTCGTTCATTTGTCCTCAAATAAAAAAGTGGGCGCGGCGGCCCACCTTTTGCTCAGCGGCCTAAGTTTAGTGGATTTCTAGCATAAGCCACCAGAGGGCTGCAAGGTGAGGGCGCGCTCAGCAGGGCACACGCCGGGCGGCTAGTACATTTCCTCGATCAAATCGCGATACTTTTCGGCGATGACCTTCCGCTTCACCTTCAGACTCGGGGTCAGTTCGCCCGTTTCAACGCTGAAGTCCTGCGGCAAGATGCGGTGATACTTGATGGATTCGTACGATGCCAAGCGGCGATTGACGTCGCCGACCTCGGCGTCGATCAACGCCCGAACCCGTGGATTAGCCGCCCACTGGCTGCGATCTGCAGGAAGGTGGACGTGCTCCCTTACTGCCCACGCCTGTACCTCGTCAAAGTCGAGCGTCAATACGGTCACGCAGTATTTCTGCCGGTCACCGATCACCACGGCTTGGCTGATATGCGGTTGGGTCTTCAGGAGATTCTCGACGTTCTGCGGGGCGACGTACTTGCCACCAGACGTCTTGATCAGATCCTTTTTGCGGTCGGTGATGCGGAGAAAGCCTTCGACGTCGATTTCTCCGATATCGCCAGTATGGAACCAGCCCTCTTCGTCCCACGCTTCGCGGGTAGCGTCGGGCCGGTTGTAGTAACCGAGCGCAATGTTGGGACCTTTGGCCAGGATCTCGCCGTCCGCGGCGATCTGTAGCGTCACGCCCGGGAGCGGCAGTCCGACGGTACCGAACTTGAACTTGTCCGGTCGGTTCACGGTCAGGATCGGAGTGGTTTCGGTGAGTCCGTATCCCTCGAGGATGAGCAAGCCGGACGCATGGAAAAACTTGGCGATTTCCGGCGCAAGTGGTGCGCCTCCGGAGATCATGAATTTCGTGCGGCCGCCCAATACACTCTGGATCTTCGAAAATACGAGGCGATCGGCTAGGGCAGCCTGCAGGGCAAGCACGGGCGATAACCTCCCGCCGCACTGGAGGCGCTCGCTCCGTCGCCGGCCGACAGTGAACGCCCAATCTAAGAGGAGCCGCTTGGGCGCCGGGCTCTCCTGACGGCCGGCTTGGATGCGACCAAATATCTTCTCGTAAATCCGTGGTACCGACGGAATCAGTTGCGGTCGCACCTCGCGAATGTCTTCCATCAGGGTGTCGATGCTCTGGGCGAACGCCGTCACCATAGCCTCGGACAACCCCAGGTACTCGATCAGCCGGGCAAACGAATGGGCCAGCGGCAAGAAGAAGAAGTCCGTATCGCCCGGGGTGACCATCCGCAGTTGTCCAACGCCTTCCACCGCAGCCAAGTGGTTGCCGTGGCTTTGCATGACGCCCTTTGGCGGGCCCGTCGTGCCGGAGGTGTAGACAATGGTGGCGAGCTGATCACGGCCAATTCTGTTGATCCGTTCCTGCAGCACGGATGCAGGTACCGAGCGCCCGCGTTCCATCAGCTGCCGCAGGCTGATGGCGTCTGGATCGTCAGTCTCCTCAATCGTGATAGTCTGCCGCAGGTCAATCTGGCACGAACGGGCATCGAGTTCGAATCCGTGTTGCTGTACCTGACGCACCTTTGCCAGCTGCTGGGAGCTTTCGACGCATACGACAGCGCTGCCGGAGTCCCAGATGATGTACCCGCATTCGTCGGGGAGGTTTGAGGGATAGATCGGCACGGTCACCCCGCCGCTGGCGAGAACCGCCAGATCGAACTCTATCCACTCCGGTCGTGTTTTCGAAAGCAGGGCGACCCGTTCGCCGGGTTCCAAGCCGAGGCTCACCAGCCCGCAGGCCATGGCGCGTACCCGGTCGGCACACGTCGCCCAACTGACCTCCTGCCAGACGCCGTCGCGCTTGTAGCGATAGCGGGGGCGATCGGCGTAACGCCGCTCCTGTGAAAAGAACATGGCCGCCAGGTTGTCGAACGATGTCATCGTTTCCGCCTTGGAATCTGATGCCAGGTACGGCTATAGTGTTTTTTCATCAAGTACCGCAAGCTAGGAAGGCTGTGCTGTCATGTCGGAACTGCGTCGGGATCCCCTTCTTCGCCGCTGGGTCATCATTGCCCCGGAGCGTCGCGCTGACCTGATCACGCGCCGTCTCGCCCGTCCTCCCGTGATCCAGGAAACACCTTGCCCATTTTGTCCGGGCAACGAACGCATGAACTCGCAGGAGATCTACGTTGTCCGCACCGAGCGCACGTCGCAGAACCCGCAGGGGTGGGCGGTGCGCATCACACCGGACCAAAAGCCGCTGTTGCGGGTTGAAAGCCCGTTGGAGCGGCGCGGGGTCGGGCTCTTCGATCTGATGAGTGCCACCGGGGCGCATGAGCTGGTGACCGACACGCCGGATCACGACGCTCACTGGGCGGATTTCGACCTGGCACAGATGGAGCGCCTGCTGCACGCGTACCTCATCCGCTATAACGACCTGCGCCATGACCGGCGCTTCCGCCACGCCGTCATCATGAAGAACTACGGCGCGCCGTGGAGCCGGTACCCACACCAGCATTCGCACATCGTCGCCATGCCCTTCACGCCCCGCCGCATCGACGACGAGTTCATCGGCGCCAACGAATACTTTCGGCTGAAAGAACGCTGCGTTTTCTGCGACGCGCTGCGCGAAGAAGAATTTCGCAAGGAGCGCGTGATCGCCGCGAACGACGACTTTGTCGCGTTCTCGCCCTTCGCGTCGGGGTTCCCCTTCGAGATATGGCTACTGCCGCGCCGTCACATGGCGGACTTCGGCGAAATGGGCGAGCGCACGCTTCCGGCCTTGGCTGCGATTTTCCAGGAAACGATGTCGAGGTTGCGCACCACACTGCACGATCCGCATTTCAGCCTGGCGCTGCACAGCGGGCCGCTGAACGGCGAAAACGGCGAGGGGTTCCACTGGCACTGGGAGCTCATCCCGCATCTGAGCGGGGAAATCGGGATGGAATGGGCCACCGGCGTCTACTTCAACCCCATCGCACCGGAGGATGCTGCGGCCTGCCTGCGCGAAGGCATACCGCTGGTATAGAAGCGGCTAGCGGCGGTCGCCCCTACGTTGAACTCTTTTGGTGCAGGGTGATCAGCTCGGTGATCTGATAGTTGCGCTTGCCGCGGGGTGTGTGCACTTCGACTTCATCGCCGACGGCCTTGTTCAGCAGCGCACGCCCGATAGGAGACCCCAAAGAGATCTGTCCGGCCGCAGGGTTCACTTCTTCCGGGAAGACGATCTCGTAGACCATCGACTGTCCTTCATCGAGATCTTCAACCGTGACCCGGCTTCCGTATGCCACCACGCCGTGCGGGATGGACTGGGTGTTGTACAGTGACAGATCACGGATGCGGCTCTGCATTTGACCAATCCGCGCGCGCACAAACTCCTGCCTGTTCTTGGCAGCTTCATATTCCGCGTTTTCGCTGAGATCCCCGTGCGCACGGGCTTCTTCCAAATCCTTGGGGAGCTTGTGACTGAGTTCGTATTGCAGATCCGCCAGCTCCTTCTTGAGCCGTTGTATGACCGGCAGCTCCATGCTCACTCCTAAATCACGCCTTCAGCTTGTAGCTGATTGATCTCATGCACGGAGAGTCCGAGCAAGTCCCCATAGATCTCGGCGTTGTGCTCGCCCAGTTCGGGGCCGAGACGCTCCACCTTGCCCGGCGACGCCGACAACTTGAACGGGACACCGGGTACCGGGATCGCGCCCAGCTTCTCGTGCGGCAGATCGATGACCATCTCACGGGCCCGGAGGTGCGGATCGGAGAGCAACCGATCGATCGTCATGACCGGCGCGCACGGTATGTTGGCACCGTCAGGGCCGAGGGTTTGCATGATTTCGGCAACGGTGCGGTCTTTGACCCAATCCCCGACCAGCCGATTCACTTCATCATGACGCTCGAGACGGGCGGCGTTCGACTTGAAACGCGGGTCGCGGCCGAGATCGGGCATCCCCATCGCCGCCACCAAGGTGCGGAACAGCTGGTTGTTGCCGACGCCGATGACGACGTACCCATCCTTGGCGCGAAAGCAGTCATACGGTGCGGTGAACGGGTGCCGATTGCCGAGGCGCTGCGGCAACTGCTTCGTCACACCATAAACCGTGGGCCAGTTGTCCAACATGCTGAATACTGCGTCCATGTTCGAGACGTCTACCATCTGGCCCACGCCGGTGCGATTCCGGTAGTGGAGAGCGCACAAGATGGCGGTGGCGGTGAACACGCCGCCGATGAAGTCGCCGAGCGACCCGCCGCCCCGGAGCGGTGGGCCGTCGGCAAACCCGGTCATGGCCATCAACCCACCCATGGCTTGCGCAATGATGTCGTACGACGTGCGCTGGGCGTAGGGACCTTGCTGGCCAAATCCGGACAAGGCGGCGTAGATGAGGCGTGAGTTGATGGCCGACAGCGCCGGGTATGCAAACCCCCACTTCGCCATCGTCCCGGCGGCAAAATTCTCCACCACGACGTCGGCGTGCCGCACTAATTTGCGGAACAGCTCTGCCCCTTGCGGTTTGCGAATATCGAGCGTGATCCCCTTCTTGTTCCGATTGAGCGCCAGGAAGGCGATGGGTACACCCTCCACCGAGGGGTAGCCGTACCGAGCATCGTCACCCCGCCCGGGCAACTCGATCTTGATGACCGTGGCCCCCATATCGGCCAGCAGCGTGGTGGCGAAAGGCCCGGCAATCACACGGGTCAGATCGACGACGCAGATGTCATCGAGCGC
Organism: Binatia bacterium; assembly: GCA_044450645.1. GTDB lineage: Bacteria > Desulfobacterota > Binatia > HRBIN30 > HRBIN30 > JAGDMS01. The sequence continues at coordinate 54,910 of JBIOJG010000019.1, forward strand.
TTTTCCCATTATTACCGTCGCCCGTTTTCTCCGAGGGCGTCCCGTGCAGCGTCATGGACTTTATCGTCGCGATACTTCGAGGCCGAGCCTTCGAACCACCGGCGAACTTCCGTCTGCGCTGAGTCGCCGTGATGCAGGTACACATACATGAGCCCCACACCGACGAGGAAGCCGATCACAAAACGTTTCATACGAATCGACGAATTCCCTATAATATGCGTCCGTGAAGCAGTAAAGAGCTACTCGGGCGGACGGCGGTCGAAATTTCTCCAGGTACCGCGTTCACGAAGGCGCTTGACCTCCGCCGGGCTCTGGCGCGTGCGCTGGCCGAACGCTTCGAGCAGTTGGTTGGTCATGTCAGCGGCAATCTGATCGCGGACCGATCCGTTTCCATCCGGGTCAGCATCGAGAAACTGCTCCACCTTGCGGTGCGACGCGCCGGTAGCCAACAGCCGCTCGATCAGCGTGGCCATATCCGCGCCGCGATGGCTCAGGAACTCCTGTTGCAGCCGTCGGCACGCGACACACTGCCGGCGCCACCAGCCAGCCGGTTCATGACAGTAGCAACAACACACCATTTCAACTTAGCCGGCGGTGGGGCCGGACGAAAGTGTCCGGACGGAAGTTGCGTCCGTGGATATACCCGCATAGCATGTCGTGCGTGCGCCACCTCTGGGACCAGGCCCTCAACTTGTTGTATCCCGCCGCCTGTTACGGCTGCGGGCGCGACACGGAGCGGCCGCGATTCTGCTCGCGTTGCCGGGTGGAGATCCGTAGACCCCGGCCGCCGCTCTGCCTCGTCTGCGGGACGCCGTTCGGTGCCGCGGCCGATGTGGACCACCGCTGCAGTCGCTGTCTCACGCACGCCCCCGGCTTCGGGCGCGCCCGCGCCTGCGCCATCTACGATGCCGCTGATCGTGTCGAGCACCCGCTGAAATCGGTTTTGCAGCGGTACAAGTACGGGCGCGAGGTGAGTCTGGCACGGCCGCTCGGCCGATTGCTGGTCGAGCGCTGTCCGCTTCCGGTCGGCGCCTACACCGTCCTCATGCCCGTGCCTCTGCACCTGGCGCGCTTGCGTTGGCGCGGATTCAATCAAGCGCAGTTTCTGGCGCAGGCACTTGCCCGCCAGGCCGGCGTTCCGTTAGATCCGTTGTCGCTGGAGCGCATCCGCCCGACGCGCCCGCAGGTCGATTTGAATGAGGTGGAGCGGCGGCGCAACGTCAGGCACGCGTTTCGGGTCACGCGTGCCGACGGCGTCCGCGGGCAGCGCATTCTGTTGGTCGATGATGTTTACACTACCGGCGCGACCGTCGACGAATGCAGTCAGGAACTCATGCGTGCCGGCGCGGCGCAGGTCGATGTCCTCGTGCTGGCCCGCGCCGCTCTGCAGTGACGGGGGTAGGTACACCGTGGCGCTCGAAGACCGTGATCGTTGGGAGGACCGCTACCGCAGCGGCCGCCGCTGTGCGACCGAAGCTCCCTCAGACTTCCTGGTTGCGCATTCGGGCCTGATTTCCGGCCGCGTGTTGGACGTTGCTGCGGGGGCCGGTCGCAACGCGTTGTTCCTGGCACGCCGCGGTGTCATTGTCGAGGCGTTCGACATCTCCCTGACCGGTCTGCGCCTCGCCCGCGAAACCGCAGTGGCCGAGGGGCTCACGCTCCTCACGGCGCAGGTGGACTTGGAGGCATTCGCGTTGCCGCGGCGGCGCTACGACGCCATCATCAATATCCGCTACCTGCAACGCTCGCTGTTCATCCCGTTTCGACGCGCCATCAAACCCGATGGAATCATCTTGTTCGAAACCTTCCTCATCGATCAGCAATCGATCAGCGAACACCGGAATCCCGCGTACCTTTTGCAACGCGGCGAGCTGCGAGCCGCCTTCTCGGATTGCGACATCCTGGTGTACGAGGAAGGGCTGTTCCAGACATCGTGCGGACCTTCATATCTTGCCCGCATGATTGCGCGTTGTCCGGCTCAGGATTGAGTTTTCCAAGGCTCTGTGACAAGTCCCAGACTCAATGCACTTCTCCCGCATACTGTTTGTTGCGATTTTCTCCACCATCGTCTGCGCGTGTAGCGGTGGGGGCGGGTCGACCGTGTCTCCGATTGCCGCCTGGGAGAAGTTCCGCCATGACTTCAGCAATAGCGGGCAGGGGGACGGGGTGGTTGCCAGCCCCACTCCGGGGACGACCCTTCAGGTGTGGTCGGTGCTGATTGACCCCACACCCCCGGCAACACCCGCGCCCGTTTCTTCCTCGCCGGCGATTGCGCTCGACGGCACGGTGTACGTCGGCTCAGAAGGAGGTACCTTAGCGGCTGTGACCCGGAACGCCGACGGGAGCCTCGGCTTCAGGTGGCGAGAGACTACCTGCAGGTGCTCAAGCACGCCCAGCCCGTCAAGCACACCCGGCCCACTGCTCTGCCCGCATGATCAGGAACTTGGCCCTCTGGTTTCGTCCCCGGCGGTGTCTACGCTCCCTGCAACTGCAGGAGCAACGAACGGCGAGACCATCATCTTCATCGGTTCGCGCAACGGGACGGTTTTCGTCTTCCTGGACAACGGCGGCACGCAACCGTCGTCTTGCGGCTACTTTCAGCCGAAACTTCCGATTGGCGCGACGGCAGAGTTCCTGTCGTCACCCAGCTTTACCGAGGATGCGCAACTCTCGAACGTCCCCGGCGCTTTTTCCACTGTGAACGGGGTTTTTATCGGGGCGCGTATTTTCGAGGCAACGCCGGGTGTGACGCCAACGCCGGTCGGGAAGTTCTACGCCCTCAACAGCAACGCATCGGAAAAATGGGAATACCCTCAGCCTGGGGATCCGGATATTGCGCCGATCACCTCGTCGCCAGCGCTCGGTTTGGGTGGGACGTGGTACTTTACCACCGATGACGGCACCCTCTACGCCTTGACGGGCGATGGAACCTTGCAGTGGACGCAACGGATCGACGCGATGTCGAACCTGACGCCGAACCTGCCGTTCGCAACGTCACCGCTGATCACCACCAGTTCTGTTTTTGTTGCCACGCAGGATGGCATCTTCCGGGTCACTCAGGATGGGTACCCGCTTGGGAGCGTGGCATCCGGGGAAAGTTTTGCCGCCTCACTGGCCTCGGGCCCCGGCGCTGCAACCACCCCGACTCCGACACCGGCGACTGGTACAACCCCGACCCCACCCCCGCTTGCATTCCTTTACGGCGTTACCAGTTCGGGCGTCGTAGTGGGTCTGGATCCGGCCGTGCCCACGCCGACGGTTCTACCGACACCACAAACTCCGATTCCCACTCCAGTGCTGTCCTCGCCGGCGTTGTCCGCAGAGGGGCTTCTGGTGTTCGGGACGACGGATGGCCGGCTACACGCCGTGAATACCGTCACCGGGGCTGAGCCGGACGGATGGCCGGTGACTCTCGCCCCCGGCTCCGCCATCAGATCCTCACCGTCAATCGCTTCAGACGGCACAGTGTACGTCGGTGCCGACGACGGCAAGCTCTACGCGGTGGGGTTCCGATGACACGGGAAGCGGGGTGGCTGGCAACGGTGCTGCTCTGCGGCGTTTGGGTGAGTTGTTCGAGTAGCGGACCCCCGACGTGCAGTTTCAACGATCCCCCGAGTTTCCCCGCTTCGCCGGGGCCGACGCCGCATCCGTGGCAGAAGTTCAGGTACGATCTCCAAAATACCGGGGCGGTCCTGAACCCTAACGTCGTAAACAACCCGATGCAGTGCAGATGGGTGTTCCCGCCCAGCGGCAAGTCTCCCTGTCCCTCAGGAACGCCAGGACCGGCAAAAGGGGTGTTTGCCGCATCCCCCGTCCTTAACAGCACCGAATCCCGCATCTACATCGGCTCCACAGACGGCACGCTGTATGCCCTGAACACTTCGGACGGGACACAAAACACTACCTTCAATTTTTCCATCACGGAACCGATCGAGAGCACGGCGTTGCTGGCGATGCGCGACAATGGCGACGCGGTATACCTGGGCGGCGGGGACGGCCTGCTCTATGGCCTGACCGCCACCGGAAGTGCATTGGCCGACAACTGGCCGGCTTCGATCGGCAGCCTCATCAAGGCCTCACCTACCCTCGGGAACGACGGCACGGGCACGGTGTACGTCGCCTCGCTGGCCGGATTGCTCGCCGGTGTGTGTCCGAACGGCATCGATCGCTTCGTCCTATCGACCGTAGGCGTTCAGTCCTCGCCGGCGCAGGCCCCCGATGGCACACTCTATTTCGGTGCACAGGATAGCCAACTGCGTGCGATGCAACCGAACGGGAATATAAGTTGGGCGTTCTCCGCTTCGGGGTCCATTCTGGCTGCTCCGGTGGTCGATGCCGAAACCAGTCCCATCTCCATCTACGTGGCCGACGCAGGCGGCCGTGTCTACAAGGTCGGGAACGACGGGCGGCCGGATTCCGGCTTCGCGTTTGGACCTGTCGGGCTCATCCGCTCGTCGCCGGCTTTGGCTGGGAATCATCTCTACTTGGGTTCCGACGATGGGAACCTGTATGCCATCGACAAGCACACCGGTCATGTGGACTGGTTCTTCCCTACTGGGAGCGCAATTGTCTCATCCCCCGCAGTGGCGACCAGCGGGACGGGACCTCCGGTAGTGATTGTGGGATCGAACGACGGGAATGTCTACTTTGTGCAAGATAACGGCAGCACTTACGTGCAACCGGTTCCCGCTTTCAATGTCGGCGCCGCCGTGGGTTCCTCACCCGCCATCGGCAGCGACGGCACGGTGTACGTCGGCGCTGATGACGGCCGCGTCTACGCCATCGGATCCCCGCTTCCCTGAAGGGTGCAACGTGCTGCGCCCCTACGAACAAGGGAGGAAATGTGCACGCTCGTCAGTGGGCGTGTAAGAGTGGTTCGACCTCTGCCCACGCGGTGACCGGGGCTGAACACGTCATGCTGTGGCACACGTACACCGTCGGCTTGCCGTCAATCTGGCCTTTACCCCGGAGTAACACCGGCAGGTAGTCGCTGTGCGCGGGATCGACGAGCGTCAACGTGCGGTTTGGGACGTACACTTCACGAATGCGCTGCACCAAGGCCTCAGTCTCCGGGTTCTTCGGCTTTCCGACGATGACGATCTCGCGTGGCTTCCGCAGGTAGAAATCAGCGGCGCAGAGCATATTACTGAAGCCGAACGGCTGCTCGCGCATCTGCCCACCGCTTAGCCGAAACAAGGCCTCAGCACGTTCGAGGTAGCCCGCCTTTTCCGTGTAGTGATAGAGGCGGAGGAGGTTCCGCGCGGCCACAGAGTTGCCTGAAGGAATGGAACCGTCAAAAACGGGTTTGCTGCGGACGATCAACGTTTCATGATCGTCACTCGTGAAGAAGAAACCGGCGGACTGCGGGTCCCAGAAGTGCGCGATCATGGAGTCGGCCAAGACGATGGCCTTTTCGAGATAGCGGCGGTCCTGGACCACCTCGAAGACATCGAGCAATGCGGCGACGAAGAAGGCGTAGTCGTCAAGGTAGCCATTGAGTTTGGCGACGCCGTCTTTGTACGTGCTCAGCAGCCGATCGCCGCGCTGCAGATTAGCCTCAACGAAGCCGACGGCTTCGAGGGCAACCTGGCCGTAGCGGCCGTCGCCGAACACTTCTTCCGCCTTGGCGAAGGCGCTGATCATCAACCCGTTCCAAGAGGTCAGGACCTTGTCGTCCAAGTTCGGTTTCACCCGCGGCTCGCGGGCGGCGAACAGCCGCGCACGGCTGTCTTTGAGGAGCGCTCGGATCTCATCGACGTCACGCCGGAACAGCTTCGCGAGCTGTTCCTCCTCGAGGGTGACGTGCAAGATGTTGCGATGCTCGAAGTTGCCGGCTTCCGAGATGTCCCAGTACCGGCAGGCGATCTCGGCCGGCTCAACCCCGAGGATCTGGCGCACCTCGGAGACGTCCCAGAGGAAAAACTTCCCCTCGATGCTTTCGCTGTCCGCGTCCTGGGTCGAATAGAAACCGCCGGTGGGATGACGCATTTCACGGCAGATGTACTGCAGAGTGTCGCGGGCGATGTCGGCAAAGAATCGGTCGCTCGTGAGCTGATAGGCGGCCAGGTACAAGGGCACCAGTTGCGCGTTGTCGTAGAGCATCTTCTCGAAGTGTGGAACCAACCAGCGTTCATCGACCGAGTAGCGATGGAACCCGCCGCCCAGCTGGTCATAGATGCCGCCCTGCGCCATCCGCCGCAGGGTGTGGAGGACCATGTCGCGGTAGCGCTGCTCTCCGTTGTTGCGGTACGCGCGCAAGAAAAGCTCCAGCGCCGACGTGTTGGGGAACTTCGGCGCGTGTCCGAGCCCGCCGTAGCCTTCGTCGTACAAATGCGCCAGGTTGGCGGCGGCGTTCCCCACCAGGCCGGCGTCGAGTGGATGTTCGGAAGGCGGCTGCGCCTCGATCCGCTCGAGCGCCGCCATCAACTGCGCGATCGCCTTCTGCACGTCATCCGGCTTGTCGCGATAGGCCTGTGCCATGGCCATGAGCAGGCGACGGAAGCCAGGCATGCCGTACCGATCCTCGCGTGGGAAATAGGTCCCGCCGTAGAATGGTTTGCCGTCCGGCGTGAGGAACACGGTCAGGGGCCAGCCACCGCGGCCGGTGAGCAACTGCACCGCGTTCATATAGATATGATCGATGTCGGGCCGCTCCTCACGATCCACCTTGATGTTGATGAAGTGCGCGTTCATCAGGCGCGCGATCGCTTCATCTTCAAACGACTCGTGCTCCATCACGTGACACCAGTGGCAGGCCGAGTAGCCGACGCTGAGGAGAATGGGCTTGTTCTCGCACTGCGCGCGCCCCAGTGCTTCCTCGCCCCACGGGTACCAGTCGACGGGATTGTGCGCGTGCTGCCGCAGATACGGGCTGGTTTCGCGGATGAGTCTGTTCGTGTGTTGCGCCACGATGAACTCCTTCAGCTCTCTTGCGAGATCGGGGCGGAAAGCTGGTTGCTGATGTGTTCTTCCTACCATCTGCCTGACCCGCGGTTACGTCAAGGCGGGCGATCGGCCGCGGTGATATCGGAGGAGAAACCGGCCCGGCTCTTCTCGCCATTTCGAGCAGATGCTAGAGGGCAAGTGGGACGATCGTGACATGGGCAGTCAACCTACGGCGGAGACCCACGTGGCTCGCGACTCAATTCGGCAGACGTTGCGGTACGTCAAGGTCTCCGACCCCAACCTCAGCCTCGAGTATTTCCCCGACTTCTTCATCGCCGGCCCGCAGCGGACGGGAACAACGTGGTTGCACGCCAATCTGCGCTATCACCCGCAGATCATGCTGGCGGAACCCAAGGAACTGTTCTTCTTCAGCCGCTTGAAAACGCCCGACAGCGCACGCTACCGCTCAACTGAGCTGGAATGGTATCTGCGGTTCTTTCGGGAACCCCTGTGGCGAGTGCTGATGCGCAATGCAATGAGCCTCTGGCAGTTCCGCGAGCTCTATCGGCCCAAGGTTAGGGGGGAGGCAACCGCCAGCTACGCCGCACTCGATCCTGATGTGATCCGGGAAGTGACGGCCCTCAAACCCGACATCAAGGTCATTCTCATGATCCGCGACCCCATTGAGCGAGCGTGGTCCCACGCCAAGAAGGATCTCGTGCGCAACAAGGGCCGCAAGTTTGAGGATGTGTTGGCGGCGGAGTTCGAGCGCTTTTTCACCCACCCCTACCAGCGGCAATGCGCCCGGTATGCCGAGAACATCGACCGTTGGTCCGCGTGCCTGCAGCCGGATCACCTCTTCATCGGTTTGTTCGACGATATCGATTCGAGGCCGGAGGCGCTGCTGCTCGAAAGCATGTCCTTTCTCGGCGTCAAAAGTGACCGGCGTTACATCAGCAGCGAGGTGCGCCACCCGGTCAACCCTACGGGAGCGAGCCAGATTCCAGAACGCTACCGACGATTTCTTGAGGAGTTGCTGAGAGACGACATCGTGAAACTCAAAGAGCGCTTCGGCTTGGAATGGCCGTCCGAGGCATCCGGAGGCGGACAGCATCCCCGCGGCGCCACTGGGTCATAGGTCGTGTCAGCTCATCCTCGACCGGGTCGTGCTGCCGTTGCGGGGAGCGTTACCGTCACCACGCAGCCGCCCCGCTGGCGGTTCGCCACGGCGATCTCGCCACCGTGGGTGCGGGCGATCTCCTGGGCGAGATTGAGGCCAAGACCGGCGCCGCCGGCTCCCTCTCCATGGCCGCGATAGAAGCGATCGAACAGGCGACCCAGCTCGTGCGGCGCAATGCCGGGGCCTTGGTCCGTGACACTGACGTCAATGCGCTCAGCAATCCGCTGGGCTGACAGCACGATCTCTCCACCGTTGCCGGTGTTGCCGTGGCGGATGGCGTTCTCGATCAAGTTGTTGAACAGCCGGTACAGATCTCCAGCGTTGCCGTGCACCCAAAGACCCGGTGGCGCGGTGACTGTCACCGCGAGCCGGCCCTGGGTGGCAAACTCGGCCGACGCGTCCGCGAGCTCGCGCAACATTTCGCCCAGGTCTACCGGTCCGACCGCTCGCGGGGCGCCAGCGGCCTCCAGTCGGGCTAGGGTGAGCAGGTCATCGGCTAGCCGGCGCAAACGCTCGGTGCCAGCGAGCGCCTCGGCGAGCGCCGCCCGATACTCGGCAGCCGAGCGCTCGCGGGTCAAGGCGACTTCGAGACCGGTGCGCAGCACGGTCAACGGCGTGCGCAGCTCATGGGCCGCATCTGCTGTAAAGTGTTGCAGTTCCGAAACCGCGCGCTGCAGGCGATCGAGCATGCGGTTGAGCATGGTGACCATGCGTCCCACCTCGTCGTCCGGGTTTTCGACCGCCACACGGACGGAGAGGTTGTCGGCTGCGATGTTGCCGAGCTGCTGCGAAGCGTGCTGCAGCGGCCGGAGTGCCCTGCCGATGAGCCACCACAGACCGCTGGCGAGCAGCAACAGGGTGACCGGGATACCGGCGAGAAGGATCGACGTGAGTCGCCGCTTGGCATGCATGGCTGCCGCGGCGGAGGCCGCGATGGTGACCGTGATGGATTGGTCGCGCGACTCGTGGCGCACGATCCGGAGCTCCGGACCGGCCGCTTCCAGCACCGACTGCGCTCCGCGCGGCGCTTCGGCGATCAGTTGCGTCTGGCGGGTCACGGCAATGTATTTTTCCCCACCCCGGCCTGTCTCTTCGGCGATCTCCGCCAGCAGACTGCGGATGGCGTCCGGGCTCGCCGGGGTGGCGAGCAACTCGGTGATCGTTTCGGCTTCCTCCTGCAGCGCCACGTCGAAGTCATGCAACAGCCGGTTGCCGAAGACTTGGATCAGCAGCCATCCGGCGGCGGCCGATAACGGTACCACCAGCGCCAGCACCCATACCAGTAACCGAACGCGGATGGATCGCTTCACGAGACGTCCTCGCGGATGACGTAACCCGCTCCGCGCACGGTGTGCAGCAGTCGCGGCGTGCCGTCCACCTCGAGCTTCTTGCGCAGCCGGTTGATGAAGACCTCGATGAGGTTGGAGAGCGAATCGTAGTGGTCGCCCCACACGTGCTCGGCGAGCATGGTGCGGGTGACCACCTCACCGGCGTGGCGCATGAGGTATTCCAGCACGTTGAACTCACGGGCCGTGAGATCGATGTGACGCGTCCCGCGCTGCGCCTGGCGCCCCAACAGGTCGAGTTGCAGATCGCCAACCTGTAGCCGGACGGCGCGCTGCTCGTGCCCCCGACGCATCAGTGCGTGGATACGTGCGAGCAATTCGGCGAACGCAAACGGCTTGCTCAGGTAATCGTCCGCGCCGGCATTGAGCCCCGCCACTCGATCTTCGACCGAACCACGCGCAGTGAGGATGAGGATCGGTATGTCCATTCCCGCTTGGCGTACACCGCGCAGCAACTCACCGCCGTCCATGCCGGGCAAGCCAAGGTCGAGGATTACCAGGTCGTAAGGGTTGAGGAGGAGCAGTCGCCAGGCATCCTCGGCCGATCCGCTGACGTCGACGGTCCACGCCGCTTCTTCTAGCCCGCGCTGCAGGTGCCGGGCGAGCGTCTGCTCGTCCTCAACCACCAAAAGACGCATGGCGAGGCTCCGATCCCGGGCGCGCCGGCCGGGCGAGCAAGAAATACAGCAGCGGTACGCCGATCAGCGAGAACAACATCGACAGCGACACGCCGCCGAGAATGGCGATTGCGAGCGGTCGCTGCATCTGGCCACCGGCTCCCCACCCGAAGGCCAACGGCGCCAGGCCGGCGAGCGCCGCCATCGAGGTCATGAGAATCGGCCGCAAGCGCACGATGCCCGCCCGCATCAGTGCGCTCTCCAGGTCGCCGGTGTTCGCGTACTCGCGGCCGGCGAAGTCGAGCAACAGGATGCCGTTCTTGGCGACGATTCCCACGACCATGATCATGCCAACGATGGAAGAGACATTGAGCGCCGTCCTGGTCATCCACAGCGCCGCCAGGCTGCCGGAGAGCGCCAAGCTGCTGCCGCTCACGATGGCCACGACCGCTGCGACCGATCCAAATTCTAGCAATAGTAGCGCGGCCAGGCAGGCGACGGAAGCAAAGAACACCAACAGCAACTCCGCGAAGGCCTGCTGCTGACTTGCGTACAGCCCGCCATACTCGAGCGCGACGCCGGCGGGAAGCGACAGCTTCCGGCCGAGTACGCTCTGGACGTCGCGGGTCACCGAACCGAGATCGCGCCCGCTCAGTCGCGCCGTCACGCGTACGAGTTGACGCTGGTTCTCCCGAGTATGCTGCACTGCCACCGGTCCTGCTTCTAGGTGAGCCAGGGAGCTGAGAGGTGCCAATTCCCCCCGCGATGCGATCAGGGTAAGGTTGTCGATCCCATCCAGGCGCTGGCGAAAGCCATCGGGGTAGCGCAGGCGCAGCGGGATGGCACGGTCGCCTTCGAGCACTCGCCCAACGATCGTTCCGGTGATCGCCGTTTCCAGCCAGTGTTGTATCGCGGCGGCGTTGAGCCCGATCAGACTGGCGCGCCGCTCGTCTACGTCGACCCGATAGGTCGGACCGACTGCGGTGATGCCGTCGAAGCTGTCGACGACTCCCGGAATCGGCGCAAGGAGGGCGTTGGCAGACCGCGCCGCCGTCTGCAACGCACTCTGGTCGCTGCCGAGAAGCTTGATCTCCACAGGAGTCGGGTTGCCGCTCAAGTCTCCGATCATGTCCTGCAGTATCTGCACGAAGTCGACCCGCAATCCGGGTGCGCGCGAGTGCACCTGGTCCCGGATGTCGTCCATGATCTGTTCGATCTCGCGCCGCCGCCCGCGCTGCAGCCGGATGCTGTAGTCGCCGCGGTTGGTCTCTGTCAGCATGAAGCCCAACTCCGCGCCCGTCCGGCGGGAGAAGGACAGCACTTCCGGAGTCTGTTTGAGGATGTCATCGACCTTTTCGAGCATGCTGACGGTTTCTTCCAACGCCGTGCCCGCAGGCGCCCAATAATCGAGGACGAATGCGCCCTCGTCCATCTCCGGCACGAAACCGGTCTCGACGTGCCCGTACGCCAGCCACGCGACCAGCAGCAATCCGACTCCCGTAACCAGCGCTATCCACGCGTGCTCCAGTACCCACCGCAAGCTGTGGGTGTACAACCGAGTCAACCGTGCCACCATCCGATCGCCGAGCCCCTGACCGGCGTGATGCGGGCTGGCAGGCTCCAGCGCGGTCGCCAACGCGGGTGTGAAGCTCAGCGCAAGCACCAGCGAGGCTAGCAGCGCGACCGACATGGTTACTGCTAGCGGACGGAAGAAGGCTCCGGGCACGCCGGTGAGTAAACCCAGCGGGATCAACACGACCACCGGTGTCAGGGTCGAGCCGAGGAGCGCATAGCCGATTTCGCCGATCGACGTCACTATCCCGGCTTCACCCGTTTCTCCCAGAGTGCGATGCCGATGCAGATTCTCCACAACCACGATGGCGTCGTCTAAGATGAGACCGATGCAGGCAGCGATGCCGCCGAGAGTCATCAGGTTGAAGCTCATACCGAACCCGCGCAGGACGATGCAGCTGATCAACACCGTCGCCGGGATCACCGCGGCGGCAACGAGCGTGGTGCGCAGGTCGGCGATGAACAGGAAGATGGTGGCGACCGCCAAGAGCAAGCCGATGGCGATGCTGTCGCGCACGCTGCCGACGGCGTCGTGGACCAGATCGGCCTGATCGTAGAAGGCGGAGAAGTGATATTCGGGATGCGTACGAGCCAGCGCGGCCATGCGTTCCCGCACGCCGGCCGAGATGGTGACGGCGTTGCCGTTCGGTTGCCGCGATACGCCGATCAAGACCGCCGTTTCGCTGTTTGCGGCCACGCGGGTAAAGTCCTCGCGCACGCTCGCATCAATGCGGGCAATGTTACCGAGAGTGACCGGGATGCCGTGGTCCTCGGCGACCACGACACTCAACAGAGAGCTTGGCGCGATTCCCTGGCCGCGCACGACGGTGAGGGTGAGCTGATAGCCGTCATGCACCTGACCGCTGGCAGCGATAATGTTGGCGTTGCGGACAGCGGTTTCAACCGCCGCGAGATCGAGGTGGTGCTCCGTCAGCGCCACCGGGTCCACCGTCAGGGCATATTCGCGAATCTTGGCGCCGCTCAACTCGACCCGGTACACGCCGGGGATGGTACGCATTTGCGGTGCGGCTTCGTAGATGACGAAATCCGAGAGCTGCGCCAGGCTGCGCTGCTGCGAGGTCACGGCGATGCCGACGATCGGGAAGGCGGATGTGTCGAGGAGGCGGGCCTCGAATTCCGTACCAGCCGGCAACCCGCCGATCGCTTGCTCCATCGCTGTTTGCACCAGTTGCAGGGAGCGTTGCATGTCCGCATTCCAGTCGAACAAGAGATCCAGTTGCACGCCGCCGCGCGTGGTCATCGAACGGATGGTTTGGAGGCCGAGAATGCCGGCCAGGGCGTTCTCGGTCGGTTGCGTAACTGCGGTAAGCGTCTGCTCCGCCGGCAGGTTCCCGACGCGGGCAATGACGGTGATACGATGGAAGGCGACCTCCGGAAAGATGGACACCGGCATGGTCCAGGTGGCCGCCAGACCGGCCGCTATCAGCATCGCGGTGATCCCCAAGATCGCCGTGCGATTACGAGTGATGAGGTGGCCCAGCGTCATCTGCGGTCGGGGGGGATGGTTCGGGATCTCCGTCGGTCACGGTAGCCTCGATGCGGGTGCCGACCGGTAAGGCGTACTGCCCTTGCGTGAGGATCAGATCGCCGGTGGAGAGGCCCTCGGTGACTTCGACCTCTGTCGCTGTCCGCAAACCTAGCTGAACCGTGCGCTGCCGCGTCAGGCCGTTGATCGCGACCATGACCGTGCCGGTATCGGCTGCAATGGAAGAAACCAGTGCCGACCGCGGAATGATCAAGGCGTCGGGGTGACGTGCCACGGTGATCCGGCATTCGACTGCGGCGTGCAGGAGCGGCGGTCGCAATGGTGTCGCCAGAGAGATCCGCACAGGTACGGTAAGCGTCTGCGGTGTTAACGAGGTCACGAGGGCGGCGATCTGCCCAGCGGTCGTGCTGCCGCCGCTGCGGACCTGAACCGGCAAACCCGTGGTGACCCGAGCGGCCGCATCAATCGGCACCTGCGCCATGACGTACAAGGAACGCGGATCGAAGAGCTCCAGCAAGACGTCGTTCTGCGCCACGTGTTCACCGGGATTGCGCAGGCGCTCAGCCACCACTGCTGGAAACGATGCGCGCAACGGAATGTCCCGAACGCTGAGAGCCTTGCCCAACCTGCGGGCCGCCTCTTGCTCCCGCAGGCTGAATGCGCCGGCGCCTTCGAGCAACGCAAAGCCATGTACGGCTGCTTCGTTCTCGAGCGGGATGACACGCGCGGCCACCTCGCCCGCGGGCAACTGATCGCCGGGGCGCACCGTCAGCAGGGTCACCCGTCCAGCCACGGGCGAGGCCAAGCGCAGCACCGAGAGGGCTGCCGTCTCGCCGGTCACAGTCAGGACGTCGGTGAACTCGCCTCGGCGCACCGGAGCAACCTGGACACGGACCGGCGCAACTTGCTCTGTTTCGGGCTGTTCCGTGGCTGGATGACAACTCGCGGCCGCGAAGCTCAAAAGAACTCCGAGACAACCTGCGACGGTGGTGAACATCTTCATTGCGGCACCGCTCCGAGGATCTGCTCCCGCGTTGCGATCGCGACGCGATAGGCGAAAAACGCTCGCGGCACGTTGAGCCGAGCATCGACGTACTGAGTCAGGGCGTCAAGCACTTCCAGCAGCCGTACATTGCCGCCGCCGAAGTAACGCGCGCGCAGGAGCTGAAAATTGTCCTCGGCTTTGGGAATGGTGCGCCGCCACGCAACCACATCGCCCTGCGCGCGACGCGCCTCGGCAGCGGCGCGCGCCAGCGCAACCGTGATTTCCTGCCGTGACTGCTTGAGATTGGCCTCCGCGTTTTTGGCAGCAGCGGCGGCGGCGGCAACACGGGCGGCGGTGCCACCGCCATCATATAAGGGCACGGTGAAGCCAAGCAGGAATTGCCCGCCGCCATTGTCGCGGAACGTCGGTGCCGGCCGCACCCCTAGGGCTCCACCACTGGCGGTGAGCGTCATGTGTGCGTGCCGCTCACTGCGCACGGCGTCGCTCTCCCGTCGAGCAGCCTCGACCGTGGCCGAGGCATCGACCATCACCGGGCTCGCGTCGATCATCGCGCCGGTCGCTTCAGCCAGCGGCATGGCCGTAGGCTCAATGAGGGACTCGACGGTTACTTCGATGCCGGAGAGCGCGCTCAACTGACTCCGGGCGGTGGCAAGTTGCGCGGCACTGGCGCGTCGTGCGCTCCGCGCCGTTTCCACGGCGAGTTGTGCGCGGAGCACATCGGTATGAAACGCCAGGCCGAGGTCTTCCTGCCGCTGCAATAGCGCTACGTAGTCGCGCAGCATACGGGCGTTGCCGCGGTGAATCCCGGTTTCGGCGCGGGCGGCGAGGGCGGCGAAATACGCGGACCGCACGGCCAGGGCAACGTCGGCGCGCCGCTGCTGCTCGATCGCGTTCGCCGATTGCAGCCGTGCCCGCGCTGCCGCAAACTGCGCGTCACGCAGGCCGCCGTCGAGCAGCGTCGCTTGGAGCGTCAGCAGCACGGCCGTACTGCCTCCATTGGTGACGACGTCATCGAAGCCCTCAGAGTGACCGTACTCGCCTTCTGCCAGCAGGCGCGGCGCATACGCCGCGCGCGCCGCGTTCACCCGCGCGGCCGCGGCATCGATGTCGAATCCGGCCGCGTGTATCGCGGGAGAACGCGCCAGGGCGAGGCGGACACAATCCTCGACGCTGAGAGCCTCAGCCGGCGCTCGCGGGCAAAACAGCAGGCCAAATGCGGATACGACTCCACCTAAGAGCAGGAGGGACGGACTACGGAGCAGCCGTGCCGTCTGACGGATTGCCACTCTCGGGTTTCGACGTTTCGACTGCATCAGGTGTCAAAGCCGGCGCAGAAACTTCGCTGCGACGGGCCCAGACTACCATGCGTGCGATAAACCGAGCCTGAACCGAACCTGAATTGTTATTCATGCCCGAAACTGAGTGACTGCGTTTCGAGGAAGGGCCTGAAGCCCGTCCTCACAATCCCGCGAGTTGCGCGAGCCGCTCGCGGTGGAAGGTCGCGTCACCGAAGGCCGTCTCGTTCCACTTGGCACGCTTGAACCAGAAGTGCAGGTCGTGTTCCCAAGTGAAGCCGATGCCCCCGTGCATCTGGACGGCGCGGTTCGTTGTACGGGCATAGACGTCACTGAGGCGTGCCTTCGCCATCGACGCGGCCCACGAGGCATGACGTCGTTCGTGGTCGAAGGCATAGGCCGCGTACCACACCAGCGATCGCGCCGGCTCGATGTCGCTCACCATCTCGGCCGCCATGTGCTTCAAGGATTGAAAAGAACCGATCGGCCGACCGAACTGCTGGCGCACCTTGGAATACTCCACGCTCATCTCTAGCGCGCGCTGCGCGCCCCCGAGGCTGTCGGCGGCGAGCACCACGCAAGCGGCATCCATTACCCGATTCAACACCTTCCATCCCGCACCGTCATCCGTTAGCCGGGCGCTCGAGGGCAGATCGACGTTGCGAAATACCACCTCGCATGGCCGCCGCGTTTGATCGACGTTCAATAAGGGGCTGATCGATATCCCCGGTATGTCGCGTGGAATCACAAACAATGTCACTCCCGGCTCGCCGGTGCCACGGCTGCGGAACGCCGCCACGATGAAATCGGCGACGTGGGCGTCCGTGACGAAGAGTTTGGTGCCAGTGAGACGGTAGCCGTTGCGCCTCTTGGCGCAGCGGGTGGTGATTCCCCCTGCGTCCAGCCGATCGCTCTCTTCAAGAAATGCGAGCGTGCCGACCGCGTCGCCACGCGCGAGGCGCGGTAACCACTCCGTCTTGTGGCGGCTCGCGTTGCTGGCGATCAGGCTCATGGCTGCCAACACGGACGACGAGAAAAATGGTCCAGGCAGTGCGGCGCGCCCCATCTCCTCGGCAAGCACCGCCAAGTCGAGCATGCTCAAGCCGAGACCACCGAGTGCTTCCGGCACAATCAGGCCCGTCCAGCCCATGCCCGCCACCTTGTCGTACAAGGCACGCGGAAAGCCATCGCCGTCGCGCATCACGTCGCGAACGGATCCCGTCGGACACTCACGCGCCAAGAAATCCCGGGCGCTCTGCTGCAGCAATTCCTGCTCTTCTGAAAGTCCGAAGTCCATTCTCTTAGCCCTCAGCCTTCAGCCGTCAGCCGTCAGCACGCTCAACCCGACGAACGAGCTGAACGCTGGCCACGGATGGCTGACTGCTTCTCCTAGTGCCTCGGCATGCCCAGGCCACGCTCACTGATGATGTTCTTTTGAATCTGTGAGGTGCCGCCACCAATGATCAGGCCCAGGGTGTACATGAATTCGATCGGCCACACGCCACGATCGATGACACGGCGCGAGGTGCGGCCCAGGAACCCGTACGTGCCCATGAGATCGAGTGCCATAGCGGCGATGTCATGGTTCAACTCGGTCGACACGAGTTTGTTCACGGACGCGCCGATGCCCGGTGGCCGCTTCTTGATGCTGTCGGTCAACTGTCGGTAGGCATGATACTTCATGGCTTCGACGCGAATCATCAGGTCAGCAAGGCGCTGCCGTATGACCGGGTCCTCGGCGGCCGGCCGGCCGTAACGCAGACGCTGCCGCGCCAGGCGCAGCACACCGTTCAACATCTGTTGCGTGCGGACGGTCGAGCCGAGCATGTTGCGTTCGTGCTGCAACGTCGCGTTGGCCACCAGCCAGCCTTGATTCAGTTCACCGACGAGATGGTCGCGTGGTACGCGCACGTCTTCGAAAAACACCTCGTTGAAGCCGCGCTCGCCGGTCATCTGGATCAACGGCTGCACAGTGATGCCCGGCGTCTTCATGTTGATCAGCAAATACGAAATGCCCCGGTGCTTGGATGCTTCGGGATCGGTACGGACCAGGCAGAACATCCAGTCGGCGAACTGCGCGTTCGTGGTCCACACCTTCTGTCCGTTGACGATGAATTCGTCGCCGACCACCTCGGCGCGTGTTTTCAGCGAGGCGAGATCCGACCCTGATCCGGGCTCTGAATATCCCTGGCACCAGATGTCTTCGGCGGTGAGAATCTTTCGCAGATGGCGCTGGCGTTGTTCCTCCGTACCGAACTGGATCAGCGTCGGCCCTACCATCAGGATGCCCATCATGCCGATCAGACCGGGCGCTCGCGCGAGTACGAGCTCTTCGTTGACGATGGTCTGACGCACGACATCGGCGGCCTGGCCGCCGTATTCCTTCGGCCAGCCCATGGCGACGTAACCAGCGTCATAGAGTTTTCGCTGCCACGCCTTGTAACGCTGGATCCGCTTGGGGTCGGCCGACTCGAGCGGTTGGGTGTCTTTTTCACGCGCCGGGAGGTTTGCCTTGATCCACTTGCGCACCTGACGGCGAAACGCTTCTTGCTCAGCGGTGTAAGACAGATCCATGTGACTTGACCTCGTCATCTCAAGCTTCGCCCGCGTATCATCCTCGTTCGATTTGTACAATCCCGAGATGTTCGGGGCCGTCGCAGCGGCATCGGCGCCGCGCCAACCCGGTCGTCCGGGCGGGGGGGGGGAAACTACCGCGTTCGTTGTGGGGATGGCGGGGAATCAGTCCCCGTTTCTTGCACGGTGGCTGCTCAAGCCGCCGTTTCGAATGCCGGAGTTGCGCGCGTTTCCTGGGTCCGTGCCCGCAACGCCTGGCGAACAGCGCTGGTGGAGAGCTTGAAGTATGAGCAGACCGAGTCGAAGCTGAAGATGCTGTAGTCGCTGTCGTAGGAGAACACATACGCCGAAGCCTCGGCGCGCACGGCTGAGCACGGATCGTCGAGATCGGCAATCGCTTGTTCGAGCACTGCCAGGAGTAGCATTTCCTCAGATTCGAGTCTTTGTGAACGGATGTTTTCCGTCATGAACCGTGGTGCACGCGCCATAGTCGGTCTCCTCAAGTTGGTGCATACAGCAAACCTGGTGCCATGCCGCCATGGAACGGGAGAGCACGCGGCCCGTGCTCGGCGGCGGTCTCGGTGCACAATTGTCTACCGTATCGTCAACGAATAGGCACAGGGAGTACTTCGCCTTAGTCCAGTTTGGGTAGTTTCGGGCTGCTCTTCGCCTCCCGCATAACGGTGACCGACACGTGGACAAACGGCGGTCGCTCTTCTACTTTCACGCGGTCGATTAGAGGCAGGGTCTGTACACCATCGAAGGGAGAGACAGCCATGAGATTGGCAGGGCGGGTAGCGCTGGTTACAGGAGCCGGATCGGGACTGGGGCGTGAGATTGCGCTGACGTTTGCGCGGGAGGGTGCCAAAGTTGCGATCAACGACGTCCGTCGCGACAGCGCCGAGGGCGTCGCGCAAGAGATCCGGGCGGCCGGTGGAGAAGCGATGACGTTGATCGCGGATGTTTCCGACAGTGTCGAGGTGCGTGCCATCTTCGAACAGCTGATCGAGGCATGGGCCACCGTCGACATTCTGGTGAACAACGCCGGCATCGCGCTGGTGAGCGATGAAGTGAAAAGCAATTTCGGACGGGTGCTGGGTGACGTGTTGAGCGGCGCGCGCCCCACGATTTCGGTGGGTGCCACTCGAACGATGCTTGACTCGCAATGGCGGCGGACGCTGTCGATTCACCTGGACGGCACTTTCTACTGTACCCGCGAAGCCCTGAGGATCATGGAGCCGAAAGGTGCGGGGAAGATCATCAACATGGCCTCAGTAGCCGGCACCGCCGGATTGGCGACCTCGCCCGACTACTCGGC
Organism: Binatia bacterium; assembly: GCA_044450645.1. Classification (GTDB taxonomy): domain Bacteria; phylum Desulfobacterota; class Binatia; order HRBIN30; family HRBIN30; genus JAGDMS01. The sequence continues at coordinate 74,210 of JBIOJG010000019.1, forward strand.
CGCCAAGGCGGGGATCATCGGCTTCACCAAGGCCGTGGCCCGCGAGGTGATCGGCCGGGGAATCTACGTCAACGCGATTGCCCCTGGATTTATCGACACGCCGCTCCTCGACGTGATGGACGAGACGATGAAACGGATGGTGGCACTGCAATCCCCAATCGGCCGGCTCGGCACCCCGCCGGAAGTGGCGGCGGTGGCATTGTACCTCGCCGGCGACGATTCGAGTTATACCGTGGGCCAAGTGATCTCGCCCAACGGCGGCTACTACATGTGAAGCAGTCGCAAGCTTGGTGGGACGTTACGCGTTGCGCGGTACAGTTTGCCGGTTGGCGCGTCTGGCCACCCGACGCTGCACGATCAATGGGATGACCAGCAGGGCCAACAGCAGACCGGCCGCGAGAAGGAATTCGTTCGATCTGATGTCGAGCAGCGAGTGGCCGAAAAAGCTGTAGGCGAACGCGCGCGGGCTGAGCCCCGTAGCCGTGGCGACGGTGAACGGCAGCAACTCCATGCCCGAGAGACCGGCGCCGTAGTTGATGGCGGTCATCGGCACGATGGGAATGAGGTTCAATAGCGCCACCAAGCCGGCGCCCCAACCCGTTTGCTGTAGATCGGGCAAGCGGTCGCCGAATTGCTCTTGCACGAAGTCACGGCCGAGAATGCGGGCGATGGTGAAGCCGATCATGGCGCCGATCGTTGCGCCGGCTGCGGCATAGAAGGTGCCCCAGGCGACGCCGAAGGCCAAGCCGCCTGCCAGAAAGAGCAAGGTTGAAGGGAAGAAGATGAAGGGCCGCAGGACAAACGCGCCCGTGAAGATCAGCGGCGCCACGGGTCCCCAGCTGCGAATCGCATCCCGCACCGTGTTCGGGGTCAAGGGAAGGTCGGTGTGGGTACGCACGAGGGCAATCGCGCCGGTCGCGGCCACTAGAGCTACGAAGAACGCAAATCGCCGCGACGGGCGCGCCGACACTAAGCTGCGAAGCACGCTGTACTCAGTAGACGGCTTGGAGGGCCAGCGCAAGGGAAACACATTGTTGCTCGATTGCGTCAGAGGCCATCGTGGTGCCCGTCGCCGGGCTGGTGGTTGGGTTTAGTTCGAAGGGCCGGTTTGAAGAAGCGGCTTGGTAGGCGACCGGAGGGGCAGAGAGTGGACTGTCCCCTCCGGCAAGCGTGACCCTACCTCATTTCGCTTCTTCCGCGGCTGCTGGGGCCTGTTTCTTCTTGCTCTTTTTGCCCGATTTCTTCTGATGTTTCTTCTTCTGCTTCTTCGCAGCTTTGCCTTGTGCCGCGCCGGTAGCAGCGGGCTGGCCGCCTGCGGGTTGGCCTTCCTGAGCCAAGCTCACAGAAGCTACGCCGAGGGACAACAGTGCGGCAAGTACCAAAGTCATCAGTCTTTTCATCTGCCATCACCTCCTTTCCGACAGCCGATCTTATAGCATCGGTTCACGTGAACCAAAAGAGCATTGGTATCGATTTCTCTATAAGGTCCAGCATGACATGGCCAAAAGCCACCTATACGGAATCCGACGGTTCACGGCAAGGGTCACCGGGCATTATCTTCAGACCACTCCCGATGAGTGGCCGGCGATGTTGCGGCCGGCGTCTTGAACCAGTATCATTGCTTCTCAATTTGGGTGGAAGTCGACGGTGGTGTGTCTGGTGCGCAGCTGCTGGGAAGCATTAGAGTTTTTGCAGAACGTGACGGTTCTGCGGCGTCCTCTTTGCGGCACGAGACTGCCGGGGGAGGAAGCGCCTCGGAGGGAGGGAAGCGTAGATGGGTGGTCCGCTAGGACTTGAGGCCTCATGACGCGTCAAGTGTGGCTTACGCCAGCCTTGGAATCGGAGTTGGAATGGCTTGCAGGTGAGGCACCGCCAAACGTAGCACGCCACGCACGGATCGTGCTGGGCCGTGCGCGCGGCATGTCGATTCCCGCCATTGCCGCTGCGGTAGGAGTACACCCCAATACGGTGCGCAATTGCGTACGCCGCTTCGAGGGCAACGGCCTGCACGGCTTGCTCCACGCCGGCGTCGGCAAACCAAAAAACGTCGCTTTTTCGGAAGCGGTGCGCGATGAAATCGCACGGGTAGCGATGCACTCTCCGGCCAGCGCCAACGAATCCTATGCCTACTGGTCCCTTCGCCGACTGCGCACTCATCTCTACCGTCGCGGCGTGGTGCAGGCGATTAGCGTCGAAGGTTTGCGCCAACTGTTGCGAGGATTGCCGCTGCCAGCCGCGTACTGGCGGCGCGCGGGCCGGCCAGTCGGCCTGCTCAGTCATGAGATGAAGCGGGCGCTCGAAAGCCTCGCGCAAGGACCACGCCGGGACCGGAGCCTGCGCGCTCAGATTGTTTTGGCGAGTAGCCGCGGGCTGAACGAAATGGAAATCGCCGCCGCCCTGCATGTGGGGCGGGGCACTGTTCGCCGCTGGCTCAGACGGTTCCGTCGGTTCGGGATTCTCGGTTTGCACACCTTGCCGCGCCCAACCGTACTCACCCCGGAAATCCGGCACGCTATCGTCCACGCCGCGACATCCGATCCCCGGCAGTACGGCGTTGTCCGAAGCAATTGGACCTTGCACACACTGCACGCCGCGCTGCTGCGACAACGCGTCGTCAGTGGTGTTAGCATCGAGCAACTACGCCACGTCTTGGCAGATGCCGGTGTGGAACTGTCCGGGATGACGCGAGCCGCGTTCGAGTACCGATCCCCGGCAGTGGGTTAGCTCAGATCACGGCTAAACGCTGTTACCGGCGCGCGTCGGCAGGGCGCGGCACGGTGTCGATCACGTTGGCGTTCCTAAGGCAACCAACTTAGTAACCTGGCTGCTGCGCGCGAGGCGTCGCGCGCGCTCCATTGCGCCCCTCCTGCGCATTCGATAGCTTGCGGTACGCCAGCGATGCGAAGATGAGAAGGTGCGGGCGCCAACTCGGCCGGATATGCGTGCTGCTTGTGGCCCTGATCACCGTTCCAGCTGCGAGGGTTGCGGCGACGACCCCCGGCGACGCGAACTGCGACGGCCGGGTCAATGGAGATGACCTATCCATACTGGTGGCGGCGCTGTTCAACGACGCCCCGTCCGCTTGTGCGGCGGCGGACGCCAACGGCGACGGCAGGATCGAGAGTGCTGACATCGTCTCCCTGGTCTCGATCCTCGAGAAGTCTGGACCCGTTCTCACGTATGTGGGGCTAGCAGGTGCGGACGGGGTCCCGTTTGACTCGCTGGGACTGATCGACGGGGTCCCTGTTTTCTTCAGCAGCGCCGGCTCGGGATTATACCTGGTCATCGAGGGCCGGAAAGGCGCCAGCGGCGTTGCGCCGGGTCTCGTGACGTTTCTCTCGGATCCCCATAATCCTGCGCCACGCCCGGATCTGCAGATCGAGAGCAGCAACGCACTGGGCGACACCGTTCACCCAGCCTGCGGTAGCGGTGTGCCGGCGGTGGATCCGCCGGATTTCGGGCCGACACAAACCGTAGCTGACGCATTGAACCTTCTGGCCTGCAACTTCGTGTCGGCCACAGCGCCGGGCTCTGCTTGCACGCAGGACCAATTTGGCACCAATGCCTTCGTCGGTGTCGGAACGCAGGTGCAGTTTTGTATGCAGGTTCCTCTGGCACTGGCGTTTCCGCTTGGCGACACGTTGCTGAGCGTGCAGCTCCGTGACAAGACCGGCAACGTCGGTCCGTCGCAGCAATTCATCTTCCGCGTGGCCCCCGGCCTGCCGCCGTCAACCTTTACGCCGACGCCTACGCCGACGCCTGTCCCTCCAACCGCGACTGCCACTCCTCAACCGACGCCCAGTCCGACGCGTACGCCCACGGCCGTCCCGACCTTTACGCCTACGCGAACCTCGACGGCGACCCGCACGCCGTCTTTCACGCCGGTAACGCCGAGCCCGGGGCCGGGGACGCCGACGGTGTCCCCGAGCCGGTCACCAACGGCAACGCGAACTCCCACCCGGCCGTCGCCAACGCCAACGCGAACCAGTACCGCAACCGCCACCGCGTCGCCCACATCAACACCGACACCGGCCCCAACGCCGTCCCCCACGGCCAGTCCGACGCCGCCGATAGGTCCCACGGTGACGTTCTTCGGACTCACCAACGCGGATGATACGTTGGTTCCGTCCAGCGGTACCAATGCGGACGGGCTCACCGTTTTTCGGTATTCGGGCTCCTTCGGCTTCCACATTGTCGTCGAAGGGGAAGCCAACCCCGAACTCTTGGACCTAACAATCATAACCACCTATGAACCTGACCTCAAAAGTTTTCCCGATCTGCAGATTGAGGCATCGAACCCGCTGGGCAACGGGAGCCCAGCCGTGTGTGACCGTTCCGGGCCTAATGCGGGGGGTGTTCCGGCCCTCTGGCCCCCAAATTTCGATCCGACGCAACAGAATATCAACATCGTCAATGACCTTGCCTGTCGCTTCGTCGATGGCCAGGGAGCACCTGCCGGCCGGTCTGCGCTCGACGCCTGCGTGCAGTACTCTGATATGTTCGGAAACGGCACCGGCGTGTATGGCTACGAGAATCCGTCCAGTAAGATCGAATTCTGTTCGCTTGTCGATACGCCTGATCAATTCCCGCAGGGGGACACGGTGTTGACCGTGCGTTTGCGAGACACCGCCGGCAACGTCGGCGCGCCGGCGCAGATTGTGGTCCACATCGGTCCGTAGCTCGAATCACCGCACGGGCCGAACGTTTTCGGCCGCCACGACCGGCTGGCGCACCGACGCTCGCCGGTTGCGGGCCACGGCAAGCGCGAGAAAGAAGATCAGCGTCAGCGTCAACACGATCGTCGCGCCAGCAGCGACGTTGAAGAAATACGAGATGAAAAGCCCGGCGATGGCTGCCACCACGGCGCTGAGGACGGAAACCCACACCATCGCCCGGTATCCCTGCGCCACTTGGTAGCCGATCGCCGCCGGAATCACGAGCAGTGCCTCGACCAGAATGATCCCGACCACACGAATCGCCGCCACCACCGCCAACGCCAAGCAGGTGAGCAGCAGAAACCACAAGGTGTCGACGGGCAGGCCGCTGGCGCGCGCCACCTCTTCGTCGAAAGAGAGAAAAAGGAACTCCTTGAACAACAGGACGACGGCGGCGAGCACGAAGAGCGATATCCCCGCTAACAGCCAGAGATCGCCGGGAGACACCGATAGAATGTTGCCGAACAGGTAGCCGAAGAGATCGACCTGATAGGTGCGCGACAAGCTGATGAGCGCCACGCCCAACGCCATCGCCGATGAAAAGAGAATGCCGATGCTGGTGTCCTCGTGCAGCCGCCCAGTGCGGCTCAGCCAACCGATCCCCCAAGCTACAATCATTGCGAAGGCTGCCGCTGCGATCAAAGGCTCAATGCCAAGCAGGACGCCGATGGCGATGCCGCCGAAGGCGGAGTGAGAGATGCCGACGCCGATGAACGACATCCGTTTCAGGACGACGAAGAAGCCCAAAACCCCGCAGAGCACGCCCACCAGCACCCCGGCGATCAGGGCGCGCTGCATGAATCCGTAACTGAGCAGCTCCGTCATCGTGACGCCCCGACGCTTTCCTCCGCCTCGTGGGACAGGAAATCGAACTCGCAGCGGTAGGCCTCGCGCAGTTGATGGCTTTGCAGCACCGTCTGCGGATTGCCGTGGATGTGGGTGGTGCCGTTGATGCAGATTAACTTGTCAGCGTGGACCCCGAGTGCGAGGAGGTCATGCGACACCGCGATCACGGTGAGTCCCAGTTCACGACGCAGCTGCTGTAAGAGGGCGTACATCTCGTGCTGCGCCGGCAGGTCGAGTCCCGTCGTCGCCTCGTCGAGCAGGAGCAGCTTGGTCTCCGCACAGAGCGCTCGGGCCAAGAATACGCGCTGCTGCTCACCTCCGGACAACTCCCCGATGCGACGGTGCTCTTGTCCGGAAAGACCGACCAGGCGAATCGATTCATCCACTTTGCGCCAGTCTTCGCGGCGTGGAAAGCGGAACAAACCGAGACAGCAGACACGGCCCATCATGACGACATCGCGCACCGACACCGGAAACCGCGGATCGAACTCCAGCCGCTGCGGTACGTAGCCGATCTGATGCGCACCATGCCCAAGCTCCGCCGGCGAGCGGTGGAGCACCCGCACCGAACCGCGGCTCGGTGCGATCAGTCCGAGCAGGACGCGCAGCAAGGTGGTCTTGCCAGCGCCGTTCGGCCCGATGATTCCGAGGAAGTTGCCGGTGGGAACGGAGAAGTTGATGTCCCACAATACCGGATGCCCGTCGATCTCAACGGCAAGGTCGCGGACCTCCACCATGGGAGGAGTCGCTGTAGTCACAGGAGAGCCCTGGCAAACACCTGCAGATTATGGCGCAGGAGGTCGATGTAGTGGTCTCGATCGGACAACAGGGGTGCGCCGAGCGGGTCGACGAGCAGGACCTGCGCGCCGATCTCGTGCGCGATCTGCTCTGCCATCCGCGGATTGAACTGCGGCTCGATGAGCACGACGCGGACGTGCGCGGCACGGGCCTTCTCCACGACCCGGGCGATTTCCAGCGCCGAGGCCTCCTTGCCGGGAAAGCTTTCGACCACCGCCACCTCGCGTAAGTCGTAGCGCTGGCCGAAGTATCGCCAGGCGGAGTGAAAGGCGACGTAGTTGCGATTGACCGCAGGCGCTAGGGTCGCCCGGATGTCGGCGTCAAGCTGCGTCAGGGCCGCCTGAAAATCGGTGGCCCTCCGTTGAAACTCCGCTAGATGGCCCGGATCCGCTTGACTCAGTCCCCTGGCGATCGCCGGCACCAGGTGGTCTCGCACCAATACCGGGTCGAGCCAGACATGCGGGTCGCCACCGTGAGGCTCACCGTGTTCTGGCGCCGCCCCGAGCAGCGCCAGGCCCGCGGTCAATGTGATCACCTTCATCGGGCCACTGCGCGCCGCTTTGAGCTTGCCGGCCCAGGTATCCAATCCGGCCCCGATTTCGACAAATACCGTCGCCTCAGCGACCGTCCGTACCTGATCCGGTGTGGGCTCGAACGTATGCGGGCTGGCGCCGGCCGGCAGCAGCGTCGCCACGTCCACCAACTCCCCGCCGATCTGACGCACCATGTCGGCCACGGGAAAAATCGTCGCGACCACACGCACGGCCGCTGCCGCCGGCGCCGCCAACGTGCCGCCCCACAGCCAGACGGCGCAAATGACCCAACCCCAATGCATCTTACCTATGCTGTCCGAGTTCAGTACCCCGGTCAAATCCTTGCGGCGGTGAAGAGCCGTCCGCTATAAGCCAGCCGGTATGGATCTTCTGAGCCGGCTCTGCCTGGTGCTGATGCTGCTCTTCGCGTCAGCCGGCTGCCAACGGAACTCGGCGCCGGCGCACGCGACCGCTGGTACGCCCGCCGCGGCGGCGCAGCCATTCAAGGTTGCGTTGTTGAGCCCCGGGCCGGTCAGTGACGCCGGCTGGAACGCGTTGGCCTATGAAGGCCTGCTGGCGATTCGCGATCAACTCGGAGCGGAGGTGAGTCAGATTCAGACGAAGACGCCCGCCGAGTTTGAAGAAGGCTTTCGCGACTTCGCCCGCCGCGGCTACCAGCTGGTGTTCGGCCACGGCTTTGAATTTCAGGATGCCGCCGCTGCGGTGGCTCCGGATTTCCCCCACACGGTGTTCATTACCACCTCCGGCAACACGGTGCGGCCGAACGTGGCTCCTCTGCGTTTCATGCTCGAGGAGGCGACCTACCTCGAAGGCATGCTGGCGGCGACGATGTCGAAGACCGGCAAGGCGGGTGTTGTCGGTGGCATCGAGATTCCTTCGGTGAAAAGCACCATCATCGCTTTTCAGGCCGGGGCCAAAGCCGTGCGGCCGGATTTCACCGTGGTCACGTCGTACGTCGGCAACTGGGAGGATGTCGGTGCGGCCAAGGAAGCGGCGCTGGCGCTGGTGCAGCAAGGATGCGACTTCCTGTTTCACAACGCGGATGCCGCCGGCCTCGGCGTGTTTCAGGCGGCGCAGATGAAACACGTCTACGCCTTCGGCAGCAACAAGAACCAGAACGACGTTGCCCCCGACGTCGTCATCGCCAGCGCCGTCGCCGACATCCCACGCGCCTTTGTGGCAGTCGCCCGCGAGGTGAAAGAAGGTCATTTTACGGGGAAAGTCGAGCGCATGGGGATGAAAGATGGGGTGATCAACCTGATCCTGAATCCGCGCCTTGAGCCCCAGATTCCGGCAGCTGCCCGCGGACGCATCGAGCAGGCGCGCCAAGCGATCATCGCCGGCACGTTGAAAGTGCCCACCGCTGAATTTTGACCTGCAGTGGTCATGAAGGTGTCCACCCGAACATCACGAGTCAACTTGGGTACGGATTCCCTCGCCCTCTGGGAGGGGCTCGGGGTGAGGGCCGGTGCCGAATCCTGCTGAACCGGACGTCGCCGCGCTGCTGCTCGCTGTGCGCGGCGTGAGCAAACGTTTTGGGAATACTCAGGCGCTTGCCGACGTCACTCTCGATTTTCGCGCCGGCGAGATCCACGCAGTGCTCGGAGAGAACGGGGCCGGCAAGTCCACACTCATGCACATCCTCGCCGGCATCCTCCGTCCGGATGCCGGCAGGCTGTTCCTCGCTGGCTGGCCCGCTTCCTTTGCCTCGCCGCGCCAAGCCCGGAACGCCGGCATCGGGATGGTGCACCAGCACTTCACCTTGGTGGAGGCGCTGACGGTGGCGGAGAACCTAGCCCTCAGCCTGCCGCGGCAGTCGTGCTGGCGGTACGACCGCGCTGCCGCCGCGACCGAGGCGGCGGCCCTGGCGCAGCGCATCGGTCTCGACCTGAGCCCGCTGGACGTGCCCGTATCTCAGCTTGCCGTCGGCGCGCGCCAACGGCTGGAGATCCTGAAGGCCCTCGCTCATGCGGAACGCGTCCTCATCCTCGACGAACCCACGGCGGTGCTGACTCCACAGGAGGTTCGCACCCTGTTCGTCCTCCTCCGGCAGCTACGCGGCCAGGGGCGACTGATTGTCTTCATCACGCATAAGCTGCGTGAAGTCCAAGAGGTCGCCGATCGGGTCACGATCATGCGCCGCGGCCGACACGTCGGAACGTTCGCGACCGCGGAACTCAGCGAGCGCGAAATGGCGGAGCGGATGATCGGTGATGTAGCGCCCATGCGGCTACGCGCAGCGGCATGCACCGCTGGCGAGAGTGTCCTCCAGGCGTCACAGCTCGCCGCTGATGATGAAAGTGGTGCGCCGGCGCTGGTCGATGTCAGTTTCAGCGTGCGTGCCGGGGAAATCTTCGGCATCGCCGGCGTGGACGGCAACGGACAACAGGAACTGTTCGAAGTGCTGGTGGGGCTGCGGCGCCCTTCGGGCGGCACGCTGCGCGTACGTGGCCGCGCGGTCACAACCTTCACGCCACGCGCGGCGTTGGCCGCCGGCCTCGGGCACATTCCGCCCGACCGGCAACACCAAGGGCTCGTGTTGCCGATGACGCTGCAGGAGAACATGCTCCTCAGCCGTGTGCTGCTCGATCGCTGCAGCCGTTGGGGCATGGTCGACGTGGATGCGGCGCGGCGTGTTACTGCCGAGGCGGCGCGCCAATATGGCATTCGCGCTGACCTGCAGGAGCCGGTACGGTCACTCTCCGGCGGCAACCAGCAACGGGTGGTCGTGGCCCGGGCTCTGGCGGAGGACCCGGCCGTGCTGATCGCGGCCAACCCGAGCCGCGGCTTGGATGTGGCCGCCACGCGTGCGGTCGCCGATGCGTTGCTCGACAGTGCGCGTCGCGGCTGCGCCGTCGTCTTGATCTCCACCGACCTCGACGAGGTGCTCGACCTCAGTCACCGTGTCAGTGTCCTCTCGCGTGGCCGGCTGAGCCCGGCGCTTGAACCGCCGATTGACACCGATCGCCTGGGTCTACTGATGGCCGGGGTGCCGCACTGATGCAGGCATTGGCTGCCCGCCTCGGTCCGTCTCTGCTGGCGCTCGCTGGTGCGTTGGCTGCCAGCGCCTTCATCATCGCGCTGTCCGGTGGCGATCCGGCGGTCGCCTTCGGTGCGCTGGTCGAGGGCGCTTTTGGCAGCGTCGACAGTCTTTCCGAGGTGGCCGTCAAGAGCTGCCCGCTGCTGCTGACCGGGTTGGCCATTGCCGTGTCCTTTCAGGCCGGCGTGTGGAACATCGGTGTGGAAGGGCAACTCTTGATGGGTGCACTCGCGATGGCGGCATTGGGCACGCACAACCTGCCGCTGCCGGCGGGGGTTACGCTGGCCGTCTATCTCGTCGTGGCGGCGGCGGCAGGCGCAGTCTGGGCGGGCATCGCGGGCCAGCTCAAGCTGCGCCGAAACGTCAACGAAGTCATCAGCACCATCATGTTGAACTTCGTTGCCCTTGGCCTGATCAGCTATCTCGTGCAGGGGCCGCTGATGGAAGCGGCCGGCCGCTATCCGCAAACCGATGCGGTCGCCGCCGCCCTGTGGATGCCTCGCCTGGTGTTGGGGCACCGCGTGCATGTCGGGTTGCTGCTCGCGCTCGCGATCGCTGGCGGCACGTACGTGCTGCTCTACCGTAGCACCTGGGGCTACGAGATGCGCGCCTCCGGATTGAACATGGCGGCGGCGCGACTTGCCGGCATCGACGTCGACCGCCGGCTGCTTCTGGCGCTGACGCTCAGCGGGGCGTTGGCGGGATTGGCCGGGGGCATCGAAGTGAGCGCGGTGACACACCGCCTGTACGAACACTTTTCCCCAGGCTGGGGCTTCACCGCCATCGCCGTCGGCTTACTCGGTCGGTTGTCTCCGGCCGGCGTGGTGGTCGCGGCGTTCTTCTTCGGCGCGCTCGACGCCGGCTCCAACGCCATGCAGCGCGCCGCCGGAGTATCGTCCGTGCTGGTGTCGGTCATCCAGGCCATCGTCATTCTGTCGCTCGTCGCGCTCGAACGCGGCCGCTGGCTGCCCGGTGGACGGAGCGCCGCAGCGCAAGAGACCCAAGCGCCGCGGTGAACGTACCTGTCTGGCGGTTCCCTTTGCGGGAGCGCCGGCCGTGCGGACGCCACTTGCGATCAGCCTGAAATGGCGTAGACGAACTCTTCTTGTCCGCCATCGGTGTCAGCTGCCTTCCACCTCTCCTCGTCACTACGCGAGCAATCCGCAATGCGTCGCGTGGCACGTCAGCCGGCGCGCCGTTGTCGTGAACGTTTCCGCCCGTCCGCCGCGAATGCCTGCAACAGGGCGCTGACCCCGCGCGTGGTGGCGCGCACTACCTCTTCACGGCTGAGGGCGCCGTTGTACCACTGCTCGAGCGCGGCGCGGCCGCCCGAGGCGCCGTGGTGGTGCGCTCAGCCGTATCTCTGGTTTCTGGAAAATATGTGGAGAATCCCGATGACCCTCGGCGTGGGCACCAGCGGTGCGCGAGGAGCGGCGGAGGGACTGCGATGACGACCACCGGCACGTACGACGCCATCGTGATCGGCGGCGGGCCGAACGGCCTGGTCTGCGCCGCCTACCTGTCCCGGGCGGGGCGCAAGGTCCTTCTGCTCGAGCGCCGTCACGAGACGGGCGGCGGACTGAACACCGACGAGTACCACGGCTTCCGGCTGAACCTCCACGCGATCTACCACATGATGGGCGAGCGTATGCCCGCACATCAAGATCTCGATCTGCCCGGCTTCGGACTCCGATACATTTATCCGCCCGTCGTCGCCGCCTTCCCGTTCCCCGACGGGAGGTCCCTGATCTTCGCCCGCGACCCGCATGAGACGGCGCGCTCGATCGAGAAGTTCAGCCCGAAGGACGCCGCGGCCTTCACGCGGATGTGGGACGAGTTCCAGTCCATACTGGACCAGTACCTGATTCCGATGACGCATCAGTTGCCCGAGGGGGCGTTAGATCAGCTGAGCCAGTTCGGCAAGACCCCGGCAGGCATACGCCTGACGGAGATTTCGGAGCTCAGTTTCATCGAGATGCTCGACACCTATGGGTTCACCGACCCGCGCGTGCGCATGGCGTTGCTGTCCTTCCCCGCCATGTGGGGTCTGCATCTCGAAGACCCGCTGGGATTTCTGTATCCGCTGTACCTGTGCCGGATGCTGTCGGCGGGGCTCGTCAAGGGCGGGTCGCACCGTCTCTCGTCCGCGATCTACCGCGCCTTCTCGCGCCGCGGCGGCACGGTGCTCGATCAGTGCGCAGCCACGCGCATCGTGCTGGAAAACGGCGCCGCAGTCGGCGTCGAGGTCACGGGCGGCCAGCGGTTTGATGCGCCTGCGATCATCTCGACGTTGAACCCGGAGCAGACCTTTGTGCAGCTCGTGGGTGAGCGAGCGCTTCCCGACAACCTGCGCGAGGCGGTACAGTCGTGGGAGTGGGAGGATCGAACGATGTTCGGCCTGCACCTCGGCGTCCGCGGGGACATCGGGTATAGGAGTACAGATGCCAACGTCGATAACGCGATGATCGTCTTCTGCGGTGTGGAGACCGAGGACGATCTGCGCGCTCACCTGCGCCGTGTCGACGCCGGCGAAGAGCGCGAATGTGGTTGGCTCCACGTCACGGTTCCGACTCGGTTCGATGCGACCATGGCTCCGCTGGGTCATCAGCTGCTGCGTGCCGAGGCGGTGGTGAAATATGGCGCGTCGTGGAGGACGGCGGGCAATGCGTTCGGCGACAGTTGCATCAAGCTGCTACAGCAGTACGCCGATTTCGGTGAGATCGTCTTCCGTCGACAGCATACCCCGCTGGACATCGAGGCGAAGCTCGCCACGATGAAGCGGGGTTCCATCAAGCACGGTGCCTATACGACACTGCAGCTGGGCTATCTCCGGCCGAACGATTTGTGCTCGCGTAGTGAGACGCCGATCCCGGGCTTGTTCGTGGGCGGCGCGTCGATGTACCCGGGTGGTATGATCCTGGGTGGCCCTGGTTTCTTGGCCGCCGGTGTGGTGGAAGAGTTCCTCACCGCGCGGTATGCCGCCTGAGGCATCTGGAGGAATAGGAGACTCTGATGGCATCGAACGAGTACGAGACGCGGACAGCATTTCACGAGCTACTGGACCTGTTGAAAGACATCGACCAGAAGTTCTTCGAAGGCCCCTGCGCCCTTACCGAGGAGGCGGACATCCTCGACGGCTACAGGTGGATCCCGACGCTTCTGCAAGTCGCTCTCGACGCGTACGTGTGGGCCGACGAGAACAAGCCGATGTTCGTGGAGATCGTGGGCCCGTACAAGAAGTGGGGAGGAGACAACAGCGACGCCTTCTATTGCTTCGCTCCGATCGATCCGCACCGCACCTATCGGGTGCGCGGTCAGAAAGGCGATGCTGCCTATCTCTCGCTCACGGTCTATGGCGGCCCGCGTGACGGACGGTACTCGGACCGCATCGTGGGAACCATCAATGATCGCACTATGCAAATCAGTCCCGACGGGGCGTTCGACATCATCCTGGGTCCCAACCAGCATCCGGGCAACTGGCTCAAGCTCGAGCCTGACGCCGTGTGTGCCATCACGCGTGACTATATGGCCGACCCGGTGCAGGGACGGCGGGCAACGTGGAACATCGAGGCCACGGAGCCCGTGGCACCCCGGCGTCCTACCGATACCGACATGGCCGCCCGCTTTCGGGCCGCGGCCACATTCATCCGTGATCAGCTGAGCTACACCCCGCTGGTGTTTCCACCCGCGAACACGATCCAGGATCCGTTCCCGGTCCCGACGGTCACGCGCGGCTGGGCTGCAGGAGATGCCTCCTACGCCATGGGCAGCTTCGAGTTGGAAGACGACCAGGCGCTGGTGATCACGGGGCGCTCGCCGGAGTGCGCCTTCTGGAACCTGTGTCTGTGGAACCCGTTCCTGCACACCTACGACTACCGTTACGAGCGGGTGACCATCAACGGCGACCAGACCACGTACGCGGCCGACGGGTCGTGGACCATCGTGGTCAGCAAGCAGGATCCTGGCGTCGCCAACTGGCTGTCGACCGCGGGTCGCCGGCGCGGCCTGATCTGGTTCCGCTGGTTCCTGCCCAAGGAGACGCCGCAGCCGATCGAAGCGAAGGTGGTGCCGTTATCGGCGTTGGCGCGCTGAGGCTCGGCAGTGAGGGCACAACCAATGACAGAGAACTCGGTATTCATCACGGGCGCGGCGACGGGGATCGGCATGGCGATCGCCAAAAAGCTCGATCGGCTCGGGTGGACGGTGTTCGCCGGGATCAACAAGACGGCGCCGACCGAGCTGATGCGCGGAGTGAGCGATCGCTTGACGGTCCTGCGCGTGAACGTCGCCGATGACGAGCAGGTCAAGCGGGCCGCGGAGACGGTCCGTCAGACTGTGGGCGAGCGCGGTCTCAAGCTCCTCATCAACAATGCGGCCATGACCGGCGCCGGTGGCCCCGTCGAAACCGTCAACATCGCGGACTTCAAGTATCTGATGGAAGTGAACTTCTGGGGGCCGCTCCGCGTCACGCAGGCGTTCTTGCCGCTGCTGCGCCAGTACGGCCACGCCCGGATCATCATGGTGACCTCGGCGTCGCTGTACCTCACGATTCCGATGGGCTGCAGTTACCCGGTTTCGAAACACGCGCTCGCCGCGCTTGCTGACCACCTGCGCATGGAAATGGCCCCCTTCGGTATCGAAGTGACGGCGCTGGAACCGGGCGGGGTGACAACTCCGATGACGGCATTCCGATCGGAAGAGGAGACGGCGCTGTGGGACGCCATCCCGCCTCCGCTGCGGCAGCAGTACGACGCCGCGTTCACCTACCCGGGGAAGGGATTGCAGGAAGGATTTGAATTCGAATCCCCAGAAACGTATGCCGAAAAGGTCTACAAGCAGATCATTAGCGCCGGCAAGCTCAAGCCACGCTATACGCTCGGCAAAGGCGTGGCGGTGCTGCCGTGGATGCATCGCCTGCTCTCACGGCGTGCACTAGAGAGGGTTTTCCGCAAGCTGCTGCGAGTGAAAGCGCGCGCGTGATCGGCGCAATTCGCGTATGGCGCGTCGCGAATCCCCCTTCGCCTGAAGCCCTACGCGCTATGCCAGAGAGTGACGAGGAGGAGTCATATGAAGGACGAACGACCGGCGAGGGTCCGCATCGAGGATTTCGCCACCCCACAGTTTTCCCCCGAGATGGCGCAGCTGCGCGCGTCGGTGACGCCCCTCGCCGACCAACTGCGCTTGGAGATGGATGCGATGCTCGCCGACGCCGCGGCGCAGACAGGTCTCGACGACTTCGGCGCCCCGGACTTCACGAAGCGGCTCGGGGTGCTTCTCAACGGACTGCGGGAGGAAGCGGGGCTGTCGCCCTTCGGCGTGGTGACCAGCTACACGCAAGTGCTGCAGCTATTGAAAAACCGGCTGCTGATCCAGGACCTGCTGACGCGGCATCCCGAGATCCACGAGGTGCGCATTGAGCGGCCAATCATCATCGGTGGACTGCCCCGCACTGGAACCACGCATCTCCACAACCTGATGTCGGCCGATCCGGGGTTGCGCTCGCTGTCCTACTGGGAGAGCATCGAGCCCGTGCTGGCGCAGTCGGAGCGTCCCGCGCCGGGCGCGCCCGACCCGCGCATCGCCCGCACGGCGGCCGGGCTGGACGTGCTGGATGCCATGATGCCCTACTTCAAACGGATGCACGAGATGACCGTCGACCACGTGCACGAGGAAATCCAGCTCCTTGCCATCGACTTCTCGACCATGCTGTTCGAGACGATGGCCGTCATGCCGACCTGGCTGGAGTACTACCGCACGCACGATCAGACGCCGCATTACGCCTACCTGAAGACCGTGCTCCAGGTGCTGCAGTGGCTGCGCGGCGGCACGCGCTGGGTGTTGAAGTCACCGCAGCATCTCGAACAGTTCGGTCCGCTGAAGACGGTGTTTCCTGACGCGACCTTCGTGGTGACCCACCGTGATCCGGTCGCCGTGACGGCCTCAATGGTCAGCATGGCGACCTACTGCGCCCGCATGTATGTGGAACGGCCTGACCCTCTCGCCTTCGGCCGGCACTGGTCGGCTCGCATCGAGGATCTGCTCTCCGCGTGCGTCCGCGATCGTCACCTGTTACCCGCCGAGCGCTCGATCGACGTCCGATTCCACGAGTTCATGGCTGACGACTTCGCCATGGTGCAGCGGATTTACACGCTTGCCGGCCAGCCGATGACCGCGGATGCTCGCGCGGCCATGGACGTTTTCATGACTGCGCACCCGCGTGGCAAGTATGGTGCCGTCGTCTACGACCTCACCATGTTCGGGCTCGACCCCGGTGAGCGCCGTGCCGCGCTCGGGTTCTACGTGGACCGTTTCGGCGTGAAGGAAGAGGGCTGAGCGACCTGAGCGGAGCAGCTCGGCAGCTATTCGTTTGTGCGGATCAGGTGCTGCACTTCTTCTGGCGTCGCGGCGGTGCGCACTCTCTGGCGAAAGCGCGCCGACTGCAAGAGCATCGACAGGCTGGCGAGGAAGTTGAGGTGTTCTCCGGCGGACGCAGGTGACGACAGCACCATCACCACGATCGAGATCGGCAGGCCGTTGCCTGCTTGGTACACCGCCTGCGGTGAGACCGCCATGGCCGCCAGGATGCTGCTGATGCCCTCGATACGCGCGTGGGGAATGCTGACGCCGATGTCGACCATCGCCGTACTCGCCATGGCCTCACGCTCGTAAATACGTCGGACGGCCTCGGGTGCCAAATGACTGGGCAAACGGTCCGACGCAACTAGCCGTTCCACCAAGCCGCTGATCGTCTCGCCGAAATCCTCCCACGCCGGATGCAGCATCACGCTCCCGGCCGCCAATGCCTCACTGACGCGAATTACCATACCTCTGCTTTCCTTACCGTGTCGGCAGCCCGAATGGGAAGTGGTCGCTGCAACCGCATGGCTCATACTGCCTGCATCTGCCGGACTGCAAGCCCCCGGGTCAGCAAACTCTTTTGCGGAGGCGTGCGCGGCGCGCTATAAGGTTCCAGTATGTTCACGACCTTTCGCCGGCCGCCGAAGCGGCCGCGGCCAATCAGTCCCATTGAAGACGCCATCGCTGACATCCGCAACGGCAAGATGGTCATCCTCATGGACGACGAGAGTCGTGAGAACGAGGGCGATCTGTGCCTGGCGGCAGAGAAAGTGACGCCCGAGGCCATCAATTTCATGGCCAAGTACGGACGCGGCCTTATCTGTCTGACCCTGACTGAAGCGCGCATCCGCGAACTCGGCCTCAGCATGATGGTGGCGGAGAACCGCGCGCCGCTGGGTACCGCCTTCACCGTGTCCATCGATGCGCGGCATGGCGTCACCCACGGCATCTCGGCTGCTGATCGGGCGACGACGATTCTCGCTGCGATTGACGACGGTACACGCCCCACTGACCTGGTTGTCCCGGGCCACGTCTTTCCCTTGCGGGCACGCCGAGGCGGCGTCCTGGTGCGCACCGGTCAAACTGAAGGCTCGGTCGATCTCGCGCGGCTGGCCGGCTTGAAGGCGGCCGGGGTCATTTGCGAGATCATGAAAGAGGACGGCAGCATGGCGCGGCTGCCAGATCTGGAACGCTTTGCCGCCGCCCATGGACTCAAAATCTGCACCGTGGCCGATCTCATTCAGTATCGGTTGCGCTGCGACTCGTTGGTACATCGTGTTGCCGAAGCGCGCCTCACCAGCCGCTACGGCGGCGAGTTCCGCATCTTCGTGTACCACACCGATGTCGATGACGGTGAGCATGTGGTGCTGCTGAAAGGCGAGGTCAAACCTGACGAGCCCGTCTTGGTGCGGGCGCACACGGAGTTCCTGCCTGGGGATGTCTTCCGCATGGCAGAGCGGAACACCGCTGCCTTGTTACACGAAGCCATGCGGGTCATCGCCCGTGAAGGCAAAGGTGTGGTGCTGTATCTGCGCCGTGAAGGACGGGGCGCCGAGATTCTGGAGTCTTCCGGCACGCCGAGCCGGTCGCATGGCCACGCGGCACGCACGCCGAGCACGGACCCGATGACACGGCAGCGTGATTTTCGTGAGTACGGCATCGGTGCGCAGATCCTGCGCGATGTCGGTGTCGGCAAGATACGGCTCCTGAGCAATTTCCCGCGCAACCTCGTCAGCCTACCAGGCTACGGGCTCGAAATCCTCGACTGCGTCCCGCTGCGACTGGAAGGCACGCGAAAGTCGACACGCAAAGCCAGCCAGTCGCGGCCGCAGCGCGCCCGCACCGTGCGCCCCGCCTAGCCCATCGAAAGCAATCCTACTCTCGGTCGAACAGCTTGCCCGGCTCGAAGGTGTAGATGAAACCCGCGCTGGCGCCAAAGTCTTCGCTGCCGGCGATCAGGCCGACGCTGGCGCCAAGGTAAAACGTGCCCGGGCCCCGCTGCGCTTGGAGTCCCGCACGCAATGCCTCCTGGGCGTTGTCGTAATGGGTGAATGACAGGCCGGCGAGTTCCCCGACCAGTCTGACGGTGACGGAACCGGGTTCGACAAGACCGAGCGGCGGTGAGACCACCGCAACATCATAGTGGAAGGTATCGTCTTGCCCCCCAGCTTTGAAACCGTTGCTGGTCGCAATGGTAGGCCCGGAGTTGCCGAGCAGAAGGATTCCCAGGTTGACGTGGGCGGTCACGGGCCCCAGATTTTTGGAGACCAATACGTCGGCTCCGAAATCGGTATCGTCGGTGCCCAGACGGTCCTTGCGGTTGGCATCGGGCAGCTTCGCGCCGAAGCGGATGCCGAAAGCGGGAAGGGTCTCTCCCTCGTGCGTCAGGCGCACCTTGGTAAACATGCGCAGGTCACCCGAACCAAACTGCCAATTCTTCTTGCCGTTGGCGGCTTCCTCATTCAGGTAGAGCGTCTCGTAGCTCGCTTGAATCTCCGCCCAGCCGCCGGCGCCAATGTGAAAGCCAAACTGCGGAATGCCAACGAGGTCTTGGTGCTGCAACGCACCGGGCGGCGTAAAGGGCGGAAATCGCAGATTCCTGAAGTAGTCCACGCCCAGGACGGCCTCGGCGACACCGTGAGGAAGCGTCTCCACCTGCTCAGCTGCCAACGGCAGAAGCGAATAGCCGCACGCGGCAGCCGGGAACCAGGCGCCGAAAAGAGCGATGGCCCCCGTCATCGTCCAGCGTCTCCAAGAGAACCGCCAGGATAGTACCATCGCAGGACTCTTGCTCACCCTGCAGCAGAATTGCAAGAGCCCAGCTCGTATGCTTGCATTTCTTCGTGCCTCCAGCGCATCGGCTAATTGTCGCGCTCATCTTCACCGTGAGTACTGCCAGCGTCGTCGCGGCAAGCGAGCGCGTCACGGTGCGCCTCCAACTTGACAGCGAGGAGGCGGTGCGCGGCGGCCAGACCGGCTTGGAAATTCTCCCCGAGATCGAGCCGGGCTGGCACATCAACGCGCACAAGCCAATCGAGTCATATCTGATACCGACCGAGGTGAGCTTGTCCCTGCCATCCGGTGTCTCCGCCGACACACTGAATTATCCACGCCCGGATCGGAAGGCGTTTACGTTTGCCCAGGGCAAGGAGCTCCTGGTGTACGAAGGGAGGCTGGGTATCAGTACGGCGCTGAACGTCCCAGCGGATTTCGAGGGTACGCGTCTCCGCATTGGGGCGATGTTGCGCTACCAGGCGTGCAACGATGTCACCTGCCTGCCGCCGGCGACGGCCTCGGCCAAACTCATTGTGCCGGTGAGTGCGACCGTTGTGGCGCCGCAAGCGGCCCCGGCGGCGAAGCGAGTTCCGGAGCAGGGCGAGGCGGTCTTTGATGCCGGCAGCTGGCTCACACGTCACGGTCTCGGGACCACGCTGCTGCTGGTCGCACTGCTGGGCTTGGGCCTGAATCTGACGCCGTGTGTGTATCCGTTGATTTCGGTCACGGTCGCGTATTTCGGCGCCCAAGGCCGGCGCCGTGAGGCGCACGTGGCGGCGCTGGCGGCGATCTACGTCCTCGGGATCGCGCTCAGCTTCTCCGTCGCCGGTGTTACCGCCGCGCTGTCTGGCGGGCTGTTCGGAGCGGTGTTGCAGAAGCCGCCCGTCCTGCTCTTCATCGCGGCGGCCTTGGTGGTGCTGGCATTGAGCTCCTTCGGCCTCTACCACTTGCAGCCGCCAGCGTGGGCGCTGCGTCGCGTGAGCGGCTCGGTACACGGCGCCTTCGGTTCGTTCTTCATGGGCCTGACGATGGGGGTGGTGGCGGCACCCTGCGTCGGCCCGGTCGTGCTGGGATTGCTGCTCTTCGTTGGCAGCCGGCAGGATGGACTGTTGGGGTTCGAGCTGTTTGCCGCGCTCGGCCTGGGTATGGGGCTGCCGTATCTGGGGCTCGCCATGGCGGCCGGATCGATCAAAGCCTTGCCGCGCTCCGGCCAGTGGTTGGTGTGGGTCGAGCGAGTCTTTGGCGTCGTGCTACTGGGGCTGGCGGCATACCTGGTGGAGCCGCTGCTTCCGAAGGTCGTCAGTCGACTGTTGCTTCCTGGGCTGGCCGCTGCCGGCGGCATCTACCTGGGCTTCATCGACCAGTCGGGTTTTAGTATGCCCTACTTTATATGGTTCAAACGGCTGGGGGGCGTTGCGGCGGTGGTGATTGCCGCATGGGCAGTAATGCCGCCCTGGGCCGAGAGCAGGATTGCCTGGCGACCGTTCGAAGTGGCAAGCCTAGAGGGGGCACGGAACAACGGCAGGCCCGCGGTCGTCGACTTCCTCGCCGACTGGTGCGTCCCATGCCGGGAAATGGAGCACACGACGTTTCGCGATCCGCACGTGCGCCAGCAGGCCGAACGCTTCGCGATGTTCAAGGCCGATATTACCCGGGACTCGGAGGATGCGGACGAGATCGTCGGTCGCTATCGCATCCGCGGCGTGCCGACCGTGCTGGTCTTTGACAGTTCCGGCCTCGAGGTGCAGCGCCTGATCGGCTATATCGGGCCCGAGGAGATGGCAAAGGCCATGCATGGCGTGCAGTGAGCGCGCTTGGCTTGTGGCGCAAGCCGCGCTACACTGCCACCGCAGTGAATGACCCGTCGCCGCCTGCCGGCAGTTCTCCTACACTCAACGAACCCATCGTGAGCTTCCGTTCGTTCGTACTGCCCGATGTCGTGCAACAAGGCATTGAGGCCGCGGGCTTCACGGTCTGTACGCCGATTCAACAGCGCGCGCTGCCGCCGGCGCTGGCGGGTAAAGACGTGGCTGGGCAGGCGCAGACCGGCACCGGCAAGACGGCGACGTTCTTGATCACGGCGTTCACCAAGCTGCTGCAGCACCGTCCCCCGGCGCTTCCGGATCCCGCCCCGCGCGCGCTCGTCATCGCCCCGACGCGGGAGTTGGTCGTGCAGATCTTGCACGACGCCGAGCAACTGGGCCGCTTCACCGGTCTCTCGATGCAGGCGGTGTTCGGGGGCATCGATTACCGCAAGCAACGCGATCTGCTGCGCCAAGGGTGCGACCTCCTCGTCGGCACCCCTGGCCGGCTCATCGATTACTTCAAGCAGCACGTGTACAGCCTACGGCGCATCGAGCTGCTGGTGATCGATGAAGCCGATCGGCTGTTCGATATGGGATTCATTGCCGATCTCCGCTTTCTTCTGCGCCGTCTGCCGCCGTACAACAAGCGACAATCAATGTTGTTCTCCGCCACGTTATCCTACACCGTGATGGAGCTGGCCTACGAGCACATGAACGATCCCGTCAAGGTCGCCGTGAGCCCCGAGCAGGTAACGGCGGCCAACGTGGAACACGTGCTGTATCACGTCGGGTCTCACGAGAAACTCCCCCTCCTGCTGGGCCTGTTTCGGCGCGAGCAGCCTACGCGGGTGCTGATCTTCGTGAACACCAAACGTGCCGGCGAGTGGCTGGCGCGGCGGCTGAGCGAGAATGGTCTCGCCGCGAAGGCGATCACCGGCGATCTCGATCAGCGGGCGCGTCTTCGCCTGATGCACGACTTCAAATCCGGTGGTTTGCTGATCTTGGTGGCCACCGACGTCGCTTCCCGCGGCCTGCACATCGATGACGTGAGCCACGTCATCAACTACGACCTGCCACAGGATGCCGAGAATTACGTCCACCGTGTCGGCCGTACAGCACGCGCCGGCGCGTCAGGAAAGGCGATCACTCTCGCCTGCGAGGAGTACGTCGAATCGCTCGAGAGCATCGAACAGCTCACGGGCTTCAAGATTCCGGTAGAAGACACGCGCGATGAGTTGTTCGTACGCCCGCTGCCGCCGCACAGCGGCGTGCGCCATCAAGGGCATCCTCGCCCCTCGCCCCCCACGCCCCGCCGCCAGGGCCGGGCCCGGCGGCCGTCCTGCCGCCCCCCCACCACCCCACACAGCAACCAAACCAAAGAGAAATGTATACTCCGAAAAAATCTAATAGTAATATAAAAGACAA
>JBIOJG010000020.1:0-92360 GCA_044450645.1 Binatia bacterium
CACATAGAACTCCGCGGCCTTGATCGTGCGCTCTCCCTTCGGCCCCACCGCCCGCAACTGGGCGTCCACAGCCACCGCCAGCGCCGGGTATTCCGCAGCTGGGTCCGCGTGCGCCAGTGAGCCGCCCACCGTACCGCGGTTCCGGATCTGCGCGTGACCGATCAGCCGCGTGGCGGCGTGGAGCAAGGGGTAGTGACTCTTCACCACGGCCGCGTCCTCCACCGTGCGCTTGGTGGTCATCGCCCCGATGGCCAGCGCGCCGTTGCTCTCGCGCAGGTAGCGCAGCTCGGCCACTTTGCCCAGATCGATCAACAGTCCCGGCCGCGTCAGCCGCATGTTCAGCAACGGCATCAGGCTCTGCCCCCCGGCCAGGATCTTCGCCTCACTCTCGTGCTGCTGCAGCAACGACACCGCCTCCGCCACCGTCGTCGGCGCGGCGTACTCAAACCGTGGTGGCTTCATTCGTGCGATTCGCTGGGGTGCACGCTGAGGGCATGCAGTTCTTTTGCGCCACGCGTTGCTCCCACAGCTCTCCTCTCGTTACCGACTACACCAACCAGCCAAACGGTCGTTTGGCTCATACCGGAACTCCGCGCGAAAGAACAGAGCGAGTACCGCAAAATGTTCTCTGACTTGACTAACCAAACCCATTGAGGCTTTGGTCCGGCAGAAAGGATATCGCCATGAGCTGGAGCAACTGGGAACGCGTTCAAGGCCCGGGGCTGGAATTCCAGGAAATTATCTACGAGAAGAAGTTCCATTCCGAATCGGAGGGCGGCGTGGCGCGCGTCTCGATCAACAAGCCGCAGAAGTTCAACACCATGACGCTGCACACGGTCGACCAGATGTTTCGCGCCTTCTACGACGCCAACCACGACACCGCGATCGGCGCGATCATCGTCGCCGGCGTCGGCAAGCACTTCGGGGCCGGCGGCGATGTCGAGTGGGAGCAGTGGGGGCTGCGCGAAGCGTTTTACAACCGCTATCCGCACAACCGCCTGGTCCGCCTCTCCCGCAAGCCGGTGATCGCGGCCGTGCAGGGCTACTGCCTCGGCGGCCACAACCACTTCGCCTACTGCTGCGACTTCACCATCGCGGCGGAGAACGCCATCTTCGGTCAAGCCGGGCCCAAGGTCTCAAGCCCGGCCGACGGCTTCTTCGTTCCCTATCTGGTCAAGGTCGTGGGCGCCAAGCGGGCACGCGAGATGTGGATGCTCTGCCGGCGCTACACGGCGGCGGAAGCGTACGATATGGGCTTGGTGAACAAGGTGGTACCACTCGAGCAGTTGGAAGCGGAAGTGGACAAGTGGTGCGAAGAGATGCTCCAGCTGAGTCCCGGCTGTTTGGAAATCCTCAAGGCCGCCTTCGATCAAGAGATGGACGGCTACGCCGACCTCGGCGTCATTTCGAGCCAGTACTATCCGGATTGGTTCGACACGCCCGAGGGCAAGGAAGGCGGAGCCGCCTTCGTCGCAAAGCGTCGCCCGCAGTTCTGGAAGCTGCGCAAACAAGAGCGGGAGATGCGGGCGGAGCTGGTGAAGAAGTACGAGAAGAAGGAAGAGTGAACTTCCGTGTGGGCTTGGTCCCCCGCCTTCCGAAGGCCGGTTGGCAGGACGCGTGCCCGATCTCAGCCCTCCGGCAATCGGTACAAGTCGTTCAGGAATTCGATCAGCAGCCGTTCGCGCAGCGCGACCGGTAACGCGTTGAGGATCTCGTTGATCTCGGCCATGCGCTCCGGCAGCTGATTGCCCTGAATCCCGGCCATGCCCAGCATCTGTCCGAAGCTCTCCTCGGTCAACGTGCTGGGATCGACATCGGCCAACGCCGCCTTGATGCCCGCCGCCAGCTCTCCCGACTTGAGGCCACGGGCTTTTTCAACGCACACCCGCAGATCAGACAGAAAGGCATCGACCCATTTTGCGCTTGCCGGGTTGATCGACAGGTGAATGTTCTCCTTCGAGCTCTGAAAGCCGAGCTGCGGCTGGACGTACCAGCCGAGGGTCTTCATTTCGTCGATGATGTGGAAGACATTCACCGTATCGGAGGTGAAGGCCACGAGGTTCATATCCGGCTGGCTAAGCAGGCGCAGGCCGTCGATCTGTTCGATGCCGGCAGCCACCCGCCACGTGGCGTCCAACACCTGGCGCGCGATCTTGAGGTAACCCTGGTCACCGAAGAAATGCAGGACGGCCCACGCCGCGGCCACCGGGCCTGCCGACTTGGAACTCTGCACGGTAGCATTGATCACGGTGTAGCCGCTCCAGTTAGCGCAAGCATACATTTGATACTTTCGCAGGTCCTTGTTGCGGTAGAGGATGGTGGAGGCGCCTTTGGCGGCAAAGGCGTACTTGTGCAGGTCCATGGAGATGGAGGTCACGCCCGGCACGTTGAATTCGAAATCGAGGACCGGCGCCCCCAAGCGGCGGAAGTACGGGAGCAAGAAGCCCATGCAGGCGTCGACATGCAGGAGCAGGTTGTGTTCGAGCGCAAGTTGTCCGATCTCGCGGATCGGGTCGACGACACCGTGGGCGTAGGAGACCGCTGAGCCGACCAACAATATAGTGTTCGGAGTGATGGCCCCGCGCATCGCCGCGACGTCGGCGCGGAACGTCGTGGGGTCCACGGGCGCCAGCACCGGCTTCACATCGAGGAAGTGTCCGGCTTTCTGAAAGGCCGCGTGCGCCGTCTCCGGCAGCACCATCTCCGGTCGAGTGATCTCCGGATGCTTGGCGCGGGCGTAGTCGCGCGCGGTCTTCACCGCGAGCATGATGCTTTCCGTACCGCCGCTGGTGAAGTTGCCGACAACGTTCGCGTCGCCTTTGAGATGCGAGGCGGCGATGGCGATGACCTCGGTCTCGAAGCGCAGCGTGCTGGGAAACACGGTGGGGTCGAGGGCGTTCTCGGTGAGGTACATCATGTACGCTTGTTTGATGACCTCTTCCGCCTCCTGACCTGGATCGTAGATGTAGGCCCAGGTACGCCCATCACGCCACGGCATGTCGTGGGCGCGGTACGCTTCCATCTGCTGAAACAGAGCCCCTCGGCCCATGCCATTCTCGGGAATCTTCATCACGAGCCTCCTTGCGCGCGTCAGCGCGCGTGTGTCCTTACGCAGTCTGTGGCCACGGGTCAACCGCGGAAAGAGACAGCGGGGCGGTACCAGATCCGGCGCGATTCAGGCTTGGCTGCGGCGCGGCCCCGTCGCCACCGCCGCATCACGGACGAGGTTGGCGACCTCCTCCGGCCCAAAGCCCAGTTCCGTGAGGATCTCCTCCGTGTGCTGGCCCAGCATCGGCGGGGGCTTGCGGACACTGCCGGGTGTGCCGTGGAAGTGGATGGGGACACCGGTGACCCGGATGGGCCCAAGCTTGGGGTGCTCGGTGGTGACGATCATCCCGTTGTGCAGAATCTGCGGGTCCTCGACCGCTTCGGGAATCTCCTTCACCGGCGCCGTCAATACATCTGCGGCGATGAGCCGCGCGACCAGTTCGTCGCGCGTGAAGCTCTTGCAGCGCGCTTCGATCAGTCGGTCCAGCTCGTCCTGATGCTGCAGCCGGCTGTCGATGTCACGAAAGCGTGGCTCCTCCACCCACGGCACGTCCAACGCCGCGCACAGGTTGCGGAAAAACTTCTCGGAGGGACAGGTGATGACGGCTTTCTTGCCATCCTTACAGAGATAGATCCCCGAGGGCGCGAAGTACTGGCTGCGGTTGCCGGTTTTCGGGGTGACCTCGCCGGTGAGGAGGTACGGCGCGAAGCCGGTGCATTGCGCGTGCAGCAACGCATCGAGCAATGAGACGTCGATGCGCTGGCCCTCGCCCGTTTGCGCCCGTGCATGCAGGGCCGTGAGGGCTGCGGTACTCACAAGGAGTGATGTCATCACATCCACGACGGGAATGCCCATGCGTACCGGTGGCCCGTCCGGCGATCCATTCAATACGAGGGCCCCTGCATATCCCTGGGCCAGAAAGTCGATGCCGGGCCGGCCAGCGTACGGCCCGTCCGCCCCGAACGCTGTCACCCCGATCCAGACGATGTCCTTGCGCTGCTCGCGCACGGACTCGTAATCGACGCCGAGGCGCGACAACGCTGGTTCGCGGATGTTGGTGATCAGCACGTCGGTAGTGGCCAGGAGGCGGGCAAAGACCTGCTGCGCGGCTTCCCGCCTCAAATCCAACACGATTGCCCGCTTGTTGCGATTGAGGCTCAGGAACGGAGACCGCTCGCCATCGCGCTCAGGTCCGAGGTGGCGGCTGTCGTCACCGATGAAGGACTCGACCTTGATGACGTCGGCGCCGAGATCACCGAGCAACGTTGCCCCGTACGGCCCCGCGAGCATAGTGCCCATATCGAGGACGCGAATGCCGGCGAGCGGACCCGCCGCCTGACCCTGAGAGTGCTTGACCATCGTGCCGATCAGAGAATCACACCTTGTGTCTTGAGCTCCCCCACCTGCTCCCAGGAGTAGCCAAGCGTCTCGGTGAGAATCATCTCGGTGTCCTGCCCCAATTCCGGACCGAGGCTGTTCACCGCCCCGGGGGTCTTGCTGAGACCGATGGGGAGTCCCCGGACCTTGACCTGGCGTTGCACCTCTTCGCAGTACGTCTCGACAAAGTAGTTGTTCTCCCAGGCTTGGGGATCGGCGGCGAGATCCGCGAGGTTCTGAACCGGACTGGCCGCGATATCCAACGCCTTCCAGCGCGCCATCCACTCTCCGGCGGCGCGGCGCTTGATGACCTTGTCCAGACCCGAGACTAGCCGCTTCGCATTGCGGTGACGTTTCTCTACACTGTCGAAGCGCGGATCGCTCGCGACCTCGGCTCCGTCGAGACTCTGGCACAATCGTGACCAGCTCTCGTCGGTGTTCGGCAAGCAGAGGAACACCCACTTGTCCTTCGCCCGATAGACGTTCCGCAACGGATTCTCGGCCGTCTTGCGCGACTGCTGTTTCGAGTACTTGTCGCTGCCCGTCGCGAGATAGGGTTGAAGCGTGGGGGCAGTGAGGAACAGCTGCGCGCCGTAGAGCGAGGCGTCGAGCATCTGGCCTTTTCCGGTGCGGTTGCGGTGGTAGAGGGCCAGCATGATCCCCAGCGCCGACATCAACCCGCCGTAAGCGTCGCCGGAACCCATGCCCAGATAAATCGGCGGCTGGCTCGGCTCG
The DNA here is from genome assembly GCA_044450645.1 of Binatia bacterium. GTDB lineage: Bacteria > Desulfobacterota > Binatia > HRBIN30 > HRBIN30 > JAGDMS01. The sequence goes on from JBIOJG010000020.1 coordinate 5,162, forward strand.
CCTAGCCGCGCCATGATGCCGGTGAGTGCCTGCACGGTCATGTCGAATGACGGCTTGTTGACCGCTCCAAAACGTCCGTACCCGGTGTTGGTGGCGTACACCAGGCGCGGGTTGATAGCGCTGAGTTTCTCGTAGCCCAGTTCCCAGCTCTCCAGCAGCTCGATGCCCATGTTGGAGAGGAACACATCTGACTTCTCGACCAAGCGGTACATGACCTCGCGGCCCGCCGGCTTCTTCAAGTCGAGCGCGATGCTCTTCTTGTTGCGATTGATGACAAGAAAATACTGGTTCCAATCGCCGACCGGCAGTGCCTTGATGCTGCGCACGCCGCGGCCCTGATCGCCGCCCTGCGGGCGCTCGACCTTGATCACCTCGGCGCCGAAGTCCGCCAGATGTTGCGCGGCGACCGGACCCTGAAACCACACCGTCAGGTCAATGACTCGTATTCCTTCCAATGCCGCGGCCACGTGTGTCCCTCTCTGCGTCGTTCAGTTACGCAATGATACCGTCCGCTGCCAACTCTCCGATGCGATCCTCCGAGTACCCCAGCAGCTCATGCAGGATCTCGGCGGAATGCTGGCCCAGACACGGAGCGGTCCGATTGAGCCGGCCCGGGGTCTCGCTCATGAAGATCGGAAAACCCAGCGTCTTGATCCGCCCGACTCCGGGGCGGTCCAGCTCCATGATGTAGCGATTGCGGAATGCCTGCGGGTCGTTGGCCGGATAGTCGAAGCCCTCAATGACATCGGCTGAGAGCTGGCGCTCGGTCAAGACGCGCTTCCAGTGGGCGGCGGGCTGCTGGCGGAAAGCTGCTTCGAGCACACGAATCATCTCGAGCCGGTTCTCTCCGCAACGCTTCTCGTGGGTATTGAAGCGGGGATCGTTGACGTCCAGGTCCATCATTGCAGCGAAGCCCGGCCACCAGCGATCGGTATCGGGCATGGTGAGACACACCCAGCGTCCGTCCTGGGAAGGGTAGAGGACACCGCTCATTGGATTGCCGGCGTCCATGCGCGCCACCGGATGCAGAAAGCGCTCTCCTCCCATGGCCAGGAAGGCCTGCACATCCAGGCTCGCGCCGTACATGTTGCCGGCGAACAGTGAGACGTCGACTTCCTGTCCCTCACCGGTGGCCTGGCGGTGATGCAGGGCGAGGGAGATGCCGAGGGCGAGCATGACGGCGGTGTACATCTGTCCGGCTCCCGCGTAGACCGGGGGCTGACCAGGTTGCGGCATGATCGGCATCATGCCTGTGCGCGCCGCGGCCAGTTCGTCCAGCGCGGGCAGGTCGCGGTCGGGCCCTTTGGGTCCGAAGCCCGATGCCCTCGCGTAGATGATGTCCGGTCTCAACGTGCAGAGGCTGGCGTAACCGAGTCCCTCCTGCTCGACGCGAAGGCGCGGCCAGTCGGTGACAAACACGTCGGCCTTGCGGATGAGATCGCGTAGAATCGCACGCCCCGCGTCGTCGCCGACATTCAAAGCGAGGTTGAGCTTGTTGCGCTGCGCCAGCTCGGCGTTGTAGTCCCACGCGACGGCTGGGTCCTGATCAGGCCGGCGGTCGCGGGCTTCCGGAAGAGCCTCAACTTTGATGACGCGGGCACCGAAATCGCCTAAGAGGGCGGTTCCGATCGACGACCAGAACTCCGTAGTCAGATCCAGTACGGATACGTCTTCCAGGGCCTTGCTCATCGTCTATTGGCGCTCCGCCCCTCTCCCTTCACTTCGACCACTCGCGGATGATCTCCGGGGTCTTGTCGACAAACTCCTTCTGATCCGGCAGCGGGCGCCCGAGCCAGTCGCGATAGAACGTATCGAGATCGGGCAGAAATTCGAAGTCCGGCGGACACCCGCGCGGCACGGCCTCGACCTCGAGCTGGTTCCCGCAGCCGGGGCAGTAGTATTCGCGGACCTGCACCCACTCGGCATCGGGCTGCTCGAGCCCGCGGTAGACCTCGTTGAGTTGCTCGGGGGTCTCACGCACGTAAATCAGCGACTCGAGCTTCCAGTTGATCCGGTAGTCACAGAATTCGTAACCGCAACGACACTTGACCACGCGCTCCTTGCCCTTCTGGACGATGAACAGGTTGGGCCCGAGCGGCAGCAGGATCTTCTCCTTCCACGCGACGCGGCGCTGCAGGATCTCGACCCACTTGTCGAAGCGGTCGGTGTCCTTGGCCTCCTTCATGATCTGCTGCACCTGGGGCCAGGGCAGCTTGCCGTCGACCAGCTTTTCTATCTCAGTGATGTCATAGTTCGGCACAATGGGCCTCCTTGGACGGTCTCGACGACGCGCCGGTCAGCCTAGAACGCGAAGTCCTCAGGCAGATTCCAGAACTCCCGGATCTCCTGCCCATAGTCGGGGGAGAGCTGCGAAGACTGGCGCCACATGACGAGCACCGCGTCCGCCATGTTTTCCTTGGCGATGATCTTCTTGCGCTCCTGCTGCCACCACTGCTTGAACGGCACGCCACGCTTCTTGCGCGCCTCGCGTATCTCCGCACGCCGGATCTCGGTCGCCGTCTCGTCGACCGTCCACTCACGCGTCGTGTCGTTATGCCTGGCAATCACCCCATTGATCGACTCGGCCACCCACGGCCGTGTCCACGCGTTATCGAGGTCGGCCTTCACCAACACCGTGCTGCGTTCGATCGGATCGCCGAGCGCCTGAGAGCCGGAGATCGGATGCACGATGATGTCGTAGTCGTGCAGCAACTCGGTGGTGACGAACGGGGCGATCTCGTTTGGCTTCATGACTTCGGCTTTGATGTTCTTGACAAGATCTGAATTTTCGGGGTCGCCGATCGCATGCACTAGCGGCTGTTGGGAGTCAATCAGCTCTTTCACGTTGGTGCGGCTGGCGTAGCCGGCACGGTCTGGAACGATCGGATAGGCGCCGAACATCCCGTGGTTGGCGAGCGTCTTGCTGCGGATGCCGGCGCACCCGCACTGGTATTCCATACCCGTCGTCCCCTTGACCATCCAGACGGCCGTGTGGCCGAGGCCGCCCCTGAATTTCCCGTAACCGCCGGAGTCGGGCCGAAGGTTACGGCCGAGAAACATAACCGGGTAGAACAACTCGGTCACCTCGGCGTTGCCGAAGTCGCCATTGGGAGTGTATATCGACCAGGCGGCATGCTCGCCATCGGCCATGCCGCGGGCAGGCGAGCCGTTGCTGCCCTGCTCGAGTGTCATGCCGACCGAGTAGATACCAAACTGGTTGATCCCCGAGAACTCTGCGGTCATGGTAGTGGCGCCGCCGGCGGCGACCTCCTCGATAAAGCCGCGTGACCAATAGAGGCGCCCGAGAGACTCGTACAGCGAGCTCAGCCACATCACGGCCGGCGCCCAAGCGATGCCGCAGGCAGCGAACCAGTTGACCGGGAAGGGATTGCCCCAGGAGCCCGCCGGCGGCGTCTCGATCTCCCAGGCCGCCACCGAGCCCCAGTTGAACATGTCGAAGCCGACCATGTGCGAGAAACCATTGAGCATGCCGGAGATCAACGCCCCCGGCGTGATGTTCGCACCGAAGGGCACCCAACCGCTGGCCCCGCGCAGCGAGAACCGCGCCTTGGCATTGTGGTCGATGGTGATCTCCATCGGCTGATTGAAGAGGATATCGACATCCTGCTCGGGCTTGATGACACGCTTACCCTTCATGGCCAGATCCTTGAAGTTCGACTTGCGGATCCGGCCGGGCACGGCCTGCGTCTTCATGCGCCCGACCGCATAGCGGCGGCTGTCCTCGATGTACTCGTGCGTGGCCCCCTGGAAGAAATCCAGACCGTACTTGTCGATCACTTTGAGCACACGGTCCCGGATGGTCAGGCAGCCGGCCAGCCGGCCTTGCGCGTCCCCGATCACCCACTCGGGAGTGCGAGTACGCGAACGCATGCGCCGCTCGTACCACGGGTAGTACGCATCATTCTCTCCCACCCGCTCCATGGTGACCGGCACACCGTCACTGAAGCAGTCCGGGTTCAGAAAGCCGATGGAGCCCGGCAGAATGAAGCCGGCGTCCATGACATGGCTCACCGAGGATGCCCACGCCACCAATTTCCCTTCGTAAAAGATCGGGATGGTGGTCTGGAAATCCGGCGAGTGGAGGCCGCCGTAATGTGGATCGTTGTTTTCGAAGATGTCGCCCGGCCGAAAGCCCGGGTTCACTTCGTAGTCGTTCTCGATGTAGGCACGGATCAACTGCGACAGCAGGCCGGGGTGGGAAATAATGCCCTGGGAGGTGCAGATGGCCTCACCGGTGGGAACGTGCATGGCCCACACGGCATCACCGCCCTCCGCCGCGGCCGGCGAGGACGACACCTTGCAGCCGACGACCCAGCCGGTGTTGCAGATGTTGAGCAGGATGTGCCAGACGGCCTCGTAGGTGCCCGGGTCCTGCTGCTTGCGCTTCATCTTGGTCAAGCCGAACATGGAGCCCGTTTTCTTGAACAGCTTGTCGTTCAAAGCCAATTGTTCTTTGAGCGACATGGCCCGCTTGGTGGTCTTTTGTTTCGCCTTGGGGGCCACCGCGCGTTTGCCGACCGCGGCTGGTCGTGACGGCTTCCGTGACCGCGCCACAGCAGCAGGCTTGCTCTTCACTTTGGTGGCCTTCGCGTGTGCCTTGGTCCCGGCTCTCGTCGGACTCATTACTGCTTACCCTGCCTCGTCAGCCGGTAAATCTGATACTCGTCGATGTGAGCGCGCACTTCTTCAGCGGGCTGTTAAATCACCAACCCGATGCTGGCACCATGCCGTGTCGCCTCTGCCATGTGGCGCGGTAGCCAGGCCGAGCCGGCCAGATAGAGTTGCGGGAGGCTGCCCTCGGCCTTGAGCTGGTCATACAGCTCAGGTTGCGGCACCGACCCGTACACCAGGACGACGCTATCGAACCCTTCCTTGCGATAGGTCTTCCCACCGAAAGACGAAACGAGCTCGATCGCGTCGGCGTGGACCTCTTTCAGAATCAGGTTCGGATGGATGGCAATGCCGCACTGCTCCATGCGGCTCAAGACCATACCGATCGAATATCTGGCAATCTCGAAGCCCAGATGGACGGACTTGTGAAAGATCTCCACCTGTTTGCCGTGTTCGGCCAGGAATTCGGCAACGCAGGGCGTTTCGTAATAGTCCTCCTGCGATATGACGGCAACCCGATTTCCGGTTGAGGCCTTGCCCTGCATCACATCCCAGCCCTGCACCACATGTGGCAGGTCGATACCGGGAATATCCTTCGGCACGCGCGGGATCGAACCCGTTGCAATGACCACCGCGTCCGGCGACAGCGCTTTGATTGCAGCAATATCCGCTTTGGTCTGGAGCCGCACATCGACTCCCAGACGCTCCATCTCGTTTTCCTCGAAATAAACCTGGTCTTCGAAATCATCGCGCCCGGGAGCCTTGGCGGCGATGAGCAGTTGACCTCCCAAGCGCTTGCCCTGATCGAGCAAGGTCACCTTGTGGCCACGCATGGCTGCCACCCGCGCGGCTTCGCATCCGGCAAGACCACCCCCGACGACCACAACGCGTTTCGGTTTGTCCGCCGGCCGGTACTGTTCCTTCCAGCGCAGCTCGTTGCCGGTAACCGGATTGATGGAGCAGTGCGGCGTGTAAGGAAAGGTCCTGGGTTCTGACGCCTCGTCGATGCAGCGGGTGCAGCTGATGCAGCGGCGTATCTCGCCCAAACGGCCCTCGCGCGCCTTGTTGGCGAATTCGGGATCGGCGATACCCGCTCGCACCATGCCCACCAGATCGCAGTACCCGCCCTTAATGAGATCCTCCGCCACCACGGGGTCGTTGATGCGCCCGGTGAACAGGACGGCGATCTTCGGATCCAGGTCGGCGCGCGCCGCTTTGCCGCACTCACGATACTCTGCATGACCATAGTACGATGCCGGCACATAGGAAGGCGCACCCCAGCAGTGACCGGTATCGATGTCCGCAAAATCGATCAGGCCGGTTTCGCCGATAGCATAGAGCATCTCGCGCATTTGGAGATTGTCGTAGCCGCCCTGCCGAAACTCCTGGCCACTCATGCGGATACCCAACGCGAGCGAGTTGCCGATACGTTTGCGGACGCGCTCCAGCGCTTCCACGACGAAGCGGATGCGCTCCTGAGGGCCACCGCCCCACCGGTCGGTACGCTGATTTGTCACCGGCGACAGGAAACTGTAGCACAAGGTCTCGTGGGCGCAGTGAATCTCGATGCCGTCCGCTCCCAGGTCTTTGGCAGCCGCCGCGGCATCGGCGTAGGAGTTGATGCAGAATTCGATCTCTTCGTCGCCCATCACATGCGGCGTATAATCCTGGGCCCCGACGACGACCACCGGCGAAGGAGCCCACACGGCGCTGAGGTGGGTCAATTGAGTCACCGCCACGGCGCCGGCCCGGTGCACCTCGTCGAAGAACTTTCTCTGGCCATCGGCATAGGCCGGATTTTGATAGGCGGCCCAGTGCGAGGCAAACCCCACGGAGAGACCTATTTCGTCCGGCGTTTCCGGTGGAAACGGAAGGTTGAGCAGCCAGGTTTCGCTGCCAATCCACCCGGTACCGCCTTGGGCCTTGGCGACATGGTGCGCGATAAAGTGCTCGTCGATTAAACCGGGGGCCATCGACGAATTGATGGTATTGGTGGTCTCGCAAATCCGGTTCGGCACCCGCATGGGCCCCACCTGCAAGGGCGTGAAGAGGTGTTCGAATTTCACCTTGCTCATTGTGCGTTCTTCTCCTCGTTGTCTTGGCTGCGGCCAGACTCTGCGGGTGGCTACGTACTGACGCTTACTTCTCGGGAGTGAGGATGATTACCGGGAACTCCCGCGGGGTAAACATCTGAAAGTACGCCCAGAGAGCCTGCCCTTCCTTCAGCAGACGGGGCCAGAGCCGGGCCTTCTCCGCTCGAGTCGCCCGGCGCGCGGTCGCCGCAACCTTCTTGTCCGTCACTTGGATCCATACTCGCGGGTTCTTCTCCAGGTTCAGGTACCAGTTGGGGAACGTGTCGTAGCCGCCGAGGGAGGCCACGGCGTAGTACTTGTCCCCGTCCGGCACAACGTTGACGGGGGTTGTGAACTCTTTTCCCGACTTGCGCCCGAGGGTGGTCAGCAGCACAGTGGGGGTCGTCCCCACCTGGATGGATTCTTTTCCAGCGGTTGATAGCAGTTTCTCCCGATCCATCACGCCGTCCGCCCTGATGCGCTCCAGGGAGGCGACCTTGTCCCCCACCTGCTTCCACATTTCGTCCGGAATAGTCTCGTTCAACATCTTCAGGGCCGCCAGAGAAGCCTGCCACTCTCCGTCCGTCATGAAATCGGGCTTCTTGAGTTTTCCTAAGTCGAGCCTTTCTCCCCTTTTCATTGCGCCTTCTTTCTCGGGCCGAAGCCCGACTGTTCTTGAAGCAATCGGCTAGCGGCAGGTTCTACTCAACTGCACTTGGCGATCATATCCTTCGCGTAGCGCTTGATGGCTTCCTGCTTCACGGCCAGCGGAGGCTGCATGCGCATGGCAGTCACACCCAGCTCAGCCATAATGCCGGGCAGGGTCCACGGCGTGACTTGGAGATCGGTGACCCCCATCTCCTCCAGGCGACGGATGTCGTCCATGGTCTGGGCATCGGGGCAGTGCAGCATGATGTCGAATGGCTCTTTCTCGCGCCCAAACTCCCGGCGAAGCGCAGTCAACTCGGCCACGAGCCCCTTGATCTCCGCCATGGGATGAACGATGCCGAGCCAGCCGTCGCCGTAGCGGGCCGCACGCTGCAGAGCGGGCTTTGTCGTCCCGCCGACGTAAATCGGAATCCGCTTCTTAGGCACCGGCGCCATCGTCAGGCGGTCGAAGTCATAGTACTTGCCGTGGAATTCCACCATGCCGCCCCCCATAAGGAGGCGGATGATTTGAATGGCCTCATTCTGGCGGGCGCCGCGGGTCTTCTTGTCCTGGCCGAGCCACTTGAACTCCTCGGGCATCCAGGCCAATCCTACGCCCAGGGCGACGCGGTCGTTGGACATCGCTGCCACCGAGCACAGGCTCTTGGCCTCGAGCAGAGGCTGGCGGATGGCCAGCCTGAGTACGGAGGGAAGGAAGCGGATGCGCTTGGTCACTGTGGCCATGGCGGTGATGGCCACCCAGGGGTCCAGGACGGGGACATCGAGGGGCCAGAAGCGCTTGCCATCGGGCGTATAGGGGTAGGGAGCGGAGGTCACCTCGGGGAAAAAAGGGGCGTCGGCCACCTGAATGCTGTCCCAGCCCCATTCATCGGCAGTGCGGGCGATATCTAGAAACTCGGCAGGGTCGACCATGAACAGGTGAAATCCGAACCTCATGGCTCTTCTCCTTAATTCACGGGCGAATGTAGGTGAGATTTGAAGACGGCGTCAAGGGAGGTGGAACTCATCGCTTGTTACCTTTCCTCGTCAACCAATAGATATCGTACTCGTCGATGCGGACGTGCCAGTCTTCCGGGACAAACAGCGTCGTGTTCGGTGCCTCAATCACGGCAAGCCCGTCGATCTCGTTTCCGGGACGCAGTTCCCCCATCTCCCAAATGTTCCCCACCGACCAGCGACCCTTCTGAAAGATCTTGCGGGTCCCCTTGGAGGCGCCCTTCGGAGGCTTTTTCCCCTCCAGCTTGTGGCGCTGGAGCTTCGGCTTCACCGTGTCCACCTGGGCGATCACGCTGACTTCCGTAAAGTGGTAGGTCGGTTGGCCCGGCTTGCCCGCCAAGGTGAACATCTTGGTGAAGAGTTTCTCGTGGCGCGCAAGCAGCTTCGCCATGTCGGCTTCGGTATGCAGGCGCGAGACCGGCGACTCGACCTCTACATCCTCGAGCTGACCGTAGAAACGAATGTAGGCGGCCTGCCGGAGCCTGATCTGGCTGCGCTTGAAGCCTTCAGCCATCAGCTCTCCCAACAGCTCCTTTTCCAGCTCCTCCCAGGTCGAGGAGATGGTCTTGCCGGCAGCCAGTTTCGTGGCGCTGTCGGCCCCGTAGGGAATCACGGCGGCGATGCTCTTGTGGCGCCGGTGCGCATAGTCCATGCAGGCGCCACCCCAGGCTGAAAAGGCACCGGCGTGCGGCACCGTGGCCACGGCTTTCCACGGGTAGTCGCCGGCGTATCCAAGCAAGTGCACCGGTCCGCCGCCGCCGTAACCGAGGAGGACGTAGTCACGCAGGTCGTGGCCAACCATCAGACTGCGCACCAGGTGCTCGCGCATCAACACGTTGACCAGGTCCACACACTGCTCCGCCGCCACATAGACATCGAGCCCGAGCGGATCGGCGACTTTCTCCTTGAAAACCCGGTAGGACTTGTCGACGTTCACCTTGATCCGGCCGCCCAGGTAGTAGTCCTTGTTGAGGATCCCCATCAGCATGTTGGCATCGTTGATGGTGGGGGTCTCGTTGCCGGTCTCCTGGAACACCGGCCCAGGTGTACCGCCCGCGCTGTCGGGACCGAGCTTGATGCGGTTGGTCTGCGGATCGAGCCGGATGTAGGTGCCGGTGCCCGCGCCGATCGAGCGGATATCGAGCATGGGCACGTTCACGTACATCTGTTGAAACGGCGGCTCGCGATCGATCGGTAACACGCCGGCGGTGATGGCGCCGGCATCGAAGCTGGTGCCGCCGACGTCGGAGCAGACGATGTTGTCTTCCTTGATCACCTGCGAGAGGTACTTGGCCCCCATGATGCCGCCGACGGGACCGGACATGACGGTCTCGAATAAGCGGGGGTAGCGGATGTTGGTCACGCCGCCGTAGCACAGCACCGTCTTGAGCGAGTGTTTATAACCATTCTGCGCGAGCTTGGCCTCGACGCCCAGCAACTGCTTGCGCGCCGGCGCGGTCGCATACGCCTGGATCACGGTGGCGTTGGCACGCGACATTTCCCGCATCGTGGGTGCGACGTCGCTGGAAGTGACGACGGGAATATCCAGCCCGGCCTTCGCCAGCTCGGCGCGGACAAGCTCGGCCGCGCGCTGCTCGTGTAGCGGGTTGCGGAACGAATTGATGAAGAGAATGGCCAACGATTGAATACGCTCGGCGATAAGCGCGCGCGCCGCTGCCACCACCTCGTGCCCGTAGATCGGGATCACCACCTGGCCAAACATATCGACACGCTCGGTCACCCCGAACGTGAGCCGCCGCGGCACCAGCGGAACCCGATGTTTACGGTACTGCATGTGGGTGATCTCGGACCACTGGTAGTCGATGAAGGTCTCCCGCCCACGTCCCTGCACGATCATGTCTTCGAAGCCCTTGGTGATGATCAGGCCTGTCTTCAAACCAGACAGGTTGATCAGGGCGTTGAGCATGCTGGTGCCGGTGTAGATGGCCGTCTCGATGTTCTTGCAGAACTTCTGGCCATCACGCGCCATATCCATGTTCATGTAACGGAGAGCCTCTTCCAGAGACTCCATGAATCCCACGCTTTCGTCGTACGGCGTGGTCGGGGCTTTGCCGATAACGGAGCGCCCTTCTTCGTCGACGACGATCACGTCGGTCATCGTGCCGCCGGCATCGCATGCTACTAGGTACCGGGTCATCGCAGGGCTCTACCTCCGTCGCACACTACTCCCCTTGGTTCCGCCATGAAGCCTTCGCTGTATCCGGCGGCCGCCACGTCGCCGCTGCCTTATCACAGAAACAAACGCTCGTTTGGATAACGCGGCGGTACCGTCGAGCGAATGAGCAAGCCCCAGTACGGAGGATGATCTCCGTCATTCCAGCTTCGCAACTCGTTCCACGCCAGATGCTCCCTGTGACCGTAGGCAACGAGCTATTTCGGCTCGACTCTTCGGCCGAAGAGCCGTTGAAAGAAACGAACGATGGACGACCACATGACCTTGAGAACGAGGGGCAGGACCCGGATGGGTGTGGCCTCACTCGCGGTCGTGGGCCCACCGGTCGCCAGAGATGCCGACCCGTCTGCCGGTGTCTCTTGGGACGCGGGCACGCGCTCTTTCATGCGGGCGACGAACTGGAGGAACAACTGATGCGCCACGCCCTGAATCATCCCCCTGCCGACCTGCATGATGCGACCGGTGAGATCGACGTTGGCCTCGACGACCACCTCCGTCTGCCCACCTGGCAATGTCCGCACGCGACCGGACATGGTCCCCTTGGCCATGCCGCCGCCGGTCTCCCGGCCTTCGGCCGTCATTTGGACAACGTGCGCCTGATCGTCGACTTGCGTGAATTGGACGCGGCCTTTGTAGCTGGTCGTAATGGCTCCGACCTTGACCTTGACGCTGCCAAGAAACGTGCTGGCATCGATGATCTCGTCGAGCTGCGCCCCCGGCATACACGTCACCACCGTGTGTGGGTCCATGATGAATCGCCACACCGTCTCTGCCGGCGCTTCAACTTGAAACGTCTCTCGGATCTCGATCGCCATCAACGTCGTCCTGGTTCAATCTGTCCCGACGGCCTTATCGTCTCGCCCCGCACAGTGTCAACGGCTCGCTCGTAATCCTCCTGGGTGTCGATGTCGCCGGGAGGCTCGCCCTCCACCGGGATCTCTGTAACCCATTCGGGGTGAGCTGATATCAGGACCCGTGCCCCCTCGTCCCCCTCCAGCTGCTCGGCCGCTGGCCAAATCCGGCGGGCAAGAAACACTGGATGCCCCGGGACGGCGCGGCCACTCGCACCGGCGTACATCGGCCGTACGATTGCTGACTCGGCAGCCAGAAAGGCTTCCGCCATGCGGTCGATCAGCTGCCGGGTGATCCGCGGCTGGTCACCGAGCAGGATGCCTGCCGCCACCGACTGCGGACTGGCCGAGCGCAGCCCCAAGCGTAGCGAGGAGCTTTGACCCTGTACAGAGTCGGGGTTCACCACCACGCGGATGGAACGCTCGTCAGGCAGCCGGAGGACGTCTCTGACCTCCTTCGCTTGAACCCCCAGCACGAGGACGATCTCGTCGAGACGGGAAGCAACGGCGGCATCGAGCACGTGCTGCAACAGGCATCGGTCCCCGAGCGGCAACAGCTGTTTCGGACGACCCATCCGTATGGACGCACCGGCCGCGAGAATGATGCCGGAAAGGAAGGGGCGGTCAGCTGCGGCCATGGATGAGCCCGTTCTTTTCGCTGAGGCTCCGGCCGTCTGTCGCACATCGTACCGCCAGCATCTCGGCGAGTATAGCGAGGGCAATTTCCTCGGGGGTGCGGGCGCCGATGTCGAGGCCGATCGGCGCCCGGATGCGGGCGAAATCGTCCCGACCGAACCCCTCTTCCGCCAGTTGCGCCTTGCGCCGCTCGTAGGTGCGTCTGCTCGCCATAACCCCGATGTAGCGCGCCGGTGAGCGCAGGGCCCGCTTCAAAGTGGGGATGTCGAATTTGGGGTCGTGAGTCAGAATCACAATGTGTGAGCACGCATCCAGCCCTGCCTGATCGAGCACCTCCCCAGGCAGGGCGCGCAAGAGTTCATCGGCATCGGGAAAGCGCTCGCGAGTTGCGTACGCGCCACGGACATCGATGACCGTGACCCGAAATCCCAGTCCTTTGGCCATGCGGCACAACGCGACGGCCGCGTGCGTCGCCCCCACGATGAACAGCCGCTGCGGTGGCGAGATGGCTTCGATAAAGATGGTCGCGTCTTCGCCGCGCCCGGGGGTGGTGAGAATCATCGTTCCGCCCTTCGGTAACAGGCACCGCGCCGCGGCCGTCACCTGCTGATCCACGCTGGAGTCGATGGAGCCGATAACCGTATCGTCATCCAATACCGCCAGCTTGCGACCGGCCAACGGGAGCGGGGCGATCCCGATGCCCAAGGCAACAGGACGCTGGTTCTCCACGGCGTGGCGGGCAGCCTGCCACACTGCATCCGCGGCGAACGGTTCTATCAGGACATCGATGGAGCCACCGCAGCTCAACCCCACCTCGAAGCCCAGCTCGTCGGCGATCCCGTAGGTTGCCACCGCTGGCTGTCGGCTGTCCAACACCTGCACGGCGCGTTCGAATACGTCACTCTCGACGCAGCCGCCACTGACCGATCCCGCCATCCTGCCGCTGCGGGTCAACCACAGGCGGGCTCCAGGCAACCGCGGGGCCGACCCGCGCACGCACACGAGGGTGGCCAGGGCGATCTCTTCACCCTCCTCCTGCCACCGGTCAAGGTCAGCGAATATCTCTCTCATATGGGCGTAACCCAGAGACTACACGTCAATGCGCTAGCGGGCAAAGATGGAGACAGACACCGTCATCACCGGCGTAAGGCAAGCAAGAGCGTCCGGCGTTCTCGACCTTGCAAGCCAGAAGGGATAGCCTCATCCCATCGTCTGGAGGTGTCGGTAGACGGGAGGCTGGTGCTTCGACAAGCTCAGCACGAACGGTTGGGTGTTTGATTTCAAATGATATTTCCGTTCACCCTGAGCCTGTCGAAGGGTCTGTTTCGAGAAAACCGATAGCCGAGTCTGGAGGGGGATCTATGGCGGCTACGATCGCCGAGTGGAAGGAACGGGCGTGCGCCGCGGTCGAAGCGCAGCGGATTGCGTTGATCGCATTGAGTTCCCGCATTCACGCATGCCCCGAGCTGAAGTTCGAGGAAGCGCAATCATCGGCATGGCTGGCGGAGTATCTCGAGCGCGCCGGCTTCACAGTCGAACGGCCGGCCTACGGCTTACCCACCGCCTTCGCCGCGCGCATCGGGAGTGGCTCTCCCCAGGTGGCCGTGCTGTGTGAATACGACGCCTTGCCGGGCATCGGACACGGCTGCGGGCACAACATCATTGCCGCCGCCGGTGCCGGTGCCGGCGCTGCGCTGGCTGGGATCATTGCAGAAACCGGTGGAAGCCTGCTGGTCTTGGGCACGCCCGCGGAAGAGGGCGGCGGCGGCAAGATTCTGATGGCACGCCAGGGGGCGTTCAAAGCGGTCGACGCCGCCATGATGGTGCATCCCGCCGGCATGGATCTCGCCGCCATGCAGGTGCTGGCGTTCAGCCAGGTCGAGGCCGAATACCGGGGCCGAGCCGCCCACGCCTCGGCGTTTCCGCATCGCGGCATCAACGCACTGGACGCGCTGGTGACGGCATACATGGCGATCGCGCAGCTGCGCCAGCACATCCGCGCAACCGAGCGCATCCACGGCATCATCACCGACGGCGGGCAAGCACCGAATATCGTGCCCGAACGGGCCGCAGGCATCTTCTGCATTCGTGCCGCCACCGCGCCCGCGCTGGCACGCCTGAAGGAACGGGTGGTGGGCTGCTTCAAAGCCGGGGCGCTGGCCACCGGTGCCGAACTCAACCTGCAGACTCTCGGTGATGACTACTCGGACATGTGGACTAACCGGCCGCTCGCCGACTCCTACGCGGCAAACCTGGAGCGCCTCGGCCGGCGCCTGATGGATCTCGGCGATGTTCCGGCAGCGATAGCCGGAAGCACCGACATGGGTAACGTCAGCAAGCTGGTGCCTGCCATCCACCCGATGATTGCGGCCGCACCGCCCACCGTCCCCTTGCACTCAACCGAGTTTGCCCGCTGGGCTGGCGGGGAAGAAGGTCATCGCGCCGTGATCGACGGGGCCAAGGCGCTGGCGATGACGGCCCTGGACGTGATCTGCACACCCGAACTTCTGGCCGCCATGAAGGCCACGTTCGCTGAGGCGCCGGCCGGCGGGAAATCGTGAACTGCGCGTAGCGACACCTCCGGCGCTTGCCGGCGCCGGTCGCTGGCGCGGAGATGCTTCGCTAGGCCACCTTTACGTCGATGCCGCGGGCGGCGAGGACATTCACGATGTCCCCGGCCAGAAAGCGCGCCGCAGCCTCGTTCCCCTTCAGACAGGCATCCATGTGGGCCAAGCCGAGTCCGCGCACGAACACGTACGCGTGCTCCGCCGGGCACAGCTCGGCGATCGGCGGCACTGTCTTGGCCACGCGTTCGAAATCTCCGGGCGGCGGCATCATGCGGAAGAGCTCGTGCACCTCTTCGATTCGGTCACAAAAGTGCATGTGGTCGGCGTTCTTGAGAATCACCATTTTCTTGGTGCTGCGCGTCTTCTCGAGCAGTTCGTGCATGCCCGCCAGCGGCAAGAGCGAGTCGCGCTCGGCGACCAGAAACAAGGTCGGCACGTCGCGGCCCCAGTCGAACGACAGTGATTGACGCAGCGGCTCCACCGGCATGTGGCTCGACCCGCCCGCGGGGGCGAGCGGCAGCGCGGCCCGGATTCGCCGATCGCTCGCGGCCACGGCCAGCGTCGTCCAGCCACCGAAGCTGTGCCCGGTCATGCCGATCCGTTCGGCGTCGATCGCCGCCGCACCATTTCCGCCGCTGCCGTCAAGCATGCGATCGAGCAAGAAACGGATATCCGCCGGCCGTTTGGCGATGAACTGGCTCGCGGCCGTGAGCGGGTCCGGCAACTGGCCGCTCGTCTGGTACGCCATGATGAGCTGGATGATGTCGAACATGGTGTTGCCGGTGTGATCAAGCGCGGCGACCACATAGCCGTGGCTGGCGAGGTGTGTGCAGAAGAAGGTTGACTGCCGCCGGTGGCCGCCGAAGCCGTGCGAAAAGGCGATGAGCGGATAGGATCCTGGACAGGCGCCGGCGTCGCGCACGGCTTCTTGCCACACTGGCGGAAAACCGGGCATCAGCTCGTACGTATCGCGACTTGCCGCGGCGACATCCTGCCCGGCGTAGGCGTCGGTTGCCGGGTACCAGATTTCAGTAGGTAAGGAACGATGTGCGCGCGCCGAATCGGCGAGGGGCACGGTACGCACGCCGACCGGAAACGGACCGCGACGGAAGGGATCGTATGTCATGCGCCTACTCAAAGCCGACTCGAGCGCGCGAATCAAGCCTCACCGCTCAGGATGCGTTGAACCCAGCGCCGATAGGTTTCGAGCGGCAGCGCCCCGACGATGACGCCGTCACGTCCTGCCATGCCGACCGCCGGAACGCCGGTTGCGCCGGCCTCTACTGCTTCACGGTGCTCCGCCATGACCTTCTGGAGCAGCGCGGGATCAGATACCCGTGCGAAGTCCGCCTCCGGAAGTCCCACCTCACGCCACAGGGCAAGTAAAGTGTCCATGTTGGTGATGTCGCGGTTCTCGGCGAAATAGGCGTGCAAGAGCCGCTCGTGGACGCGCGCAAAGGCGCCCGACCCCAAGAGCGCGGCGGCCTTGGCCACCAGATGCGGTGGCACACTGTGCGACGGCGGCCCGGCGTTGCCTTCCCAGACGCGGAACGTCCCCGCATCCTCATCCGCGGCCGGGCGCAGCCATGACTGTGTGTAGGCGCGAAACCTCTCCAGAGTGCGGTTGGGGTCCGGCCGCGGGCGCAGGAGGAAGCTACGCCACTGTACCTCTATGCGATCTCCGAACTCTTCTTGAAGGCGACGCAGGCGCACGGCCGCGTTGTAACACCAGGGTCAGAGATAGTCGGAGTAAACGATCAGGTGGACGACGTCCATGCGTGGAACCTATCCTCCAGCGGCGCGAATGGCGCGCGCCCGCGTCTCGAGCTTCTCGGCCTCGGCGTCGCGGCCCGTGTCGCGAAGCAGGGCGGCGTAGTTGTCTAGCAGCCGGTCGAGCTCACCCTTCTGCGATCTGTCCGTCTTCTCGAGGATGGAAAGGGCCTGCCGGTAGAGCGGCTCGGCCGCGGCGGCGTTGCCCTCTGCGGCGTAGAGCAGGGCGAGGTTGCTCAGACTCTGCGCCGTCAGCACGTGCTCGCCGCCCAGCGCTGTCTGCCGAATCGTCAAGGCGCGCTCGAGCAAGGATTGCGCGGCGTCGTAATTCCCCTGCGCCGCTTTCAGACCGCCGAGATTGTTGAGGATCGCCGCCACCTCGAGATGGTTCGGACCTTGTGTCCGCTCGCGAATCTCCAGCGCCCGCCGGTACAGCCGCTCGGCCTCGGCAAACTCGCCCTGCTGGCGGCGCAGAATGGCAAGCTCGTAGAGCGCCCTGGCTACAGCGAGATCGTCGCCGCCCTTCCCTTCTGCGTCGCGGAGCTCGACCAGCAGCTCGCGCTCGGTGTTCTTCTCGGCGGGCGCGGCCGGAGCCGGCGCATCGGACGAGCCGCGGCCTTCATTCTGCCAGACGACCGCCGCCCGGCCTTCGTCCTTACCGAGATGGGGCCGCGCGATGCATCCCGGCAGCAGGAGCGTGGCCACCACCGCCGCTGCTGGTGCCGATGAGAGTGTGACCTTCTCAAATCGCATCGCTACCCGCAGTACAGCCCGAAGCAGAGGTAAGCGCAAGCGCGGCCGGCCGGCGTGCGGGGCGTTCAGATGATGCCGGTCTGGTTCGCGACTAGCTCGATCGAAGCGCAGATGCACGCGACCTGTGGCTTGAAGCACTGATAACAAGCCACGCGAGCGTCGCGTGTGGGCTGTTGGATCGGCAAAAGCACCTCGCCTCGTGTAGCACGATCACACCCTCGCGCCACCACCAGCGATGCCGCGAGGGATGCACACCCGAAACGTGGACCCCTTACCGATCTCGCTTTCCACCTCGATCCGGCCGTCCAACAATTTGAGGTTACGCGACACCACGGCCAAGCCCAACCCCACCCCGCCGAAGGGACGCGTGGAGGAGCCGTCAGCCTGGCGGAACGGCTCGAAGATGTGGTTGATCTCGTGTGGAGGGATGCCAATACCGGTATCCCGGACGCAAAGCTCGATTTCGTCACGCGCTTCACGCACGGTCAGCCCAATCTCTCCAGCCGGCGTGAACTTCGTGGCATTGAGCAGAAGATGGCTGAGTACAGACAGCAAGCGGTCGTAGTCGGTCGTAACCTCGATCTCCGGCGCGCTCGCCAGCCGCACGGCGACGTCCCGCGGGCGTGGGATGTCTTCGCAAAAGGCACGCAGGTCTTTCAGTAACGTATCAAGAGAAAAGCGACGCGGCGAAACGGCGACCCGGCCCCGTTCGAGATTGGCGTAGTCAAGGACATTGTCGACCAACTGCCGCAGACCGTGAGCGCGGCCGGCGATCCGCCGCAAGTACGTCCGCAGCTCTCCATCCTCCGGCAGGTGCGGACTCTCCAACGCCAGATCCGTGTATCCCATGATGATGTGAACCGGGGTGCGGAGTTCGTGCGACATGTTGGCGACGAAGTCCGCCTTCAACCGCTCGGCGGCGCACACTTCGTCGTACATCCGGCGGAGCTCGGCGCTTTGTTGTTCCAACTCGCGTGTGCGGACGCGAACCTCGGTCTCCAGCTGCTTCGCCCAGGCTGCACGCTGTAGGCTGAGCCGTCGCTGCTGCTTGGTCAGGTCGAGCACGTAACCGTAGAAGACCGCCGTGGCAAAGAAGAACGGGACACGAATCAGCGTGGCCGCCGTCAGCACGCCATCGTTACCGACAGCAATGCTGGCCGTACCGATGAGCACAGCCCCCAACGCAAGCAGCGCTAGGCTCTCGCCAATGGCCGCCAAAAACAGCTCAATGAAATAAAAGAGGAAGAACTGCTGCTGGAAACCGGAGGACAGCAAAACGACGGCAATCCACACCGTATCGGCAACCAGCACCGGCCCCTGTACCCACCAACGAAAGAAGTGCGGCGTGCTCACGCGGCTCAACGCGGCGTTCGACACCAGCGCCACCACGATGAGGAGTACTTGGCTCGTTGCCAGTGCCGGGCGAACATTGGAAATCGCCAAAGCGCTGACCGCAATGATGAGGACGTAGCGGACCAGCAGGAACATGCGGCGCCGGTCCTCATGCGAGGCCTCACCGTCGATAACCTCGGGGGCCTCGACGGCCGGCGGCGCAGAATCGCCCGCAAGCTTGGCCGTCGGAATGGCATCCCGGTCTGAGCGGCTTCGACCTGGCGACCGAACTGCTGGCCAGATGTTCGCAGAGAACCACTCCGGTGCTCGGATCATTTGGGGATCAAAATGGAAGCAACAAGGGTGCCACAGCAGATCCGAGGTGCCAGCGCTGATTTCTGCAGTTGACAAAGGCCGGCCGTACAAAACTGACGTTCGAGAGTGGCCGTTCGACTCTTCTGTCTCGACCCAGGCCGGCGGGGTCCGTGTTGGGCGGATGGTCCTTTTTTCGTGCAGATCTGGAAGCCGGTCTTTCCGCAGCGTAAGATGCCGCGCAATGTCAGCCAAATGGTTTGATCTGAGTGGAAAGGTCGCCGTCATCACCGGCGGGAGCAAAGGCTTGGGACGCGCCATCGCGGCCGCGATGGGCCGTGCCGGGGCCGACGTAGTGATCACCAGTCGGACGCCGGCCGATCTCGAAGCGGTGGCGGCAGAATTACGCGAGCACGGGCATCAGGTACTGAGCGTGCGCAGCGACATGACGGATGAGGCGAGCATTCGCGCCATGGTGCGACAGGTTGTCGATCACTTCGGGCACATCGACATCCTGGTCAACAATGCCGGCATAGAAGGCGTGGGCGCCATCGTCGAAATGGACACGGAGTATTGGGATCACGTCCTGGATGTCAACCTGCGCGGCCCGATGTTGTGCTGCAAATATGTCGGACCCCACATGATCAGCAGGCAACGGGGGAAGGTGATCAACGTCGCTTCGGTGCTGGCGTCGCGCGTGGCCCGCTACATGGGCGCCTATGCTGCAAGCAAGGCGGCGGTGGTCCAACTCACACGGACGCTGGCGTTGGAGTGGATTCGGCACAACATCCAGGTGAACGCGCTGTGCCCCGGGTATTTCCTCACGCCGATGAATGAGGCGTTCTTCGCCACCGAAGCGGGCCGCAAGCTGATCGCGGACCTTCCCATCGGGCGTCTCGGTGAAACCGCTGAGATTGAGGGTGCGGCCGTGTTTCTCGCCTCGGACGCAACCAGCTACATCACCGGTACGACTCTGTACGTGGACGGCGGACACTCGCTCGCGTGAGCTGAGCTCCCCAGCCGGACGCGCCGCCGCTTCTCGGGGCGACAAGACACCGCACTCCACATCCGCAATCGCGAGGGCTACAATGTTGGCATGCAGACCGAGGAGGTTGTCGATCGCAGTCAGCTCGACGCGTGGCTGCAGGCGTTCGACTCTGTCGTCCGCGAGCAGGGCCGCGCGTCCGGTCGCAGCCTCATTGTTCGGCTGATCGCACGCGCCCACGAGCTGGGACTCGCAGTTCCGCCGAGTCTCAATACGCCGTACGTAAACACCATCCCGCTGAGCGAACAGCCGCCCTACCCGGGTGATCGCGAGATCGAGCGGCGCCTCAAGAACGTCATTCGCTGGAATGCCATGGCGATGGTGGTGCAAGCGAACACACGTTCTTCCGGCATCGGCGGGCATATCTCCACGTATGCGTCGTGCGCTACACTCTTCGAGGTCGGCTTCAACCACTTCTTCCGCGCCGCGGGCGATGGCGTCCCAGGCGACCAGGTGTTCTTCCAAGGTCATGCCTCGCCGGGGGTGTACGCGCGCGCCTTCGTCGAAGGCCGGATTACGGAGGCCATGCTGCACAACTTTCGCCGCGAACTGGCGCCGGGCGGCGGCTTGCCCTCCTACCCTCACCCGCGACTGATGCCCGCCTTCTGGCAGTTTCCGACCGTGTCCATGGGATTGTCACCGATCTCGGCGATCTACCAAGCGCGGTTCAACCGCTACCTGCGCGCGCGCGGCCTCATCGCGCACGGCGGCGGACACGTGTGGGCCTTTCTCGGCGACGGCGAGATGGACGAACCGGAAGCGCTCGGCTCCCTGACGCTGGCTGCACGTGAGCAACTGGACAACCTCACGTTTGTCGTCAACTGCAACCTGCAACGTCTGGACGGTCCCGTCCGCGGTAACGGCAAGATCATCCAAGAGCTGGAAGCGGTGTTTCGTGGCGCCGGCTGGAACGTCATCAAAGTCATCTGGGGCGACGACTGGGATCCATTGTTGGCCCGAGATGACGAGGGCTTGCTGGTGCGGCGGATGAACGAAGTCAACGACGGCCAGTACCAGAAGTACAGCGTCGAATCCGGGGCATACATCCGCCAGCATTTCTTCGGTGTACATGCCACGCTGCTTGCCCTGGTGGAGGACCTGACCGACATGAAGCTGCGGAAGCTGCGCCGTGGCGGCCACGACCCGGAGAAGGTCTTCGCCGCCTACCGGGCGGCGCTGGAGCACCGCGGCGCTCCCACCGTCATCCTCGCCAAGACCATCAAGGGTTATGGCCTGGGCGAGTCGGGAGAAGGGCGCAACGTCACACACCAGCAGAAGACGCTCACCGACCGGGAGCTGCGTCACTTCCGCGACCGCCTCGGCATTCCGATCAGCGAGGCGGACTTGGTCAAGACGCCTTTCTACCGGCCGCCGGAGGACAGCGAAGAGATGGAGTACCTCTTCGAGCGGCGCCGAGCGCTGGGGGGATTCGTCCCGCAGCGCTCGGTGCATCCGCTTCCGCTTGAGCTCCCGCCGCCTTCACTGTTCGACGAATTCCTCGCAGGAACCGGCGAGCGTGAAGTCGCAACCACGATGGTCATGGTGCGGCTGCTGCGGCACCTCATGAATGATCCGCGCATCGGCAGATTCGTCGTCCCGATCGTGCCCGACGAGGCGCGCACCTTCGGCATGGACGCGCTGTTCCGCAAGTTCGGCATCTACTCGCCCCAAGGCCAGCAATACGAGCCGGTCGATTCCGACGTCGTCGCCTATTACCACGAAGCCACCGACGGCCAGCTCTTGGAGGAAGGCATCACCGAGGCCGGCGCGATGGCATCATTCACCGCCGCAGGCAGCGCCTACGCGACGCACGGCGTCAATACGATTCCGTTCTTTTTCTTCTACTCGCTGTTCGGTTTTCAACGGGTTGGTGATCTGATCTGGCAGAACGGCGACGCGCGCGGCAAGGGATTCTTGATCGGCGCCACCGCCGGCCGCACGACCCTCGCCGGCGAGGGTCTCCAGCACCAAGACGGCCACAGCCAGTTGGTGGCAACGACGGTCCCGGTCGTGCGCGCCTACGATCCGGCTTTCGCCCACGAAATCGCCGTCATCGTCGAGGACGGCATGCGCCGCATGTACGCCGACGGCGAAGATGTCTTTTACTATCTCACCGTCACGAACGAGGTGTACGCGCATCCACCGATGCCCAAGGGCAGCCGTGAAGGCATTGTGCGCGGCTGTTACAAGCTGCTGCCCGCCGAAGCACCGCCTGCGTGGCCGCGCCTGCATCTGTTCGCCAGCGGCGCGATTGTGCGCGAGGCCCTGCGCGCGCAGGGTCTGCTGGCGCAACGCCAAGTGGCGGCAGACGTGTGGAGCGTCACCAGCTACTCCGAGCTGCGCCGCGATGCCCTTGCCGTCCAACGCTGGAACATGCTCCATCCTGGCGCACAGCCCAAGGTATCGTATCTCGCCCGCGTCCTCACACCGCAGCCCTATCCGATCGTTGCCGGCAGTGATTACATGAAGACGGTGGCAGACCAGATTGCGCCGTTCGTTCCCGCCGGCTTCATCGCCCTGGGCACGGATGGGTTTGGCCGCAGCGATGATCGGACAGCCTTGCGGCGCTTCTTCGAGGTTGATGCCGAATCGTTCACGGTGGCGGGGCTGTACGCACTGTCGCGCCGCGGGCAAATCGACGTCGCACGCGTAGCGCAAGCGATCAGCAAGCTCGGCATCGATCCGGAGAAGGCGTATCCACCGGACGCCGATCGGTAAGGAATTTCAGATTTCAGAGTTACTACCATCTCAAATCTGCGATTTCAGATCTTCTTCACCGCCTTCCGCTTACCGGCGTTGATCTCGTTCAGGTACGCGATGCCTTCTTCGGCGATGTCGTCGCCAACCATGCGGTCGCCCTCGGCCGCCAGCTCGTCCATATCCACCCACGCGGCGTACTGTGACTTGGTGCGTTCGGTGATGATCCCGGCTTTCAGCAGCGTCTTGATCAGCACGCGGAAAACGTTCGCCGACTGTCGCATGAGACGCCGGCGGTCCGCGTCGGTAAAGGCCTCCATCACTGCGCTCCGCACCCACTGCCAGTCGAGTCCGAACTGGGGATAGATGGCCCGCTTCTGCTCGGCGTTGATCAGGTTGAACAGCAGCCGATTGAAACAGTCGAGCGCCCAATCCTCCACCAGGTTGCGTTCCGGCTCGCCCAGGTTCGGCATGGTGGCGCGCGCCCAGATCTTGCCGAACTTGTGATGAAAGGCTTCGTCGGTCATCACCAACTGACACAGCCGGCGCAGCAGTGGATCGTGAGATTGCAGATGCAAGGTCGCAAACACTCCCATCGCGACGCCCTCGACCAGCATCTGCATGCCGACGAGTTTTTTGTACACCACGTCCGACTGCACCAGTTCGTTCAACAGCCCTCCCAGCGCATCACCGACCGGAAAGATCTTTCCGCCGAACCGCGCTCGCACGTAATTGGTGAAGGCGCGCACATGGCGTGCTTCTTCACGAGCCTGATTGGCGGCGTACTCCTGTGCGCCCGGATCGATGAACATCTCACACAGGCTGGTGGAGAGGTTAAGCGCCCCCTGTTCGCCGTGCAAAATATTCGACAGCGTCCAACGCGCGTTCTCGTTGGCCAACGCGATCTTCTGGCCATCATCCAAACGGTCGGCCACGGCGCTGTGGAGCTCCACGACCATGCTCAGCGGGACGATCGGCTGGTCCGCCGCCCACGGTTCGTCCCAGCGGATGTAGTCGGGATCGTCGGGGTTCCAGAAGTGCTCTTCGGTCCGCGCGATGATGTCGTCGAAGTGCAGCGTGCGCTGTCCGTAACGCTCGACATCGATCATGGCCGCGAAGTCGTCGCGCGCAACAGTATTGTATGCCGGATCCGCGTGTGGAAATGTCACGGCTCGAAACCTCCTCGCTGAATGACGGGTTCACACAGGACGGTAGATTGATGGCAGCGTTCGGTCAAGCGGCAAGGCACCGAAGATCGCCGCAAAGACCTCCACGGGCAGCTTGGGCGTCCGATCAAAGAAGAGCAGGCCATTGGCTTCCTGCTGCACGTCGGTGAGCTGCGTCCACACGAAGCCGCTGATCTGTGGCTGCGCGCGCACCGCCTGAACCAAGCCGCGCACACACGCGGTAAATTCCTCGGTGCCGGCGATGACAGCGTATGCCCAGGACTCCTGGCCCGCCGCCGATTGCTCGTTGTCACGCAGCGCCAGTCCGCCACACTCGGTGAGCACGACCGGGACACCCGCAACGCTCACACCGGGCAAGGCCGCTTGCCGGCCTGGCGACACTTCCGTGGTCGGGTCCGCGAGCACAGCGCTCAGATGCTGCGACAGCGTGATACCGTCCGGCACGTAGCTGTGGATGCCCCAGACGTCACCGATGAAATACTGCCAGCCGTCGTTGGCGATCACGAGCCGGGTTCCGTCGAGGCTTTTCGTCAGGTGAAAGAGGGCGCGCACCCACTCTTGCTGCCGCGGGCTGTGGTCAACCGCATCGACACCCCAGGACTCGTTGAGCGGCACCCATGCCATGATCGACGGATGCATCCGGTCGCGCCGCACGACTTCGACCCACTCGCGGGTGAAATCCTCGACCTGCAGATCGCAGAAATCGCGGCCGCTGCCGGTCTCGCCCCAGACGACAAATCCCAACCGATCCGCCCAGTAAAGCCAACGCGGGTCTTCCACCTTCTGGTGCTTTCGTGCCCCGTTGAATCCGAGCGATTGCATCAGCTCGATGTCACGCTTGAGGTCCGCATCACTGGGCGCCGTGTACCAGCCGCCAGGAAAGTACCCCTGGTCAAGCACGCCGCGGAAGTAGAAAGGCTCACCGTTGAGGTACACCGAGCGGCCACTGCGCGTGAACTCGCGCAAGCCGGCGTACGTCTGCATCGTGTCGATCACCGCCGCACCGTCGCGGAGTGAGATTGCCAGATCGTAGAGGGCAGGATCCTGCGGCGACCACAAACGCGGCGTGCCCATCGTAATCTCGATCTGCGCTTCGCGCCGGCCCTGCATGTAGGTGCGCGCCCGTGCCACCTCGGCGCCGTCAAATGCCACGACGGCATTCATCTCTCCGGCGAATTCCCGGCTCGTCTGCACTTCGAGCACCAGCCGGTTGTCCTTCAGATGGAAATGACTCCACGCGTCTTCGATGTAGACATCCGGCACCGGCTCCAGCCATACGGTCTGCCAGATCCCCGTCACACGGTCGTAATCGATCATGACCGGGGCCTCGCCGACGATCTGCTTGCCGCGGGGCTGCGCCCAGACCGGACGGTCCTCCACCCGGACGACGATTTCATTCAGGCCGGGGCGGGCGAAATCTTGGATCTCGCAGGTGACGGGTGTGTACCCGCCGCGGTGCACGCTTGCTGCTCGCCCGTTCACCCAAATGCGCGTCGCAAAATCAGAAGCGCCGATGTGGAAGAGCAACCGCTGCCCGAGGAACTCGTGCGACACCTCCACATGGCGGCGGTACCACACGATCGGATGCACCTTGCGCTCCCCGATGCCTGACAGTGGGGCTTCGAAGGTAAACGGCACGACAATACGCAGCGGGAACTCGTGCCCGGCTTCCCACCCTTCGCGCAATCCTCGGTCGTCGTCATCGAAGGCAAACTGCCACGCACCGTTCAGATTCAGCCACTGTCGACGCACCCGATGTGGGCGAGGGTGTTCAGGACGCGGAATGTCCGTCACCGGGCACATTTTGTGGAATCTACCAGGTTGCTCAGGACGGTGCTACGATAGTCACTGAGTGTGGCGGTCTATACCGGCGTGATCATGACGGGCCGTGAAGTCATGCGCTGACGAAGCAGGAGGGGATCATGGAAGAGAGTTTCAAACGGATTCTCGTCACCACCGACTTCTCCGAAGCGGGGGATCACGCCATCAGCCACGCCTTTCGCATGGCCGCGGATCACGGCGCGGAAGTGCTGCTGTTGCATGTCCTCGAAATCGTGGTCGCCCCCAACCCGCTCTACGCCCACTATTACCCGACGGACCTGCTCACGCCCGAGCTCCGACTGCGCGCCGAGAACGACGCGCGTCAGGCGATCCTGGATCGCATACCGAAGAACGGCCCCTCGGCCACGGTCCCCTATCAAGTGATGATGGCACACGGGATGCCGGCCGAGGAGATCATTCGCACGGCGCAGGAACAGCAAGTTGACCTCATCGTCATCTCGACCCACGGCCGCACCGGGTTCAAACACTTGATCCTGGGCAGCACAGCCGAACGAGTCATCCGCCACGTCCACTGCCCCGTCCTCGTGGTGCGGTAGGGGCGCAGCATGCTCCGCACCTACGTTTGGCACTGCGGACAGTAAAAGCTGCTGCGACCGGCATGCACCGCGCGGCGGACGGGTGTCCGGCACTGCGGGCACGGCTCGCCAGCCCGATCGTACACGCGCAGGCGCAGCTGAAAGTACCCTGCCCTGCCCTCGCCGTCACGGTAGTCCGAGATCGAGCTGCCGCCATGGCGAATGGCGGCGCGCAACACCGTGCGCGTTGCCCTCAACAGCATGGTGAGCTCGCGGAGCGTGAGCCGCCGGGCCTGGCGTCCCGGTCGAATGTGGGCGCGAAAGAGGATCTCGTTGGCGTAGATGTTCCCGATTCCGCCGAGCGCACGCTGATCCATCAGCAGATTCTTCACCGGACGTTTGCGACCACGCGCTAACGCCGCGAGCTGCGCCACGGAGAAGGCGTCGGATAGCGGATCGGGGCCGACACGTGTCAACTCGGCGAACTGATCTTGTCGACCGACGTGCAAGAGGCCGAAGCGGCGCGGATCGTTGTACGTGAGTTGCTGGCCAGCCGAGAGCCGCAACCGCACGTGATCGTGCGGCTGCAGTGGCATCCCCAGCGGCTGCAGCAAGAGCGCCCCGGTCATACCCAGGTGGGCAAGCAAGCACATGTCTCCTGACAGACGCAGCAGCAAGTACTTGCCCCGGCGTTCAATCGCCTCAATTGTCCGGCCAATCAGTTGGCGAGCAAAATCGTCGGCGATGCGTTGCCGCAACCGAGGCTCCGCCACCTCCACCGCTTCGATGCGCCGGCCGACGAGCGGACGGAGTGAACGGCGGACGGTTTCGACCTCAGGCAGCTCGGGCATAAAAGGACAGTCGAGCGTTGACAGTTGGGAGTCAAGAGTTTTCGGAGGGAAGACCGCCGGCCCGCGCCGTTCGATCGGTCCGTGCCCTGGTCAACGCGTCCGCCACGGCTGCAAACTCAACGAGGCTTAGAGTCTCGGGGCGGCGCATCGGGTCGATGTTCACGCCACAGAGGAGTTCCGTCGGATCCGAGCACAGGCCTTTCAAGCTATTCGCGATCTGCTTGCGACGGTGGTTGAATGCCGTTTTGACCAAGCGCCTGAATAGCGCCGTGTCCACAACCGGCACCGGTGGCCGCCGGTACGGCTCAACGATGACGACATCCGATTCCACCTTGGGACGCGGGACGAAGGCCTCTGGTTCCACGCGCATCGCTGACCGCACCTGCGCTGAGAACTGGGTGAGGACCGACAAGGCACCGTAGATCTTGCCGCCGGGTTGCGCCACGAGGCGCTCCACGACCTCGCGTTGCAGCATCAGCACCATACGCGAGAAACATTCCGGCTGCGCCAATAGTGCAGCCAGCACCGCTGCCGCGATGTTGTAGGGAAGATTGGCAACCACAACCGCCGGCGCGCCAGGACCGAGCAGGGCGGTGAAGTCGACTGCCAAGGCATCGGCTTCGACGACGTGCACGTGTGGCAGATGCGCGTACTTCGAGCCCAGCCGCTGTGCCAAATCACTGTCAACCTCGACCAGCCAGATCTCGCCGGCGCGTTCCACCAGCAGGTCAGAGAGGGCACCGAGACCCGGGCCGATCTCGATCACGCGGTCGGTGGTGCACAGCCCGGCGAGATCGACGATGCGTCGTGCAACCTGCGGGTCGGCGAGAAAGTGCTGTCCGAGCCGCTTCCGCGGGTGCCGCCCGATGGCCGCCAACTCGCGGCGTATCGGTGAAGTCTCCGGGCGCCGACGATGTGTCGATCGTGTTGTGTCGTTTCGGGCAGTCACTGTCGGCGCTTCCTTCTCCCAATAGAGGGCTTGAGGCATGAAACTCGGTACATTTGAGTCAAGTCCCGTTCGAAGCCGCCCCAAGCGACCCAACGGGGAGCGGCCCCGTCAAACCGACGCTGGGCGCAGCCTACTGGACTTAGCATACGAACTTCATCAGCATACAGGAGCCCCACCACGTAATCGAAAGGAGTCAATGATGAAGCTGTACCATGCCGCGCAGACACGTTCGGTCAGGCCCCGCTGGCTGCTGGAGGAAATCGGCGCGCCGTACACCCTGGCGCGGCTCGACATGAGCAAGGGCGAACACAAATCGCCGGAGTACATGAAAATCCATCCTCACGGCGCGGTGCCAGCGCTGATTGACGGCAATACGGCACTGTTTGAATCGGCGGCGATCTGCGCCTACTTGGCCGACAAGTATCCAGAAAAGCACCTGGCACCTGCCGTCGGCACACCGGCACGGGGGCTCTATTACCAGTGGATGTTCTACACCATGGCCACGCTCGAACCACCCGTGATCGAGGTTCTGCTCCACACCATGATGCTGCCGGAGGCCGAACGTTCGGCCGCAGCCGCCGAGGCGGGCCGCACGAAGTTCAAGCAGGTCGCACAGGTCCTCGAACAGGCACTCAGCGGCAAAAACTTTATCCTCGGCGACCAGTTCTCCGCCGCTGATGTGATGGTTGGTTCGACCCTCACCTGGGCGCAGATGATGGGGATCTTGAGCGGTCACCCGGTGCTCGAAGCCTACGTCGGCCGGCTGCTTGCGCGTCCAGCGTTTCAACGCGCCCAGGCCGACTGACGGTCACTAGCACCTGCTGCGGCACCACGTCGAGCTTGTCACCACGGAATCTCTGAGCCCGTGCCGCGTGAATACATCCGCCACAAATATGGGCTCCATCTTGCCCTCCGCTCAGGCCGCCGGACGCCTTGGCGATGAGCCGCGCCGTCCTTTGGCGCCGGTCTCGATCGCCTTGTTCGGCTTCTTGTCCGACGCTCGACCTCCCATCGGCTCAGACTTTCTCCACGGTCACGCCATTTGCATGCTTGGCCAGCGCCTCGAGATCACCGAGATCCGACGTGAGTGCGATTCCCCCGGGTTCCGCGAAAGCAATAACGACGGCATCGACGGCGGAACCTCGACGAGCCTGCCTACGCAGTAGCGCAGCACGCCGCGCCAGCGGTTCGGGAATCCCCTCGACCACATCACATGTCTTTAGGAAGCGGTTTGCGAGCGCGTCGCGACCACCGTGCCCTTGCAAGCACTCAACCAGGACGACTGACGGAACCACAGGTGGCCAGAGGCCCTCTTCGCGCAGCGCAAGAATCAACGCTGCCGCCTGTCTGGACCGTTCCGCAAGCCTGCTGACTGCGCCGGAATCGAGGACGAGCACGCCCGTCAGCCTGCCTTGCGAACGGGGCGTTGCGAGAGGCGCTGTGCTACGGCAACGGCACGCGCGCGGTGGGCGGCACTAGGCGCCCCGACCTCCGCGAGCAAATCGCCAAGGTATCGATCGGTTTGCGCGAGCAACGCCTGCCGGCGCAACTCCGCTTGAACCGCCTTCTGCAAAAGTTCAGAGACCGGGAGGCGACGCGCCTTCACCTGCTTGTACATGGCTTCGGGGAGGTAGACCTGCATTCGAGGCATACGCCTATCTGTACACCCTCTACGGGAAACCCGCAACCCACGAAGCCACCCCACCGGCGCGAAAGACGACGGGAACAAACTCCGCAGCGACAGCCAACACGCCGTTGCAATGTAGCCGAAAGGCTCGGGCATCAGCCGCGCGCGTTCTCTTGCGCGTCGGCGTGCATGCCCTTGTTAGCCACCGCGCCATCGTGTCGTCGAGTCGCCTGAAAGCGCAACATGCCCATCGTGTCGCGCCAGGCCAAGATTGCTGACACGCAGAGAACTGTGGAGACAATGGCCACGGGAACCCACCACTCCACTGAGAACTTGATCCGCATAAGTGCGCCGATGCTGACCGACAGGACCAAACCCGTAACTGAAGTCACCGCAACACTAAATGCATTCCAGCGGCGCACGAGCCAGCGATGAACGCCGTCGTGCGCCGTGCGCAACACGTCGTGGTCGAATGTCACTCCCGCGAAGAACTCCTGGGCTCGACTCGCTGTGCCTGTCGCGCCAATCTTCTTCCAAACCTCGTCCAGCGCCTCACCCGACAAGGAAATCTCGTGAGATCCGGAACCGCCGCAAACGCAGGCCTTCAAGAGGAACGCCAAGCGAAGCAGCACGTAGCTGCTCGTACCAATGACGTACCCCAAGGCGAATACGGCGATGCCCCCGCCCGTGAGAAGGGCGACCAGATCTGGAATCTTATCCAGCTTGAGACCCAGGCTCGGCAAGACGTCACTAAGACTCCGTGTCCCGTCCCGGAGGAGTCCCCAAGCTAGCGACGCGAAGAATAGAAGCGGAGCAACCAGAAATCTTATCCGTCGGTCCTCGTCCATTGTTCAATCCGGCTAACGTTCGACATGAGCGGCCCACAACGGCGGGACACTGTTGTGGGTCTGCTCGATGGAAGGGTTAGCCACCGTCCTTCAGCTTTGCCGCCACCAGCTCTCCCGTATGTACCTTTCGTAAAGCAATCGGCAATGAGTCACGAGACCAGCAGGATACGTTACCGTAATTGTGAAATGGAGTACTAAGTCGTGATTACGCAACTGTTGACGTGAACCGAATGAGGGGAGTTCTGGAGATGTTCTCGGAAACCAAGAATCACCTGATCGACGCACGCGGGCAAGTCCGCCGCACTTGCTCCAGCCCTCAGCTTCGCCACGGCTCGACCAGGATCTTGGCGTGGGCGTCGGGATTCGCCAGGGCTGCAAACGCTTGGGCAACGCCTTCAACGCCCACCTTCCCGGTCACCAGTGGTGCCACGTTGATGTGCCCTTCGGCTATCGCCTGTAGCGTGCTTGAAAACTCCTCCGGCGTGTAACCCAGGACGAATTGCACCGCCAGTTCTTTGTTGATGCCGAACATCGGCATGATGACGTCGTCCTGCATGCAGACGCCCGCAATCACCAGCCGCGCGCCGAGCGGAGCCTCGCGCATGATCTGACGCATGAGGCCGGGCACACCAACGCACTCGAAGATCACCGCCGGGCGCGTGTCAGCAGCCTCTCGCAGGGCGTCGAATGCGGATCGTACGGCAGGGTCGACGATGACGTGGGCGCCCATGCGCTCGGCGAGTGCGCGCCGCGCCGGCGAGAAGTCCGACGCCACGATCGGGTCAGCCCCACGCAGCTTGAGCGCGGCGATGACGGCCAACCCCACCGGCCCACAGCCGATCACCAGCGATGCGTCGCTGGGTTCGAGGCGGGCTTTGGCGACCGCGTGCACGCCTACCGCCATCGGCTCGGTCAGCGCCGCATGCTCCGTCGCCAGGCCGTTCGGCACCGGAAGGAGGAGCCCTGCCGACAACGCCATCAGCTCGCCGTAACCGCCGGGGACCTCGTTCGAGTAGCCGATGGCCTCCATCGCACCGCTACGGAACGTGACCGGCATGGAGACGACGCGATCGCCGGGCTGAGCCAGCGCCGTCGTGTTTGGTCCCAGCTCGACGACTTCGGCACAGAACTCGTGCCCCATCACCACATCGCGCCTCGGGTCCATCGTGAACGGTCCACCTATTTCGCGGGCGACCTCAACCAGCGTGTCGGCGTGCTTGAGCACATGCAGATCGGAGCCACAGATTCCGCAGGCCAATGTTCGCACCAGCACTTCCCCCTCGCGCGGGATCGGGTCAGGAAGGGTGTCGACCACGAGTCCGGCATTCCGCATCACGGCAGCGCGCATATCACGGCCTCCTTTGCTGACTCCTGGTTTCTAGCCTGTTGCTTCGAAAAGCAACAGGAGTCATGAACCTTCGGCGCACGTGCGTCGTGATGGCTTTCATTTCGGCAGCTCCAAGTCGTAGCCAGCGCGCGCCACGGCGCGTGGCGTTGAGGACCAACGGACTGTCAACATGCGGGTTCACCCGGACATCCGGTACGGCGCGCAGCCGGGCCAGGATTCCGTCCGCGTCAGCGGCGAGCATCTCGTCGCAGGTTTCATACAGGCCGCCAGGGTCCTCTTCAATCCGGTTGTGGTCGGTGAGAATCCTGCGCAGGGCGGCGACGATGGCCGGAGTCGGCGTCGGCACGAGCAGCGCCGCGATGGCCCCGTGATCGAGCCGCAGCTTGGCGGCTACGGGCAGTGGCTCACC
Organism: Binatia bacterium; assembly: GCA_044450645.1. Taxonomy (GTDB): domain Bacteria; phylum Desulfobacterota; class Binatia; order HRBIN30; family HRBIN30; genus JAGDMS01. The sequence continues at coordinate 37,264 of JBIOJG010000020.1, forward strand.
GCCGCGTGCCCGCTGCGCCGCGGGAAGCAGGATCTTTTCCTCCATCCCGATGTGCTTGAGCAGGCCGGCGCGGAACTCGGCATAGGCAGCACGATCGATGTGCGCCGGATCGGCGACGGCGCGCCGCAGTAAACCATCCAAACGCACGTGATCATCAGCCAGGAAGCGATAAATGGGTCCGGGCATGACATCGACCTCCTTGCCGGTCGTTTACTCCGCATATACCGTGGGCACTAGCGCCTCAAGCGCACGATGACCGGGGAGTAACGCAGCGGGTTGAGGAAGGTCAGCCACCGGACGATCGGCGGCATGTTGGCGACTGTGGCGCTCAGCCCACTGCCGCCGGGCGCGCTTCCGGCAGGGCCGCGGCGGGAGCGGGTTTGCTCGCATGCTCGCGCACCAGCACGGGACGGCCCGGCCGCCAGTTCTTGAGATCTTCGAACAGCGAGTACGCCACCGGCGTAAGCAGCAGCGTGATCAGCAGGCACAGGGTCTGTCCGCCCATGACGACGATGCCGATGGAGCGGTTGGTCATCGCGCCCTCGCTCGCCGAGAAGACGAGCGGTACCATGCCCGCTACCAACGAAATCGTTGTCATCAAGATCGGACGCAGCCGCTCGCGGTTGGCCTGGATGATGGCATCGGACATCGGCAGACCCGCCGCCCGCAGCCCGATGGTGTGGTCGATCTGGAGAATGGCGTTCTTCTTCACCACGCCAAAGAGTAAGAGGATGCCGAGGGCACTGAATATGTTGAGCGTCGCACCCACCACCATCAAGGACACCAGGGCGAACGGGACCGCCAGTGGCAATGACAGCATGATGGTGATCGGATGCAGGAAACTCTCGAACTGGCTGGCCAGCACCATGTACATGAAGATCACCGACAGCAGAAACGCCACTTGAAAGCCGGCTACCGTCTCGTTCATCAGCTTGCCCATGCCGGTTACGCCGGTGCGGTACCCGGGCGGGATATCGAGTTGCTGGACACGCCGGTCGACGGCCTGCAGCGCATCGCCCAACGCATACCCAGGGGCCATGTTCGCCAGCAAGGTGATCTGGCGCTCGCGATTGTGCCGGTCGATCTCTGTCGGCCCGGTTCCGCGCGCCGTATCCACGATGCTGTCCAAACGCACGCGCCCGAGCTTCGTTGACGGCACGAACAGCTGGCCGAGCGCCTGTGCATCGGCTCGATCATCCGCTTGCAGGCGCAACCGCACGTCGTACAGATCGAGGCCGTCCTTGAACATGGTGACTTTGTCGCCATTGACCATCGTCCGCAGGCTCAAGGCGATGTCGGCCGGCGCCACACCGAGATCCGAAGCCTTGGCGCGATTGATGCGCACCTGCACCTCGGGCTTTCCGGGTTCCGACGTCGTGTCGATATCGACGATGCCGGGGGTTGAAGCCATGATGTCGCGCACCTGACCCGTCAGGCGTTCAAGCAGGTTCAGGTCGGGGCCCTGGACGTTGTACACCACTTCCGCCGAACGCATGCCGCTGCCGGACATCTCCGGCGGCTGGTCGACGCTGGCACGGATTTCGGGATAGTTCCGGACGATCTCGCGCGCGTTGATCATGAGATCGAACTGGCTCACGGAGCGTTCCTCGAGTGGTTTCAACACGACCACGATCTGGGCCGTGGTGACAGAGTCGGTCTCCGGCGAGCCCACGTTCACGGTCACATGCTCGACTCCCGGAAGCGGCTGGATCTGCCGCTCAATCTCACGCACCACCGCATCGGTGCGCGCCAACGTGTAGCCCTGCGGCGCCTTGATGTTCACCTCGAAGCCGCCAATATCGTCCGCCGGGATGAAGGCCATGCCGACGAAACGCGCAATGAGCGGAATCGATGCCATGGTCAACAGGGCTACGAGAACCACCAGCCAGCGGTGCCGCATCGCGAAGCGCAACAGTGTCGCGTACCCACGATCGATGGGCCGGAAGAACCAAGCTTCGCGTGACGGCCCCTTGTGCGCGTCGCGCTTGAGAAAGCGCGAGCACAACATCGGCGTCAGCGTGAAGCCGACGACCAGCGACACCAAGATCGCACAGGCCATCGTCAGGCCGAAGCTCTTCAGAAACGACCCCATGATCCCGGGGATGAAGGCCACCGGGAGGAAAATGACCACCAGGGAGAGAGTGGTGGCGCTGACCGCGAGACCCACCTCGGCCGTAGCGGCCCGCGCCGCTTCGAAAGGAGACATGTCTTTCTCTTCAATGAAGCGGAAGATGTTCTCCAACACCACGATGGCGTCGTCGATCACGATGCCGACCGAGAGCGTCAACGCCAGCAGCGTCAGCCAGTTCAGGCTGAAGCCCATGACCTTCATCAGCGTGAAAGTGGTGACGATCGAACAGGGGATGGCCACGGCGGCAATGACGGTGGCGCGCAGGTTCCCCATGAACAGGAAGACCACGATGCTCGCCAGGAACGCCCCGACGATCAGGTGTTTCTGCACCTCCTTCACCGCCCCGCGGATGAAGTGCGCCTGGTCGCGCGTCACCGCCACCCGCACTCCGGGGGGCAAGGTCTTGCGGATCTCATCGAGCTGTTTCACCACGGCATCGACAGTTGCCACGGTGTTGGTGCCGGACTGTTTGCGCACCTGGAGCGTCAATGCGTTCCGGCCGTTGTACCGCGACAGCGACCGCGGCTCGACCACCCCGTCCATGACGCGGCCGACGTCGGCCACGCGGATCTGGGTGCCCTGACGGTTGGCGACCACCAGCTGTTCGAAGTCCGCCACCGTGACCACGCGGCCGAGGGTGCGCAAGGTCGCCTCGTACTGACTGTGTCCCACCCGGCCGGCCGGAATCTCGATATTCTGCGAGGCCAGCGCTCGCGCGACCTCCCCGATCGTGAGGCCGTACGCATTGAGCCGCTGTGCATCGATCGTGACCTGCACTTCCCGCTCGCGGCCGCCAATGATCTTGATGGCGCCGACACCCGGCAAGCTTTCCAGCGCTTCCTTCACTCGCTTCTTGGCGATCTCCGTCAATTCGCGGAGGTCACGGTCGCCGGAAACCGCCAGCAGCAGAATCGGCGTGAAGTCCGGATCAAACTTCTCGACCACCGGCGGATCCGTGCCTTCCGGCAGGTCTTTCAAAATGGTTCCGATCTTGTCGCGCACATCCTGCGCCGCATCCTCCAGGTTGCGCTCCATCAAGAACAGGATGATCACGCGCGAGAAGCCATCGAGGGTGACCGAGCGCATTTCGTCGATACCGTTGACGGTATTGACCGCTTCCTCGACGACCTTGGTGACGCGCGCTTCCATCTCCTCGGAGCCCGCGCCCGGCAGGGTCGTGGTGATGGCGACGACCGGGATGTCGGTCTTCGGGTACAGGTCGACCACCAAGCTGCGGTACGAGAAGATGCCCAGCACCACCAGGGCCGCGATCCCCATGGTGGCGAACACCGGGCGGCGAACGGACACGTCGGCGAGAATCATGGCCGCAGCCTCCGCACCGTGGCTGTGCCTTTGCGTACCGGGCGACCAGCGCTCAGCGCACTCAGGATGTCGTGGCTACCCTGCTGATAGGCACGCAAGCTCCCCCGGCGCTCGGTGGCCCACTGGGTCACAAAGGAGTCGATAGTTCCCAGGAGCGACATGGCCAACAACTTCGGCTCGATCGGCGGCAGACTGCGCTCCCGCACCGCCAGCCGGGACAGCGCCGTGACCTCGCCGAGAAAGGCCTGCATGCACTCGAACACCCGTTGGCCAAACTGCGGCAGCACATTCCACTCGAGGCCGTGGGACGCGGTGACGTAGACGCGGAAGGCGCGCTCGTGTTCGGCGCAATAGGCGAAAATGGCATCAATGGCGGCGTGTAACTTGTCGATTCCCCTCGGCGCCGGGGCGACGTGCGTGCGCACGCAGTTGCGCAGCTCCTCCATGCGCCGCTCCAGCAGCGAGGTGTAGAGGTTCTCCTTGTTGCCGAAGAAATTGTACAGCGTGCCGACGGACACTTCCGCACGCTTGGCGATCTCGTCAACCGAGGCGCCGTGAAAGCCGCGCGTAGCGAGCACCGCCTCGGCCGCCTCGAAAATGATTTCCTGGCGGAGGGCGAGTTCGCGTTGCTTGCGGGAAGATTGGATCATGCTTGAGCCATCGCTCATGTAATGAACGATCGTTCAAGACTATCTCGGCATGACGCCAGGGTCAAGTCGCCCTGCGGCCCAGATCAGCCGCAGTTACCCTTGAGCCGAATGCGGTACCGGCAATTCTGCGAACCGGTGGCCACCGTCTCCACGGTTTCCACCTCCACCGGCGTCTGGGCGACGGTTTCGAACAGGCCTTGCACCCAGTGCGCGCCACAGGTGCACAGCTTGGGATCCAGGCGAACCACTTTGCGCCGCACGAACGGGCATACGCATTCGCCGTGATGCTGCTCGATCCAGTCGATGACATCGCCCTGTCGCTGGATATCGACCTGGCTCGGCCCGGCAATGCGCATGGCCCGGAGGAACTCGTCCAGCTCCATCGGCATGCGCAGATCGCTGAGCTTGAGAAAGGCCCCGACGCACGTCCGGGCTTGGGCCTGCATGAGTCTCCCTACGGATCGATTGTCGAGCGCGTAGATTGCTTCGTAGAGGCCACAGGTGAGCGTATCCTGGAAATCGCGAAGGAGATTGTGAATCCAATCCGGTGCCGGCCCTTGTTCGTCAGCCATTGCCGCGCTCCTCTCGGCTCTCGGTAAAGGTCCCGGGGGAGTGAGGCTTGAAGCGTTCGAGTAGAAAGCGCTCCTGTGGTTTCTCCGACGCGGTCTTCGGAATCTCGTCAACAACCTGGAGGTAGGTCGGAACGAAGTTGGGCTCGAGGCCCTTCCTGCAGGCCGCAAAGACGGCGGCCGCAGAGAACTCGACTCCGGACGCCAGCACGATGGCCGCAACCACATCCTTCTCTCCCGGCGCGCCAGAGGCGGCAGGAACGCCGTAAACGAACACGTCCGAAACGGCAGGATGTTCGGCCAGCACCTTCTCGACGAAGCCCGGATTGATGAAGTCGCCGTTGTGACGGATGCTGCCGCCCTTGCGGTAGTCGAAGAAGAGCCACCCGTCGGCATCGCGGTGGCCCATATCACCGCTGCGGAGCCATCCGCCTCTGGTCTTCTCGCGCGACGCCTCCTCGTTCTTGAAGTATTCGACGCTCGCCGACTCACCGGTGGCCGGGCGCGAGATGATCTCGCCGACGACACCCGGCGGGCATTCCTTCCCGTCCTCGTCCACGATCGTCATTTCCAGCCCAGGCACCGGCTTTCCAAAGCTTCCGGACGGGCCCTCGCCGAGCGGTCTGAAGGCCAGCCCGCCCTCGACCGCACCGTACCACTCGAACACGCGCACCCCGAAGCGCCGTTCAAAAACGGCGCAGAGGGCGGCCGGCATCCCAGCGTCGATCACCACGCGCACCGGGTTCTTGGCGTCGTTGTCACGCGCGGGTTCGCTGTAGATGGCAGTCGCCATCCCGCCGAGCATCGAGAACGTCGTGCAACCGTAGCGACGGCAAATGTCCCACAAGCGTGACTTGGTAAAACGCCGGCTGAAGACGGCGCGCAGGCCCATGTGCAGCGAAGGACCAAGCGTAACCGCCTGCGCATTGCCATGCGTGAGCGACAGGCCGGTGTACGGCCGATCGCCCGGCCGGTAGCCGAACAATCCGCTGAGCATCGCGAAGGCACCGAAACGGGCGTTGGCAAAGACCACCCCCTTGGGGTCGCCAGTGGTCCCTGAGGTGTAGATGATCTGGAGGGGATCGTTCGGGCTGGACAGGCGCACGTCCACCGTAGGCGCGGCATCGGCAAGCCGCGCGGTGAGCGATTCCACGTCGGTGCGGCCCGCCACGGGCACGGCCTCGGCGGTCTCGCCGGTTTCCAGGGCCATGACCCACTTGAGCCCCGGCACCATCGGCCCGACGGCGTCGACGTACGACAGGCAGTAGTCGGCACAGATGATGCCTTGGCAATCGGACTGGTGCAGCATGTACGCCAGCTTCTGACCACGCGTGCGTGGATCGATGGGCACGAAGACGCAGGCGGTTATCGAGGCCGCAATCATCGCTTCGACGAATTCCGGATGATTGCGCATCATGAGGCCGAAGCGTTCGCCGGGCTGCAAACCCCGATGGATGAGTGCGGCGGCGATGCGGTTCGCGTTGTCGTACAGGTTGGCGTACGTCCGAACCTCATCGGGCAGCTCGTCATTGCTGATACTGCGCCGCTCGAAGGTGAGGACGTCGAGATCGGGCTGTTGATCGGCACGATTCGCGATCAGGCCAGCCAGAGTGATGTCGCTACGCATGACCAGTCACGTCAGTCGACGCCGGGTGCGTTCCGCACCGACGGCATCACTCGCGGTACGCGCCTCGAACTTCCGCGCCGCCAGCGGTGTCAGCTGCCGGCGGCCGCCGCTGCGTACTGCTGGTCGGCATCGAAAAATGCGAGCGCAAACCGTACCAGTGCAGGGAAGAACGGAGGGCACTCTTGCTTGGCCAGCCGCGCTTGCATGCGCGGCAGCCACTTGCACAAGTGGCGCGCCAGGAAATCGCGCTCCGCCCGCAGCAGCGACGAGGGATCCTGACCTTGCTGGCGCAGCTCCGTCTCCCGGAAGGTCAGGTAGTGCAGAAACTCCAGTTCGGTGGTGATGTGATCCGGCAGCTCGTGCATCTCCGGCGACAGGCGCAGGTAGAAGAAATTGTAGAACCGCGTCGCATCCTCCATCGTCTTCATCCGGTCGCCGATGTAGACCCCGCCGTAGAGCGGACAGGGCGGACCGGCGGCGCCGACATCGAACAAGCGGATGTATTCCGATTCGAAGTCGGCGTACGAGATGCTGGCACCGCCCAGGTCGAGCCGGGTCACGCCGCTGAGGTCGTAGGGCAAAGCCGCGCAGGCGCCGGCCACGACGGCCGCGAACGTGCCGTCGGCGATGGCGTTGAAGAATTCCTCGTCTGGGAACGCAAACGCCATCGCCAACAGCTGATAGAGCCGCGACCGGTTGGCGGTGACCGGCTCGGACGTCGTGTCGAGACTGAGGAGCTCCATCCTTATGCCTTACGCGGCTCGAGCTCGGCCGGGTCCTTGGTAAAGGGACCGAACAGGCTCTTCCACTCGTAGACGATGAGGATGTCCAGCAACTCCGATTTGCCTCCCGCCTTGGTCTTGGCCATCTCCGCCTTGAGCGTCTCCAGCGACTTCTCCACCTTGTCGCCGAACAGATACTTCAGATACTCGGTGGGAATACGGGGCTTCGACTCGTCGATGTTGCCTTCGGCATCGAAGCGCGGCGGCGAGATGGGCGGCACGTAGTACACATTCGGTTGCGTGCCCTGCTCCGGATGCAGCGGCAGCGCCACCTCGTACTTCTTCACCAGCTTGTAGATCGGACCGTTCTCATCATCGAGGAAGCCGACGAAGCGCAAGCGGCCCGGGCACTGGCGGGCGCAGGCCGGGGCCACGCCCTTCTCCACGCGCGGGAAGCAGAAGATACATTTCTGCGAGATCTGGCGCGCGTGGTTGAAATAGATCTTCTTGAACGGGCAGGCCTCCATGCAGAAGCGGTAGCCCTTGCAGCGATCCTCACTGATCAGCACGATCCCGTCTTCTTTGCGCTTGTAGATGGCGTTGCGCGGGCAGGCTTCCAGGCAGGCCGGTTCGGTGCAGTGATTACAGATGCGCTGCAGGTAGAAGTAGAAGCTGTTCGGGTACTGGCCGGCGCCCTGGTCCTCGTCCCAGTTCGGCCCCCATTCCGGGTTGCCGGAGGGCTGCAGATGCACGGTGTTGCCCTTGCCGCCGAAGAAGACCTCGTCGTAATTGAAGTCCCACGCTTCCCCGAACTCGGCTTTCGTGGGCAGCTTGCCGGACTGCGGCTCCTCGTTGCGAAAGCCGCCGCCCATCTTCTCCCAGTCCTTCGGCGTGCCCTTGCCCGGCATGGTATTGACCGTGGCCCACCACATGTACTCCATGCCTTCGTCGCGGGTCCACAGGGTTTTACAGGCCACCACACAGGTCTGGCAGCCGAGGCATTTGTTGAGGTCAAACACCATGGCCACCTGCCGGTCGCTTTTCTTCAGCAGGGCCTTTTGACTCTTCGCCTCGGCGGTCAGTTCCTTGGCGCGTTGCGCTTTCTGTTCTTCGGTCGGGGTCGGCTGCTCAGCCATCGTCGTTCTCCTCCCACAGCAGGGTTATTTCACGCCTCCAGCGTCAGGTCGCGCCATTCCTTCGAAAACGACTTGACGCCGGCGCGCTCGCCGTTACTGCCTTCCCACACCGCGAAGCCGATTTTCACGGCCCCGCCCGGCGCCAGTTGGACCGCTTCGTCCTTCTGATCCGGCACCGCCAGCGGCCGGGCGAAGACGACGGCCCACGCCCCCTGGCCCCACAGCGACTTCGTCTGGATCGGGCACTTCTTCGAGAACACCGTGCTGCCCAGCCCGCGCGCGACGGTGTTGTGCGGTACATCCTTCAGGTCGGCGCGCCAAAACCAGGCGTTGACCGGGACATCCTTGCTGCCCATCTCGTCGATCGGCGGATCACCGCCGTTGAGCGGGATCAGGATTCCGCAGCCGTCGGGAAAAATGTTGGTGTCGGTGATTTCCGTGTTCTGGGTGTCGTCTTGCCATGTGAGGCGGAAGAAGACGTCGCTGCCATTGTGCGCCGTCTGCACCATGAGACTCTTCACCTTGCCGATCTGTTTGGCGTCCCGGCTGGCTTTGATGTACTCGGACGGTTGGTTCGCCAGCGGCGTAGCGTCCATCTTGAGCGATTCCCCCGGGATGTTCGACCACTCCGCCCCAGCCGGATCGAGCATCTGCTCGCGCGTCGAAGTTACCTTCTTGCACTGCATGTGCGATTCCTCCTTTACCTCTCCGAGTGCTGTGCGCCCGCCGCGGCCGCACTAACGCGGGCAACCAGGCTTGCCAGACCGACCTCAACGAGATGCATTGCCACCAACACCGCAGCCGCATAGGTCAGCCAATCGTGCATCGATCTGGAGCTTTCCACGATGGAGTCCGAAAGCAGCCGCTTGTCCCAGAGTGCAAACCCCGTCAGCGTAAAGATGATCCCCACGATGATGGTAATGCCCATGTGCAGGCCCTGCCAGAGCGTTCGGGCGGTGCGCTGAGCCGGCGCCACGAACACGTTGCGCGGGCCACACGCCAAAACGAGCACGACGGGAAGAACAACAAACGCCACACCGCCCCAGCGGTGCGCGTTGCGGATAAGCTGGGAATGCCCGCCCGTGACGGCGGCGCGGAGGCTCGGAACAAAGAGCAGCAGCCCCGTGAGTAACAGCACACCAAAGGTGACGAGATGGGCGGTGTGCAACAGCGGCCGGGCTAGCGACGCCAACATGTCACCCTCGAGCCTGCGCTTCTGCCACCGCGGGCTGGTCCGGCTCGCCCACCGCCAGGCAGCGCCGCGCCACTTCAACGACGTTCCGCTTCACTTGCTCCACGCTCTTCTTGCTCAGCGGCTGGCCGCACCATGTTGGAGCCAAAACCGGCGCCGAGGTAAAGAAGAAGGCCACCATGCCGACGACTCCCAGCACTGCCGCCACCGGATCGATCGGTGCAAGGGCCCCGATTCGTTGGCCATCGGCCACGAAGTCGACGACCAGGTTCAACAGCCGCTGTGACTCTGGTTGATCCTGGTAACCATCCGGCGCATCGCCGAGCGACTGTCGCAGAAGGATCTTCGTCCGCTCCGGATGCGCCGCAACCATGTCCACGTAAGCCTCAATCAGCCACAGGATCTTATCGAGCGGCTTGCCTTCCGACTCGAGGACCCGCCTGATCGTCTGTTCGGTTTCGCCGAAACCTTCGTGCAGAACGGCACGGTACAGGTGCTCCTTGCTAGGAAAGTAATGGAAGAGCGAAGCCTTCTGGATGCCGACACGCTGTGCGATGAGGTGCAGCCGTGTCCCATCGTAGCCCCGTTCACCCAGAAAGGATTCTGCGACCTCCAAAATCCGCTCGCGCGTTCCTCGTTCCACGCTGGTTGCCATGGATGTCCGACCCTACCAAACGGTTGGATGGTCCATAGGAGAGCGGTCAGATGCCGGCATGATCAACGTCATGTTTCTCCCCACGGTTGGTTTAAACACCCTCATTTTAGTACTCGATCTTGGTCCAGTCGGTCTGTTGCTCTTTGGCCTTCTCGGCTTGCTCCTGATCCTCTTCCCCTTTCAACGTGACTTCCGGCGGCTCGATCATGCCCATCAAGTATGTCGTAATGTCATCGATGTCGTCCTTCGGCTTCTCGACCTTCGGATCACCCTCGACGGTGTAGAAAACCGTGGGCATGCGAGTTTGGGCGCCGGCGATTTGCTTGGGACGCGTCAGGAAGTCTCGGATCCATTCGGGACGCAGGCGCGTCTTCGACAGCGTCAGGTTGATCGAGAGATCCTCCGGATCGACGCCTTCGGGCAGGCCTTGATCGAGGCTGGTGGGATGACACTGCACGCACTTGTAGTGCTTGAACCGGCGCACCCCGCGTTTGAAGTGGTCCTCCGGGATATTCTCCTTGGCGACATAGGTGTACGGATTGGTGGTATTGGTCCGGGCGGCTAACCCCTCCACCAGCGTGCGCACCTGCGCTTCGCTGAGGTTGAAGGTAGGCATCTTGATCTTCAGCCACGGCCGCACCTGCTTGGGCTCGAGGAGGAACTGGTACATGTACTGCCCCTGCAGCCGGGCACCGACGCCGTCGAGGGTCGGCGGCGCCATGTTCTTGCGTTCGAAGAACTGCGCGAGGTGGCTGTCGCGTTCATTGAGGCGATGACAGCCGTTGCAGTTCAAGCGGGACGTCATCCAGCTCACTTCGCGCAGGGCCTGTTTCGCCGGGGTGGTGCGCACCACGTAGCGGCCCGCCAGGGTTCGCCCGTCCAGCGCCAGGGTGTACGCGATCAGCGCATCGATGTCGTCATCGTTCAGATTTTGGAACGGCATTTTCAGTTTGATCTTGTCGGTGTTGTAGGCGCGCGGATCTTTGAGTTTGCGCCGCAGCCAGTCCCACTTCGTGCGAGGCAGGTCCTTGGTAAGGCCGAAATCCAGCTCGTCGAGCGGCCTGCGCGCGAACTCGCCGAGATCGGGGACGGACGGACGCACCTGCTCGAAGCCCTCCACCGCGTGGCAGCCGTAGCACTCGTATTGTTTCACCAGCTGCTTGCCCTCCTCGGGCTTGAATTGGCTGAGATCCGGCGCGGGGGTCAGCGCCTCGCTGCGTTTGAGCGTCGCCAGGTAGGCGACGAGGTGATGGCGTTCTTCATCGGTCAACGCCACCTTCGGCATGGCGGTGTCGGGGTTGTAGGTTTTCGGATCGGCCAGCCACCGATCGAGCCATTCGGCCGTCACCTTTGAGCCGATACCGGCGAGGTGCGGCACGCGGGGCGACACGCTCTGCTCGTCAGCCTTGACGCCGTGGCAGCCGCGGCAGCCGCGTTCGGTAAACAGGCGCTCGCCTTCTTGCGCGGAGGCACCCTCGAGCGCCACGCGCGGGTAGTGCTTGGTGTCAGGGAACGACACCAGGAAGGCCGTGATTTTGCCGATCTCCTCGTCGCTGAGCTTGAAGTTCGGCATCAACGTGTCGCGGCTGATGTGCTGCGGGTCCTTGATCCAGTTGTACGTCCAGCTCTTCGCCTCCATGAGCTTCGCGTTGAGCGAGCTGAGCGGCGGGGAGAACTTCGGCAGATAGGTGAGCCCTTTGACATCGTGGCAGCCGTAACAGCCTTTGCCCATGAAGATGTCGGCGCCAAGGCTGACCCGCTCGGCTCCTTTCACACCGTGGGTGACCTCATGGCAGTGCATGCAGCTCGCTTGGACATACGGCTTGGGCAACATCGGCGCGCCCCAGTTGGCTTCCAAGCCATGGGCGCCTTCAACCGTCGTGGCGACACCCTGCCCATCGTGACACGGGGTACAGCCGAAGTTGTTGGGATCGTGCGGCTTCAGCAGCTCACCCGGATGCGTACGGAAGGGCTGGGGAGCGTCCTGGAACAAGGCATTGTCGATCCCCCGATGACAGGTGACGCAGCGATCGGCGACCTTGATGTCTTCGAGGTAGATCTGCCCGATCTCCGGACGGGCACGCGATTCCTCGTCAAGCACGCGCTGCCAGCGGGCTTGCTCATTTGCATCCTTGCGCGCCTCGGCTTCCTGGAGCTTGGCGCGCGCGCGCGTGGCATACAATTGATTGAACTCTTCCTGGTAGCGCATCCACGGCCGCGTCTCTTCGCTGTGAATGGCGACGACGCAGAGCAGCAGGAATGCTGGACTCAGGATCGCCAGCGCCAGGCGCATTCCGGGCGTGCCACGCATCATTTGCACTCTCTCCCCTCAGCCTCTCCCATGCGGGGAGACGGCAATACGTTCGGCGACGATGCCAGCGGTGGTCATATGTTGAACCAGGGCGTGATCAGGACGTACTTCACACGCAGAGCCAATCGCAGGAAAATCTTCACCGGCACGCCGTACATGATCAGCGCGAAGAGCATGGCCGTCACGTACCGGGCTCTGCCCAACCCGGTGTACAGCCAAGGCCAGCGACGGGTGGGAAGCCATAGTCCCACTCCGAAATACGCCAGGAGCAATGGCAGACCCACCCACCAGGGAAGGCTCCACAGGTGCTCCTCGGCGCTTTGCGGGAGCGCCCAGTCCTGCCACGGCCAATAGAACTGCCAGTTCGGACCGCGCAGGAACTGACCGATGGCAATCAGGACCCACCAGAGGCCGAACCCGAAGAGGAAATGGCCAATCGCGAGCCGGCGCACGCGGAACGTGTACTGGCCGGTACCGGTACGGCTGGTGTCGAGATACGGGATCGCCATCAACCCGACGATGATGAGCGTCGGCATCGCCACACCGGCAACCCAGGGATCAAAGTAGACAAGCAACTCCTGCAGGCCGACGAAATACCAGGGCGCCTTGGCGGGGTTTTCCGTCTTGCCCGGATTCGCCTCCGGCAGCAGCGGCGCGTTGATCGCCAAGGACCAGATCATCAGCCCCACCGAGATCAGCACCGCGGACAGGAACTCCTTGAACACCAGGTAGGGAAACACCGCAACCTGGTCGCCCTTCATGCCCGGCATGCCCGGCACTTGATCGGGACCGCTCTCGACTCTGGCCTCCACAGCCTCTTCACCCATGCTCATCTCTGCAACCGTCGAACGTGAATCCCGGACCGTCCCGTCACAGCGGTCGCGAGATGCCACCGTCCTTTCGCACTCGCCAGAAGTGCACCATCATGAGGATCAGAGCGATCAGCGGAAAGCCCACGCAGTGCAGCACGTAAAAACGCAGTAAGGCATTCGACCCGACCTTCATGTCGCCCAGCAGCAGAAAACGGGCGTCGTTCGCCGACGTGATGTTCAGGAGGCTGTGGAACGGCCCTTCCGCGCCGACGAACGGCGTGGCCGCAGCCATGTTGGTGCCGACGGTCACCGCCCAGAAGGCGAGTTGGTCCCACGGCAACAAGTAGCCGGTGAAGCTCAGCAGCAAGGTCAACACCAGCAGGGCGACACCAACCATCCAGTTGAATTCGCGGGGCGGCCGGTAGGAGCCGGTCAGGAAGACCCGCAGCATATGTAGCATGACTGTGATAACCATCAGATGCGCACCCCAGCGATGCAGGTTCCGGAGTACGATGCCGAACTGGACGGCGTACTCGAGCGTTTTCATGTCCACGTAGGCGTAGTCTGGCACCGGCCGGTAATAGAACATCAGCAGCACGCCAGTGATTGTCTCGACCAGGAACAAAAAGAACGTCAGACCGCCGAGACAGAAGGTGTAGTTGACCCGCAGTGCCCGGCGCGGGATGCTGATCGGATGCAGATGCAGGAAGACGTTGCCGGTAACTTCGAGGGCCCGATTGCGCACCGAATCGATATAGTCGTGACGGAACACGGAACGGTACAACTGCGAGGAGCTGGCGGAGTTGATCAAGCGCTGCAGACGGGCGTTCATACGCAACGATTCACTGGTGTCGGGGAGGCACGCTCAGAATGGGAGCGTACCGTGCTCCTTTTCCCATTCGTTCGTCGGTACCATCACGATAGCGTCCCAAGGGCACGCATCGAGGAAAGTTTCCGCCGGCCCTCGAGTGAGGCACTTCTTGCACCCGATGCACTTCAGCGGATCCACCCAGATGCGACCGTAGGGAACGGCATCCTCTGCCGGCACGAGGATCATGCACTCCTCCACCGGGCAGTAGATCTGGCAAACGGGCGCCCCGGCGCAGCCGGTGCAAAGGTCAGTGATGACGGCAAGCAGCCTCGGCTTCTTGGCACGGCGGCCGATGAACTTGCCCTCGGCGCTCTTCTTGGCGGCCGGGCGCCCCGGAACGGCGGCGGCGTCAGCGATGCCGATGACTGTTGGTTGCAAGTCCATGCCCGTCGGTGCGCCTGCTCCCGTAGCGGAGTCAGAGGCGGACGAACGCTCCGTCGATGCCGAAGCGCTCGGGGCCATAGACAATTCCGGTGTCGACCACCAACTGATTCTCGACATTCAGTTCGATGCGAAAGCGATCAAGCGGGCGGGGGGCGGGACCGGCAAAATTGACGCCATTGCTATGGTATTCACTCCCATGGCAAGGGCACTTGAAGATACGGAGGTCTCCAAACCAATTGATGGTACAACCGAGGTGGGCACAACGCGCTGACAGCGCGTAGACGCGGTCCCGCTCCCGCACGACGAAAAACCGTTGACTGGATTTCCAGCGCTCATCCACGAGGACGACGCCGTAGGTATCGACACTCTCCCCGCTCCCGAGGAACGCGTCGGGCGTGCCGATGTGAAACGTGCTCGGAGGGCGAAAGAGTACGCGAGGGTAAAAGAAGCTCACGCTCTCAATCGCTCCGGTACCAAGCACCAACGCAAAGGCACCCCAACCGGTCGCCGTCAGCCCCCGCGACAGAAGTTCCCGCCGCGTCATGTCGTTGAGCTGCTGAAAAATGACTGCACTATCCATACGGCTACCGTGTGACCCTTCCCTACCTAACGTTTGGTAGGCTGAGGATGACCTGGATCAACAATCGTCTTGATTATCCGCAGGGGTAGGCAATCAGTTGCAGTCCGTTACCAACCTTGCGACAATGCATCGCGTGCCCTCTGTGAGGGGTTTCGCCGACCCATCCCAGAGCCCCCAGATACAGATGGTGTCGGGAGATGAAAACGCTATGAGACCTCCAATAGTCGATTTCGCAATCGCCCCTTTTCTGGTGATCTGGGAGACAACGCAGGCATGCGATCTGACCTGCAGTCATTGCCGGGCCTCGGCTCAGCCGCTTCGTCACCCGGACGAACTGACGACCGAAGAGGGCGAGCGATTGCTGGAACAGACCGCCGCCATGGGCACGCCCGTATTCATTCTCAGTGGCGGCGACCCGGTGAAGCGTCCCGACCTTTACGCCCTGATTCGACGCGGGAAGCAGCTAGGCCTGCGCATGGGAACCATCCCGGCGGCAACCGCTTCGCTGACGGAAGACCTCGTGCTCAGCCTGAAGGATACAGGCCTGGACCAAATGGCTGTGAGCTTGGACTTTCCGCGTGCGGATCTGCACGATGCCTTCCGTGGCGTACCCGGGGCGTTCGACCGCACCATGCAAGCCATCGCATGGGCGCATAAGTACAATTTGCCCCTGCAAATCAATACGACACTTTGCGGGCGCTCGGCCCCGTATCTTGCGGAGATGGCCGACCTGGTCGGACGCCTCGGCATCGTGTTCTGGGAAGTATTTTTCCTCGTGCCCGTCGGACGGGGCGAGGCCCTTGGCGGCCTCACGCCGGAACAATGCGAAGAGCTGTTCGCCATTCTCTATCGGGTCCAAAAGACCGCGAGTTTTGTGGTGAAAATCACCGAAGGCCCCCACTACCGCCGCTACGTGGCGCAGCGAGAAGCCGAAGGGGCAGGCCGGGGCGCCATGCATACGGCCGGGGCGGCGCTGCCGAAGATGCTGCAACGATCGGAAGGGCCCGGGCACACCGTCGGCTTGGCCACGCGCGGGGTCAATGCAGGCAACGGTTTCACCTTCGTGTCTCACATTGGAGAGGTGTTTCCGAGCGGCTTCCTGCCGATCTGCGCCGGCAACGTCCGCACGCAGGATGTCGCGGACATTTACCGTAACTCGGAGCTGTTCCGGACCCTACGCAACCCCGATGCGCTGCTCGGTCGCTGCGGGCGTTGCGAGTTCCGTGGAATCTGCGGTGGGTCGCGCTCGCGCGCGTACGCCCTCACGGGAAGCTACCTTGCCACCGATCCGTGGTGCGGATATGAGCCGACTCAGTTGGCCGAGGACGCGGGCGCAAAGGCCCTCCAGCACTGATGCAGCGTACGAGCGCGAGCTACGACACGGAGGGAGCGGTCGTCCGGCTGGACGGATCCGGTCCCCCATGCCCGCCGCGCTCGCGTCCGAAATTCGGCCGCATTGCCCTCGTCGGCAACCCGAACGTCGGCAAGAGTGTCATCTTCGGAGCGCTTACTGGAACCTACGCGACGGTGAGTAACTACGCGGGCACCACGGTCGAAGTGGCTCGGGCCGCATCCCGATTCGACCCTGCGGTAGAAGTCATCGATACGCCAGGCGTGAACAGCCTGACGCCGAACTCCGAGGACGAGCAGGTCACCCGGGACATTCTCCTCGCCGGTGTGGATCTCGTCGTCCAGGTGGCGGATGCGAAGAATCTCTCCCGCGCGTTGGTTCTGTCGTCACAGTTGGCCGAGGCGGCAGTCCCGTTCCTCCTGGTGTTGAACATGATGGACGAAGCGGCCGATCGCGGCCTCAGCGTTGATACGGCAGCGCTCTCCGCCGCGCTCGGTGTCGCGGTCATCGAGACGGTTGCCGTCAGGGGTATCGGACTGCGCCGTCTCGGCGCGGCCTTGCGCGAGGCGGCGGAAAGCCCGTATCGCTTACGCTATCCGGCGGTGGTGGAAGCGGCCCTGTTGCAGATTCAGCGGTCATTGTCCGGATTACACATCGGCCAACGCTGGCTGGCGCTCATGTGCCTTGCCGGTGACGACACCCTACGCCCGTGGTTGGAGCGCAATGTCGGCGAGGAAGGGCGTGCCGCGCTCGACGACGCCTACCGCCACGTCAGCACACAGCTCGGACCCCATGTGGGCTACGAGCTCAACCGATGCCGTCTGCGCGCCGCGGAGCAACTCGCGGGCCGCGTCACGCGGACGGTTGCCGTCGAGCAGCCGTTGGAGCGGGTGGACGGAAAGCATGTTGGCGCAATAGCAGCGGCGGCGCTTGCGGGCTGCCTGGTGTTGCTAGCCGGGGATTTGGGTGCCGTCTCGCTCCTGACCCAGCCGTGGGTCCGTACGGCGGGATGGCTGGGCGTTCTCTCCGCGCTGCTTGCCGCGGATCGATCGCCGGCGATGCGTTCTGCTCTCGGCCGTTGGGCAGGCCAACGCGGCACCGGTCTCGCCGTGCTCTTCGTCGTGCTGTACGTCGTGTATCGCTTCGTCGGCGTTTTCGCGGCGGGCACCGCGGTGAACTTCCTGGAGCACACGGTCTTCGGAGCCTACGTCAACCCGGCCGTCACCGGCGCCCTGGACTGGCTAGTGGCCGCAGTGGGACCTGAAACGGGGGCTGGTGCGGTGGCCACACATTTCTTGCGCGACCTGCTGGTCGGCCCATACGGCTTGATCACCGTCGCGTTCACCTACGCCTTCGCCATCATCTTCCCGATCGTGACTGCCTTTTTTCTCGCCTTTTCGGTGTTGGAAGATTCCGGGTACCTCCCCCGCTTGGCACTGATCGTCAACCGCAGCTTTCGCGCCATGGGTCTGAACGGCAAGGCGGTATTACCGATGGTCCTGGGGCTGGGCTGTGACACCATGGCGACCTTGACCGCCCGCATCATGGAAACTCGGAAGGAGCGGTTGCTCGTCACGTTGTTACTCGCCCTCGGGGTACCGTGTTCGGCACAACTCGGCGTCATCCTGGGCTTATTCGGGGCCTTGCCGATGTGGGCTCCGATGGTGTGGGGCGGCGTGGTGATCGGCGTCCTGTTCGCGGTGGGGTTCCTCGCCGCGCAGCTACTCCCGGGGCAACGCTCCGACTTGATCCTCGAGGTACCGCCCATCCGCCGGCCACAGCTGAGCAATATCATCATCAAGACCATCGGTCGGCTGGAGTGGTACCTGAAAGAGGCGGTCCCCATCTTCGTTCTGGGAACTTTCGTGTTGTTCGCCCTCGACACCGTCGGCGTGCTCAGCCGCATCGTCGCTGCCTGCGAGCCCGCCGTCGTCGGCATCTTGCAGCTGCCACCCAAGGCGGCCGAGGCATTCTTGATCGGATTTTTCCGCCGTGACTACGGATCCGCGGGAATCTATGCGCTGTTTCAGAACGGGCACCTCACCCCGGTCCAAGCGGTCGTTGCGCTGGTGACTATCACCTTGTTCGTGCCGTGCGTCGCCAATTTCTTCGTCATCGTCAAAGAACGCGGCATGCGGACGGCGGTCGCGATGACGGCATTCATCTTCCCGTTTGCATTCCTGGTCGGCGGCGTTCTCAACGTCGTCCTGCGGGCCACGGGTCTGCAATGACCAGTCCCGCCGACAACATCACCTGCCCGCTGTGCGGGACGCGTTACAACGAAACCGAAGGCCAGAGTTGCCATCCGGGTTGCCCGTTGCAGCGCAGTTGCCAGCTGCTCAGCTGCCCGGCGTGCGGATACGAAGTACCGGCTCCGACACGGATGACACGATGGCTGTCGCGTTGGCTCGGTAAACAGGCACCGTCGCAATGAAGCCGGAAGAAGCAGAAGAGCAGATCGAGGAGGTCCTCGAACATCTGTGGACGCTCCGTGAGCAACGCGTGGCGGCCGGGCCCAATCTGGCGGGGGAACCATTCCAGTTCGACCCTGCGGCTGCCATTGCCGAAGCGCGCCGTCGTGGCTGGATCACTGAGAGCCTCGACCTGACGCCTGGTGGAGAAGAACGCGCCGCCGGCATCATACGCCGTCACCGGCTGGCGGAACGCTTGCTGTTTGACGTCATTCACCTCGACAAGGAGGCGATGGAGGCCTGCGCCTGCGAGCTCGAGCATTCCCATATCCTCTCGGAGGAAGCGACCGACCGGGTCTGTGCCTTTCTCGGGCACCCGCCGACCTGCCCGCACGACCGGCCGATTCCGCGCGGACGCTGCTGCGAGAAGTTCTCGCACGAGGTGCGGCCGCTGGTGACCCCGCTCAGTCAGAGCGCTATTGGCGGGTCATATCGCGTGGTCTTCATCGCCTCCCGTTCGCATCTGCGATTGGACCGCCTTGCCGCCTTCGGCGTCGTACCGGGCGCGGTGCTGCGGCTGCATCAGCGGCTGCCGACCTTTATGGTCCAAGTCGGCGGCACGGACATCGCGCTGGAACGAGAAGTGGCTGCCGACATCTTCGTACTGCCGCATTGAGGTGCCGGAGTCTGGTACCCGGCAGGTCGCGAGACGCCTTTGGGCACCTTTTGAGGCTTCAAATGGTGGCAAGTTTGAATCCTTTCGCCGTTGAATTCCGTAATACGCCATATTTCTGGAAACTCGTGCCGAGCCTTGTTGAACCCCAGCGCTTCGTGGTAAAGGAGGCGAGGTAGGCGAGATACATCATTTTTTTCGCCCACCATCGTGGGGCTTTCTTATGAGAAAGATGCACTGTGAAACCTGCCAGATGCGAGGTCAAGCCGTGATCTGTGAGCTTCCGTCCGAGGCGATCACGGATTTCCAGCGTGCCGGGGTGACGGCTGTCTACAAGCCGAGGCAGGTCGTTTTCAGTGAAGGCACGCCGGCGATGGGGCTCTATATCGTCTGCCAGGGAGCGGTGAAGCTGTACCACTCCGACCGCTTCGGCCGCGAGCACATTCTCGAGGTCGCGGGTCCCGGCACCCTGCTCGGTGAGCTGTCTCTCGATGACAGTCAGACCATGTCGGTCTCCGCCGAAACGCTGGTGGAGGCGCAACTCTGCTTTTTGGCGCGCGACCGTCTGATCACTTTCCTGCAAAAGCACCCGACAATGGGCGTTCGCGTCGTCGCCGCGTTGAGCAACGAGCTTGCCGCCGCCCGCCGGAAAGTCCGCGACCTCGCCCTGAAGGGAGCGGAAAGCCGACTGGCCGGCCTGCTGGTGCAGCTTGCGCGCGCCACTGGAGAGCCGACGCCCGGACAGCGTCTGCAGCTGCGGTACACCCGTCGCGAGGTTGCGGAAATGATCGGCGTGTCCACCGAGACGGCGATCCGACTGCTGGGTAAGCTCAAGCAGCGCCGGGCGATCACCGTCGATCACCGCGAAGTCACCATCACCGATTTCGACAAGCTCACGAAGCTGGCTCATTACGACGACATGGACGCCTGAGTTCCTCCTCGTACTGCGCGCTGACCTCGGCATCGCCAACCACCGACCGGCCCCGATCATCTCACCGGTTGACTTTCGTCATAAGCGCCCGTCCAACCGTTCGGTAGATTGCGCAGCACGGTGGCAAGGATGGGTGGACCGTGACCAGCGACGGCATGACGCAATCGGTATTACGCGATCGCTACGGTCGCATCGTCACGTATCTCCGGGTGTCCATCACCGACCGTTGCAACCTGCGTTGCTTCTACTGCTTGCCCCGCGACTGCGGGCTGTCCCGGGCCACGGAGCAACTCAGCTTCGACGAGCTGGCCGCGGTGGTCAGCGCCGGGGTCAGTCTCGGCATCAACAAGATCCGTATCACTGGTGGTGAGCCACTGGTGCGCCCGGGTGTGGTTGAGTTTGTCCGCACCCTCCGCTCTCTTCCGGGCATCACCGATCTGGCGCTTTCGACCAACGGAACGTTGTTGTCCGAGTACGCGATGGCATTGAAAGCCGCGGGGCTGATGCGGATCAACATCAGTCTCGATTCAGTGCGCCCCACGGTGTTTCGCGCGATAAGCGGCCGCAACGACCTCGATCGCGTCTGCGCGGGCATCGCCGCTGCGCGCGCCGCCGGCCTGCACCCGATCAAGCTCAACGTGGTCGTGATGCGCGGGGTCAACGACGACGAGTTGCCCGCGATTCTCGAATTTGCCGCGGAGCAGGGAGCCCAGGTGCGATTCATCGAGTACATGCCGCTCGGGGTCGGACAGCGGTGGGAATCGTCGTACGTCAGCCGTGCCGAGATCCTCGAACGTATCCGGCCACATCTGATGGCCGAAGAACCACCCCGCCGCCAGCCGGGGGATACGGCAACCTACTATGTGCTTGGCACGGGAGGAGACGTCGGCATCATCAGCCCGGTCAGTTGCCGATTCTGCGACCTGTGTAATCGCCTGCGCCTGACGGCCGACGGTAAGTTGCGGCCGTGTCTGACCCTCGAAGGCGAAGTGGATTTACACCATGCGCTACGGCCGCGGGTTTCACGCGATGCCTTGGTTGAGTGTTTTCATACCGCCGTTGCCGGCCGGCCAGAGATGGGCCGCTACCGCACGGCGGAGAGCGGAGCCTCATCCACCACTCCCCGGCCGATGGCCGCAATCGGCGGCTGATGGCTCAAGGTAGCAAGACTCAAGACGGGGGGCAGCCACGGCCGCTTCCCGGCGTGCGAGCCATACGCACCATATTACGTACGGCGCACTTGATCGCATTCGGCACACTCTATGGTGGCCACGTCTACAGTCTGCCGGCCGAAAGACTGTGGCCCGCTCTCCTCGCCACGCTTGCGACCGGGGGAGCGTTCATGGCCCTCGAAATGTACCGCTCGCCGCTCTGGCTCGTACAGATCCGCGGTCTGGCCACGCTGGCAAAGATCGCGCTCGTTGCAACAGTAGCGGCCTGTTGGGATCTGCGGATCTGGCTGCTCACTGCAGCCGTCGTGATCGGCGGGGTCGCGTCTCATATGCCCGGCCGCTACCGCTACTATTCGGTCTTTCACGGGAGAGCCATCGGCGGGCAAGAAGCGGGCTGAGGTCGTGTCGAACGGTCACGGCACCGACGTGACCAAGGTCAGGGGGGCATGGCACTTTTGTCATGGCCGAAGCCTCCTGCACTCGTGTTGATCTTTTGCTGCTTCTTGTAGAGATGGAGCGCCCACGGGCGCAGATCGGAAGGAGACGCGATGCAAGAGAAGAGGCTCTACACCCAACTGGCGGAACAGATCGGCGCAGGGGAGTCCAAGGTCGTTCCGCGTATCTTCGAAACGCTCCTTGATGAAACCGAGGCCAAACTTGTCCTCGCCGCCGCACCGCCAGCCACGACCGAGGAGCTTTCGCAGAGAACGGGGATCGATACCGCCAAAATCGAAACGATGATCGATGCCCTGTTCCGCAAAGGCCTGCTCTTCAAATCCAAGAAACCGGACGGCATCCGCTACTACCGAGTGCGGCACGTCTTGCAGTTCCACGACGCAACCGCAGTCATGCAGGATCCGCCGCCCAACATGCTCGACCTGTGGAAGGAATACACCCGCACCGAGTGGGAGGAACAAAGCAAGATATTCGAAGCGGTCCTCCCACACGCCGCCGTCCGCGTGGTTCCCATCAACGTGAGCCTCGAGCCCAATTCACAGATCCTCGCCTCTGACGACGTCAGCAAGCTCATCGACGGCGCCCGGAACATCGCCGTCACCAAATGCTCCTGCCGCGTCATCGACGGCACCTGCGGCAAGCCGGTGGAGGTGTGCATGCAGCTCGACCGCGCGGCTGATTACTCCATCGAGCGTGGCACCGGCCGCAAGCTGAGCCGCGAGGAGGCCTTGCTCATGCTGGAGAAATGCGAGGAGGAAGGCCTGGTGCACGTCGCCGAGAACAAGCAAGGCGTCGGCAACGTGATCTGCAACTGCTGCCGCGACTGCTGCATCAACTGGCCGTCGGTGCGCACCGGTCTGGGGAAATTCGTATCGCCCAGCCGCTTCCGGGCGGTGATCGACACCGAGGAATGCAACGGGTGCGAGCTGTGCGTCGACCGATGCTTCTTCGACGCCATGAAAATGGTCGATGGGGACACGCTGGCCGCGGTCGACGAGGAGAAGTGCATGGGCTGCGGCGTGTGCAGAGTGGCCTGCGTCGTCGACGCCATCAGCATGCAGGTGGTCAGGCCGCAGGAGTTCGTTCCCGCGTAAGGCACCGCACGAGGCTGTCGAGTTTCTCTGAAAGCACCCTTCGGCAGGCATGTCCTGAGCAACGTCGAAGGGCTCAGGGTGAGCGGAAAAGACCTTATTCGATGAACTCTGAGACCGCTCGTGCTGAGATTCGGAACCGCGCTGACGCGCGGATCGGTTGGGCCAGCGAACCCCCTCCTTGCCAAGGAGGGGGAAGGGGGAGGTCGAGTTGCCGCGACCTTTCCAACCTCCCCTGGCCCCTCCTTGGTAAGGAGGGGAACCTTTCTGCACACTGCTTGGTGGCCTTCTGCCTGTTGGTTCATGGGCAGGCTCTCGAAGCACGTCTTCGCATTTGTCGACGGTCTCGCACCTGGGTTGCAGCGCAGCCGCCGCGTACCTGAAAGCGCCGTCTCGCATGCACGAGTTGCAGATCACCGAGCGCATACTGGACATTGTGCTCAAGCACGCCAGCGGCCAGGCTGTCGGCAAAATCGTGCGCATTCATCTCAGAATCGGTGCGCTCTCCGATCTGGAGGATGAGTGGATCCAACACTACTTTGACTATCTCAGCCACGGCACCCTGGCGGAGAACGCGGAGCTGGCGATCCGGCGGGCACCGATCGTCGTGCGCTGCCAGTCGTGTTCCCTCTCTTTTGAAATCAAACGGGAAGAGCTGGGAGAAGCACGGTGCCCCACGTGCAGCCAGCCGCGCTTGGAATTGGTCTCGGGTCGGGAGTATGTCATCGAGAACATGGAGGTCCTGTGAGCGACGCCGTCAGGCTGATCGAGGTCAGGGAAGAGATTCACGCCGACAACGCACGAGTGGCGCAGGGTCTCCGTTGCCAACTCGAGGAGAACAAAACCTTCCTGCTGAACCTCATGTCGTCGCCGGGCGCCGGCAAGACCCGGACCATCCTCAAGACCATTGACACGCTCCGAGACCGCTTTCGCTTCGGTGTGCTCGAAGCCGATATCGACTCGACGGTCGACGCCGATCTGGTCGCCGCACGAGGCATCAGCGCGGTGCAGCTGCGCACCGGGGGCTTCTGTCACCTCGACGCCTCGATGGTGGCCAAGGGACTCGCGGCCTTCGACCTCAACCGGCTCGATGTCGTGATCATCGAGAACGTCGGGAATCTGGTGTGCCCGGCGGAATTCGACACCGGTGCGGTTCGAAACGTGATGATCCTCAGCGTACCGGAAGGAGACGACAAGCCGCTCAAGTACCCGTTGATGTTCACCGTCAGTAATGTGCTCCTGGTCAACAAGATCGATTACCTGGCGTTCTCGGACTTTGATCTGGAAGCCATGCGGGAGCGCGTCCTACGGCTCAACCCCCGCATACAGATATTCGAGATTTCGGCGAAGACGGGCCAAGGCATCGACCAGTGGGCCGCCTGGCTGAGTCACGAGGCGAGCAGCTTCATTGGCGGCTAACACGCCTGTGACCGGTCGGCAGTGAACCACAACACGACGGCCTCAATGCACGCCACCAACTCCGAGCAACCGCCGCTGGTCAAAATCACGCTGCGGGTGAACGGGGTCGAGCGCATCGCGGCGGTGGAACCGCGACTGTTGCTGGTCCACTTCCTCCGCGATCACCTGGGCCTGACCGGCACGCACGTTGGTTGTGACACCAGCCAGTGCGGCGCCTGCACGGTCGTCCTCGACGGCAAAGCCGTCAAGTCATGCACCGTGCTTGCGGTGCAGGCCGACGGCGGCGAGGTCTGCACCATCGAAGGGCTGGCTGACGAGAACCGACTGCACCCCCTGCAGCAAGGCTTCCAGGCGGAACACGGCCTGCAGTGCGGCTTCTGCACCCCAGGCATGATCATGGCCGCTTACCAGCTCCTGCAACGCAATCCGAATCCCGACGAGGACGAAATCCGCGAAGCCATCCGGGGTAATTTGTGCCGCTGCACGGGCTACCGGCGCATCATCAGCGCCATCCAGCACGCGGCGCGGAGCATGGCCGGCAGATGAGCAACGAACCAGGCAAGCCGAGCGCAGCGGGAATCGGCGCACGTGTGCCGCGCCGGGAGGACCCGCGCCTGATCACCGGCCGCGGCACCTACGTCGATGATATCCGCCTGCCGGACATGCTACACCTGAAGATCCTCCGCAGCCCGCACGCCCACGCCCGGATCACACGCATTGACGCGGCGCCCGCGCGGGCCCTCCCGGGTGTGGTCGCGGTCTTCACCGGAGAGGAGGCTCGGCCGTTGACCCCAGCGCTCCCCGCGCCGCCCATGCTTCCGGATCTCAAGGTTCCCGAACACTATCCTCTGGCAACGGGGAAGGTGTGCGCTGTGGGCGAAGGTGTTGCCGCCGTCGTCGCCACAGACCCCTATGTCGCCGCCGACGCGCTCGCGCTCATCGAGGTGGTTTACGAACCGCTCCCGGCGGTGGTGGACCCCGAAGCCGCACTCGCGGCTGACGCCGTCGTCATCCACGAAGAGTTAGGCGACAACGTCGCGATCCGTTTCCGTCTGGGCGCGGTGGATGACACCTTCGGGGGCGCCGATCTGGTCGTGCGCCAGCGCATGGAGAATCAGCGCCTCATTCCCAACGCCATCGAACCGCGCGGCGTGGTCGCCGAGTACCGGCGGAGCGATGACCGGCTCCACGTCTGGATGTCCACCCAGGGCCCCCACCTCATCCGCACGCAGCTGGCCTCGATGCTCAACATGCCGGAGACCCAGATCCGGGTTGTGGCCCCGGACGTCGGCGGCGCTTTCGGCGCCAAGCTCAATATCTACGCCGAGGAGCTGCTGGCTATCGTGCTCGCCAAGCAACTGGGGCGGCCCATCAAGTGGATCGAAGAACGTAGCGAACACATGGTCGCGACGAGTCACGGCCGTGGCCAGGTCGCGTACTTGGAAGCGGGCGCCAAGCGTGACGGAACCGTCACGGCGCTGCGCCTGCGCATCATCGCCGACCTCGGGGCTTATCATCACGTCCTCACGCCCATCGCGGCGTTTCAAACCGCCGCACTGATCACCGGCTGTTACACCATCGCGGCGCTCGAGGTGGATCTCACCGGCGTCTTCACCAATAAGACACCCACGGACCCGTACCGCGGCTACGGGCGCGCCGAGGCCGCCTATTACATCGAGCGGGTGATGGACCTGGTGGCGCGCCAGCTCCACATGGACCCCGTGGAAGTGCGGCGGCGCAACTTCATCCCGCCGGAGCGCTTCCCGTACATGAACCCCTTCGGCCACACCTACGACAGCGGCGATTACGACCGCCCCCTCAGCCGTGCCCTCGACATGCTCGGTTACGAGCGCTTTCGCCTGGAACAGGAGCGCTTGCGGCAAAAGCACCGCTACGTCGGCGTGGGCGTATCCACCTACGTGTGGCGTGCGGGCTTTCCTTCAGTTTCCATCCCGCCGGGAATGGAGTTTCTGCGTGGAGGCTGGGAGGGCGCCGCGATCCAGATCGATCCCACGGGCACAGCTACGGTCCGCACCGGCACGTCGCCCCACGGCCAAGGGTTGGAGACCGTGCTCGCCCAGATCGTGTCCGACTGCCTGGGCTTGCCGATCGAAGACATTCGCGTGGTCCACGGCGACACCGACGTGGTGCAGTACGGCATGGGCACGATGGGCAGCCGTTCGTTGAGCAACGGCGGCAGCGCCGTACTGCTCGCGGCTGACGAGTTGAAGAAGAAAGCCATCCGCATCGCCGCCCATTCCTTTCACGTCGCACCCGAGGAGATCGTCTACGAGCAGGGGCGGATGTATTCGAAGAGCTTCCCCGCGCGGGTGGTCACCATCCAGGAGGTGACGCGGCTTGCCTACCATGGTGCCGACCTCCCGGCCGGCATGTCGCCAGGCATGGAGGCGACGAGGTTCTTCGACCCGCCAAACTTCACCTCGCCCTTCGGTACCCACATCTGCGTCGTCGAAGTAGACGCCGACACCGGCGATGTGAAGATCGTGCGCTACATTGCCGTCGACGACTGTGGCCGCGTCGTGAACCCGACGATCGTCGAGGGACAGATCCAAGGCGGCGTGGCCCAAGGTGTGGGCCAGGCGCTGCTGGAAGCTGCGGCGTACAGCGAAGACGGCCAACCGCTGGCCGGCTCTTTCCTGACCTATGCCATGCCCACGTCTACCGTGCTGCCCGTACTGGAAATGGACCGGACGGAGACACCCACACCGGTCAACCCGCTGGGTGCCAAGGGCGTCGGCGAGGCCGGTACCGTCGCCGCACCGCCGGCGGTGGTCAACGCGGTGGTGGATGCCCTGGCCCCGTTCGGCATCGCGCACATCGATATGCCCCTCTGGCCGGAGAAAGTGTGGCGGGCCATCCAGCGCGCCGGGAGTCACAAGCCGTGATCCCGGCCCAATTTGAATACCTGAGGCCGGGCACGGCCGCGGAGGCAATTGATCTCCTCCGTACCCACGGCGAGGACGCCCGGCTGCTCGCCGGCGGCCAGAGTCTGCTGCCGCTGATGAAGCTGCGCCTGGCTTCTCCGCTCTACCTCATCGACATCGGACGCCTGCGAGAGCTGTCGTACATTCGCGAGGACGGCGGCACCATCCGCATCGGCGCGCTGACGACGCACGCCGATATCGAGCAGTCTGACCTGCTGCAGGCCCGCCTACCGTTGCTGCCGGACGCGGCGGCGCGCATCGGCGACGTGCAGGTGCGCAACCGCGGCACCATCGGTGGCAGCCTGGCGCACGCGCACCCGGCCGCGGACCTGGCGGCGGTGATGCTGGCCTTGGAGGCCGAGATGGTCCTGCAAGGGGTCAAGGGCCGGCGCAGCGTGCGCGCCGCCGACTTCTTCGCCGGCATGTTCGCCACGGCGCTTCAGAGCGAGGAGATGCTAGTGGAAATTCGGATCCCGACGCTGCCGAGCGGCACCGGCGCCGCCTACCTGAAGGTGGAGGACAAGGCGTCGCACTTCGCCGTGGTCGGGGTCGCAGCCGTCGTCAGCGTAGATAGCGACGATACGTGCCGGTTCGCCCGTCTTGGTGTGACCGGTGTCGCCGCCAGCCCATTCCGCGCCGGCACGGCAGAGGCCGCACTGATGAGCAAGCCGCTTGATCAGCCGACATTGGAAGCCGCAGCGCAGCACGTCGTCGAAGGGGTGCAACCGCTGTCGGACCTCTTCGCTTCCAG
This sequence comes from Binatia bacterium, assembly GCA_044450645.1. GTDB lineage: Bacteria > Desulfobacterota > Binatia > HRBIN30 > HRBIN30 > JAGDMS01. Next base: position 65,427 of record JBIOJG010000020.1, read on the forward strand.
CGAGTACCGCGCACACCTGGTGCAAGTCTACGCGGCGAGAGCGATGCACCAGGCGCTCCGGCGTACGCGGCTCTGAGTTGCTCAATACGCCGGAGGCATGAGCCTCTTACGCACACAGAGTCGGATGTGTCTTGCCAAATGCGTGATTTAATACCCTCCCCGATTCCATTGCGTTTCTCCGCTCACCCTTCTGAGAGACCCAGCCTGCGGGGTGCCGGCTTGAGCGCCCATGAACCAGCGTATTTCGTCATTCCCGCAGTTTTTAAGCGGGAATCCATCCGGTCCGGCTCCCGCCCCTGGATGCCCGCCAAAAGACTGCGGGCATGACGGATGGGAACGGGAGGTTCACGGGCAGCTTGTCCAAGGGTGCTCACGCCCTTTTTCAGCAGCCTGTTGACAAGAAGAGGTCTATGCTGCACCGCTTTGACAAGTTGGGTCCACAGCAGCTACAAAGATGTGACAGGAAAGATGTTCGCGTGAGCACAGCGGGCTTAAGACAAGGCGATGGTCAGACGCCCAACCAAGGACGTTCTATACCTGGTTGGTTGTTCCTTTACGGGATGATCGTCGCCGCAGCCGTGCGAGCAGCTGTCGCCCAGGGTAGCGGCTTATGCGAGACTCGCACTCTTCAAACCGATCAGGGTCGCACATTCACCGCAACCTGCGGCGGTGGAACGGTTGCAGTCAAGGACGCCACGGGTGCGGTTTTGGCGAATCTCCCTGTCGCCTGTTGCACCACTGGCGCAATGGGCACGGACGGCAGCCGTGTCTACGTCATCAGCGAGGAATTTGCCGCCCGCTATGTGACCAGCATCGATATCGCCACTCTCCAGGTTGCGCCTCCGGCGTTACTGGTGGGGCTGCCTGCGAACCAGTGTCCGGGTGATTTAAATGGGGATGGGCACGTGACCATTGATGAGATCCTAACGGCAGTCAATGCGGCACTTGAGGGCTGTCCACTGTTGCCAGGGAACTGACTCGTGGCAGCGCCGTGCTGGCACCATCAAGGCAACAGGGTCTACCATCCGAACCCGACGGTAAACCCCGTATGACGGATGTGCGTCGCGTCGATCGCGCGCTCCAGATCCTAGCAACCTAGGAACGTCCCCTTTGATGCTTGCCGCGACCAACGTCTGCCGCTCAAAGGCAGGCCATCTGAGCTAGTGGCAGGCGCCTGCATCTATTCTGCTATGTAACGCCGGCCGTGCCGCGATCCGGCCTGTCGGAGCACCTTCTGAAGATTCTTCAGAAGGTGCTCCTTTGCCTCGGGAAGCAAGGGTAAGAGGCGTTCCGTGACAAAGGTTTCGGTGGCGGCGGCCCCAAGGAGGTGCCCACGCAATAAATTCGCGCTCCCTTCCCGATTCAGATCCGCCAATAGAAATGAGACGGCATCTTCGCTGAAGTTGTCGGTTGTTAGATCGCTCCTAGCCAGCAGGATCGAACGCGCCAGCACCGTCCGGAACTCCGACCCTGGGTTGTTGAATTCCGCAACGAATGCCTCGCGTGCTTCGGGCTTAAGGCATCTCGAAAACAACCATGAGATCCGTTCTTGCAGCCACCATCGCAGGTCCGAATCTTTCTCATCTCTAAGCCACTCCAGCCACCATTCGATCGGCCCGATTTCCAATTCGCCGGGCGCACGATCGGGGAAAAATCCTCCGAAAAGTGCGAAGGCGAGTTTTACGTCGCGCAACTTCAGGAGCTGCACCAAGAGGGTCTCGTGGCCTGCCCACTCCAATTCGATCTGCTTGAGAAGATGAGTCGGTTCGTCACGACGTTGCTCCTCGCTCATCGTCGCAAGCTCGGCGAGCGATTCGAATGCGCGCGCTTTGTCTTCTGAGGAGGCGCAATGCAAAAGCCCCATCTTTCGAAGACCCGATTCGTTCAGCGCTCGCTCTTTCACGCTCGCGGCAATGTCTGAACGTGCTTCGCAGAGACACTTTAGCGCCCGGAGTCCCCAGTCTTCGTCGTCATCTCCGATCATTGATACGAGCTTCTCAACGTGACTGTTGCCGAACGACGCCCACGACACCTCATGCTCGGGTTTTCCGAAATGGGCGCTGAAGTAAATGGTAAATGCGGCTTGCTTGATTCCGTGCAGCAAGAGGTCCCCAGCCAAATTGATTGCGGCTGTCGAGTGGTGCTTTCTTAGTAGCTTGCACAGAATAGCGGCTCGGACATCGGATAATAGCGAAGCCGCTGAGTTGGGAATGAACGCATCCTTAATCACAGAGAGGTCGATTTCGGTCAGGAGGGTTGCGATTGCAGACGTGAATCCATTCGTTGCGTCTTCATCGTCTTCTGGAGATACTTGCTGTTGGACTATATCGGCCATCGCGACGAAATTTCGGACATCGTCAACCGTAATGAATGGCGTGAGCGCCGCAGCGATCCCGTTGCAGCAGTAGTTGTAGTCCGCGCGGCGTTCAATCAGGGATTGAAGCAACTCGTCCTTAACGGTTGCTCCTTTCAATTGGACCAATCGTTTAACAGCGGCGGCAGCGATGAGTTCGCCACATCTCATGATTGCACGAAGCTCAGGCTCATGGACCTCCGCTACCGGGACTCCAAACTCCAACGCGTTCATAATCTTGAACTCGAATGGATCAAAGCCGGCGATTCGGCGGGGAACCTGAGAAAGCAGCTTCGCGACTACTTCATCTCGCCCGGCTTCGACGTACTTTGTCGCGTTCAAAGCGAGGGCAAAGTCAGCTTCAATGACGGCCTGCAGGAAAGCCGCGCCCCCGTCAGGTGGTAAGAGGCTAAGAGTCAGAAACAAGGCTTGATCCCACCGAGTGAGGCTGAGTTTCTCCTTTACGATGTGGGGACTTGCTTGATAGCGGCGAGCCAGTTCGCCGGCAGCAAGATATTCTGTCGCCGATTGGTGGAAGAACGCGACGCGCGCACCGGTGTAGGGAATGATAACGGATCTCGAAACCAGCCAATTAGCGACATCTTGAGCGTGAATCTCATCAATGCCCGCTCCTTGAAGCTCCGCCTTGAGAACCTGAAGAAGATCAGCCAGAGGTTGAGCCTCCTCGCGCCGGTCGATGGCTTCGTACGCAGCGAGCGAGAGCGCCCCCTCAAGGTTGAAACATCTTCCAAACCTTTCCTCAAATGACCGTGCCAATTCGCTGAAGAACGTTTGGTAGAAGTCTCTCGGATGGGGATCTTTGGGCAGGCTCACGGCTCGGTTTGCAACGAGTTGGAAGTAGAATGGTTTCTGCAACAACCTTCGAACCTCTCGTTCAAAGCGACCGCCGATATCGATCTTTAGCCGTTGGAGTTCTGCCGCGACGAATGTCTCATCGACTTGGTCGAGGCCGTAGGAAGGAAATCCAAGCTTGGACAGACCATCACTGCTCCGGGAACCGATGATGAAAGAGGCGTGGCTAATTGTTCCGATAAACTGCGTGAACTCCGCCTCATACGAGCCGCTTTCCCAATACTCCCGCGGCATTTCGTTGAAGGAATCCAAGAATATCTTTAGCTTGAAGCGCTCGGCGAGCGCGCCGAGTGACAGACCGTTCGGCAGAGTCCGGTCCACCAAGGCATGAAGATCGCCGCGGTATAATTTCAGGTCAGCCAAGATAGGAACGACGGCCCTGCCTTCGTCGAACGGCTCCGAAAGGCAGGTGTCATGCAGCCTTTCGGCCAATCGAGCCGCAGCTCGGTGCAGCGAATAGGTTTTCCCGGATCCCGGGAGCCCGATCAGCAGTGCGCGTTCAGGCCCCTCCTCCAAAAACTGCTCGACCGGACAGTGATCGAACTCATCGTGCTGGTAGTCGAATTGTCGTTTCTGGCGCCCATCCTCCTCCAAATGCATACGAATCGGAAACTCGTGATCAACCTTAGCGAACCGAGTTAGTCTTCCCGCATGGCGTGCCAATGCGAGAACGATTTCCGGCGTGCATGGTTCGTCGGCAATAGCAGTGACGTTGGCTGTCGCGACCGGCGGAGCCGTCAGGTATCGGTCGAGAAGCACCATGAGTGCACCGTGGTCTCTGGATTTGTCTGCTTGCTCAGTGGTGGCGTAACCCACCAGGTGGATACCGTAGTTGCGCCTCCAGTAATCGACCTCAGCGTCAGAAACATCTGCCATTACTGCATAGTGATCACGCGTCCCGCCCTTGTAGGTGTTCGCCAAGAGATCGCGAACGTACATAAAATCAGGGTCGCGAAGACCGAAACCAAGATAGACAACCGGCCTGCTGGCCAGCAGCATCTTGACGGACTCCAACGCAGCCTGTCTCTCGCCGGCCGGTAGCAGTTGCCTGTATTGTTCGCGCGTGAGAACGATGCTGTCACTGTCGGCAGCATCCCCGTGTGGTTTGAACACAAAATCCACGGCACGGGCGTGAACAATCTCAGCGGTCTCCGTAAGGTGTCGATTGGTGACTGGCGGACGGAAGAATCGGCCAGGCTGCCATATGCGCAGGCTCTCTTCGATGAGATTGTCGTAGTTGGTCGTGACAAAGCAGCGCGGCCCCAACGAGACGATTCTTCGATGAACCTCGTGCGGCTTTGCGATCCCGTAACGGCAAGCTCCCCGGATGAACTCGCCGATCTGGTGCTTCGTGAGCTTATCGAATCCGTAACTTGCTGCTTGCAACAAATCGCCTTTTCGGGCTTCCGCACGAATCAGATCTGCTTTTGCGCCTGTCGCTTCGACAAAGCTGGCAAGTTCTTCGATAAATCGCGGCCAAGATGGAAGACCGGACCACACCGAAATGCCCGAACCAACGAACAAGACCGTGTCGTCTTGAGAAAGGACCTGTCTTAGTCTCTCCATGTCTCTGAGCGCCTCAAGCCGCGTTTACCCGTGGACCAGCGGTGGCGAAGTGTGATCCACCCTTCTGTCCGATGGTTATGCTTGCCGCGGGTCGGTCGCGTCAAGCGTCGGCTGCGATTGCGTGGTCTTGAGAGAAAAATGGGAAGGGTATTCCTACCAGCAGCAATCCGCTGAGCAGCCGCTGGGGTTCCGGAAGCGGCTCTTGATATCTATGCCTGGAGCCCCTTGCTTGTCCGCACGCGCACCTGTCCACTCTCGAGTGCGGTGCGCAGCCTCCAGGTGGGGCACGCGGTCACGTTCAATCGCCGTTACCGCCGCTGCGGCCACTTGTTCCAGAATCGCTTCCAGTCTGTTCTGGTGCAGGAGTATCCCTATTTACTCGAATCACCCCATCGCCCGCTTGGCAGCGCCGACGAGTTGGTCGGCGAGGCAGGTCGGTTCCGGGAGCCGACACCGGTTGGCGCAGGCAAGGACGATCCCTCAAGGCGGCAGGCTCAACCTACCATCGAAATCCGATGGCTGAGCCCATTGTGTACCTTCACATCGATGTGATCGTAGTCATCATGAGGATCACCTGACGGTGATGAAACCCTGCTTGAAGTTGATACGGAGGTCGAAGCGGCTGAGAAAGTTGAGCCCGAGCAGGCCGTCGACGCGAGCGCTCGGCGGCAGGTCGTGACACAACACGTCGATGTGGCGCATGGCTTTCCCCAGAGCCCCAGAGCCTCGAGCCGCTCGACGGGCACGACGGGGCAATACTCAACGCCGCTTCCGATCGTAATCGTCCGTCGATCCGGCACGATACTCGGATCATAGCCCGCTTGGACTGCCGCATTCCAACTCACCAATGTAGTGGTCGCGCCCGTGTCGAGCGCGAACTGAAAGACGAATCCGCCCTGCGGGCCCACGATCCGTGTTTTGATCAGGACAATTCCGGCCGTTGCATCGAACGGGTATCTCACAGCACGACAACCAGATCTTTGGGAAGCGCACCGACGTAGAAAATGGCAGCGCTGCGATCTCTGCGTGCGTGAGCCACCTTGTACACCTCATCGCGATCCGGGTGGTGGACGACCACCTCGCCACGCTGGACGCGGGTGAGCTTGTCGACCACCGGGTTGATGATGAGGACCCACTCGCCAGAATAGCGGCGCTCGATCTCTTTCATGGAGAGCACGCGCTTCGCTGGGTGGGGCTTGCCGCGGTCAGGCCGTTTGGCCTCGGCGGCCGTTCGGCGCGCTGGTGTGTCCGTTTGCAGATGCATGCTCACAACATACTCGTGCCAGCTAGCCGATGGCAACACCGGCTGGTGCGGCTTGGCCGGAAGGCTTCATTCCTCAGCACAGGCAGATCAGAAGGGTCAGCCACTGAAGTTGGAATTTATAGTCCGCCTCCCTTCGGTATCACTCTGAGCCGGTCGGTCCCAGGGGTCTTCCGCGCCGCTCCGCGCGGCGGCGCTGCAGGAAGCGGCGCACGGCGGGATCGGCTTCCAGGCCGACCGGCCGCTCGGTGGAGGAGGATCCCTCTCTACTCGCATCACCCCATCGCTTGCTTCGCAGCGCCGACGAGTTGGCCGGCGAGGCGGGTCGGTTCCGGGAGCCGATAACGGATGGTGCAGGCAAAGATGATCCGCTGGACACCTACCGTTCCCTCCGCAGAGGTGCTGCTCATCCAGTAGAGTGGAGAAGTGAGCGATGCGGGCGGACAGACCGAGGCCACACGACTCACTCCCCCCTCGTCGAACCGGACGTGCGAATCTCCCGCAGCCGGCTCCGCAGGGATCAAGCATTCGCTATCCCTCGCGTTCCCGGATGTGCTACGGGACGGCTGCGAGAACAGCCAACGAGTCGTGCCGATGAGATTTCTCCCATCAAGCAGCGAGGACTTGCCGGAATGAAGATTCTGTTCGTATACCCAACACGACTAAATTCGTCAGGCAGGCCCATCAAGTACAGGAAGGCATACCTCCCTCCCCTGGCTCTGGCCACCCTGGATCGCCTCACACCGGATCATCATGACGTGAGGATCATCGATGATATCGTCGACGAGATCGATTTCTCAGTCTCATATGACCTGGTGGCCATCACGGCCATGACCATGCAGGTCGACCGAGCCTATCAGATTGCGGATGCCTTTCGGGAGCGGGGAGTCAAGGTCATCATGGGCGGCATGCATCCAACTGTGCTGCCCCAGGAAGCAAGACAGCACGCGGATTCGATAGTCGTTGGCGAAGCCGACAACATCTGGGAACAGATTCTGGATGATTGCGAGAACAGCGCTCTGAAGGATTGCTATCAGGATGCTTCGTTTCCGGACCTCCAGAGGCTCGTCATCCCGAAGTGGGACAACCTGAACCTGCGGGCGTATCCCAAGCGTATCGGAGCGACATTGCCCATGATGCCGATCTTCACAACCCGGGGATGTCCGATGGGTTGCAGGTTTTGCAGCGTCACCAAGTTCTTCGGGAAGACCACCCGCGTGAAACCCATATCCCACGTCATCCAGGAAATCGAAAGCACCGGCGCCACAGAGTATCTTTTCGTCGATGACAATATCACCTGCAATCCTGACTATAGCCGCGAACTGTTCCGTGCGCTTGCCGGAAGGAACTTGAACTGGACGTCACAGATCAGCACAACCGTCATGAAGCACCCTGATCTGATTGATCTTGCAGCCAAGGCCGGGTGCTCCGGCCTGTTGGTCGGCGTAGAATCGCTGAGCCAGTCAAGCCTCAAGGCTGTGAAAAAGGGCTTCAACCAGGTTGAGCAGTATGAGGAAATGATCCAGCGGATGCAGAAGAACGGCATCAATCCGTGCCTGAGTTTTATCTTCGGTTTTGATGAGGACACCCCGGACCAGTTCAGACATACGATCGAGTTCTGTAAGAAGAACAAGGTCGGGTATGCGATCCTTTGGATTCTGACGCCTTTGCCGGGCACGGACCTTTTCGCCGAGATGAAGGATGCAGGCAGAATCGAATATGATAACTGGTCCAGGTTCGATTTGACAAATGTGGTGTTCGAACCGAGGAACTTCTCCAAGCAAGAGCTGTCCGAGACGTATTGGAAGTCCTATCAGGAACTGTACTCGCTCAAGAATATTGCCGGCAGCCTATGGCATGACGTCCGCCGTTCAAATACCCCGGTCCGAGCCTTCTTCAACAGCGCTTTTGTGCACGCCTACTTCAGAAACAAGGTCTACTCACGGGACCACCCGCTTGTGGGTGGTATAGGGATGCGCAACTAGTGTCCTGCGTCAGAAGCACGCTGCATATCTCATCACCTCACCCCAGCCCTCTCCTGAAAGGAGAGGGAGCAAGAGTCCCCTCGCCCTTCGGGAGAGGGTCAGGGTGAGGGGGTCAGATGTCGGCGAAACACCTTGGTCGGCGTTTGATTTATTCATCGAACTTGCGACTCAGGACACTAGCACCCCAACGTTGCGGCTTCGTCAGACCGTAGGAGCAGACTTGCATGTGGAACGTGTTCGATCCGTCGCATATCGATCTGCGGCTTGATTCGCGCGCCGTAACTTTCGAGAATCCCACCGGTGAGCGCGGCGCCGGGGGCCGGTCGTACGGCGGGCGCAAAGGCGCGCCGTCGCGGCGCATCGAAGCGGGTGAAACCGTGGTGCTGGCCGATCTCCACGGGCCGGGCACACTGCGGCACATCTGGATGACATTTTCGCCGGCGCCGCCGGAAGTGATGCGCGGCATCTGGATGGAGGCCTTCTACGACAACATGGCGGCGCCCAGCATCTCCGCTCCCTGGCTCGACTTCTTCGGTCTGCCCCATGGCAGGCCGGTGGCCTACTCATCGTTACTGACCGCCGTCCAGGAAGGCCGCGGCTTCAATGCCTACTTCCCGATGTCGTTCCGGCAGCAAGTCCAGATCCAACTGATCAACTCATCGTCGCGACCGATCGATCTATATTATCAGATCGACTACACGCTCGACGCTGCTCCAAACGACACGGCCGGGTACTTGCACGTCACCTTCCGCCGCGAGAATCCGACGACGCAGCAGCGCGACTTCGTCATCGCGGATGGTTTGCGTGGTCCCGGCCGCTTTCTCGGCTGCAACGTCGGCGTGCGCGTCATCGATCCGGGCTCATGGTACGGCGAGGGCGAGGTGAAGATCTATCGCGACGGTGATGACGCCTATCCGACGATCTGCGGAACAGGACTGGAGGATTACGTCGGCAGCGCGTGGGGCTTGGGTGTGCATCACACGCCCTACGCCGGCGCGCCACTGGAGGTGCGCCCGCCGGATTCGGGTGGCAACCCAGACTTCGTGGGCTTCTATCGCTGGCATCTCCCTGATCCGATCATGTTCGAACAGCGCCTGCGCGTCACCATCCAGCAAATCGGCTTCGTACTGTTCATGGAAGGGCAGGAAGCGGAGTTTGAACGGTGCGCGCGCAGCAACCCGGCGGCGGGCCGAGGCTGGGCAATCCACCCGCGTCCCGGCGTGTTGGCGCAGGGGATCGCCGAGCGAGTGGACGACTACTGCGCCACCGCCTACGTCTACTGCCTGGAGCCCCAACCGGTGCCGCGGCTCGACATCGCCGCGGTGGTCGCCGACATCGGCCGCCGCCCGTATGAAACCCCGCATCCGTTCGAGGCGTTCTTTGACTGACACGGTGCGGCCGCAGATCAGGGCGCAAAGATCCGGCTAGGAACAATGCCAGTAACTTAAGGACCGTCCGAAGCGGCAGGCACCCTTCGAGACGGCCGCTGAGAAAATGCGGCCTCCTCAGGGTGAGCGGTAACTTGTTTCGTTGCAATGGTTTCCCGCTCATCCTGAGGAGGCGCCTCCTGAGCAGCCGCTCTTTTGCGGCGTGCCGAAGGATTTTCCGGCGCCGTATCGAAGGATGCGATCTTGACGAGGCGCCACGCAGGTTACTGGCTCTGCGTCTAGTGCAGTACAGCCGCGTTCCGGATATACTCCGGACAAACGAAGGAGCGGCTCCGATGTTCGCGACGGTACACAACCTCGGCCGCCTGTTGCGTCTCGGTGTGCTGGCGCTGGTGTTCATCGGCGGCAGCGCGCACGCTGACGAACGGGCCACGGCCACTTTTTCAGGCGGGTGTTTCTGGTGCATGCAGCTGCCCTTCGATCGCCTCACCGGCGTGGTATCGACGACGGTCGGCTACACCGGCGGGCACACCAAGAATCCGACGTACGAAGAGGTCTCCGCCGGCGTCACCGGCCATGCCGAATCCATTCAGGTCACCTATGATCCGAAGAAGATCACCTACGCGCTGCTGCTCGACGTCTTCTGGCACAACGTCGATCCACTGACGCCGAACGCGCAGTTCTGCGATCACGGCGCGCAGTACCGTACCGCTATCTTCTTCCACACCGAGGAGCAGAAGCGCGTGGCGGAGCAGTCGAAGAAAGACCTCGACACCTCGGGCCGCTTCACGCAGCCCATCGTCACCGAGATCGTCCCGGCCTCGGAGTTTTACGCGGCGGAGGAGTACCACCAGGCGTACTACCGAAAGAACCCGGTACGCTACAAATACTATCGCTACAGGTGCGGCCGCGACGAACGCCTCGAAGCGGTGTGGGGAAACGATGCGCCGGCCCACTAGCGGGGCTGCGCCCCGTTGGGTCGCAGACGAGTCCCCACTCGTCATACCCGCGAAGGCGGGAATCCATGGCGCGGGGACATCACCACCCCACCTGGATACCCGCCTTCGCGGGTATGACGGGCTTGAACGTGTGAGTTCTTCCAACGCTCCGACGTTTCTTGGCACACCCGTCGCTTCGCGCAAAATCGAACGGTGCTTGACTCAGACGCGACAAGCTGAGACCACGAGTGACCGCTAGGCAAGGAGTGAAGACCGCATGACTGAAGAAGCAAGCCATCTGCTCGTGGAGAAGACGGACGGGATCATGACGCTCATCATGAACCGGCCGGCAGCCAGCAACGCGTTGAGCCCGCAGATGCTCGTCAAGATGGCCGAGGCCTGGTACGAGTTCCGCGACACGCGTGATCTGCGCGTGGCGATCCTCACCGGCACCGGCGACAAGGACTTCTGTGCCGGCGGTGACTTGAAGCTGACGATGCCGCTGGTCACCGGAGCCCGCCACCCCGAAGATGAATGGGACCACAAGCTGGTCTCCAACTACACGCTGTTCACCGATGCCATCTTGCGGGGGTTTCAACTCTACAAGCCGGTGATCGCCGCCGTGAACGGCAACGCGCTCGGCGGCGGGACGGAAATGACCAATGGGTGTGACCTGCGGGTGGCGGCGGAGCACGCGACGTTCGGCACGCCCGAGGCCAAGCGCGGACTGCTGCCCGGTGGCGGTTCCATCAGCCGCCTGCCCCGGCAGATCCCGTATGCCAAGGCCATGGAGATGCTGATGATCGGCGACGCGTTTTCGGCCCAGGAAGCGCTGGCGATGGGACTGCTCAACTATGTGGTGCCCAGAGAACAGTTGATGGCCAAGGCGCATGAGCTGGCCCACAAGCTGGCGGAGAACGGCCCGCTCGCCGTGCAGAAGATCAAGGAAGGCGTGGTCCGGACGAGCGGCTTGCCTCTCGACCAGGCGCTGGCGATCGAGAACGAGGTGTCGGTCGCCGTGATGATGTCCAAGGACGCCCGCGAAGGGCCGCGCGCTTTCAAAGAAAAGCGCAAGCCCCGGTTCACGGGAGAGTGACGGCCTGAGGCAGGTTCGACCAATGTACATCGCTTACACGCCAGAGCAGGAAGCCCTGCGGCGCGAGTTGCGCGCCTACTTCGCGGCGCTCATGACGCCCGAGGTGGAAGCCGAGGTCGCCGCGGGCAACACCGGCGGGCCGCATTGTCTCGAAGCGGTGCGCCAGATGGGGCGCGACGGCTGGCTCGGGATCGGCTGGCCGAAGGAGTACGGCGGCCAGGGCCGCAGTGTCCTCGAACAGTTCATCTTCTACAACGAGGCGTGGCGGGCGCTCGCACCCATCCCGGCACTCACCATCAACGCCGTCGCGCAAACGATCATGGCATTTGGCACGGAGGAGCAGAAGCAGTTCTTCCTGCCCCAGATTCTGCGCGGCGAGCTGCACTTCGCGGTCGGCTACACCGAGCCCAACGCCGGCACCGACCTCGCCGCGTTGCAGACGCGCGCCGTGCGCGACGGCGACGACTGGGTGATCAACGGCCAGAAGCTCTACACCAGCCTGGCCGGGTACGCGGACTACATCTGGCTCGCCGCACGCACCGATCCGGAGGCGCCGAAACACAAAGGCATCTCCATCTTCGCGATTCCCACGAGCGCGCCCGGTTTCTCCTACTCGATCATCCACACCCTCGTCAGTTCCGGCACGACGACGACGTACTACGATAACGTCCGCGTGCCCCACGACGCGCTCATCGGCGGGCTCAACAAGGGGTGGAAGCTCATCACGAACCAGCTGAATTACGAACGCATCGCCATCTGTCCGCCCGGGATGATCGAACAAGTCTACGAAGGCACCGTGCAGTGGGCGCAGGAACAACGTCTCGCCGACGGACGCCGCGTGATCGATCAGGAGTGGGTGCAGCTCAACCTCGCCCGGGTGTACGCGCGGCTCGAGTATCTGCGGCTCATCAACTGGAAGGTCGCGTCCAGCGCGGCGGTCAATCCGGCCGACGCCAGTGCCACCAAGGTGTTCGGGACGGAGTTTTTCTGCGAGGCGTACCGGCTCTTGCTCGAGGTCATCGGTCAGGCGGGCTACCTGCGGCATGGCTCTCCCGGCGCCGTGCTGCGTGGCCGCATCGAGCGCGCCTATCAGGGAACGCTCTTTCTCACTTTCGGCGGCGGCACCAACGAGATCCAGCGCGACCTGATCGCGCTCTTCGGTCTCGGCATGCCGCGCGTGCCGCGCTTCTAGTCGGGTACCGAGCATGGATCTCACACTCAACGAAGATCAGCAGGCAATCAGCGATCTTGCGGGCCGGATCCTGGGCGAGCAGCTCCCACCCGAACGGCTGACGGCCATCGAGTCACAACCGGACTGGTTTGCCACCGACACCTGGGCGGAACTGGGACGGGCACAACTGCTTGGAGCGCCGCTGCGGGAGGACGTCGGCGGAGCCGGCTTCGGCATTGTCGAGGCCTGTCTCGTGCTCGAACAGATCGGCCGCACCGTTGCGCCTCTCCCGTATCTCGCCACCGTGATCCTCGGGGCGATGGCCATCGATGCATTCGGCTCGGCTGAGCAGCGCCGCCGCTACCTTCCCGCCGTCATCGACGGTGCACTCATTCTCACAGCGGCGCTCGTGGAAACGGGCAATGTATTCGTCCCAGCGCTGCCGGCAACCGTCGCCACACGCGACGGTGACGGCTGGCGCCTCGACGGTGAGAAGCGTTTCGTCTCGGCGGCGCACCTTGCCGGACGTGTGCTCGTGCCGGCGCGGACCGGCGCAGACAGCGTCGGTGTGTTCATCGTCGACCCGAAGGCGGCTGGCGTCGCTCTCGAGCGCGTCCAGACGACCGCTCTGGAGCCCCAGTTCGTAGTGACCCTGTCTGGAGCGAAGGTCGGTGCCGGCGACGTGCTGGGCCATCCGGAACAGGGCGGCGCGATCGTGGACTGGATCGCGCAACGCGCCATCGCCGGGCTGTGCAGCATGCAGGCCGGCGTCTGCGAGGCGGCGTTGCGCCTCACGGCCAAGCACGTCTCCGAACGCGAACAGTTCGGCGTGAAGATCGCAACCTTTCAAGCCGTCGCGCATCGCGCCGCCGACGCTTACATCGACACCGAGGCGGTCACGCTGACGGCACGCCAAGCCGCGTGGCGGCTGGCGGCAAAGCTACCGGCCGACGAGGCGCTCTCGGTCGCCAAGTTCTGGGCGGCGGAGGGTGGCCAGCGGGTCGCCCACGCAGCGCAGCACCTGCATGGCGGCATCGGCGTCGATACCGCGTATCCGTTGCATCGCTACTTCCGCTGGACGAAGCAAATCGAGCTCACGCTGGGCGGGGCGATGGTCCACCTCGTCCGACTCGGCGCTCACATCGCAGCACGGCCGCCTGGGCTCGCGTAGAAGCGCTCAGGCGATGCCCTTTACCCATTTGCCGTTTGCGTCACTCGGCTGGACGGCCGGCACTCACCCTCTCGAGAGAAAAAAGCTCGTCGACGGCCGGCCCGCTGTGTTGCTCGAGTTCGCACCGGGGTTCGAGGACCCGAACTGGTGCGAGCGCGGGCACATCATCTACGTGCTTGAGGGAGTGCTCGATCTCGTGCTGGACGACCGAACGGAGCGGCTCGAAGCAGGTGACGGGTGCGTGCTTGATCCGAACACGCGGCACCGGGCGAGGAATCCCGGCAGCGTGTCGGTGCGGCTCTTCGTCGTGAGCGCGGACTGAGCCGTAGATGCAGACAAGCGTGACCACCGTCAACCCGGTGCGACCCGTTGCCCCGTGGTGAATCCGACCGGTATCGAGGCCGGCCGCTGTACGAGGCCATCGTCCATCGGGCGCACGAACTCGGCCTGGCCGGCGCAACGGTCTGGCGGGGAATCGAGGGATATGGCGCGGCAAGCCGCATCCACACCGCAAAGATCCTGCGTCTCTCCGAAGACCTGCCGGTGCTGATCGAAATTGTCGACACGGAAGAAAAGATCCGCGCCACGCTGCCGGAGTTCGATACCATGATGGAAGCCAGCGGGGGCGGCGGGCTCATCACACTGGAGCGCGCCGAGATCATCAAGTACAGTCACGGACGTTCCTAGCAGCGGGAGCGGGGATCATTTTCCACCGGGCCGTGACCGGACATTCGGACGAGTCCGAGTCTCCTCTTTCGCCCATCAGAAAGTCGTGGATCTCGCCCTTCGAGGGCGTGATCTCGCTCAGCGCTTTGCGCCGCTTGTGCGCCTCGATCGCCATCAGTCGCTCCACCATGCCGGCCGACCCCTTCCAGGTCGCCGGATCCTCCCTCTGCACCTCGCGGATGTAGCCCTCGCTGGCCGTCCAGTAATGCACGATCGGCCGGTAGAACTCATGCCATACCATCTCTTCATCGAGAATGTGCCGATCGAGGAGCGTCGCCACCAGTTCGAAGAATTCCAGTATCTGGTCCACGTCGGCGTTCGGTTTCCCCTCGAGAAGCGACGCCGCCGCCCGCTGGCGAGCGTCCACCATGGTCGCGGATTCCCATTTGCCCTCCACATGCCACAGTGAATCCAAGCCGGCTGTGAATCGGGAGTTCTGCGCTTCCTGTCGCGCTTCCCAGAACACCATCGTCGCGATCGCCACCGCGGCCAGCGCTCCGACCACGCCGGCCAGAGCAGCCAGTGCGGTCCATTCGACGCCCCCTATCGACTTCCGGTAGATCACTGCTCACCGGCGTACCACGCAGGTTCGCCGAGGTTCAAGCTGTTGGCGTGGCGCGCCGGCATGGTAAGCCGCACCTTCCGCATCAGATCTTGATGATGATTCGCTTACGGTACAGGAAAGCGGTGATCCCCAGCCAGAGGAATACGTACGCCAAGGCATAGAGCAGAGACGCGTCAACGGGCCGCGCCAGCGGGAGGAAGAAGTGCTCGAAAACGTAACGCTGGAAATCAATCTTGGAGCCATCGGCTAGCGTCACCTTCCCCAGCAGCATCACTTTCGCCATCAAGCTCGAGAGCACATATGCCACTATCGGATTGGTCCCGAAAACAATGAAAGGCTTCGCCCAACGCCGATAGCCCCTGAAATCCACCAGCCAGTAACACATGGCAAGGATGTCGAGTGCCATCCCCGCCGTGAACACTACGTAAGAACTGCTCCACAGGCTCTTGTTGATCGGCAACCAGATATCCATGACGAGGCCAAGCACCAGGCCGATGTTGCCGGCGACGAAGAGACCGGCAACGCGCGCTGAAGCACTCCGCGATGATCGCAACCAGTGTCCCGTGAGGACGCCGCACAGGGTCGTGGCAAGGGCTGGAAACGTACCCAGGATGCCCTCGGGATCCCATCCGGCGTGCAAGAGATGGTTGGGCAAGAGCGCCGCATCGATATAGGCGGCGAGACTCGTGTCCGGCCCAAACGAACCGGCGGGGTGCCCCGACACCGGCACGAGCTGCATCACGGCCCAATACGCGATCACAAGTATCGCCGCGGTGAGGGCTTGTCCTCGAATGCCCATCATCACCGCCGCCATCGCAGCCAAGCAGTAGCAGAGGGCGACACGTTGCAGGACGCCCGGGATGCGCAGGGTGGACCAATCGAACAACGGGAAGCCGTTCAGAATGATGCCGAGAATGAAGATGATCAGGGCGCGGCGGACAACCTTAGAGACCAGGAACCGGCCGCGCCTGGCGTGACCCAGTTTGTCATTGAAAGAAAACGTGATGGCCACGCCCACGATGAAGAGAAAAAAGGGAAAGATGAGGTCGGCGGTCGTCCAGCCGTTCCAGGGGGCATGCCGCAGTGGCCCATATGTGTGCTCCCACGTGCCCGGGTTGTTGACCAGAATCATCGCGGCGATCGTGACGCCGCGAAAGGCATCGAGCGAGAGCAACCGCTCGGCATCTAGAGTGGTCGGTGCCCGCCGAGGTCGCGGCACGCCATAGAGCCGAGCCCGCACTCTGGGTGGGCCGGGAAGTAACGTGTCGCGGTAGTTTTGCACGGTGATGGCCCACCATGGGACTGGCGAAAGGTCTTCTCCTGGAAACGGCCTCCCACCTGTTGTTACGCTTGGCCGCTCAAGAAGATCCCCAGCGCCTCAAACGCTCCGATCGCGACCCAAAACGTCCAGTTCCACATTCGCTCTCGCTCTGCTGAAGCACCAAACTTCCATAGTCGCATGACTTGCCCTCCCCAGTTTGGCGTTGAGCAATGGTCACGCCACCGGGAAGGCGCCTCATCTGGAAATGCCGAGATTCGTAATCGTTCAGCTCAGCGCCCAAAAGCAAGGCGACCAGTGTCTTCGTGCTCAAACGGAAGGCAACACGGGAAAGGTGCGTTGAACGAAGAACGACCCAATCTGTCTCAGATTATGCGCAGAGGGAGGACTGGCGGCGGCTGGTCGAGATGGATGGCGGAGGACGGAGTCTGATGCAAACCTGTCTCCGGCGACTTTCGGCGGTTTTGGTGGCGCGTATTGAGCACTAAACGTCAAACTCACCCAGGCGCAAGTTTTGCCGGAGGAGCCGAGTTGCGGGGATGATTGTCGAACCGATGTTCCAGGGCCGTTTGCTGGAACAAACCCGGGGCTCTAGCGACCTGGCCGGATATGGACCCGGAGCGATCCTTACAACGGTAACCCATGAATGCGTGGTAACCCATGAATGCAAGGCTGATACAATACCAGGACGTGGCAAAGGTGCTCCGGTCGATTGAGCCGGTCATCAGGGCACAACAGTCCCGATTAAGTGGAGGCGCGCAGACATAGGAGAGGCCGAGGTGGGCTCACTATCGATCAGTCTCAAGTAGGACCAGTGGATATTCGTTTCGCCAGTATTGGTGGCGATCTCAATTGTTCTTCGCATATCACAAACTCTTGGAATCCAGATCCGTACCAAGGAGAGGAGATAGTATCGCCGCCTGTGTTCAATGCGCGTGGAGCCAATATGATGAGCGCCACCACACTGTTAGTGGCATGCAGATCGATCCCACCGTACACTCCGTCCATCTGTACACCCTCCTCTCCACCGGTTGGGGATCTGGTTCGCAACCACACCCTACAACCCGTGGCAGAGGCCTTCCAGATGATCCTCACTTTTAGGCTCCGGGCCCCGCCGCGCGCTACGGCCGCCTCACTTCCCCGTGTCGGCGGCCTGCACCACCGCTACGAGTGGCGGGAAGCCGCTTGAGAAGCGCGGATGGAATTTTGGCGAGGCACAGGAGGCCGGCTTTGCCGTGGAGACGCTCGAACCCTACACGAAACACCGGCCGTTGACGGAGCTGACCGACCGCGTCTCGCCCCAGAACGTCGCGCGCCTCGAGAGGATTCTCGCCGCGCTGGACGCCGGCCAGCGCGCGCGCTTGAATCTGACGGAGATCGACGGGCAGCCATACCTCAACCACTGGTACATCCTCATTGCAGCCAAGTCGGCGTGATCTCCAGATCAAACGAGAGATTGAGGGCAAACGCCGCGCCTGCAACGGTGCGGTGGGGAAGAGTCGCGCCTCTTCCCCACCGCTCTTGCATCGTCAGCAGCCGCAGCTGCCGACCGTGACGGTGACGCTGGCAGTACCCGTCGCGATCACGCCCGTACCGCTAGCGCTGCAGGTGGTGGTGCCGGTGGCCAACGGTTGGAATTGCAGCAACGCGGTGTTGGTGGACGAGCCCCAGGGAATCGCAGTCGTCACCTGTTGGCCCGGCGATGCGCCGATCCCGGACACCAACTCCGCTGGATGCGTGGTCGTGCCTGCCGCGTCCGTCAGCAGTAAGGTGATCGTGTATCCAGGTCCGCCGGCGCGCACGGCCTGCGCTGCCTGGAACGTCGTGCCGCTCGCAATGCCGACTTGGACATTGAAGTTCGAGGCGGTACTGGAGCAGACGCTCGCCGGCAGATTGATGATCTGGATGGCCGGCTGGACGATGCCGACCGAGAGCGGAGTGCTCTGCGGCGTGTAGTACGGCCCCAGCGTTTGGACCTGACACGTCAGCCCGGTTGCTCCTTCCAACGCCTGGATCCAGAAGGTGGCGGACGCCGCCCCGACCGGGATCGTGATGCTGGCGGTGTTGCCGCCGGCAACCGAGCCGCTCGAACTCACCAGGCACACTGAGGTCGTCAGCGACACCACCGTGATGGTGGCTGGTGCCGTGTAGTTCCCGTCGCGGGTGATGGTGAACGTCCCCTGTTCGAGGCCGGCACCGACGGTGGTCACGGAGCTGCTGTTCGAAAGCGTCACACTGAAGCCCGTGACGGTGATGTCCTGCGACCCCGCATCGGTGACGATGTAGACCGGGTTGGGGACCGGCGGAGAGATCGTGGTTGTGCCATTGCCCGCCACGCGGAATTTCAAGTCTGTACTGGCGGTATTGTTCGCGTTGACGGCAATCGTCGCGCTGCCGCACACGTCAGCGCCGGTTGACGACACAATCAGGCCGACACTCGGATCACTAGAGCACACGGTCACACCGAAGCCCGACGAACCGTAGCGAACGACCTGATTTCCCGTCGAGGACAACGTGCTGAGAGCCGCGTTGGGGACGCCGACATTTACGTAGAACGCGTCGTCGCCGGACGACACCGTCTTGCTCAGTGATACGGAAGTGATGCTGACGGCCGGCTCGACGATGTCATAACTCCCGAAGCCATCGCTCAGGCTGCCGGTGGGATCATGCGCCTGGAGCGCGCACTGGCCGGTCGCACCCTCCAGACCATGGATGTAGAAGGTCTGCGACGAGTGTCCGGACGCGATGGTCACCGTGATCGAAGACGCCGCCGCGGTGGCGTTGTCCGGCGCGAGCAAACACGGCCCACCCAACGGCGTGCTCACGGTGACCGACGTGTCGACGCTCACCGCCGAGCTGGCTTTGAGTGTGAATTTGTCCATCAGCCCAGAGCCGACGCGCGTCGAGTCAATGCTCTTGAACGCCAGGGTCACCGGTGCGACCACCACGGTCGGGTGACCGTTTGCTACGGTGATGAAACCCGTCGCGCTGGCGATCACCTGTGTGGATCCTGAGGCAACGGGATTGAACGCGAGGGAGTTGCTCCCGCTGCTCGGAGTCGAGGGATTGCCGGCAATCACTTGCACGGTGAGACAGTTGGGAGTGCCGCTGCCGTTGACGATGACGCCGACGGCTGGCGTCATGCTGCACACCTGCACATTCACGTATCCTGGTCCGCCCGGTCGCACGGCTTGCACCAGACGCAGGTTGTTGAGGCTGGCCTGCGGCACGCCGAGATCGGCGTTAAATGGCTCGTTCGCCGCCGACACTGTGGTGGTCAAATCGAGGTTGCTGATTCGCACACCCGGTTGCGCAATGACGACGTCGATTTCGTCGGTGCTGTAACTCGTGTTGGTCGAGGAGACCGTGACGCGACACAGTCCAACGACGTTCTCCACGGCTTGGATGGCGAAGTGAATGTTGGTGTGCCCGCCGGCGATGCTTGTCGCATAGATCTGATTGTTGTTCGCATCATAGGTGAGTGGGGCTGCGGTGGCCTCGTCCCTGGCCACCAAGCATAGGGACGGCGTCAGACTGCTCAGCGTGATCGGCAGACCGCCGCTGGGGGCTGCGGGGTTGGCGGTAACGGTGAAGGTGTCTTCCAAACCCGACCCGATCGTATCTTCCCCGCTGAGGTTGAGGGTCGCGAGGCTGACCGTCACGTCCTTGTACGCGGCGGTGGTCGAGATCGCTTCCAGCGAGGTGGTGCTCACAGTGGTGGTTCCCGGATTGCTGCCGGCATGGAAGGCCAACACGCCATTCAGCGTCGCGCCTTTGCACGCGAGGATGGTCGCATTGACGCAGCCGGTGGAATCCTGGCCCACGATCGAGCCCACTTCCGCCAGCGGCGGTGGCGGAATGAGGTTGCAGACTTTGATGGGAATTCCCGGGCCATCGCAGCGCGCCACCTGCGTGATGTCTGCCAGGCCGGTCAGGCTCTGCCGCGGCACGCCGATCTCGACGTTGAAGCTGTCGTCGGACGAGGTCGCCTTGATGGACGAGGCAAGGTTGATGATCGCCAGTCCGGGTAACGGGATGGCGATATCGGTGTATCCGGAGGTCACCCCGGGCACCGTGGTGTTGGCGTAGATCGGGCAGTCCCCTCCGCCGGTATTCTCGATGCCATGAACCCAGAAGTACACCTGCGTACGGCCGGCCGGGACCGTCAAGCTAATGGGCGAAGACGGCGTACCGGTGCCCACATCCGTCTCGTTGACCGACAGCGTACACGCGGCGCTCGTCGTGTAGACGCCGAAGGTAGTGTCCTGTGCCGCCGCCGCACTCAGATACAGCCGGCGTTGATCCTCGAGGCCTGCGCCCACCGGCTGATTGGTGATGTTGGTGACGATCGGCGCCACATTGACCGGCTCTTGCGCCGGGATGACCAGCGGTGCCGACGCGGAAATCACCGTCAATCCCGCCAAACCGCCGCCATGGATGATCAAGGCGTTCTTGGCCGTTTGGCTCACGCCCGCCGCGATGGCAACCGGGATGCAGCAGGTTGGACTACCGGTACAGTTCAGGATGGTCGCGGCCGCCGGATTGCTGCTGCACACGCTGACCGTAAACTGCGTGCCCGCATTTTGAACGTTGGAAATCTGCGGGTTGTCCGTGAGGGTGCGTCCTTGCGGTGGCACCCCGATTTCGACGTTGAACGGATCATCGCTCTGCGTCAGGGTGCGCGAATTGTCCAGATTGATGATGCGTAGTGCGGGCTGAACCACCGGCACCGGCTCGGGCACCGGCGTGTACCCGGGCAAGTTGATGCTAGCGGTGATCGTGCACGGCGTCAGCGCTGACGGCTGTACGTTTTGCACCAGCGAGCGAATCGAGAACGAAGCGCGCGTATGACCGCTCGCAATCGGCACCGTCGTGGTCGGACCGAACGTTCCGGTCTGGGTGGGAGCGACCAGGCAGTTCGCCGAGGCAGCGATGCTGATCGTACCGTTACCTATGGCAGGGGTGCTCAGGGCGATCTGGTAGTCATCTTGCAGCCCGTTGCCGAGCGCATGCTCGTCCGACATCCCAATCGTGGAGGCGACGAAGTTCACACAGATCGTCGATTTGCTCGTCGGTTGCAGAAGGGTTCCGTAGTCGTTCACCGAGACGCACGTCGTGCCGCCTTGAAGTCCCGCAACCAGCGAGAGGCTCACGCTGCTGCTCAGCTGCTGGACTACGCAGTCCTGGCAATTGGAGTTGATTGGATCGGGGGTGCACCCCGTGACGGACCCCGCGCCGGGGTTGCTGCTGCACACCTGGAACGGAATGCCGAAGACGTTGCTCCCCGTGTTCTGGTAAGGCAAGCCGTAACCAGCGGTGGTGTTCTCCGCTCTCACTTCCTGGACGTATTGCAGCCCCGTCAGACTCGAGCGTGCCGACCCGAACTGCACGCTGAAGGGATCGGGGGCGGAGGCCGACGAGCGAGTGGTGTCGACACCGGTGATCTGATCACCCGGATTATTCATCCCGACGTTGCTCGGGACGCTGCCGTAGCTCGCCACGTTACTCGACGCGTTGATGCTACAGGTTCCGGGTCCGAAGGACTGGATCCAGAAGGAGACACTCGCTTGCCCGGACGGCACCGGCAGTGTGATCTGGTTTGCCGGCGGCTGGTTGGCCGGTGGATTATCCGTCTGCGAGACGCCGCAGGGACCCGTGACGGCGATCGTCGCGGTCGTGCCGCTGGCTGGAGCCGGATAGAACCGCAGAGTGAAGCTATCTTCCAAATTCACGCCGATCTGCGACGGCCCAGCGAGGCTGAGCGAGCCCGGCTGAACCGTGACCGTGAACTGTGTCGGATCGATGTCGGCCGGGTTGAGGGCGTAGGCGAAGACCGTATCCGATCCCGTGTTGACCGGTCCGAAGAAGTCGTCCTGGTCGGAGCGGCTCGAGTTTGGCTGAATGTGGAATGACTGACATTGCGGCTGCCCCGGTGGCGGCAGAATCACCGGATCGAATAACATGTCGTAGATGATCCCGACGTTGACGTTACTGCTGCACACGTTGCCGCTCAGGACCGAGCCGGCGCGGCGTGGCAGGGGCTGGGTGATGCCGTGGCTATTGTCGGAGTTGTCCTGCACGTACGATATCGACGTGTTCTCGGGACCGTTCTCGACGTAGAAGTCATCGGCCGGGGCGAGGAAGCTCATCTTCGCCGCCAAGGCAGAGATCCGCAAACGCGTGGGGTTCACCGGAATCGCCCTGGTGACACTCGGGAACCCGGAGCCCGACAGGGTCACGTTACACGTGCCCAGGTTGAGCGCTTGCAGCACAAAGGAGCCGCGCGTCGAGCCGTTCGGAATGGTGACCGTCTTATCGGTACAGTCGCCGAGTTGCGTCGGATCGAGCGAGACGACGCACACGTTGCAAGGCTCGGCGTGCACCGTAACCGTCGCCCCGTTGTTGTTATTTATGGTGACAAAATAGGTTTCCTGTAAATCTTTTCCCAGTACCGGCGCGGCGAGTGGCAAGTGCGCCACCGTCGGCGAGACCTGCTCCGTTTGATCGTCTTCGAGACAGTCACCGGTTGCCGAGACGGTGGTGCTACTGCGCGTGGTGTCCGCCGGGTTGACGTCGAAATTGAACGTGAGCTCCGACTGCCCGGCCTGGAACATGCCGGAGGCACAGCCGTTCGTGGAGTTGTTGATGGTGCCCACGCTCGTGTTGGAGCTGCAGACATTGACCGGCTCGCCGGAGCTGCCCACGAGCACGGCTTGCTCGATGAATTGACCGCCGGCGATCACACCAATCGCCACGGTGAAAGGCGTCGGCGCCGATCCCGTTCCCAAAGTCGGATCGAGGTTGAGGATCTGGAAGCTACATTGCTCGATGTTGATGTCTGTTTGATCACTGATGTAACCCGAAGCGGTCGCGGTGAGCGTGCACGTATCGTTGCCGAGGTTATCAAATGCGGCGACGTAGAACGTCGCGCTGGTGCCGTTCGCCGGGATCGGCAATGGGATACTCGGCGCGCCGGGGGTATTGGCATCGGGCGCGACGACGCACTTGTTCGGGGTGAGACTCGTGATGGTCACCACCACCCCGCCCGTCCCGGCAGGCTGGCTGAGCGCGACGCTCGCCGAGGCCTGGAGGCCCGAGCCGATCGCTGCCGGCGGGTTGATGTCGAGCGTCGTGGTGCCGACCTGTACAGGCACGATGCCGGCAGGATCCATGGTCAAGAAGCCGGGGGCACTCGCGGTGACGACCGTGCGCCCGATCGAGACGGGATCAAATGCGAAGTCGCCCGGCGTGTTGTTGGAATACGACGCGTAGATGACGTCCGTCGCACAGGGGCTGCCGTTGATCGTGCCCACGCTCGGGACGCTGCTGCACGCCGACACCGATATGGTGAACGTGTTGACCTTGTCCACCACCTTTTGCGGACGCCGCAGCGCAGTGTTGTTGCGGTTCGGTAGACCCACCTCCACGTAGAAGGGATCCTTGGCCACGTCGAGCGGTTCGATGTGACTCAGTTGTCGGATTTGGATTCCGGGAACGACGATCGGCACGTCGAAGGTGCCCGTAACGTAGTTGGTGGCCGCCGCCGTGATGTGACAGGTGCTGTCGGGAAGCGCCGCGGCCTGCACGGTGAAACGGGCCGACGTATGATACTGGTCGATGGGAACGACGATGCTCGGCAGGCCGGGACTGTACAGGTTGGGCGCAACCAGGCAGTTGGGATCGGATGAGATCGTCACATTGGTGTTGGGATGTCCGTTGGCGTCGATCAGTTTGACGCGGTATTCGTCTTCGAGCGACCACCCCAAGTCTCCCGGTGTCAGGACCGGCTTGATCTGCACGACTGCCGACTGAACGGTGACGTCCTTTGCCGACGCATCGATCGTCACGAATCCCGGGGCGGTCACGGTGACGTGGACGGGCGTGCTGCTGCCGGAAACTGGGTGGAACGTCAGGTCGCCAGGAACGGTACGGGAGTAGGTCAGCGGCACGTAGGCGGTCTGCTGGGCGCCGCCCTGGCCGGAGCTGTTGACGATTGTCCCAATCGTGGGTTGATTGCTGGTTCCGGTCACCGGCAGTTGCTGACCACCGCAGGCCGTTCCGGTACAGATGGCCGGGTCCAACCCTCTCGCCAGTTCCTGGACGTAGCGGAGCGTACGCAACCCCGCACCCGGCACGCCGAGCTCAACGTAGAACGGATCGTCCGGGCCGAATTGTCCCTCGGTCGAAGACAACGAACGGATGCGTAACCCCGGTGTTTGCACGGCGATCTCCAGGTTGTCGCTGGGCGTCATGCCGTTCACCGTGGTCGTAGCGTTGATCGTGCACCAGTCGACAGGGGCTCCCGTAACGCCTTGCACGACGAAATTCGCGCGCGTGTTTCCGGCGGGCACGATGATTTGGATGCTCGTCTCACCCAGACTTTGCTCGCTCGCCGCTACGGCACACAATAGCTCCCCGGGCGGGTTGACGACGGACACCGCGATCGTGGTGGCCGAGGTCACGGCCGCGCTCAAGGTGACGGAATAGTCGTCCTGCAGCCCGGCGCCGAGCTGGCCGGGTCCGCGAATCGTCAGGGCCAGGGACGGGACGTCGACGGTTTGTGTATCGCCGAGAAAGCCAGGCGCACTTGCCGTCACATGGACATCCACCGAATCATTCCCAGTGATGGGATCGAATTGAAAATCTCCTGGCACCGTGCGCGAGAACGGCGCAATGATCGGGTTTTGCTCACAGCCGCTCGGCGACTCGTCACGGTAGACATCGGCGATCTGGCCGATGGTCGGCTGGTCGCTGCACACGGTGATCTCGAGGGTAGTTGCCGACTGCATGCTGCGACCCTGGACGTAGCGCAGGTGCGTTCCGTCGGCCGCCGGCACCCCGGCTTCCACGAAGAAGGGATCGTTCTTGTCGAGCGCGCCGATGTGATGCGCCAGGTCGCGGATGCGCAGCTTGCCTTGGACCAGAGCAATCGTCACCGCGGGCGTGCTCCAGCCGGTCGGGTTGGTCGTATTTACGCTGATTTGGCAACCGCCAGACGCACCGTCCACCGTCTGCACAACGAAGCTGGCAGATTGCTGACCCGCAGGAATCGTGATCGGAAGCGATGGGGTGCCGACGCTGTACTCGGTGGGCGCCAGCATGCAACCTGACCCGCTCGTCAGGGTCACTTGCAGGCCGCTGGGTCCAGGCGACGGATCGCTCAACTGCAGCCGATAAACGTCTTGCAGGCCTCCACCCAGCGAGTCGGCGCCGACGATGGTAATCGTGTTACCGGTGGCAACGGCGCGGCTGAAATCGAAGGTGCGTGAACCCGCAAGGCCGGTGATCGCCAGCACGGCAGCCGCAACGACGAAATGGATTTTCCGCGATGCAACAAAATGAGCCATGATTCCCTCCCGCCAAAAGAAAAGAACGGCCAATGTTGCGAAAGCGAGGTGCCTGCCGTCTTTTAACTGCAATGTTCGTCAATTGTCAACAAAACATTTCAAGTCGCGACGCCTTGCGGGCATGGCGCGGCGATACTCAAGACAGCGTGCATCGTGGAGGTGTCGGGACTGAATCCGCTTGGGTGGAGGGTGGCTGCTAGGACGCGACGTGCGCCGCCGCGACCGCCCAGGCGCGCAGGCGGTCGCGCGCCAGCGCCGTGAGCACGACCACGCTCGCCGCCAAGATCAGGTTGAGATGAAAGGGCGTTGAGCGAAACCATTCGAGCACGAAGGTCGCGCCGAAGAACAGCAGGTTGGAATTCGCCCAGACTTGCCCGTCGAACTGCTTGTTTCTCTGCCAATGCAGCCCCAGAGCGTACCCCGCAAAGCCGAGTGCGGCGAAACACACCTGCAGCGGAACCACCGGCAAGGCGTGCGCGGCGCCGGCTGGAATATAGCCGCGGACGTACTGCCATTCCCAGGCGCGCGAGCCGCGCGGGAACGAGACGCCCAGCGGTCCGCTGGTGAGTCGGCCGAAACAGCACCCATTGAGGAAGCACCCGATGCGGATGACGCCGGTCCCAATGAGCGCAGAGGGAGCCATCGCGTCGGCGAATTTCAGCACCGGGAGACCGAGAGCGCGGCAGACCAACGGTAACGCGGGCACCAGCAACAGCATCCCGCCGGGGATACGGAAGCCATGCCAGGTGAAACCCATGAGACTGGCCTGCACCAACGGATCGGGATCGTCGAGCGGATAGATCGCGTGCTCGGCCAGGTACAGCAGCTTGGAGCCGATGAGGAGCGCCACCGACAACAAGGCCCAGGCAAGGAAAGACTCTCGCAACGGCAGCCCGTGACGGCGGGCGAGGCGCATGCCGGTCCAGGCGCCAACTCCGGCCGCGACCATCCAGGCCATGAAATACGATTGGAAGCCGAATAGGTATGGCTGCACAGGTCCACCCTCATCGAGCCGCCGCCGTCTTTACAGAAGCGCGGCATGAGCTGTCAAACTCCCCGGCCGTCGACACCGTACGGAGCCGCGGGTCGTCACGCTCGCCAAGTGGCGCACGCGGCCTCGATCAGCTTGTATGTTGGGGTGGTGAGCAGTTCTCTGCAAGCTGACGCTCTGAGCGAGGGGCGGGGGGGTGCGACCCCTTCGGATCAGGTCGCGGA
>JBIOJG010000021.1:0-89729 GCA_044450645.1 Binatia bacterium
GCCTTCCTCGAACACCGCCTCCTCCATCTCGCTCGGGGGCACGGTAAAATGCTGCCAAATGCCGAGAAAATCGTTGAACTTGAAATCCACCGCGACCGCCTTCTGCTCCTTCATCAACTTGATGACTTCTTTGGCATTCATCCTTCTACCTACTCCTCTCAGATCGATTCGAGCCAGCCGTCCACCACCGGCTACACCGGTGGCGTGATCCTCGGACCGTGCTCGGCAGCAATGGCGATGCCACCGCTCTTACAAGTACCAGATTTTACGAACTCAGTTGATAACAAGAAGTGAGGTTGCCTGTTCCGTAGGCAGTGCAATATTGTCGGGCAGCAACCGGTGCGGGCGCTGCGGTCCGAGTCGAGCACATGGTCAGCGGCGCGGCGTGAGCACTGATGCCAGGTGCGTGATTCCCCAGAAAAGCAGGGCGTAGACTGCGAGGCCACCGGCAACCACAAGCAGGATGCGCAGCCAGTGTGGTAGCCGAGGCTTAGGGCGCAAACGAGCGGCACGATTGGTGATGACAACGCTGTCGGGATGCGCCAGAGCTTCACGGAACTCGAGAGCGGTTTCGAAGCGGTCGTGCGGATCACGCTCCAGGGCGTGCAGGACGATCTCTTCGAGAGCCGGAGAAATATCCGGGCGCAGGCGGCGTGGCGGCGTGGGGTCTTCACGCAACTTCGAACGCATGGCGGCATACACATTGTCCCCGGAAAAGGCCACCTCGCCGGTCAGCATCTCGTACAGAATGGCTCCCAGGCTGTAGATGTCGGTGCGGACGTCGCCGCGCAATCCTTTCACCTGCTCCGGCGCCATGTAGTCCGGCGTGCCCATCGTCTGCGACAGGCCCGACCAAGTCACCTTGCGCAAGGTGGTGTCCAGCGCGATGCCGAAGTCCATCAGCTTGAGGTTCCCGCTTGGCAGGATCATGATGTTCTCGGGCTTCAAGTCGCGGTGCACCACGTTGTTGTCGTGCAGGTAGACCAGCGCATCGGCGATCTGGATAGCGAGTCGGACGGCGGTCTCCACCGGCAGTCGGCCTTCGTGCCGCAGGCGATTGCTGAGCAGTTCGCCCTCGACATATTCCATCGCCAAGTACATGCGGCTCTTCCGCCGCGGCGTGAACAGCTTGATGATCGCCGGGTGATCCAGACGCTGGCCGATTTTTTCCTCGCGCAGAAAGCGTTCGTGAAAGACGATGTCGCTTTCATACTGCATGTGCGGAACCTTCAGGACCACATTGTGGCCATTCTCCAGGTCACGTGCATGAAAGATGGTGGCCATCCCGCTGCGTGCGATCACGCTGAGGAGTTCATACTGGTCCAGTCGTTCGCCGGGAGCGAGCTCAGCCATAGCGGGACGCACCTTAGCGGTCGGGACGGGTAGGGGGCAAGCAACTCAAAAGGTCGAAGCCGTCATTCCATCCCCTCACCTTCACCCTCTTCCGGAGAGCGCCGAAGGGGGAGGAAAGAACCTCAGCGTCCGAACTGCCACCAGCGACGCGCGTTGGACGGTGGACAGTTGAGCACAGCGGCGATCTGTATGCTCAGATTGTCATCGCCGCCGGCGGCGCGCCCGCGCTCGATTAAGGCTTGGCAAGCGGCTTCGGGTGCCGAGCCTTGCAGTGCGGCGACGATCTCGGATTCCGGCAGCAAAGCGTGGATGCCGTCGCTGCACTGTACCAGAACGTCTCCGGGCTGAATGTCCAGGGTGAGCGTATCGATGCTGACGATGAGGTTGTGGCCCAGGCAGCGGCTGAGAATGTGCCGGCGCGGATGCGTGCGCGCCTCCTCCGGCGAGAGCAGGCCATACTGCACCTGCTCCCAGACCCAGGTGTGATCCTTGGTCAGCTGAGCGAGCGTGCCGTTGCGCCAGAGGTACAGCCGGCAGTCTCCCACATGAGCGGCGGTGAGGTTTCCGGCGACCAAGGCCGCCACGGTCAGCGTGGTTCCCATGCGGTGTAGCTCGGGGACGGTGACGCCCTTGTTGTAGATCGCGAGATTGGCTTCCTGGATCGCGCGCCTGAGCCGTTTGGTCATCGACCAGTTGCCAGGGGCACGCTCGATCTCGTGCGCCAGGGCCTCGAGTGCGAGGCTGCTGGCAACCTCCCCGGCGTTGTGTCCGCCGAGGCCGTCGGCCACTGCGAAGACGATTCCGTCTTCATGCGGCCAGTAGCCGACGGCGTCCTCGTTCCCGGTGCGGACACAGCCCACATCGGTGAGCTGAAAGAAATCGATCTCCGGCATGACAGAGCGGGGCTGGTGGCATCAGGCCACCAGCCCTACAGCGTACGCGTTAGGCAGGATTGCTTCAATATCCTTATGCGAGTTGCCTCGGTGCCGGAGCGGCGAGGAGCCGCCGGCCACGCCGCATGCTGGTCACCGCGACATAGGCGATGCTGACCAACGCCCATCCGCCGGCGATACCGAAGCAAATGTAGGCCTCGTTCTGTGAGTCGGCATTGCCGATAATGTAGAGGTAGAGGATCGCCGCCAACATCATCACGTTGGCGAGCAGACCGAGGACCGGGACCACCGTGTGCTTCAACAAGTGTTTCTCCCGGCGCTCCGCGAACGCAATGATCGTCCACACGCAGGTGAGGCCATAGAGCACGAAAGTGCCCAAGTTGGAGGCCAGCGTGATCCCCGTCAAGCCCACCACTGATTGCACGCCGATGGCGCCGATCACCGACGAGACGGTGGCGAGCACCCAGATCGCCCGATGCGGGGTGGCGTAGCGGCCATGGAGCCCGTTCAGCAGTTCAGGCATTTCTTCGTCTTGGGCCATGGCGTAGCTGACACGCACCGCCGTGTTCAAGCAGCTGAGCGTCGTGCCGAAAATCGCCAGGGCCACCGTGATGGCAATCGTGATCATCAGGCCGAAACCGATGCCCCCCAAGACACTGTTGCCCACCAGGATTGCCATGTCGCCGATCGGGGCGCTCGATGCCGCGGCCGCCGCCATTCCGTTGACCGCCGCCCCGGTGCTGTCGGCTCCCACCAGCTTCTCACTGACCATGTAACCGGCGGCAAAGTACTCAAACAGGTAGCAGAACAGCCCTTGGATGATCAGCGCGAGGAGGACTCCCTGCGGAATGTGCCGCTTCGGATCCTTGGCTTCAGCCGCAAACGCCGTGCAGCTTTCGAAGCCCACCAGGACCAGGATGGCAATGGTCGACTGGATCATGATCCCCGAGAAGGAGTGCGGCATGAGCACGTCCCAGCCGCCGCTGAAGGCCCACTGCGTGGCGTGGTCCGGATTCGCCAAGCGGTAATAGATGGCCAGGACGCTGAAGAACACCAGACTGATGATCTGAATGATGTTGATCATCAACGCCGTCATGGTCGAACCGGTAACGCCGCGATAGGCAACGTATGCGACCCCAAAGGCGGTGGCCGTCTCGAGCGCGATGAGTACGGGCGTGGACAACGTGCCGCCGGTGAGTTGCTGGTAGATGTAGCCGAGCAGCGTAGCCATCATGGCCACCATCACCCCCGGATACACCCAGTAGAACAGATGTGCCGCCCAGCCGGTGACGATCTTCGCCAGACGAGCGAACTTGTGATGCGTCTTGTTCTCACGATCCAGGAATGCCTTCTCGGCGAAGTAGTAGGTGCTGCCGAAGCCGGCCTCCGGGTAGATCCGCGCCAGCTCCGAATACGAGTAGGCGGTGAGGAAGCAGAGGATCAAGGCGAAGGCCAGGCCTGCCCAGATGTCCGAACTGACGGACGCGCCGCTGGGCGCCGCTGCCGCCGCCTGCAACTGATACGTGATCCACAGAAAGGCGCCCGGCGCGATCAGCGCCATGGCGTTTACGGTGACGCCGGTCAATCCCAGCGTCGGTTTCACTGTCGGTGTCGTTGCTTGAGCCATCTGCCCCTCCTTCTCTGCGGAGAGGCTTGAGCAATGCCGATGCCAGTCCCGCTACTGTTCGAGCTGAAGAGGTGGCGGCCCCTGAGTCGGGGCGCTTGTGCTTATCGTCTAAGCAGCGCTGCTTCAGGAGGCGGCACGATGCAACCGATCCCAGGTCTGAGTGGCTCTCACCGCGTGCCGTTCCACCAACCAGTCCGGGCAAAGCCAGGTGAACAGACGGGAGGCGGCGGTGAGGGCGACGATATCATCGATGACGCCCAGCGGCAGCAGATAATCAGGCACAAGGTCCTCCGAGACCACCCCGTAGGCAATCGCCAAGACCAGGAGTACCTTGCCGACAGTGGAGGAGTTGCGGTCAAGGAGTAGGCGGATGTAAACAGCGAGGGCGAGCAGCATGGAGGCGCAAAACGCCCGGAAACCGTGCTTCCACCAGGTCCGCACCAGCGTCAGGTCGAGCAACGGGGCCAACAGCGCAAAGAGCGTGCAGAGTAGGGCGCTCTGCGCCCATCGCGCCCATCTCCTCACGGCCATGCGCAGGTACTTGGCCAGATTTTCATTTGTCTTGCGCACTAATCTGAAAAGACGGTGTGTGCCTAGACTCAATCGCTGCTCGAAGGGTACGAGGGCCAGGCTCACAACGGACCCGGCGCGAGTTCGGAGCAGCCTCTGCGCGCCGTCGTCAGCGCCGCCAACCGAAGCTGGCAGGCCCGTGGCGGCTACCGTTCCGCGCGATCCGTAGTCCAGCGGTTGCGCCGCGGTAATGGCCAGCACAACGAGAATCAGCGCCTTGGTCAGTAGCACGAGTCCATCCCGATCGAGGCCTCGTGTAGCACATCCGTTCCCGAAAATCGTCCCCAAAATGCGGCAGAACAGTATCCCTTGCGGATGCCGGTTGCAGTGTGAACCTTGCAAAAAGGAAGAGGCCGTCCGTTGTCCGGACGGCCTCTCCTCAGACATCGTCGTCAGTGCGATGGAAAGGCCGCGGCCGATCGCCGCTTCAGAACGAGTAAATCAGCTCGGTGGCCAACGTATCCTGTCCGCGCGCGAAGCCGTTCGCGGTGTGAATCGGGAAGACCTTGCGCGAGGCCTCGTCGTGGCGGAACTCGTTACGCCAGAACAACCCGTCGGCCAGCTTGTAACTGACCGTCGGCGTGAACTCCCAATACGTGGCGCTGCGACCGTTCCCTGCGATCGAGGTCCCCAGGGTTCGCGTCCCGCCGCCGTCGTCGAACACCTCGCCACGTAACGTCCCCGAGAGCGAATCCGTGAAAGCATAGATGACGTAGCCCGCCACACCTTGCCATTGCGCCGTGCGCAGCAGCCCGTCGCGCGGTTCCACGTCACTCTCGTTGCCGTAGTTGTAGTCGATGATGAACTGCAGCTGGTCGGTGGGCTTGATGGTGATCAACGGCGTCAGCATCAGGCGCTTCGAGCGCCCCGCGTGCACCGTCAGCGTGTTGCCGAGATTGTCGGTGACCTGATGCGTGCTCTGCTCCGGTCCGTAGGTACCCGAGATCGAGAAGCTGAACTTCGGATCCGGCGTCCAGTTGAACATGCCGTGCACACTCTTGCCGTCGTTGTTGTCGGCGACGTTGTCCCAGCCGTTCACAACGCCCAAGCTCATGCTGAGGGCGTCGGTGAAGGCGTAGGTGCCCATGATGCCAGTGTGAGTGAACGGAATCGCGAAGCCGAACAAGATCGAATTGGTGATGTTGTAGTTCATGTTGTTGTAGCTCTTGATGACTTCGGCGCCGTGCAGCGTCACGAAACGTCCCGCCTGTAGCTTGATGCCGGAACCGACGGGGACGGTATACGTGAGGTAGAACTGGCGGACGTCGAAGAAATTCGTGCCGTTGCCGAGGCTCGGGTTGCCGGCGTTGTCGAATCCTTTGCCGAAGTAGGTGCTATTATTCACCACGTTGGCGGTTTCGCCGAAGTCGACGTCGGAGACGAAGCCTACGCCGTCCTTCGAGGCGCGTTCGAAGTGCAAATTGGCGAGGTTGAGGATGAAGCTGTCACTCTTATCCTCGAACGAACGCAGCGCCGGCCCGCCTCCTTGCGGCCGGTTGATGTCGTAGAGATAGTCGACGGCTGCCAAGCCGTGAATGGTGACGCCCAGCGTTGCCGCCGGATTCGACTGATCGAGCTTCTGCTCCAGGTCCTGCACGCGTTGGTCGAGCGTTTTCGGCGCGTCCGCTCGCCCTATTTGCGGCAGCATTCCCACTGAGAGCGCCACCGTCAGCAACCAGCCTAGCTTCTTCCCCCTCATGATTCTCCCTCCTTTTTTCTCCGCCGCGAACCTGTCCGGCGGAAACTCACAAGTTGTTCTCCGGATGCCCCAGCAACGCGCATACCAGTCCGGTAGCCGTCGAGTTCAACTACAAAACGAACCAAGGCCAGAGAAATGTTCCTATCGTCCGGGTTTGTGCTGCCCTGGATTTAGGCGCCGCTGGGAAAACAGGCAGCCCTACGGCAGCAAGCAGACGATCAGGTTCCCCGTTTGGGGATTAGAACGCGACGGCGCAGCAACAACACGCGCTCATCGTTTTGATTCCAGGCGCGCGTTTCGACGTAGAGGACGCCACGATCGGGCTTGCTCTTTGATTCCGTCTTCTCCAGGATCTCGGTTTCCGCGTAGACCGTATCGCCATGGAAAGTGGGCCCTAGGTGGCGGATGTTCTCGTATTCCAGATTGGCGATAGCGTTCTGGCTGATGTCCTTGACGCTCATGCCGACGGCGATGGCGAACACTAGGATGCCGTTGACCAGACACTTCCCATGCTGCGACTGGCTGGCGTAGTGGTCGTCGAAGTGGATGGGATTGGTATTCATGGTCATGAGGGTGAACCAGGTGTCGTCGAAATCGCGAATGGTGCGTCCGGGCCAATGCTTGATCACGTCGCCGACGGCGAAGTCCTCGAAGTAGCGGGTCATATCGTTAGCCCTCCGCTGGCTCTTACTCTAGAGATGCGGCGGGCTCAAGGTGCCCACGGAAACAGGTTGGCGCGCGTGCCTGCGGTGAAAGGGAGAATCTCGCGACTTATGGGAGCTGCATCAGCCGCTGTACCAGAAACTCCACAAATCGAGGGGCGTCCACCGCCACGGCTACCTCGACCTCGGGCGCGGAGCGTTCCTCGACGAAGCGGAAGATGCCATCAACGATGGCTGGCCGGAGTCGGAGCCGCTCAAACGCCACCAACGACCGGTCAATGAGAATGGCGAGCGTGAGCGGATCGTGCAGAAACACGACGGCATCGCGCTGGAACGTCGGCGCTGATTCGAAGAACGCGCGTTGCATCGGCGCCCATACCTCAATCGCGTCACACAGCGTCTGAACGAAGGCTGAGCGAGTGCGGCGGAGGCGGTCGAGGTGTCCGGTGGTGAAGAACACCCTCCATGTGACGTCCAGCGGCACCAGGGTCGTAGGGATACCGGCGTTCAGGACGACCAGCGCAGCCTCAGCATCGCTGGCGAGGTTGTACTCGAGTAAGGGAACCTGCGGGTCGCGGCCCAGAGACCCGCCCATGATGGTCAGGTGCCGGATAGACGTGATGACCGAGGGCTCCTTCATGATGGCGACGGCCAGGTTGGAGAGCGGCCCGATGGCAGCTACCTGCATCGGCTCGTGCAGCAGGGTTTCAACGAGCAGGTCCACCGCATGTGTTGGAGTGAGCGGGAGGGGTTCTTCGGGTTCCACGATGCGCTGACCCTCATGCCCGAGCCAGAGGAAATTCCGCTGCCGCAGGATCGGATCGCGTATGCCCGCGGCCACCAGTACACCCGAACGGTGCGCGAGGAGAAGCAGCTTCTTGGCGATTCGGCCGCGGAGGTTCACGTCGCCGGACACGATAGTGATTGCCCGGAGATCAATTTCCGGCGAGGCGAGCAGCAGACCGATGGCGATGGCGTCGTCAACGTCGGTGCCGACGTCGGTATCGAGAAGAAGTGGAAGTGGTACCCCCATTGCGCAAGCCGGTGTGAGACCTAGCGAAACAAGTCAAACTCGCGGGCGCGGATGAGGCGGTTGGCGTCGCCTTCCGCCGGCGCGAAGTCGTAGCCACGCACCAGCGCGGCAGGGGTGCCGTCGCCTTTTCGCATCACCAGTCCGGCTCCTGCGGCCAAGGCGTCCGCCTGGGCCATCACCGTGTGGCGTAACTCGCGACCATTGAGGTCGTGCTGGCCGCGCAAGTCCAGCATGGCCTCCATGCCGGCGAGGCCGAGGGCGAAATCGACGAGCCCCTCTCGCCAGGGCCGGCCGAAGGTGTCGGTGATCAGGACCGCAACATCCGCTCGGGCGCGTTGCTGGAAGGCGGTTCGCAAGCGACGGGCGGAGGCATCCGGATCCACAGGCAGGAGCACCACGGTGTCCGGACCGAGACTGTTAGACTCGTCGACTCCTGCATTGGCGCAGATCCAGCCGGGACCAGTTTCGGTGATTAGGTGGCCGCGGTCCATCTTGACGATGCGCTTCGTCTCACGCAGCACCACCTCGACGACGCGCGGATCTTTGTCCGTGGCCTCGGCAGCGAGTTGCTTGGCGAAGGATGACGGTATGACCTGGCTGAGCTGGACGATTCTGCCCTCGGCCTTCGACACGACCTTCTGACAGATGACGACGATATCGCCGGTCTGGAGCTTCAGTCCCGTACCGTCCATAGCTCCCAAGAGCAGGGCGGCGAGATCATCGCCAGGCTCTACACTGGAGACGCCCTTAATCGCCGTGATGGAGATGGTCATTGGCGGAGCTCGGACAGGACGGTTGCGGCCAGGCGACGTGACCTGGCGGTGCTCGTCATGAGCGTTTCTGTGATTACCGGACGCATACCCAACTCCGCAATGCGGGGTGCGAGGGCGGCGTCGCGCCGGTCGAAAACGAATACGTCGGCAAGGCCACGGTACAGGCGCGCCACACCGACAGGGGAGACCTCGTATCCGAGACCTTTCAGCATGTGGTGCAACGGTCCTTTGACGGGAGCACCGTCGATGATGGGGCTGACGGCCGCCACACGGGCGCGCATGGTGCGCAACGCTTGGCGCATTCCGCGCAGTGCCATGATTGGACCGATGCTGACAAACGGATTGCTTGGCGGAATGATGACAAAGGTGGACTGCCGGACCGCAGCCAGGGCCCCACGGGCGGGGTGCGCTCGTCGCGCCCCGCGCAACGTGATCCGCTTCACCTGTCCGTGTCCACCTCCGTGTACGAGGTAGCGTTGGAAGGGCAGAGGGCGGCGGCGGGCGACTTCGACGAAGGTGCGGACGGGCACATCGGTCATCGGCAACACGGTGACGCGGATGCCATAAGCCTTGGCGATCGCTGCGGTGACCTCCGTCAGGGTCTTTCCCCGTCGCAGCGCATCAGTGCGAAAAATGTGCGTCGCCAGGTCTTTGTCTCCGAGGCGGAACCAAGTCTCGTCGTAGAACCGACCCAGGACGCCCAGGCAAGAGAAAGTGTCATTCTTGATCCCCCAACCGGGTACCGGATTGATGGTGCCCGCTAGCGTGTAGATCACGGTGTCGACGTCAGGCGAGACGTGGAGCCCGAAAAAGCTCTCATCGTCCCCGGTGTTGACGATGACGGTGAGACGACGCGGATCAAGAAGCGAGCTGAGGCCCCGTAAGAAGCGCGCCGCTCCCACCCCGCCAGCCAGGACCGTCACTCGTTCCATGCGCCGTGCTTGCAGAGACCCTGCCATATGTTGTCGTGCGCTCCTCCGGCGTGCGTCCGGCCGTCTCGATGAGCGTGCGGATGCTTTCGGCGGGCAGATACTCACCGGCGTCGGCCCCAGCGGATTTGGAGATCTGCTCTTCCATCAGCGTGCCGCCGAAATCGTTGCAGCCTGCCTGCAGACTCATTTGCGCCAGCTCGGTTCCAAGTTTTACCCATGATGTTTGTAGGTTGTCGATCGCTCCACGCAGCATCAAGCGCGCGAAGGCGTACAGGCGCAGGTCGACGGCGCCTTTCGGCGGCGGGTCGACCAGACCTTTCTGGTATAGGACGGTGTAGGTGTGGATGAATCGGAGCGGCACGAATTCGGTGAAGCCGCCGGTATCCTTCTGCATGGAACGTAACAACTCGACATGGCGGACGATGTGCTCAGGTTTCTCGATATGCCCGTACATCACGGTTGCCGTGGTCGGTACGCCAAGACGATGCGCCGTCGTGATGATTTCCACCCAGGTCCGGACGTCGACCTTCTTGTGGCTGAGGACCTCGCGCACCTCGTCATCGAGAATCTCCGCCGCCGTGCCGGGAATGGTTCCGAGGCCAGCATCTTTCAGCATGGCGATGTAGTCGCGATAGTTCATACCGGTGCGGCGCGCACCGTACATGATTTCCATGGGCGAGAAGGCGTGAATGTGGATCGCGGGGAAGCGGGCCTTGATCGCCAGAAGCAGGTCACGATACTGAAACGCGTCCATCTCAGGGTTGATACCGCCTTGCATGCAAATTTCCGTGGCGCCGCAATCGACGGCCTCCTGGACTTTCGCCAATACCTGTTCGGTATCGTCGGTGCGCGCGTCGGCATCTTTCCGGTGGCGAGCAAAGGCGCAGAACTGGCAGCCGACGAAACACACGTTGGTGAAATTGATGTTGCGGTTGACGATGTATGTGACGGCCGGCCCCACGTCGGCCGAACGCACGAAATCAGCCGTGCGAATCAGCGCGAGTAGGTCGGGGCCTTGCACGTGGAGGAGGGCAAGGCCGTCGTCAAAGCCGAGCTCCTTGCGTGCTAGGGAACGTTCCAGAATTCCGGCGATCTTCGGCTGCGCGGCGGCGATGACGGTTTCGAGCGGTCGCGTATCGTGCACCAGTTCACGGAGGTGGTTCATCAACATGACGGTACTCCTCTCTCGGCGGCGCGCTGTGCCACGATGGGGCGCAAGGCGGGTTCGAGGAATCCTGGCTGGTCGAGGTACTCGGCGTACACCGGCAAGCGCGGCCGCAGCATGAAGCCTTCGGTACGGCAGGTCTCCGCGAGGGTGGCGACGTGTGGCCAAGGTGCCTCGGGATTCACATAGTCAGGGGTGAGTGGGGAGATGCCGCCCCAGTCGTTGATGCCGGCGGCGAGAAACAATCGGTGATCGTACGGGCTGAGGTTCGGTGGCGCCTGAATGTTCATGTCAGGCAGCATCAGCCGAGCGACGGCGATGGTGAGGGCGATGTCGACGGTTTCGGGTTCGGGGTGCGCAGCCATCACCGTTGTGGGCTTGGCGCGGAAGTTCTGGATGATCACCTCTTGGATGTGCCCGTAGGTCCGATGCAAGTCGCGGATGGCCGCCAGACTGGCAACGCGCTCGGCGCGGGTTTCACCGATGCCCAGCAGGATGCCAGTGGTGAAGGGAATGCCGAGATCGCCGGCTTCCTGCAACATCTTCAGGCGCCGCTCGGGATCCTTGTCCGGCGCATAGTAGTGCGCTTCACCCTTGCATCGCAGCCGTGGACTGACGTTCTCCAGCATCAGCCCCATACTGACGTTGACGGGCTTGAGCGCAGCCATCTCCTCGCGGCTCATCACCCCGGCGTTGGTGTGAGGCAACAGGCCCTCATCCAGGGCGATTTCGCAGGCCTGGTACACGTAACCGGTGGTGCTCGTGTGTCCGAGTGCCTGCAACGTGGTACGGTACGAACGAAACGCGAGTTCCGGCTTGTCTCCGAGGCACATCAGCGCCTCGATGCATCCTAGAACACGTCCGTTGCGGCAGCAGGCGCGAATTTCCTCGGGGAGCATCGTCCACGTATGGGCGTCGCCCGGGTCGCTGCGGAACGTACAGTACGAGCACCGATCGCGGCAGAGGTTGGTGACCGGCAGAAACACCTTGGGGGAATAGGTGACGACGGTTCCCTTCGTGCGCGTACGCACGTGTCCCGCGGCCGCGAGGATCGCGCTGATTTCATCGGGAGCGTCGGCCGCAATCAGTACCTGCGCGGCGGTGTCGTTGACGACCGCGCCGTCCAAAGCCCGCTCAAGCGGCGTGCGTACCACGGTGCGGGTACGGTGGAGGCGGTCCGGAACCGCAGCGGCATCGACGATGCACGACATGAGGCGTAGCTATCACAAACACTAGTGCTGTAGTAGAGGGTTTCCCGCCAGTCAAGCTACTGTGATGCGAGAAACGGAACGGGGCGGCTATGCGGGGGATGCCCGGTATTCGCGGCGCACTCGCAATGCCAGCAGCCCGTCTTCGTAGCGGTTGCTCTGTAGGAACTTGGTTAGGGTGTCGAACTCCGACGGGTCGAAGATATCGGCGCAGCGTGCCAGCAGTTCCTGGTAGGTTTCGTCGGGCATGCGTGCGACGCTGACGGCCGGGTCCTCGGCATCCTCGAAGGCAATAGTCAACTGGTCGGGATTGAGCTGGTTGACGACGTCGCGGACGACCGAAACGAAGCGGTCCAGTTTCGTAAGCCGGAGCGCGTGCGGGTAAAACGTCAGGTCCAGGCCCCGCCGCAGGTCGCGGTGATCGATGAGGATTTCTGAGTTGGTCACGTCGAGTGTGCCGGGAGAGAACCGGTAAATGCGCGGCTCTTCGATTGCGGCCCGACCTCCATCCACGAGATATACTTGGTGCCCATCTGTCGCTTCGAAGGTAATCCTCGCCATGGGATCCCATAATGCGCGGTCGGAGACGGCTTCAGCGCCGTGTCGCCGCAGCCATGCGAGCTCGTGCGATTGGTGATCGGCAACGAACTCCCAGAAGGCTGCGGTGAATTCCTCTGATGCCTCATTCGGCGAGGCGACCGTGTGGCACGCTGCTGGGTGTAACAGGCCGCATTCACGGCAACCGACGAAGAATGTGGTGTCCCAGAAGCTCATCAGTGCAGGGACCGGCTCGACGCGCTCGGGCGCGAAGGGATTGTGATAGTGACGTGCGTGCCGTGTTCCAGCTCGCTGCGGATCTGCAAAGTCCCTCCCAAGAGTTCAATCAAACGAGTTGCCATGCGCAGGCCCAACCCGAGACCCCGAAAGCGCCGCCGCGGAGAGGAGTCTCCCTGGGTGAGCCCTTCGAGGGCTTGGGCGATTTCGTCGCGATCCATGCCGAGTCCGGTGTCAGCAATCTCAATCTCGAGTGCGTCAGGTTGCGCTGCGTGCCGGATAGTGAGTGAAACCGTGCCGGCTGGGGTGAACTTGACCGCGTTGTCGAGTAGGGCACAGAGGATTCGTTCGAGCTTCCCCTCGTCGGTAACAGTCATGAGATCCGCGGCGTCGGTTTCCATACGCAGCGATAATCTCTTCTCGTTCGCGGGCACCTGAAATTTTTCGACGGCACGCCTGACGGTATCGCCGACGTCAAAGGCTTCGATGTTGAGGCTGATTTCACCGGCATCGAGGGCATTCAGCAGGAGTACGCCCTCGACCAGGTTGAGGAGGTCATAGGAGTTGGCCTGGATGCGGTCGAGTGCGGCACGCTGATCCGGGTCGACTACCCTCTCGAGCTCCTCGGTTAGAATGGAGCTGTAGCCGATGATGGCACTCAGAGGGGTGCGCAACTCGTGTGACAGATTTGCCAGGAAGTCTTCTTTGATGCGGCGGGCACGTAAGTTGGCACGCCGGCGCGCCAACGCCCGGCGCACGAGGTCGGAGATTTGCGGTACGTCGAATGGTTTCGAGATGTAGTCGAATACTCCGTGTCGAAGCCCTCGGATCGCGGAGTCAAGAGAGCTGTACCCCGTCACCACGATGACCTCGACATCGGGATCGAATTCCTTGATACGCTCCATGACCTCGACTCCCGACATTGCCGGCATGCGGAGGTCTAAGGTGACGACGTCGATCGGCGTTGAATGTAGAATATCAAGCGCTTGCCGACCGCCACTGGCCGTGAAAACATTGTACGACGGCTTGAAAATCATACGCAGGGACTCGGCCGGGCCCCGCTCGTCATCGACGATCAGAAGGGAAGCTCTTTCTTCACCCATACTTTACCTCACGGACCAGCGTGTGCCAGATCAGTGCGCTCCAGCAGCAGCATGGGTAGTGCCAACGCGACGGCAAGGTGAAGTGTTGCGCTAGCTTCGGGGCCCAGAGGCGAGGATTATCGGCGAATTCTAGGTTTGGAAAGTTTGTCAGGCGGCAGTTGTGACGGGTTTGAAGCGCGATCGAAACGTACGAATATGGACGCCGCGGCAGGGAATTGCCGCTACAGTCGGGAGGCTACTCCACCGCGATGATGCGGAGCTTATCCATTTTGTATTTGAGAATGCGCCGGGTTGTGCCGAGGATCTCGGCGGCGCGGGTTTGATTGTTCTGTGCTTGTGTCAGGGCGTTGCGGATCAATTCCTGCTCAAATTGATCAACAGCCTCGGCCAGCCTGGTTTCGCCTCGGAGGACGCTTTGCTGAACCGGGTGTCCGTGGCCACTGCCGTTCCGAAGGTACTGCGGCAGATCGTCGGCGGTCATAGTTAGGCCGTGCGACAGTACCATCACTCGTTCGACAAGATTCTCAAGTTCTCGGACGTTGCCGGGCCAGGAGTACTGCATGAGGAGGTCAAGCGCCTCGGCGGTGAAGGATTTATCTGGCAAACCGAGCTCCTTCGACTTCGCTGTGAGGAAATGCTGAACGAGCGGAACGAGATCCTCGCGTCGCTCGCGTAAGGGAGGAAGATGCACCGAGACCACGTTCAAGCGGTAGTAGAGATCCGAGCGGAAGCTGCCGTCACGCATCCCTTGGTGCAGGTCGCGGTTGGTCGCGGCGATCACGCGGACATCGACCCGGATGGGCTGAGCGCCTCCGATGTGGGTGAATTCGGCCTGTTCGAGGACCCGCAGGATCTTGGCCTGAGTTGCTGGATTCATCTCGCCAATTTCGTCCAAGAACAACGTGCTCTGATCGGCAAGTTCGAACTGTCCAGGCTTCTTGGCGTAGGCGTCGGTGAAGGCGCCGCGCTCATGTCCGAAAAGCTCGCTCTCCAGGAGGTTTTCCGGAATCGCGGCGCAATTGATCGTTATCATCGGCTTGTGCGCCCGCGGGCTGTGATAGTGCAGCGCCTTTGCGATCAGTTCTTTGCCCGTACCACTCTCCCCGGTGATGAGCACGGTGGTCTTCAGTGGCGCCACCATAGAAACGGACTTGAGGACTGCCTGCAGTTTCGGCGAGTTGCCAACGATGTTCTCGAAGCTGTACCGCAGTCCCACTTCGGAGCGCAGCGCGTCCACTTCTCGCGCCAAGGCCGCCGACTCGACCGCGCGATCAACGATCAGCAGCAACTCATCAACGTCAAACGGCTTGGTTACGTAGTCGAAAGCACCCAACTTCATCGCGGTTACCGCTGTTTTGACGGTCTTGGTAGCGGTCAGCATCACAACTTGGACGGTCAGGTTCATTTCTTTGATCCGCTCCAGAACCTCCAGGCCGTCCAGGCCCGGCATGAGAATGTCCAAGAGCACAACGCCGAAGGGCTGGCTGCTGAGCAGATCAAGTCCGTCTTGGCCCGAGGTGGCGGTGGACGGCTCAAATCGCTCTTTAAGCACCATCCGCAGCGATTCGCGGACGCCGGGTTCGTCGTCAATTATTAAGACTTGCTGCTTTACCATTTCTCGGTGCGATGTCCTCTCGGCTTGGAAGCCAAACGCTTATCGCGGTGACGTCGCGGAGGCTGTCTACTCGGATACGGCCTCCGTTCCGTTCGATGAGCGTCTTGGCGAATACTAGTCCCAAAGGCAGCAACGATGCTGCTTCCGCTGGAGCGTGATCGAGGAGTTGTGCCAGCTTACCCGCAACGGGGAGACGTGCACCGCCAAACTCAAAAGTCACTCCCAACGTTCCTTCTGAGGGGAACACGGAAAGCGTTTGTCCCTCTGGCAGATCGCGGGTAATGACCCGCAAGAGGTTGTCAAAGGCGTATCCGATCTGCGCGGGGTCGACGAAAATGGTCGCTGAGTCCGCCGGCCGGTACTTCAGCAGCACCCGCCGCTCCGCGAGGGTGGGAGCGAGTTCGCTGAGGCAGGGCGACAGGATAGTGTTCAGCGTCACGTCGCCAGGCGCCGGCACCCGGAATCGCGTGAATTGCAGGAGATTCTCCAACGCCCGGTCCATGCGGTCGACCGCCTCGCCCGTGAGTCGGGCGACTTGCTCGCGTCCAGTTTCGTCCGCTAGCAGCCGCTCCAGGTGCTGTGCCACGGTCTTGATGGTGACCATTGGGTTCTTGAACTCATGAGCCAGTTCGTTGATGATCAGGTCAACGGCTCCACTTGTAGACACCTCGGGAGCAACTTCCGGCACGGCTGTGGGTTCGTCATCTGGGCGAGGCAGAATCCGTCCATATCCGAACAACAGATCCGCCGCATCGATGGTCCGGCGTTGTGTGAGCACCACCGAACGGGTTAATACCGTTTCGAACTCCGCCAAGTTTCCGAACCACAGGTACCGCACGAGCCGTTCCATGGCGCGTCGAGTGAAGGTGACGGGCTCAATACACTGCAGTCGAGCCAGCTCTGCGGCGACGTGCTCCGCCAGCGCCGGAATATCCGACGTCCGTTCCCGTAGGGGGGGCAGGGTGATCGGAAAGATGCTGATGCGGTAAAGTAGTTCTCGATTGAAGCCCGGCGTTTGTGCGAGACCTTCGAGGCTCTGCGTCGTCGCGCAAATCAGACGCACGACATGCCAGCCAGCACTCGAGGACAAGCCACCACGGTCAATCAACTCGAACAGGAGTTGCGTTCCTTCCGAAGTAACGCTGCTGATTTCGTCGATGAACAACGTCAGGTTCCCAGGGGTGATGCTGCCGACTTGCTGGATCGCAGCGGGGGTGCAGTTGCACGCGGATAACGTCACGAACTGGCCGCTACGTCCGAGCGAGTGGATGGCGCGAGCCAGGCGTGCCTTCCCAGTGCCGGCCTCGCCGCAAATCAAGACCGGAAAGCTTATGCCAGCTGCCCGATGAGCGAGAAGCGTCGCTTCCGTTGGCAGTATCGGGTACTCGATGTTGGACCAAGCCCCACGTTGCGAGGGGACCTGCGTCCGGGCTGCCAACAACGCCCGCGTCCGGGCGCGCAAATCTTCAGGCCGGAAGGGATACGGCAGGGCCGCCGGTCGATCGGGAGATGTAGATCGGGAGCCGCCGGGACCTAGTAACCAGAGTATAGACGTATCCGGAGGGAAGAGCGCAACCGACTTCGGCGGAAGGGCGTCCACTTCCACCACCAATAGGTCAGCTTCTCGAACCTTGGACGGGTCGCGTGCATACTCTTCGGAGCTGAGCGCACGTACGCGGTACTCGTCCCCGAGTACGATCGCAACCGTCTCCTGAATGGACGGAGAACTATTGATGACCCATATGCGCGGGCGCTCCAATCAGCGGCCTCCTTCCCCTCCCCTCGCCCCCAGTGGCGACTGGTTAGAACAGACAGTGACCCTGCTCATTTTTTGGCTGAAAAGTCAATGCTGAAGTTGGCGTTATGCCCATATTAGTGCCCGCTGCGGGACGCAGCTTTGAGCTTAAGTACCGCAGAATTCGCTTGAAAAAGTTTAACGGGGCGTGGTAACCGTCATGAAATAGGTCAGTAACA
The DNA here is from genome assembly GCA_044450645.1 of Binatia bacterium. Lineage (GTDB taxonomy): Bacteria > Desulfobacterota > Binatia > HRBIN30 > HRBIN30 > JAGDMS01. Next base: position 17,382 of record JBIOJG010000021.1, read on the forward strand.
ACTGCTGCGTGCAACCGAAAAGCGAGTGCAGGGAAATGGGTATTTGTGCCAGCGATAGGTGGTTCGTGAGACGTCTTGTGCTCGGTACACAAGTGGCCGCGGGGTAGCAACGTGGACGTCGCGTTGCGAGGGACGGTCGCCCTCGATCAGAAGAAGCGCGATGGGGAGCGGGATGAGGAGTGCATCATCTCCGTCCACCCTGCCGTGTTGGAGCACGTCGGCCATACTTTTGGGAATTTGTTCCAGCGAATCTACCATCTTATCGAACAGCTGCGTCGCAGTGACGCAACAGGAGCAGACCACCTTGGAAGCAGCATCGGCCAACTGGAAGCTTTCCTACAGTTAGTGATAGACTATTTCTCGCCGCTTTCCTTGACACTACAACGTGTGTGCAGCGCTGATGTCGCTGAGAGCCTTGCACGGCAAATTGGTGACATGGCCGGTTGCTCAGTCAAAATAGAGGGGAAGGGCCTCGGCGGAAACTTGCTGGCCGACCCGGGAGAACTGGCGCGGGCCTTCGGCCTGTTGGCAAAACAACTGGTCCGAGAGAACGTGGACCCTAACGAGCTTATCCAACTTAGTGCTTCTGAGAGAAGATCGGGCCGTTCCTTGGTCCTTCAGGTGGATGTGCAGGGGCGAGTTGATTCAAGACGTTCGTCGGAAGCGGAGATGCAGTGGGCGGTAGCACAAAAGATTCTGGAGACGCACGGTGGAACCTTGCAACAACACGCAAAAACTTCGGGGGAGACGTCGTGGGAGATAGCGCTTCCGCTCCAATTCTAATGCCATCGACTACGGGGCCGGTCCGCATCCTCGTTGTGGACGATGATCCACTGATTCGGCGACAGCTAGAAGGGCTGTACGTGACTTATGCATACGCCGTCGAGTCGGCAGCGAATGTCCAGGAAGCCTTAGAGAAGCTCAGCGCCTCGGAATTCACCCTGGCCATGGTCGATATGAAGATGCCGGGAAGCGATGGCATTGCACTGATCAGCGAGATTCGCGAGCGCTGGCCGTCGGTCGATGTCATCATGATTACCGGTTACGGGACCATCAAAGGGGCAGTCGAGGCCATGCGCTGCGGCGCCTGCGACTATATCACAAAGCCATTCGAGCCCGACGACATCCTGCTGGCTACGCAGAAAGTTCTCGAACGACGGCGGCTGTTGGATGAAATTGAGTACCTGCGTAAGCAGCTGTCGGATCGCTACACCTTTGCGAACATGGTCAGCCGTGATCCAGCGATGATAGAGGTGTTTTCCACCATCGAAACGCTGGCGCACAGCGATGTGACCGTTGTCATCACGGGCGAATCCGGGACCGGGAAGGAATTGGTGGCGCGGGCGATACATTTCCAGGGGAAACGGAAAGCTGGGCGGTTTGTCGCCATCAACTGCGCCGCGGTGCCAGAATCGCTGCTGGAAAGCGAGCTGTTCGGCTACGAACGCGGTGCCTTTACCGGTGCGATGCAGGACCACGTCGGGAAGATCGAATTGTCGAATGGCGGCACGCTTTTTCTGGATGAGGTAGAGAGCATCCCCCTGACGATGCAAGCGAAGTTACTGCGGGTCCTTGAAGAGCGGGCCATCGAGCGACTGGGCAGCAACCGCCGGGTGAGCGTCGACATGCGCGTAGTCGCGGCGACGAACCAAGACCTCAGCGAAGCGGTGACGGCAGGGCGCATGCGGGAGGATTTCTACTACCGGATCAACGTCGTCCCGGTCAGACTGCCTCCCTTGCGGCAACGCACCGCTGACGTGCCCCTGCTTGTGGCGGACTTCCTTCGCAGCAATCCCATGGCACGTGAAAAGGGTATCAACCGCGTTTCGGACCGATCCCTGGCGTTGCTTATCGGGTACGGCTGGCCCGGCAACATCCGTGAGCTGCTCAACGTGATGGAACGCGCCGTGCTTCGTGCAAAGGGTGATACGATACGCGAGGTCGACGTGCCTGGCCAGGAACAGAAAGTTTCCGGTGCCGCGGACCTCGCTGATTACCAATTGCCACTGCGCCATTTTCTCAAGAAGGCCGAGCAACTATATCTCGCGCGGGTCTTGAAGCTGCACCGCGGCAGCATTGCTCCGGCGGCGCGACATGCCGTGATCGACCAGGCCACGTTGCACCGCAAGATCCGTCTCCACGGATTGCGCCCCGGTGAGTTTCGGCGCAACGGACGAAGTGCATCGTGTGGAGACGAACGATGATGCCCGTTTGGGATCCGACTGGCGTCGGTGCGAGATTACGGCGCTCCTCGCCGTCGCGTCTGGCGCCGATGCAAGTGGGGGGACGACGTTGGGCGGGCTTTGAGATCGCCCCGTGTGTGGCACGGCGGTTGCGCTAGGAACGAGGCGTCTTAATGTACTGTGACTTCTACCAGCTGACCGAACGCCCCTTCAACGTGACGCCCGATCCGAAGTTTCTCTATCTCAATGCCCGATACCGGGAGGCGCTTGCGTCGCTCAACTACGGGATCACGCAACGCAAGGGGTTCATTACCCTGATCGGCGAAGCGGGAACGGGCAAGACGACTCTGTTGAACAAATTGCTCGAGGATCTCGACCCGAAGACCAAGTCGGTCTTCATCTTCAATACCAACGTGACCTTCGAAGAAATCCTCGAATACATCTTTGCCGAATTCGACCTTCCAGTTCACAACGGGAAGAAGCTCTACATGCTGCAGCGACTCAACGCGTTCCTCCTCGATGAATTGCGGGCCGGAGTGAACGTGGCGCTGCTCATCGATGAGGCGCAGGATCTTGAGTTCTCGGTGCTGGAGGACCTGCGCTTGCTATCGAATCTCGAAACCGCGAAGGAAAAGATATTGCAGATAGTCCTCTCCGGACAACCGGAGCTCGGGCAGAAGCTGAGTAACCCGATTCTCCGGCAACTCCGGCAGCGAATCGGAATCAATTGTAGGCTGCTGCCGCTGTCGCGGGACGAGATAACGGAGTACCTTCAGTATCGCTTGCAGGCAGCTGGCTGCCCAGACCTGAAGCTGTTCTCGCGTGAAGCCGAGGAACGGATTTACCATTTTTCGCGCGGCATTCCTCGTTTGGTCAACGTCGTTTGCGACAATGCGTTGGTGATCGGCTATGCGCTTGGCAAGAAGCGGATCGGAGCGGATCTCATCACCGAAGCGGCTGCTGATCTACTGTCCGACGAGCCATTGACGGAGGAAGCGAAAGGTCAGGCTCACGCCCCATCGGTGCCCTCAATGTCGCCAGCGGCGCCCGCCAGCGCACAGAGCCGTTGGCGCGCTCGCTTGGCCGTCATTAGTGTCCTCATCGGGACGATTGCTGTCGGCCTACTTTCCGTCGGCCGAACCATGCTGCTCAAACCAGCAGAGGAGAATGTATCGGTGGAGCTTGCGCCGCCGAGATTGGAGGTGATCCGGCCGGGCTCACAGCCTGAGGGTACCGGAGTGGAGGTTCCTATGGTCCGGTCAGCCGAGAGCGGCGGTAACACAGCCTCCGTATCCGATGCTCGGGCCGCCCGAGTTCCGCCAGCGCCGCCGGCGAAAGCGATCGTTGCTGAAGAACCAGCAGTGGTAGGTGATGCGGGCACCCGTGACGATCGCGCCAGCGAGGGAAAGAGTGCCCCCAATTCTCCGTCTGCTTCTGGTTCGGATAACGTTTCGGGAAGGGATGGAGAGGCGAGCGTCCGTGGCGCGCGGGCAGATCAGGCACCCGCGCTCGGTGGACTGAGCGAGGAACATCCAAAGGTCGCGTTAGCGCGACCAGTATCGGCGCCCGATGGGGCGCCAGTCGCACTGAATACGGCGAAGGGTGAGCAGACAGGCTCGGTTGCCAAACTGAGCGAACCGCTGCCGCGAGAGACGACTGCACTCAACCGGAAAAAGCACGAGTCTGCGCCTAGCGAAATGAAAGAGGCCGAACCGCAAGGCGGTGTCGGTTCCAAGGGTTGGATAGACATCGGTCGCGAACCCCGCTTGGAGGGCATGTCGCTTACGCACGTGGTTGTGCGTAGCGGCGACTCGGTTTCAGGTATCGCGCGTCGTAAGTACGGGCAGGCGAGCTGCACGGTTTTGGATCTGCTGAAGCTCGCAAACCCTGAGCTGAAGGACATCAATGTGATTGCCGTCGGTCAGACGATTCGCTTGCCGGAACTGGGAGACGGTTTTCCGATCCTCCACGACGGATCCGGCCACTACGCTTTGCTCGTGTTGTCAACGCCGCACACATTCCGAGCATCGGCGGTTCAAAGTGCGCTGCGCAGCCATGGCCTTGAGGCGCATGTGTCAGGAGGAAGCATGGGAATTCAAAAGCCGGTGTTTCGCGTCGTGCTCTCCGGCTACACAAGCCGCGAAGAGCTTGTTGAGGTCGGGAGACAGGTACAGAAACTATTTCGCGATGATGCGCGAATTGCTCAGCTTGGGGAATGAGTGCGGTGGGCGAGATCATGCCATCGAGTCCGCAGTGGTTTGTGATCAGTACGAAGGCACGCCGTGAGCGGTTCGCGCAAGAGCAGCTCATGCGGCGTGGCGTGGACACCTTCTTGCCGCGGATAGTGGAACCCGCGCGGTTGCGGCCCAAGCCGGCCGTTGCCCCGTTGTTTCCAGGATATCTCTTCGTGCGCATCGATCTCGATGAGCAGTACCTTGATGTGGTGTGGACCCCCGGGGTGCGCCGGTTCATCGGGTTCGGGGCTTTGCCCTGTGCGCTGGATGATGCGGTGATTGAATTCTTGCATGCCCGGATGGGACGCGAAGGCATCCTCTATCGTGCCGCACCGGCTTTTAGGGAGGGTGACGTGGTGCGTATCACGCGCGGCCCTTTTGAGGGGTTGATCGGAATCATTGAGAACCCGGGCTGCGGCCGGGGCCGCGTGCGGGTGTTGATGGAATTGCTGCGGCGCCAGACGCGGGTCGAGGTGCCACTGCACATTATCGAACGCGCATCGGCGTAAGCGCGGCGCGTTCGAGGCGAAGATGAGCCTGCAGCTCGGGGCAGGCTATGAGATCATGTGCCGGGATGAGCAAGATCGCGGAACGGCGGAGCTATATCCCCGGCGCCGAGGAACCTTCTTCGATGGCCGAGTCGAAACGTATCGTTAAAGCGGACACTTCTTACGGGCATTCTCGGCGGCGTCCGCGCCGGTGCAGCGGCGGGACTGGCGGAAGCCGGATTGCTCACGGTGACAGCCGGGCCAGCCGAGGAATGCTGGCTGTTTCCCTACGCGGTGGTCAGCTACGGCGCGTTAGGGATGTTGCTGGCGTTAGGCTGTGCCGGTATTGCGGCGGCCGTCGCTTCAGAGCGTACAAGCCACAATGCCTTTGGATTGTGAAAGGGTTTGATAGCCTTCATCAGAGTTCGTATAAATGCTGCGGCCAGCGGTTGGCCGGATGATAGGGACAAGTACAAATGATGCGCTATGTGACGTATAGAATCGGCGTAGGTTTGCTTTTGTCCGTTTCCGTTTGGGCATGTGGGCGTACGGTAGGCCGGTCGGCACCGCTTCCCCCGCTCGAAGCTATGCGGGAGTCGATGGCGAGCAATGTCGATGGAGACTACCGTTTGCAGCCTGGGGACCAGCTGCGAGTGAAGTACCTGTACCATCCGGAGTTAGACATCAAGGTGCTCGTTCAACCTGATGGGAACGTCGTTTTGCCGGTGGCTGGTGAAATCCGAGCCGCAGGTTTGCGTCCGGCAGAATTGGAACAAGTGATCAAGGAACGCACCAGCGACCACTTGCGTGATCCCGAAATCTCGGTGATGGTTGCCGGAGCGGCTGAGCGCAAGGTCTATGTTGGCGGTCAGGTGCGTATCCCGGGTTTCGTGACGTACTCTCGGGGCATGAGCGCACTCCAAGCGATTATGGACCGTGGGGGATTCTCCGATACCGCACGCTTGGATAGCGTACTGCGCGTTTCCGCGGCACCGAATGATGTCCAGGCAACACGCCTGGATTTCACGAAGTCGCTTTCGAACGGATCTCAGGACGGGATGCATTTGGCGGCCGGCGATGTGCTTTACGTACCACGGACGTTCATCGGCGACGTCGACCTGTTCATTAAGCTCTATATTAGGGACGTCCTGCCGACGACGCCACACTTTGGTGCGGGTACGTCCTTTTAACTCGAGTTGGGAGAGCCATGGCCTACGAACCTCCACATCACCAGCGACCGAACGGTCACCGCAACGGCAACGGGAACGGCAACGGCAACGGGAACGGCAAACACTCGTACAACGGTGCGTCCGTTGGGGCCAGCAGTGGAAGCGAGCAGCTGCGTGAAATCCTGCACATCATCTTCAAGCGCAAGCGCTGGATTGGGACACTGTTCCTGACAGTTGCCTTACCCGGGCTGACTGCCACCTGGTTGCGAAAACCAAGCTACGTGGCGACTGCGAAGGTGATGATCTCCACGCAGCGGTCAGAACCCACTTTACAACCGACCGATTTGACCAAATTAGAAACCATTCAGCTCAACGATTCCTTGGTCAACTCGGAAGTGCAGGTGATTGGCAGCCGAGATCTTCTGGAGCGGGTGGTGCGGACACTTGCCGTTTCGGGCGATGGCAATGCTCCTCCGCACGTGCAGCTGATCGGGAGCACGTTTGGCACCCAAGTGCTCTCCATGTCGCAAGATCTCAGCGTGACCCCCGTCAAGGGGTCGAACGTTATTCAAATTGACTACAAGGCTTCCGAGCCCTCACACGCCGCGCGTGTCGTCAACCGGGTGGTAGACGAGTATCTCGCATACCACGCGGTGGTGCATGGCAGCAAAGGACTATCGCAGTTTTATGACGATCAGCGGCACGTGCTCGAGCAACGCCTCCGTAAGGCAGAAGATGCCTTGGGCGCCTTCTCGGAAAGGGAAGGCATTGTGGCGCCCAAGGACGAAATCCAGGCGACGATCCGGACGGTCAGTGAAGTCGGCGCTTCGCTGCGCGAGGCGACGGCGGGGATCGCCGGTGCGGAGGAACGCATCCGGGTCGTGCGCGACCAGATCGCGAGTCAGCCCGAGGTTGTCAAGCGTGAGCAAGCGGTCGAGGTGAGTCCGACCATCACGCAGCTCACGCAGCAACTGGTGGAGCGGAAAGTCGACCGCGTTGCGTTGCTCCGCAAGTACATGGAAAAGGACCGACACGTTCAAGACAATGCAGCAGAGATCGCTGAGTTGAAGTCGCAGCTTGACACGGAATTACGCGATCGTCCGACAGTTGTCTCCCATCAGGTGTTTCTCGCGAACCCGGTGCGCGAGGATCGCTTGCGCACCCTGCTTGATCTCGAAGGTTCTCTGAGGGAGATGCGGGCGCGGCAGGCGATGCTGGAAGAGGATTTCAGCCGCGCAAATCGACAGTTGATGAATCTGCAGCAGAAGAGCATCGAGTATGACCGGCGCGAGGAGGAAGTGAAGAACCGCCGTGACACCTATGAGGTGTACGTCAAGCGCGAGCAGGAAGCTCGCATCAGCCAGGCGATGGACGAAGAGAAACTGGTGAACGTCGACGTCGTCCAACGACCGGCGCTGCCGTTGGCGCGCGCCGATATGCGGGGGATCTCCCTCGCCCTGTGCCTCATCGCGGGCTTGGTGGTCGGAATTGTCGGAGCCTTGGGTCGTGAGTACCTGAACAAGTCGTTGCATTCTGAGGGCGATGTTGGTCGGTACCTGGGTCTTCCGCTGCTTGCGAGCGTTGGGGAGTTTCCTAAAGCGTAGAAACCATCGGTAGGTTCAACAGTGAGCAAGATATACGAGGCCGTCAGGAAGGCGGCAGAAGAGCGGGAGCGCTTCAGAGTCCAGAACCCCGCCCAGGCGGTTGCGGTGCCCGGTCGTGCGGCACCGGAAGATCCCAGGGAGGAAGAATACCAAAAGCTCCGGGCCAGCCTGCTGTCGGTACCCGTTCCCGCGGGCTTACACACCATCTTGGTTACTTCCGCGCGGCATGGTGAGGGGGTTACCACCGTTTCCCTTGGTCTGGCGTCGGCGCTGGCGAAGGAGCGTGAGTCGCGCGTCCTGCTGGTGGAGGGCAACTGCCGAAGGCCGTCATTCAGAGCGATTTTGCCCCTGACGAGCGGCGCGGGCGTCGCGGACTTTGCGGCCGGCCGCGCGGCGTCCGAGGCCGTGGTGACACGCCTGGAGGAACTCAATTTCTCGGTGATCCCGGCTGGGGGTCTACCCGAACAGGGGAAAAATGTGGAAACGATCGATGTCCTGGTGGGCCGTCTCCACCCTCAGTTCGATTTCATTTTGATCGATGCCCCGCCGGTCAATAGCTACGCTGATGCCAGCATGCTCGCCACCAAAGTGGACGGGGTGATCCTGGTGATTGAAGCTGAGGAGACGCCGATTTCCGAAGCGGAGGCCGCCAAGCGACAACTTGATAAGGTGGGTGCGCGTATCCTTGGCGTCGTGCTCAACCGGCGCCGATCCTACATTCCGGCATTTCTCGAAAGCGTATTCTAGGGCAGCGGGCGTAGATCGATGCAAGCGGTCGATACAGCACAACACACCTCCTTCCGCGGATTCGTGTCGGTGGTGGGGTTGGTCATCCTCGGCACCCTCGTAGCGCTCGGCGTGACCGTCGTCGGACCGATGGCTGTCTTGCCCGTTTTCGGGGTCGCCTTTTTCGCCCTCGTGGCGGCGCGGCCCGAGTACGGCATCGCCCTGTTCCTGTCGACCTTTCTAATGACCTATCCGGCGGCACTGCAAGGAGGGGGGTCTCTGACCATCAACAACCTGCTGGGTGGCATGTTTCTCATCTTGCTGAGCTACAAGATGTACAGCGAGCCGGACTGGTGGTTCCTGCGCTTGTGGGAGATCCGACTGCTAGCTTTTATTTTTTTGGTGTTTTACCTGGCGGATCGCTTCAACGGTCCCGATCCGCGCCTGCTGGCGCTTCTGGCGGACTACGTGCCACGTGCGGAATCGCCGCGTACGTTCCTCACCCGCAGTGTGTTTACCCTCTTCTTCATCAACTACATTCGTACCCCGGCGCATGTTGTCATGATTTATTCCCTCGGGATTGGCTTCATGATTGCGAGCGCCCTGTCGGGTGTGCAGAGCGTGATGCATGGGACGGCGGCGGCGATGCACGGGTACCGAGCGACTACGACCGTCATTGCCGCCGCCATCAATCCCAATCGCCTGGCAATGTTCTCGATTTTTTCGATCGCCGGGCTTTGGTACGTGATGCGCTCATTGCGGGTGCGGGCTCTGGCTTGGGTGGTTCTTCCAGTGATCCCCGTGCTGTGCCTGGCGGTGTTCATGACGGGTTCACGCAGTGGTCTGCTGGGGCTGGGAGTGGCCGGGGCGGCGATCATGCTCGACGAGAAGTTCGAGTTGCGCCAGTTGCTGGGCTTCGCTCTGGCCGGGCTTTTGGTGACGGTCCTGGTGGTACAACTGGTTCCACAAAAGACGTTCGAACGTATTACCAACCTCCCGTTCTTGCATTCAGGCGAGACGACAGTGGGCAACGCGTCTGTCGATCGTCGGGAGTACACTTGGGGGGTCGGGCTCAAAATGATCGAACAACACCCGTTCATAGGCGTCGGCGGTGGAAATTGGGAGCTTACGCGATATCTGAGCGACCCTACCCACCTTACAATGGCGCCGCATAGCTCCTACATCCTGGCAACGGTGGAAGGCGGGCTCGTCTGCCTGCTGAGCTACTTGGCGTTGTTGTGGCGCACCTGGCGGAACTTTCGTTACGCCGAACCCTACATCAGTGCTCCGGATTCACCGCTGGCAAGTCTGCGATGGGTCGCAAAGAGTGCCCAGGTTAATCTCATCGTGCTGGTGTTTGTCTCGGCGTTTGCCGACTTGTGGCAGTTGGTAATTCTTTTCTGGCTCATTGGTCTCAGCGTGGTGCTGCGCCGTCTGGTCGACCAGGCGGCGCTCGAAACGGTCGGGGCGTATTGACGACGATGAGTGCGAAGGCGAACGCGGCGGCCTACGCGGATTTCCTCCGCGCCGTCGGGCACCGCGTGGTGCACACCCCGTCGAGCTACTGGTACAACGCAAGCCGCTACTTCTTTCTCAGTGCGCCGGCGCACCGGCTGTACGAGCCATCGGAGGAGGAACTCCATGTCCTGCTCCGGCGGCCACCCTGCCTGGGAGTGCGTTTCGCCACGCCGTTTCAGGGTAAGGGAAAGGTGAGCTATCAGATCGTCTGCGACACCCCTTCCTACGGTCTCGACTTTCTGAGCGCCAATGTGCGCAGCAAGGTGCGACGTGGTCTCAAGCGCTGCGAGGTTGGCCCGGTTTCGTTCGCCGCCTTGGCGACGGCGGGTCGGCAGGCCCACCTGGATACACTCGAACGGCAGGGGCGTGAAGGGGTGTGGGCGGGAAGGGCGTGGGATCGTTTCTGGACCGCGGCCGCTGCCACTCCTGGTTTTGAAGGTTGGGGAGCCTGGAGTGGTGGGAAGCTGGCGGCGTTTTTGGTGAGCGTGACGTTCGAAGACAGTGTCGAGTTCCTGCTGGCACGCTCCTCCAGCGACGAACTCGGCGCATATCCGAACAACGCGCTGATTTTTCACGTGACCGAAGAAATGCTGGTGCACCGTGGCGTATCCGAGATTACCTTCGGTCTAGAATCGTTGGAGCCGGTCGGACCGCTCGATCAATTCAAGTTCAGTATGGGGTTCCGGCCGCGGGCCCTGAGGCAGCGGGTTGTGTTTCATCCGCTGGCGCGCGCGCTCTTGCGGCATGCCGCGGTGCGGACGGTCTTGCGGCACTTGACCGACCGACGGGGGATGAAGAAGGTCTTTTGGAGAAAAGCGGCTGGGTTGTTGCGGTTTGCGGAGGAGGGGGGCTGGTAAGCGCTCGTGCAGCCATGCTGGCGTATCTCTTCCCGGCGTTTCCGGTGTTTCATCAGACGTTTGTCCTCTGGGAGATCATGGGGCTGCACCGTAGCGGCATCCATCCGAAAATCTACTCGCTCTGGCGGCCGCCTGCGCGACAGCAGCCGGAAGCCCGGTCACTCCTTGGCGAGGTTGCGTATCTTCCTGGTCTCGCGTCGTCGAAGGTGTGGCGCACAAACTGGCAGCTCTTCCGCAGCCAGCCGCGTAGGTACCTCTGCCTGTACCGCGAGATCCTTGACGCATGGCAAGCGAGAACCGAGGTGCCTGCACCTGATGCGCAGTGGACCCGGGTGTCGCTGCTGGCCTATGACCGCTGGCGCGGCTGGTTCAATGGCCATCCGTTTCTGTACCTGGTGAAGTCGCTCTTGCTCGTGCCGATTGGCGTGTACCTCGCCGATCGTCTGCGGGAGGAGGGCATTACGCACCTGCATGTGCACTGGGCGAGTTATCCGGGCACGGTGGCCTACGTCGTTCACCTGGTGTCTGGCTTGCCGTTCAGTATCAGCGCGCATGCTTACGATATCTACATGGTGCCGCGCCTCCTCCCGGCGAAGCTGCAGGCTGCCCGGTGTGTCGTTACGTGCGCTCAGGCCAACGCCACATTTCTGCAACGCTTCGCCGGCACCGGTGTGCGCGACAAGATTTTCGTCATCTACCATGGCGTTGACGTAAAGCGATTCACACCGCGCAGGCATGGGAGCGAATCGACGGAGTGTTTGGCGATCGTGTCTTGCGGCCAGCTGGAGCTGTACAAAGGCATGCACCACCTGGTCGATGCGTGCGCGGAACTGGGCCGCCGTGGCATTGCGGTCCGCTGCCGCATCATCGGGGATGGACCACAGCGTGGCGCGCTGCAACGTCAGATCGAGCGCCTGGGCCTGGCGGATCGGGTGGAGTTAATGGGGGCACGCCCGCATGCGGAAGTGGCGGCGCTGTTGGCGGAAGCCGATGTGTTCGCCCTGGCGAGTGAACTGGCCGGCAAAGTTGGTCGCCGCGACGTCATCGCTAACGTGATCGTCGAAGCCATGGCAGCGGGCTTGCCGGTGGTGGCGTCGCGCGTGCCCGGGGTCGAGGAACTGGTGGAAGATGGCGTAACCGGCCACCTGGTGGCGCCCAACCGGTCAGACGCTTTGATCGAGGCGATTGCAGCACTGGCGCAACGTCCCGACGATCAGCTGCGCTTCGGCCAGGCGGGCCGGCAACGCGTGCTGCGGGATTTCGACAGCAGCAGAAACGTCCGGGTGCTCGCCCAGCTCTTGAGCGCATTATGCCACGACAAAACGGAGCAGCCCGTCGCGACGGCGGTATGATGCGTGAGTGTGCCACGTACAGAAAGGGGTACCCGTGTCAGCCGGAATGAGCCACGGCACAACGGGTAGAATGTCGAGCACGGCGGCCAGCGAGGTCGGGGCCGCACCGGAGGCGCCCGAAGCGCAGGCAGTGATTGCTCCGATGCGCCCCGAACATTTGGTGGGGGCGGTGCGGTTACACCGGCACACCTTTCCAGACGAGCCGCTCGCCCGGCTGGGTGCCCGGGCCATGATGGCAGTGTACCGCACCTATCTTGAGAGCCCGCGTTGCGTCGCGTTCGTGGCGGCGCACGAGCAGACTGTGGTCGCGGCAGCGAGCGGCGCGATCGGTCCGGGATTCGTAACCGAAGTGGTCCGCCGGCATCCATGGCTGATAGTGAGCGTTGCGGCCGCCCGGTTGCTCCAGCACCCGACCGCCGCACACCGCTTGACGACTCTGCTGTACCGCCGTAGCCACCCTTGGGAGGGCGACCCCGCGCGGCGCTTTTACTGGCGCGTGATCATGATCGACCCCGAATGGCGGGGACGTGGCCTCATGGTGCCATTGGTACGGGCGCTGCTCCAGGAGGCGCGGGCGCGCGGCGCCCGTGAGGCGTGCTCGGCCACTCATGATCACAACCTGCCGATGGTTTGGGTGCAGAAAGTGTTCGGTTTCGAAAGCCGCGCCGCTGGGCCCGGCCGCCGGTATTACCGGCTTGACCTCGACAATCTCCGCTAGACGTGAGTGCGGCGATGCCTGAAACAGCAACATCTGAAGTCTACGAAGGAAACATTGCGGCGTACGCGGACGTTCTGGATGCAGTCCGGCGGGAGCCAACGTACACGAACCACTGCCGCGCGTGCGAGCGGCTACGTGCCGGGGGCGTGGCCGTCGCAGACAACGTGTGTCGCGTCGCGCTGTTGAGCAACTTCACGGTTGATCCCGTGGTGACCTGTTTGATCGTGCAAGGTCATCTCAACGGCGTACCGCTGGACCCTTACGTCGGACCATACGGCGAGTACGCGCAACAGATCCTCGATGAGACCAGCGGGTTGCATCGCTTCGGTGCGGATGTCGTGGTGATCGCTTTGACCGCGGAGGCGGTGGTACCCGCACTTTTCCGCGAGCCATGGCAGGACGCCGGCGTGGGGCGGCAATGGGTCGACGAAGGACTGGCCGAGCTGACTACGCTACTGGCGGTGCTGCGGAGGCGCTCGGTCGCGACCATCGTTGTGGCGAATTTCACGCAGCACGAACGCTCACCGCTGGGAATCCTCGACTGGCAGGAACCGGTCGGCGTCGAGCGTGCCGTGCAGGAGCTCAATCACGGGCTTTCGGATTGGGCCCACGCCCAGGAGCGCACGTACATCTTCGACCTGGCCGGCTTGTGTGCTGCCTTCGGGCGCGAGCAGGCGTTCGATCCGCGGATGCGCCTGCTTGCCGATCAGCCCTTTGCGACGGCCTTCTTGCCGCGGCTGGCCGGAGAACTGGTCCGCTACCTGCGGGCGACAAACGGGCCGACGCGCAAATGCCTGGTGTTCGATCTCGACAACACGCTCTGGGGCGGCATCCTTGGCGAAGACGGTGCGGCGGGTTTGCGCATCGGTGGCGACGCGGTGGGTGAGGCATACCGAGTGTTTCAGCAAGCCATTCTCGCATTGCAGCGTCGTGGCATCTTGATGGCACTCTGCAGCCGGAACGACGAAGCTGAAGCGCTGTCTGTGATCGCGACGCATCCTGGTATGGTGCTGCGTCCGGAGCATTTTGCCGCCGTGCGGGTGAACTGGGAAGATAAGGTGAGCAACCTCCAGTCGCTCGCCGCGGAGCTGAACATCGGGCTTGATAGCCTGGTGTTCGTCGACGACGACCCGTTCGAGCGGCAAAGCGTGCGGGAGCGTCTGCCAGAAGTGCTAGTGGTCGACCTGCCGCGTGATCCAGCGCTGTACCGCGGCACACTGCTCCAGCTCGACGCATTCGACACGTTGCAGGTGACGGTTGAGGACCGCAAGCGGGGTCGCATGTATCAGGAACGGCGGGCTCGCGAGCGGTTGCGAACGGAAGCGGCCTCGCTCGAAGCGTATCTCGCCGGCTTGGAGATGGAGATCACGGCGGTTCCCGCCACCGGCCCCACACGGACGCGACTTTTTCAGCTGGTGCACAAGACGAATCAGTTCAACCTCACGACCCATCGGTACAGCGAAGCGGAATTCGAGGCACGGATCAGTGCGGCAGACTACCGCGTTTTCGGTGTTCGAGTGCGAGACCGGCTCGGTGATAGTGGCGTGGTGGGTTTGGTCGTGTTGCGCCTAGCTGCCAATGTCTGTGACATTGAGACCTTCCTCCTTAGTTGCCGCGTGCTCGGCCGCTCGATCGAAACGGGCGTGCTCGCACACGTCGTGGAGTTGGCGCGCGGCGGGGATGTAAGCCGCATGCGTGGGCGTTACGTTCCTACAGCCAAGAATGGGCTGGTGCGCGATTTATACGAACGGCACGGGCTTACCCTCGTCAGTCGGGATAGGGAAGCCGAGGTCTGGGAGGCCGATTTGGCGGAGTTTGCGGTGACAGCACCGGTATGGGCACGGGTGCGCGGTCAGCTGGACGGAACGAGGGAGCCATGAGGCAGCTATGCTTGCTCGTCGCCGATGTCCTCGGCGTCGAACACGATGTGGTTCGCCCGGAGACCGGACCATTGAGCCTGTCGCGTTGGGACTCACTGAACCATATGCGCATCGTCGCTGCGGTGGAAGAGACTTACGGTGTGCAGCTATCGACCGATGAGATCGTCAACACGCTCAGCGTGAAGGACATCGTAGCCCTTCTGCAGGAAAAAGGGATCGAACCGTGACGAAGGGGCAAATCCTGGGGCAGTGCGGCGACATCCACACGAGTGGTGCCCACCTCATGACACATCCCACGTGGCATGTCGAGGACTCTCCCTGGAAGGCAAACCACATTCTTCGCATCATGGGTCGTGACAAGATCACGCCGAGGACGATTTGCAAGGGCCGGATCTTCTCGGCCTCGCAGGGTAGCTCATGAACCTACTCTTCGTCGTTCCGACCTTTCGCAAGTGGGGCGGGGCGCAGGAAGTGATCGTCACGCTCGTGCAGCATTTCCAGCGCCGCGGGCACCGGATATTTGTCGCGTCGGAAGACACGCGGGAAACCCTCCAGGGAAGATTCTCCCCCGAGACGGTGCACTATCCGCTGCCGCTGAAGCGGAGGGCGCCGTGGACTGTGGCGATCAACTTCCTGAAGCTGCTGCGGGTCGCGCAGCGCGAGCGCATCGACTTGATCAGCTCACATGAAAAAAAAACGTCGGCGCTGTGTCTGCCCATCGGGTGTGTGCTTGGCATCCCCGTCGTGCACACGGCGCATACGCAGATGACCAACTGGCGCGCTCGGTTGTTCGGTCATCTGGGGCACAATCTGGTTGCCAACAGTGTCAGTACGGGCGAACATCTTGTGCGAGTCTTCGGTGCCCGTCGTGAGGACATTACGGTCATCGAGGACGCGCCGCAGTGGATGCCGGTGCCGACTGCCGCTGACATCGAGCGGGTACGGGAGGAGTTTGGCGTCGTGGCCGGTCAGCCGGTGTTGGTCTGTCTGGGGCGCTTGACGGAAGAGAAGGGGCACGAGGTTCTGCTTGAGGCGTTGGTTCAGGTCCGACGGCACTTTCCGGACGTGCGTCTTCTGATCGTGGGCAAAGGCCACGTGCGTGGCCGCTTGGAAGAACGTGCCAGGGCGCTCGGCTTGGTGAACGCCACGACGTTCACCGGATATCGCGATGATGCGAACGCGATCTTATGTGCGGCAACCGTCGCGGTGTGTCCATCAGTCATCGATATGTTGCCGTTCGTGATCCCGCAATGCCTGTGCTTCCGGATTCCCGTCATCGCGACCAGCGTGGGTGAAATCCCAGGTGTCATCCGCGCGAGTGAAACCGGATTCTTGGTCCAACCGAATGATCCCGCGGCGTTGGCGCAGGCGATCTGCACGGCCTTTCGCGACCCAGACGGCGCGCGCGCACTCGCCGAACGAGGGCGTACTGAGGTGCTTTCACGCTTCGAGCCCGGACTTATGTGCGAGCAGTACGAGGCTTATTTCGCATCCGTGTTGCACTGCGAACCTCCGCGCGAGTTACGCACAGCGCGGGAGTATTGGGGGACGGGGAAAAGTCAATGCGGGGACAAAACGGAGCGCTGATGAGGCGCTATTTCCCCGGTTATCGCCCATGCGTGCGTACGAGGAGGTTCCCGGTTGAGCCTCATACTAGAACACCGCCGGTGGACCTTTTCAGCCGCCGCGAGTCCAGACAGCCTATGGCAGAGGTGTTACGAGAGCATGGAGTGGGCCTGGACTAAACCAGGATCAAACCGCCCATGACACGGTAAACGACTATGTTCTCGGTGATCCACCTGATGCATATCAAAGAAACGCCGACGAGGCCGCCGTTCAGTGGCGCGGAGAACCATTTGTGGGTGTTGCTGCCGGAGCTGCGTGCCGCGGGTCTGCGGGTGGAATTCGGCATTCTGCTGCAGCAAAGCGGTCCCGTGACTCGCGACAAAATCGCGGAGTTACAGGCGGCGGGCATTGAGGTGCACTGTTTTCCCTATCGTCGGCTCATTGATCTCGCGTGCATGGCAAGGGTGCGGGCTTATCTCGCGTCTCGACGTGCCCATATCGTGCACACGCACATGGATCGTGCTGACATCATCGGCAAGGTGGCGGCGCGATTGGCGGGCTGCAGGCACGTGGTGTCCAGCGTGCACAACAACGAGCAGTATCATTTGCGCCTCAAGTGGCTGGCACTGTTGCGCGTGCTCGATCGCCTGACGACACGGCATATCGCCATCTCGGAAGCGGTACGCCGGCACCTCATCGAGCTCGAGCACGTCGCTTCGGCCAAGGTGACCGTGATTCCGTACGGGGTGTATCCGCCGCCGGTGGTTGGCGATCGCACCGCAATTCGACAACGGCTCGGTATCCCGAACGATCGCTTCGTCGTTGGCTTCGTCGGGCGGTTGGTCGAGCAGAAGAATGTGCCAGTCCTCATTCGCGCGATGGCGCAGTTGCCGGACGCACTCTGTGTGATTATCGGTCGCGGCGCACAGCGGCGGACATTGGAAGAACAGGCGTCGGCAGTGGGTAACGTGCGGTTCCTACGTCACCAGCCGGATGCGTCCGCGCTCATGCCAGCGTTTGACGTGTTGTGCTTGCCATCCCGGTGGGAAGGCCTGGGTCTGGTGTTGGTCGAAGCCATGTTTCAGCGCGTCCCGGTGGTTGGCAGCCGGGCAGGAGCCATTCCTGAAGTGCTCGGGCACGGGAAGTATGGCTTGCTGTTTGATCCGGATAACGTTGCGGAACTCGTTGCCGCCTTGACGGCGGTGCGCGAGTCGGGTGGGGTCTTGGCGGAACCGGCCTATGGGTTTGCGCGGGAGCGCTTTGCGGTGCATAAAATGATCGAGCGGACGCTGGCGGTGTATGCCCAGGCGGCGGCAAGTGACCAGCAGCGGGTGCCAGCGCTCACCGGGCGTTTCGACGCGACACCTACGAAGGTGTAAGAAGTGAAAAAACGTGGTCGTTCGATGGTGGTGACCGGCTATGACTCACCCGGGAGAAAGGGTACTGCGGCCGCGAGCGAAGCGGACAGGGACGGTACCTCAGTCGCGCCGTGAGGGAGCAATCCGCGACCCGACGCCACGAGGGCTAGGGAGGCGCCAGCCTCGCTCCATCGGCAGCGAACAGGCGGCTGTGTACGAGGCCCCACTTGTGGAGCCGAAATGCCAGCGAGGTGCGGAGCACGCCGACGCCGTAGCGGACGCTGCGCCGAAAGCTGATCGAGGACGCGTCCGCGAAGTACTTGGTCGGACACGAAACTTCGCCGATACGGAAGCCGAAGTATGCGGCTTGAGCCAGCATTTGGTTGTCAAATACGAAGTCGTCAGAGTTCTCGTTCAAGGGCAGGCTCTGCAACACCTGCCGGGAAAAAGCGCGATAACCGGTATGGTACTCCGAGAGTTTCTTGGCGAGGAGGAGGTTCTGCAGCATCGTCAGGAGCCTGTTGGCTACGTACTTGTACGCCGGCATGCCACCCTTGAGGGCCCCTTCGGACAGAATCCTCGAGCCCAGGACGACATCGTACTGGCCTACGGCGATCAGCGAGGCCATGGCGACCAACAGCTTTGGGGTGTATTGGTAGTCGGGGTGCAGCATCACTACTACGTCGGCACCGTGGCGTAAAGCTTCAGTGTAACATGTTTTTTGATTGCCACCGTAGCCGCGGTTGTCAGGGCGAACCAGGGTCTGAACGTTCAATGAACGTGCCACTTCGACCGTGCGGTCCGAGCTGCCGTCGTCGACCAAGATCGCCTCATCGACATACTCGAACGGAATCTCAGCGTAGGTTTGCTTCAGCGTTTTCTCGGCGTTGTACGCCGGCATCACAACGATGATCTTCTTGCCGAACAACATCAGTGGTTCGTCGTCATGGTCGCGGTGGCCCAGCGTCTCAAGGGAGCAGCCATCTGGATGGAGAGTTCGATACCACTCGGTGCACGAAATGTCTCGCCTCGGAATCGACTGGGAGCCTTCCGCGCATATGCGGTCGCATGGAGCCTTGAATGAATGCAACAGGGGCTGGGGCGATATGCTCAAGGCATACTTCCCACCCTATATGACCCACATGATCCTGAAGGCGCGGCTGCGAGTGTCACCACCTCCCTGGTATCGCCGGCATCAGGCGCTCTACCGCAGGTTTCGGGAACAGCCCTGCGTTCTCCAAGGGCCATTTAGAGGCATGCGGTATTTCGACGGAGCTTGCTCGTCCCTGTTGCCGAGGTTGCTGGGCACCTACGAGCTGGAACTCCACCCCGCCATTGAGACGCTTTGCGCGCTCAGTAGCACGGTCATCGTGAACATCGGCGCGGCGGAGGGATACTACGCGGTCGGTATGGCACTGCAAAACCCGCAGGCGAAGATATTTGCCTACGATATCGTTCCCTATCCCCGCTTCCTGCAGAAGCAGCTGGCCCAACTGAACGGCGTGACCGACCGGACGATAATCCGGAAAGAGTGTACTTGGAGCGAGCTGATGCGCGTACTCGACGGCGCGTATCATCCCATAGTCATCTGCGATTGCGAGGGCGCCGAGGACGATTTGCTACGACCGGATCAGGTCGGTCTCCTACGGGAAACTGCCGTGTTGGTCGAGCTGCATGATTTCATTCGACCGGGCGTTTCGGAACGTATCGGAAATCGGTTCTCAGACACTCACCATGTCGAGACGATCAAGACCCAGCGTCGGACGGCCCGAGACCTGCCGACTTCGATCCAGTTGCCAGAAAGAGAAGCTAAGCACGCCATGGATGAAAAGCGCAAGCGGGAGATGCAGTGGTATCTGATGCTACCGAGGGCCGTATAGCTCGAAGATTCCGGAAGGAACGAGGCTGCGGGCTGGTTGCATACTGCGACGATCTTCTGTGCCTTAAAGGAGACGCGTGAGGAGACGCTGGAGCGCTGATGTTGCGTTGACAGCGGCAATCTCCGAGTTCTTCATAGTCGAGTCAGGTTCAAGCGCACGATCCGTGCCGAGTTTCCCAATGTTTGACGCTTGCAGGAAAGGGCCATCTGCGGCCGAGCCCCGAGGTGCTAGCCGCGTCGCCGGGCTTGAGCGTACGCTGCGCCCAGAGCTGCAGGTAGCGTTGACGCGGCCGAGTGTGCGCCGCTTGGCGTAGGACGTTACCGACTCATGCGCGCGCTGGTCACAGGAGCCACAGGGTTTGTGGGCCGCCACCTGGTCGCCCGCCTCATGCAGGAGAAGTGGACCGTGGTGGCAGGCTCGACGCGGGGTGAGAGCCTGGGCAGTGGCGTGCAGAGCGTGCGCTTCGAGATGTGCGACCGGGCTGCGCTGCGGCGGTTCGTGAATGATGGCATCGATGTGGTCTTTCACTTTGCGTTCAGCCGGAGGTCGCGCGCGGAAATGGCACGCGTCGCCCTCGAAGGTACAGCAACGCTGCTTGAAGAAGCCGCTGGTGCCACGCGCCCACCACGCATCCTGCTAGCGTCCTCCGGCGCGGTGTATGGCTGGAGCAGTGGGTCACGGCCTGTCACCGAAGATGATCCACTGGTGCCAGCAACCTACTATGCGGTCGTGAAGCGAGCCCAGGAAGATCTTGCCGCGAGCTACACGCGGCAGGGCGCGCTGCATGTGGTGACGGTCCGACTGTTCAATGCGCTGGGGCCCGGAGAGGACGGAACCCTCGTCACCGGAGCGGTGGCGCTGCAGATTGCGCGTGGCGAGCGTGCTGGCCGACGGTTCGAGGTTTGCGTCGGCAACGTGGACTCGTACCGGGACTTCATCGATGTGCGCGATGCGGCGTGTGCGTTCACGGCGGCCGCAGATGCGGGTGCCCCAGGGGAGGTGTTCAACGTGTGCTCGGAGGAGTCCGTCCAGACCCGCACTGTGGCGGAGTTCCTGTGCGCTTCAGCGCGTGCGCCGGCTGACCTGGTTTCGCGATGTGAGGGGGCCCGCGGCCCAGACGTCCCGTATCAAGTGGGGAGTGCAGTCCGTCTGCGCGCACGAACGGGGTGGACGCGGCAGGTCACCGTGCAGCAGTCTTTGTTTGACTTGCTGCGTGACCTACGCGAAAAAGTTGCTGCCTATGCCACTTAAGGGAACACGAGTGCTCGTCACCGGCGCCAGCGGTTTCGTCGGGAGTCACCTGGCGGAGGGTCTGGTGCGCGCTGGCGCGCGCGTCACGGCGCTTACGCACTACAGTCATCGGGAGGATGAGGGAAACCTCGACCTGATCGATTCCAACGTGCGCGCCGACATCGAGGTTGTACGCGGCGACATCCTCGATGCGCATGCGGTGCGACGGGTGACCCGGGGCCAGGAAATCGTCTTCCACCTTGCGGCACAGATCGCCATTCCATACTCATACCTGTCGCCGCATATCTTTCTGGAAACCAACGCGGGAGGAACGCTGCACGTGCTGGAGGCGGCGCTGGCCAACGATATCACGCGTGTCCTGCACACTTCGACGAGCGAGGTGTACGGCACCGCCCGGTACACGCCGATTGATGAGGGCCACCCGTTACAGGCCCAATCGCCGTACGCCGCGAGCAAGATCGCGGCGGACAAAATCGCCGAGAGCTTCCATCGCAGTTATGGGGTTCCGGTCGTGACGGTGCGGCCGTTCAACACGTTTGGTCCACGTCAGTCTTCGCGCGCCGTGGTTCCAACCATTATGGGACAGCTCGTCTCGAAGGCAGCACGGCTCCGCCTTGGCTCGCTGGAACCGGTCCGCGACCTCAACTACGTCAGCGACACGGTCAATGCATTTCTGCACCTGGCACAGTCGGACGGCGTTGTGGGGGGCGAATTCAACGTGGGCTCAGGCATCGGTGTGAGTATTGGCGAGTTGGCGCAGCGGATCATGCGCGTCGCCGGTCGAGAGGTCCCCATCGATCGCGAAGACGAACGACTGCGGCCGCCCACCAGCGAGGTGATGCAGCTCGTGTGCGATAGCGCCCGCATTCAGGCAACCGGATGGCAGACGCAGGTGAGCCTCGATCAGGGGCTGCGACATACATGGGAGGCGATCGTGCGGAACGGGTCGAGGCTGCGAACCGCGGCGTTCCGCGCGTGAGATAGACATATGCAAGCAGTGATTCTCGCCGGTGGAAAGGGCCGTCGATTGCGCCCGTACACGGCCGTGTTTCCGAAGCCCTTGATGCCCCTGGGGGACCGGCCGATCCTGGAGATACTCATCCAGCAGCTGGCGCAACAGGGCATCAACGATATCTACATCGCCGTGGGGCATCTGGCGGAACTGGTGATGACCTTCTTTGGCGACGGGCGCAACTTGGGCGTGCGCATCCAATACGTGCGCGAAGACACTCCGCTGAGCACTGCGGGTGCCCTGGGTCTCCTGGATGGAGAGCTGCAGGGAACTTTCTTGGTGTTGATGGGTGACGTGCTGACCGACCTGCGCTTTCAGGATCTGGTCCGTTACCACCACGAACAGCAGGCCGCAGCGACGGTGTCACTGGCACTCCGCAAAGTCGAGCTAGATTTCGGTTTGGTAGACATTGGCGAGGACCGTAATGTGGTGGGATGGCGCGAGAAGCCAATACTGGAGTATCTCGTGAGCATGGGGATCTACGCTCTCGATTCATCGGTGACACGCACTGTACCGCGAGGCGTGCAATACGGCTTTCCCGAACTCGTGCTCCAGCTGTTGGCGGACGAGCGGCGGGTACGAGCATACGTGCATGACGGATACTGGTTGGACATTGGCCGGCCACAGGATTACGAAACAGCGATCCAGTATATGGAAGAGCATCCCGAGATGTTTCCCAGCGCTCAACCGAATCGCACCGCTCCATCAGATTGACAAAACCGGTGTCCCGGAGGGATCGATAGTGTTCCTGACCTCCTCTCGAGACGGAATTCACCCGCGCCGGAGTATAGAATGCAGACATCAAGTTACTTGGAAACAGAAAAGAAACTAAAAATACGCATACACGCGCATACTGCATACGCCAATTTTACACTTGAGGACTGGCTCCTAGGCTGGTTGGGTAATTCGACTGGCCACAGGTTACTCGAAATCGGCTGCGGCGACGGGAATTTTTTCCCAACCTACGCACAAGCTCTCGGTTCCAAAGGGCTAATCGTCGGCTTTGATATCAACCACGATTTGCTCCGCAGAGCTCGTGAAATGCATAGACGGCAACTGACGCCCGGCATCGTCTTTCCTTGGAACTTCGATCAGCATCCGTACCCCCTCTTGGATGAAGAAGTGGATATCGTCATTGCTCCTTTCTCCGCCTATTACGCAAACGACGTTCCCGCATGGGTCAACGACAGCCTTAGAGTAGTCAGAAGAGGTGGTCGACTCCTTTTGCTCGGACCAACCAAAGACAATGCCCAAGAATTGTACGAATTGAATGAAATGGTTACTGGTATTGGGTCTGTACCGGAGCTCGATCACACCTCAACAGCGCTTGAAACGACGTTCTTGCCAGAACTATGCAAGAGCATTGGCGACCAGGTTAAATATACCATCTTAGATCGCCGAATAATATTCCCATCTGCGGAGGAGTTCGCGCAATATTACTTTGCTACTTGGTTGTATGAAACAACCCGCGAACAGGTTGGGGCGCCCATTGAATTTGAATCTGTGCGTAAAGCCGCGCAGGAAACTTCCTTGCAGCTTAACAAAAAGATCATATGTATCGAGGCATGCAAGAAGCAGTAGTGTTGCCAGAACCGCTTGGTCTGACGGGGCGTGTCTGGGGTCGACGAGTATCGTCATTGCCCAGGCTTGGCGACACCAGCATGATGGCCGTCGAGTCTGCAGAACTCTGTCGGGCTGCAGGCCCGCGTCCTGCCGAGCAGCGCCTGTACCGACTGTCCAATGGGAGAGTCCGATGTTTAATACGAGACCAGTGAGCGTGCTGGCAGTCGTTGCCCACGCCGACGATCTTGAGTTGATGGCAGGCGGAACGGTCGCTCGGCTCACGCGTTCGGGGCACGCGGTGCACGTACTGACGATTTCCAACGGCGAGTGGACGGCTCCGGACGGGAGAGGGATGCGGGAGCGGGACGAAGCATTGGCGGAGGAACGGAAGGCGGCAGCGTGCCTGGGGTATACAGTGGAGAACCTGGGATTTCAGGCGATGGAGCTGAAGTTTGAGGACAGCCTTGTGTGCGAGGTGTTGCGGCGCGTCGAAGCGGTGAAGGCGGATGTGATGCTGTGCCCGTGGGAGCGCGACATTCATCACGATCACGAAGTGGTGTCGCGCATCGCCATGGCAGCTAGTCG
This sequence comes from Binatia bacterium, assembly GCA_044450645.1. Classification (GTDB taxonomy): domain Bacteria; phylum Desulfobacterota; class Binatia; order HRBIN30; family HRBIN30; genus JAGDMS01. The sequence continues at coordinate 41,326 of JBIOJG010000021.1, forward strand.
GAGGATTGCGTCCGTCATCATGGGACAGATCAATTATTATCTGCGGGACGTATTTACGCCGAATGTATTCGTCGACATTACTTCAACGTGGGAGAGAAAGATCGAGGCGATGAGATGCTTTGAGACGCAGTGGGAGCGGGCGGGCAAGGATTGGTATGGGTTTTTGGACGAAACGAGTCGCTATTACGGACGGATGGTCGGTGTTGAGCGGGCGGAAGGATTCGTGTCGCGGAAGGTTTTGGTTTAGACGACCGGCGGGGCGGTGGGCGCCGTCTTGCCGGCTGTCCGCCATCCGATCGCAGCTGACAGCAGAACGACATGTACAGTAAGACGCTCGCCAGCGGCAGCGTGGTCCGAGAACACTGGCCGCTCCTCGCCGCGCTCTGCATCCTGTTGGTGTATGATGCGCCCTTGCTCGCGATGCGAGGCATCTGCCTCCGTCTGGACGGCGCGCTGATGTTCTATCCCGCCGAGTACGCCCTTGCCCGCGCGCTCGGCAGCGGCAGCCTGCCGTTCTGGACACCAGATCTCCAGGCCGGCTTCCCATTGTTCGCGGATGGTCAGCCGGGAGCGTTGTACCCCATCAACCTCCTCGCGTTTGGGCTACTGCCCACCCCGTTGGCGCACAACGTCATCCTCGTTCTGCACCACTGCCTCGGCTTGTTGTTCACTTTCTGGTGGGGCCGTACCTTGGAGCGGAGTCGTCTCGCTTCGGCCTGGATGGCCCTGCTATTTTCTCTGACGGAGCTCGCCGGCGGATGGAACATCCCATTTATTGAGGCGTTGACGTGGATGCCATTGTTGCTCGCGCTTGCCGAGCGCTTCGCAAGGGGCGCGCGGTGGGCGGCCTGGGCGGCTGTGCCGATTGCGGGGATACAGTGGCTCGCCGGGTTCCCGCAGATAGCGTTCTACACGGTGCTGGCGTGCGGTCTGTATGTCTGCATGCGCGTGTGGGTCGAAGCATTGACGTGGCCGAAACGCCTTCATCTGGTGCTGGCGTGGAGTGGGGCGGCGGTGATGGGAATCTTGCTTGCTGCCCCGCAACTGCTCGCCACGTTCGAACTCAGCCGGTATTCGATCCGAGCCGGCGGCATTCAAGGGAGTTTGGCCGGTCAGAAATCGCTCTTTCCGGGTGGCCTCTTGGAGCTGATCGTTCCATCGTGGGGAAAGTTCTTTCAAAAGGCCGGGTTCAGCGAGGGGTTTTATATCGGCCTTCTTCCAGGCCTGATTGCTGTCGTGACTATCATTGCGCTAGCTCGGCGCGCCAGCCGGCAACAAGTTCCTTGGTTCTCCCCTCTGCTCATGGTGATCGTGGTGACCACGATCCTCGCCTTTGGCCGCTTCAGCCCGTTGTTCCCGATCATCCGGCGTCTGCCCGGCTTCGCGTACTTTCGCATACCATCACGGTTCTTACGCTTCACGCAGTTTGGCTTGATCACGTTCTTCGGTCTTGGGTGGGACATCATCTCCAGCGCACCTCCACCCCGGTTGGCCAAGACCATGCGCCGTCTGCTGACGGCCAGCGCCGCGCTCTTGCTGCTGAACGTTGGCGTCGGATACCCGCTCTTGCGCCGGTTCCGCCCACAGCTGGTCGGGTTTGCTGAGCGCTTCACGCAACGCCACATCCTGAGGGATCCGTATTACGTTCACCCGCCGTCGTTCTATCAAGCCAAGATTGCCAAGTTGTACGGCCTCGTGCTGAATGCGGTGTCGCTGCATCGCATGGAGGTCTGGGTTCCGCTGACCGTTGCGGTCGCTGCGTGGCTCAGCTGGCGATGGTCGTATCCGGATGCTCGACGGCAGGGTTGGCGTCAGGCGCTGTGGGGCGTGCTCATCTTGGCGGACGTTCTTGCTTTCGCTGGCGGGCTGCACCGCATTGATGATCTTTCGTGGGTTACCTCGGAGCCGCCCACTGCACGCCATCTGCAGCGCGAGCCCGGCGCGCAACGCTGTCGACTGTTCTCGGTCATGGACGAACGGGCAGCGATCTCTTGGAAGGATTCCCTTGCGCTCCTGCCCGCGAACTACAGCCTCATCGCTGGCCTGTCCAGCACGGGCCTGTTCAGTCCGTTGGGGTTCCAGGCCTACTATCGCCTGATGGAGCGGCTTGGCTCGGTGAACTTGGCGTTCGGATTGCGCCCCGTGAGGCCGGACGACGTCGCGCGCGACCGCACCCTACTCGACTTCTTGAATGTGTGTGACGTCTTGAGCCGTCAGCCGCTCACGGATTTCAACTTGGTGACACAGGTCGGCGACGTTCGAATCTACCGCAACCCACGAGCGATGCCGCGGGCGTTTGCCGTCGACCGGGTGGAAGTCGTCTCCTCGGCTGACGGCGCGCTCGAATGGGTCAAGACGCATCCGGAGCATTTGCACGACACTGCAATCGTGGAGGAAATGCTGCCCAGTACACCGGATGCCGCTGCCGCCGCAACCGCAGTAGTTGCCATAAGTGACTATCAGGCGGCGGCTGTCACCGTTGACGTTGCGGCCGCCGGCTCAGTCGTGCTCGTTCTGACGGACACGTACTATCCGGGCTGGCGGGCGCGGCTGGATGGAAACCCGACGCGCATCTACCGCACCCATGGCTTGTTCCGTGCGGTCGTTATTCCACCAGGTCCGCATCAGGTTCGCTTCGAGTACGTCCCGACGACTTTCGCACTAGGGGTCGTAACGTCGGGAATCACAGTTCTGCTGCTTGCCTGGCGGGGCGTCGCCGGGATGCGAAGATGTAGAAGGGGGCCCATGTTGACTGAGCAGGGCAGGAGAGGGGAGCAATGAACGCAGGGGCAACCCTCAGAACGGTGCCGTTCTACAGGCCCGACATCGGTGACGAAGAAATCGCAGCGGTGGTGGAGACGCTCCGCTCGGGGTGGCTGACGATCGGCCCACGGACGCAGGCGTTCGAACAGGCCTTTGCGGAAATGATCGGGGCCAGCCATGCTGTTGCGGTCAGTTCTGGCACCGCCGGGTTGCATCTCGCGCTCGATGCGCTCGACCTCAAGGCTGACGACGAGGTGATTACCAGCACACTGACTTTCACTGCCACCGGCGCAACCATTGTGCACGCGGGTGCCCGTCCGGTGTTGGTCGATTGCGTTCCGGACACCCTGAACCTGAATCCGGAGGATGTCGCGCGGAAGGTGACGTCGCGGACCCGGGCCATCGTCCCGGTGCATTTCGCCGGGCATGCGGCCCCGATGGATCAGGTGCTCGACATCGCGCAGCAGCATCGTTTGCACGTGCTCGAGGACGCAGCGCATGCTCTGCCGGCGAGCTATCGCGGCCGACGCGTTGGGACCATTGGGGACATCACCGCCTTCAGCTTCTACGCGACGAAAAACCTGACCACAGGGGAAGGCGGCATGTTGACAATGGCCGACGGCGCGTTGGCCGAGCGGCTGCAGACCCGCCGGCTGCACGGCATGAGCCGCAACGCGTGGCGCCGCTACAGTACGGAAGGGTCGTGGCGCTACGATGTGTCGTACCCCGGCTTCAAGTACAACATGACGGACGTCGCTGCGGCGATGGGTCTGGTCCAGCTCCGCCGCCTGCCCGCTCTGCACCGCCGCCGGCAGCAGATCGCGGCACTCTACACGGAGCTGCTCGCTGACCTGCCATCGCTCGATCTGCCGACGGCACGACCGGAGGTCGAGCACGCGTGGCATCTGTACGTCGTGCGCATGCGCCCGCAACGTCTCCGCATTCATCGGGATGCCGTGATCGAGCAGCTGAAAGCCGAAGGTGTCGCGACCGGCGTCCATTTCATTCCGCTCCACCTGCTTTCCTTTTACCGGGATGCGTTTGGCTACCGTCCGCAAGACTTTCCCGTGGCCTCGGCGGCCGCGGAGACGATTCTTTCGCTGCCGCTCTTTACCTTGATGTCGGATGATGATGTGCGCTACGTGGCGGTGACGCTGCGGAGGATCCTCGATGCAAACCGACGCTGAGATTGCGGAACGAACGCCGCGTGTGGCGGACGACGCCAATGCGACTGGCCGCGCGGACCAGGGTGGCCGCGCGATGACGCCCGGTGGGATGGTCAGCAAGCACTGTATCGACTTTGTGCTGGCGCTGATCGGCGTGATCTGCATGTTGCCGCTTTTGGCGCTGGTGGCGCTGCTGATCAAGTTGGATTCGCCGGGGCCGGTGTGCTTTCGCCAGAAGCGGGTGGGGCGGAACGGTAAGCTGTTCGAGATCTTCAAGTTCCGCACCATGGTCGAGGGCGCCTATCTGATGGGGTCGCGCCTGACGGTAAAGCGTGACCCGCGCATCACGGATCTCGGCCGGGTGCTGCGCTGGTCCAAGATCGACGAGTTGCCACAGCTCTTCAACGTACTGCGCGGCGAGATGAGTCTCATCGGGCCGCGTCCAGAAGATCCACATTTCGTCACGTCGTACACGCCGATGCAACGCCGGGTGCTGCTCGTGCGTCCGGGTGTGGTCGGGCCCAGCCAGATCCTCGGGCGCGACGAGGTCGAGGACTATCCGGAGAGCATCAAAGACACCGAGCGCTACTACGTCGAGCACATCCTGCCACCCAAGTTGGCGCGCGACCTCGAGTATGTGGCAACCGCCACGTTCTGGGGCGACATCGGGCTCCTGGTTCGCGGCGTTTGGGTGACAATGCGCGGCGCCTTCAAGGCCAAGTACTTGTGGCGCCGGCGCCGCCGCATTGCGTTCATGGGCGTCGACATGGTGGTGGCGCTCGCGTCGTACACGCTCGCGTTGCTCATCCGTTTCGATTGGGACTGGCCGTACGCCGAGTACAGTCTGCAAACCTTGGCGCTCATCGGCCTCCTGCGGCCGCCTTTGCTGGTCTACTTCGGCGCCTATTCGGGCATCGTTTCCTTCTTCGGGCTGCGGGACCTGGTGGCGCTGTTCAAGGCGGTCTCCGCCGGCTCGATTGCGGTGGCGGGGCTAACCTACTTGGCCGGCTCCCAGTCGCACCCGCGCTCGGTCTTTGTCATCGACTGGGCGGTACTGCTACTCCTGCTCGGCAGCATGCGCTACCTGCTGCGGACCTGGGCTCGCCGCCACACCCGCCGGAACCGGCAGGCCCGTGAGAAGGCCATCATCGTTGGCGCCGGCAGCGGGGGGGAACAGATGAGCCGGGCGCTCATCGAAGACCCGTCCTCCGGCTATGATCCGATCGGATTCATCGACGAGTCCCCGGAGTGCTGGGGTTCCCGGATCCACGGCATTAAAGTACTTGGCGGCACTGCCGAATTGCCCTTGGCCCTATCCGCAAACGGCGTCGCGTTTGTATTCGTCTGCCTCTCGGATGTCGCCGCCGGCACCGCCGGCGAGGTGGCGGATATCTGCGCCGCTGCGGGTGTCGAGTACCGCATGCTCCCGGCCCTGAGTCAGTTGCTGCATGCGGCTGGCCCTACGAACCAGCGCCCGGACTTGCCGGGACGGCAAGTGACGGCCCGGTTGGTGTAACCCAGGCCGGGGCGGGCATCTTCTGGGAGCCTTTTGCTTTTTCAGTTGTCTTTTGTTTTCGATTGGTTGTACACAAGAAGTGGCCAGCAGAATAGCCGAGGTGCAAGGGAGGAATCATGCGCGACAACGTCGTTTTGGTTACGGGGGGAGCCGGGTACATCGGTTCTCACCTCGTGCGCAAGCTGTTGCAGCGCGGATACCACGTCCGTGTCCTTGACAAGTTTCTCTATGGTGAACACGGCGTGGCCGAACTGCGAGGCGATCCGAACGTTGAGCTGCGCTATGGCGACATCTGCAATATCCGGGATGTCGTGCAGGCAGTGAACGGGGTGCGGGCCGTGGTGGCACTGGCCGCCCTCGTCGGGGATGCCGCGTGCGACCTCGATCCGCGGGAGGCCTTGACCACAAATTTCGAGGCCACGCGGTGTCTGCTGGAAAGCTGCCGCGAGGTGGGAGTGAAACGCCTGGTGTTCGCGTCCTCGTGCAGCGTGTACGGTGCCAACGGTAGTGACCTGCTCCGTGAAGACTCGCATCTCAATCCGGTCTCGTTGTACGCACGGACGCGGATCATGTCGGAAGAGGTGCTATTGCAGGAACACGGCCCAGTGGAGATTGTCGTCCTGCGTTTGTCGACGGTCTGCGGGCTGTCGCCTCGTATGCGGTTTGATCTCATGGTCAATACGATTACCGCACGGGCCAGTGTCGAAGGTCGCGTCCGCGTTGTCGGGGCGAGCCAATGGCGGCCGCATATTCACGTACAAGATGCCGCCGAGGCTTTTCTCATGGCCGTCGAATCGCCCTCCGCGGCGGTAGCGGGTGAGATTTTCAACGTTGGGGCGGAGAGCTTGAATTTTACGGTTGGTCAAGTTGCCGACAAGGTCGCAGAACAGATCCCGGGAACCGTCATCGAGTACTTCGATCACATCGAAGATCGCCGGAGTTACCGTGTCGGCTTCGACCGGATCCGTGAAAAGTTGGGCTTTATCCCGGCACGCAACGTCGACGACGCCATCCGGGAGGTGCGCACGGTGTTGCAGACAGGAGAAGTCCGAAACTATGCCGACGAGGTGTATCACAACGTCAAGCAACTGCAGCGCAACAGCCGCCAACGCGTTCACGCCTGAGTCTCTCGACAGTCGTTCATCTCTATGACCGCCGCGACGCGTATCCGAGTTGCACTGCTCGGTTGCGGACGGATTGCTCACGTGCATTGCAGGTACCTCCGCCAGATCCCGCAGGTTGAACTGGCTGGAGCATGCGACCTCAGTCGCGAGAGCCGTGAGCAGCTGACCGCACGCTGGCAGGTGCCCACCTACGCCGATATCGATGAACTGCTGGGCGCGGCGCAGCCTGATGTCGTGCACGTGATCACGCCGCCTGCCACGCACGCGAGCCTGGCGATCCAACTGCTTGCGGCCGGGGTCCACGTGTTGGTCGAGAAGCCCATGGCACTGTCGGCCGCCGAGGCCGATGCGATGATCGCGGCCGCACGACAAGCCGGCAAGTACCTCAGCGTCGATCATAACCGCTGGTTTGATCCGGTCGTCGTGCAAGCCCGGTCACTGCTGGCGTCGGGCCGCCTGGGATCGCTTGTGGGCGTCGAGGTCTTTCAAGGAGTTGCATCCGACGAGGCGGAACTCCCGGCGGATGAACACGGCCGTTGGAAGGCATCTTTGCCCGGTGGCATCGCGTACGACGTCGCCCCGCATCCCAGCTACCTGCTCGGGGGACTGGTGGGTGCGATCGACGATGTGCAGGTGGTGGCGCGCACCGATGGGCGCGGGCACGTGCGTGAGCTGCGCGCGATTGTCAACGGCGAACGCGCGTTGGGGAGCCTGACGCTTTCGCTGGAGACTCGCCCGTTGATGAGCCGTCTGATCCTCTACGGCTCTGCCATGACTGCGGAGGTGAACCTCAATAACATGACCCTGATCCTGCGGCAGGAGCGCCGGGTTCCGAAAATCGTCGGGAAGGTGCTGCCGAACCTCGATGAGGCGGCGCAGTTGCTGCGCGCAACCATCGTCAATGGCATCGAGTTCGTCCGCGGTCGCCAGCGATTTTATCCCGGCATGGGCGGGCACTTTCGCGCTCTGTATGAGGCCCTGGCCAACGGACAGCCTCCGCCGGTGACTGCGGAACAAGGGCGGCAGGGGGTGTGGCTGCTGGAAGAGATCTGGGCGCGCGCCGGCCTCCGTGTCGGCCCGCAGCTGCTCCGGGCTGTGAACTGATGAAGGCGCTGGTGACGGGCGCGAGCGGCTTCCTCGGCCGCAGCGTAGTGCGGCGCTTGCTGAGTGACGGCTTCGAAGTCCGTGCGCTGGTGCGTGCGGGCCGCCGGCTCGATTGTACTGGTGTGGAGGTCTACCCGGGAGATATCTGCGACGAGGCGGCGGTCGCTGGCGCGACGCGCGGCATGGACCTGGTTGTACACTGCGCGGCGCGGGTGGAGACGTCGGGGAAATGGGAAGAGTTCGCCGAAGTGAATGTCCGCGGCACCCGGCGGGTCATCCGGGCGGCACAGTCGGCCGGCGTGCGTTGCATCGTGCACATCAGTTCCCTGGGTGTCTACGCCGTACCGCATGACGGCGTGTCCATTGGCGAAGAAAGCGCTTACGAGAGCGAGGGCGAGTCGCGGGGGCATTACAGCCGCTCGAAACTGGCTGCCGACCGCCTGGCGCTCGATGCGGCCCGCCGTGGTGCGCCGGTTGTGGTGCTGCGGCCGGGGTTGCTGTACGGACCCGGAAAGCGTCCACCGCTGGCGCGGCAAAGCTTCAGTGTGAAGCGGTTCAAGCTGATCCTGGCGACGCGGCGGTATCCCTTGCCGCTGGCGTATGTTGACAACGTCGCCGATGCCGTGCTCCTGGCCGCGCGCTCAGATGCGGCGATCGGGAACGCCTTCACGATCGTCGACGAAAACGTTTCGCAGGTGCAGTACGTCGACGCCTACTGTGAGGCGTCAGGCGAAACCTGGCATCCAGTGTTCTTGCCGGTGCGAGCGGTGGCAGTGGCGGCGCTGGTCCTGGAACGCGGCTTGCGCTTGGCGCGGCGGCGCTCGCCGATCACCTATCACCAGGTGCGCCGGGCGACGCTGGCGGCCAATTTCGATTGCTCCCGGGCGGAGCGGCTGCTCGGCTGGCGGCCCGCCGTGGGTGTTCGCGAGGGGTTGCAGCGGACGTTTGAGTCGCTGCGCCGTGACGCGGCACACACGGGTACCGCAGCAGTTGCGAGCGTGCCATCATGAAGCCAATCGATCATCCGGCCGATCTCAAGGAGTATTACCAGGACCGCGAGGTCGTCGGCGCGTACATGCAGCGACGCACCGGAGAACCATTGAACGGCGTACTGCACCGCCGTCAGGTCGGCTTTCTCAATCGCACCGTTGCGCAGCGATCACCGGACGCGGTGCTGGAGATTGCCTGCGGGCCTGGGCGGTTGACGGCGGCAATGCAGGGGGTGCGATTCGGCGTCGCGATCGATGCCAGCCCAGCGATGCTGGAGACGGCGCAGCGACAGATGAACGGCCAGGCGGCAGGCTGGTCGTTTCTGCGCAGCGATGCCTTCGTCTTGCCGTTCCGGTCAGAATCGTTCGACGTGGTGTACACCTTGCGCTTCGTGCGACACTTCCAACTGGATGATCGCCAGCGGCTGTACGCCGAGGTGCGGCGGGTGCTGCGGCCGCAAGGGATTTTCGTCGTCGACGCGATGAGTCGGGAGGTGTCATATCCATATCGACTGCGGCGAGGACTGGAACACTATCCCATCTACGATGCGCTCTACCGGCAAGATGAGATCGAAGCGGAGCTCCAAGCGGCCGGGCTTCGGGCGATCGAAGTCGAGGGCATTCTCAAGCACACCTCCCTGCAGCGGCCACTGAACCGACTGCGGCGATTGCGCCTGGGCTGGCTTGCGACGGCGCTGATCAGCATCTTGGAGTATGTGCCGAGCCGGCAGCCATCTGCGTGGATGATCGTAGGTGAGAAGAGCTGATGGCCTCGTCATTGCGTAAGACGACGATGGGGACGTTCTGGGCGGGCCTCGCCTCGTTCGCCATGAGTCTCGGGATGGGAATCATCACGGCGCGTGTGTTGGGTCCGAACGACCGCGGCATATTTACCTTGGTTTCCGTACTGCCTCATACGGTGGTGGCGTTCGTGAAGTTGGGTCTCGCCCAGGCAAGCATCTACGCGATCAAGCGCGAGCGGACCGATCCGGCCTTGGTGGCGTCCCATTTGATGGTCATCACGGCTGTGGCGAGTGCGGCCGGCGTGGTCGGCATGTACTTCCTCAAGTTCGAAGCGATGCGCGTACTGATGAAAGGTGCGCCGCTGGCGTGTTTCGCGTTCGCGATGTTTCTCGTGCCGTTCTTGATAATCGAAAGCCATTTCTCCGCCATCCTCCAGGGCATAGGCCACTTCGAGATCTTCAACCGCCGGCGGTTGGTAGCCGGCGCCTTGGGCTTGGTGAGCATGTTTACGGGATTGGTGCTCCTGCGCGGCGGCTTACTCACCGCGTTGGTGATCATAGCCGGCTTGACGGTGTTCATGGAGACGTGGCTGGTCGTGACGGTGTATCGGTTGTGCCGTATACGGTTCGCATGGGATGCTCAGTTGACGAGGCGCCTGCTAAAGTTCGGTGTCAAGTCACACCTGCAGGGAATTGCGACGCACTTGCACTTTCGCGCAGACGTCTACCTGGTGGCAGGATTTCTCAATCCCAGTCAGGTCGCGTTCTACTCGATTGCCACCCGGTTGGCGGAATTGGTGTTGTTCGTTCCTGAATCGCTCGGCCTCGTCATCTACCCGCGCCAGGCCGGCTCGGCGGTGGGGGAGCTACAAGAGCTCACCGCCCGATCCTGCCGCCACGTCATGTTCACGACGACGCTGGGCGGCTTGGCGCTAGTGCTCATTGGGCCCCGTTTGGTGGTTGCTTGGTATGGGCAGGCCTATGCGCCAGCCGGACCGCCCTTGTATTACCTGATGCCGGGCGTGGTGATGATGTCTCTCTTCTTCATCTTGTCACGCAATTTCACTAGCCAGAACCGGCAAGGCATCAACATCCTGGCGTCCGGGATCGCGCTCGGAAGCAACGTGCTGCTCAATCTCTTCCTGATTCCCCGCATGGGTATTTCCGGAGCGGCTTTGGCGACCCTGCTGTCGTACTCACTTGCAACGCTGGTGCTGACGTACGCCTACCTGGCTGATTCCGGGAAAAGGCTGGCGGAGGTCTTCGTGATCCGGGCCTCTGACCTGCTCGTGTACCGCCGTCTGGTGGGAGATGTACTGAACCGCGGCGCGAGAGTCGCGCGCCCCGCAGCCGAAGGATGACCAGGTGACAGGACGGGGCACTCTGCTCCCGAGCGCAGCACCAGAGCGCACCACCGGTGCCGGTCAAGATTTCAACGGCAAGCTGGCAGGCGCCACCTTTCGCCTGCGGACTGCCGCGACCGGCGTTGCTGCCTACGCACGGGTGCATCTGGCCGCGCTGGCACGGCCGGCGCTTGCGGCGCCGAACGTGGAGGTCACGCTTCGCTGGCACGAGGGGCAACCGCCGCGGGACCGGATGGCTGTATTTCCCCACCTCGCCGGCATGGAGCGCATCGATCGCGATCTGTACGTGCGGCCCGGAGAACTGCATTGGTTTCGCGTCGACGACCTTCGTGATTTGTATCTCCGCTTCCGCTGGCAGGACCGGCAACTGACTGTGGAAGGCGATTTTTTCTATCGCGTCGCTCATGACGCACGCCGCGATTGGGCCAAGCGACTCCTCTACCGCAAGCGGGTGGCCGCCAGGCGGCGGCAGCGCTTCATTACGTTGCTGTACTACCTCGTCTACTACCCGTGCTGGTGGTGGCTGGAACAAAACCAAGATCTGCATCCGATTCATGCTGCTGGCGTGGACTCGACGGGCGGGGTCATTCTGCTGGCCGGCGCCAGCGGCGTTGGCAAGTCCACGCTCGCGGTTGCGCTGGCGATGCTGTCGGGTGGACGGATGCTTTCGGACAGCTTTGTCTTGCACAACGAAGCGGACGTTATGCCGGTACGAGAGCCGGTGCTGCTCGACGCATGGAGCCGTCGCTGGTTGGGTACACACGCCGATGAGCTGCAAGCAATCGACTGGCGTTACTGCTTGAACCGCCACGGCTACCAGGTGCCGCCAAGACGTTTGAGCGAGGGTGGCCGGGCAACCCTCCTGATCTTTCCGCGGCGTTCACCGGAAGCCTTCGTGAAGCGGATACCGGCCGAAGAAGCACATCAACGTCTGAGCGCCGCTGATCTGATCGTCAATGATTTACGCCGCTACTGGGCCTTCGCCGGGATTGTGGAGCAGATGGTACCGGCGGGAATGATGGCGAGACGCGAAAGCCATCTCGCCAAGTTGACCGCCGAGGTCCCGTGTTATGAGGTGGGCTTGCCTCCGACCATGACCCGTGCGGCGGCGACACAATCACTGATGAGGCTGATCGCTGACACGCCGCTCCGAGTAGTGGGCACCCGGCCGTGATTGGTGCCGATGATTCGCGTGCTGTTCGTCGAAGCCTCGAGCGGCGGAGTTGTCGGGGGCTCACTGACCGGGCTGTACCATTTGATCCGCGGTCTCGATCGAACTCGGTTCCAACCGGCGATGGTGCTGTACGAACCGAAGGAGATTGAAGCCGACCTGAGGGCGCTTGGAGTGCCGGTGCATCGCACGCGCCGGCGCCGGATCCCGAAGGAGCATGCCCTCTTGAAGTATGAAGGCTACCGCCGCGCTAAAGCCTCCAGCGGTATTCGGCCACTGTTCAGCATGGGTCGTCACGCCTTGCGCTTGGTCGTGGAGGGGCCGGCCGCCTGGCGCCTCGTCTCCGTCATCCGCCGGGAACAGCCGGATGTCGTGCATCTCGGTAACGGCGTGCGCGCGAACTTCGATGGGATCTTGGCGTGTTGGCTCACCCGTACACCGTGCGTGTGTCACGTGAAGGGCTTCGAAAAATACTCGCACCGCGAGCGTTGGGCGGTGGGCCGCATTGATGTGTTGGTGTGCATGACCAAAGCGGTCGAGGAGCATTGCGCGCGCAACGGCATACGGGCTCGCAGCACTCACGTGGTCTATGACGGCCTGGACGAAGCGGCCTTTGCTCCGCAGCGCGATGCTGCCGCGGTGCGCACCGAGCTGGGCATCGCGAACGGCGCGCCGTGTGTGGGTGTGATCGGCAACCTGCAGGAGTGGAAAGGGCAGGCGGTGTTGGTTGAGGCCATGGCGCAGGTCGTGCGCGCCGTACCACAGGCACGCGCGCTGATCATCGGCGGCGTGCATCGGGCTGGCGCTGCGTACCGCGAGCAGCTACGAGTACGGATTGGCGAGTTGGACTTGGGTCGCTGTCTCTCCATTACCGGCTTCCGCGGCGATATCGCCGACGTGATGAACGCCCTCGACGTCGTCGTGCACACCTCCGTGCGCCCGGAACCGTTTGGGCGAGTGATTCTCGAAGGTATGCTGCTCGGCAAGCCGGTGGTGGCTACCGCTGCCGGAGGAGTGCCGGAGTTGATCGGCGACGGTGAAACCGGCTTCCTGACACCGCCGGGAGACCCCGCCCGCCTGGCCGAACGGCTGATCCCACTGCTGCAAGACCCGACGCTGCGCCGGCAGGTCGGGCAGCGGGCTCAGGGGTGGGCGCGGGAGCGCTTCAGTCTGCAGCGCCAAGTTGCCACGATGTCGGCAATCTACGAGGATCTCGCGAAGGGACACTAACGCATGCGCATACTCGGTATCTCCTGTTTCTATCACGACGCTGCGGCCGCACTCCTTGTCGATGGTGAGCTCATTGCGGCGGCCGAGGAGGAGCGCTTCAGCCGAAAGAAGCACGACTCCGATTTCCCGCGCCTGGCGATCCAGTATTGCTTGGCTACCGCGGGTATCTCGGCTGAGGATCTCGACTACGTCGTGTTCTATGAGAAGCCGTTCGTCAAGTTCGAGCGCATTCTGAGCACCGCCGTACAAGTGGTGCCAAAGTCGTGGAAAGTCTTCGGCGACGCCATGACGACGTGGCTGTTGGACAAACTCTGGGTGAAGAACTTGATCCGGCAGGAGTTGGATATCCCGGCCAGCCGCATCCTGTTCACCGAACATCACCTGTCGCACGCGGCCAGCACGTTTCTGTGTTCGCCATTCGACGAAGCCGCCATTCTCACCATCGACGGCGTCGGTGAATGGGCCACCGCGACCATGGGGCGCGGTAAGGGTACCGAGATCAAGCTGCTGCGTGAGATCCGCTTCCCGCACTCGGTGGGTCTGCTCTACAGCGCCTTCACCGCCTTCCTCGGCTTCGAGGTCAACGAGGGCGAATACAAGGTGATGGGGATGGCCCCGTACGGCACGCCCCGGTACGTCGACAAGGTCTACAAGCTCATCCACCTGGAGTCGGACGGCAGCTTCTGGCTCGACATGGACTACTTCTGCTTCCACCACTCGTCGACGCGAACGTATAATGACAAATTTACCGATCTCTTTGGCGCGCCGCGTGACCCGTCGTGGCACTTCTTTACCGAGAGATCGGGCTACCCGTCCTACTTCGAGCCCAAGCCGTCGAACTACGCGGAGCTGGCGGCGAAGAACCAGTATTACGCTGACGTCGCCGCCAGCATTCAGCAGGTGACGGAGGAGATCGTGCTGGGCATGGTGCGCACCCTGCACCGCGAAACCGGGCTGGACCGTATCTGTCTGGCGGGCGGCGTCGCACTGAACAGCGTCGCCAATGGCCGCATCATTCGCGAGACTCCGATCCGTGAAGTGTTCGTGCAGCCGGCGGCGGGTGACGGCGGCGGGGCTCTGGGGGCTGCCCTCTACGTGCACCATTGCGCGCTCGGCAAGCCGCGCGAGTTTGTCATGCGGCACGCCTACTGGGGACAGGAGTACGGGCAGGGTCAGGTCAACGATTTTGTGCGCGGCTGCGGCGCGCGGCACCAGACATATTCCCGCGAGGAGGATCTACTCGATACCGTGGTCGAGGAGCTGCAAGCCGGGCATGTGGTAGGCTGGTCGCAAGGCCGATTCGAATGGGGGCCGCGGGCCCTGGGGGCGCGTAGCATTATTGCCGATCCGCGCCGCCACGATATGAAGGAAATCGTCAACGTGAAGATCAAATTCCGCGAGCCCTTTCGTCCCTTCGCGCCTTCGGTGCTGGCGGACTGTGCGGAACGATACTTCGATCTTCCCGAGGCAGGCAAGCATTATCCGGCGCGATTCATGCTTTACGTTGTCGACGTGAAGGAGGGACAGGGGGAAATCCTGCCCGCGATTACGCACGTCGACGGCACGGCGCGGCTGCAGACAGTCCACAAGACGGAAAGCCCCCTATACTACCGCCTGATCGAGCGCTTCGGCCAGGCTACCGGCGTGCCTGTTGTCCTGAACACCTCGTTCAACCTGAAAGGTGAGCCGATCGTGACGACACCGGCCGACGCGTTCAGCACGTTTTGTCGCAGTGGTATGGACGCCGTCGTCTTGGGCAATTGCGTGATCCGGAAGGACCAATGACGCGCGGGCGCGAGTGGCTGGCAGGTGCCGGGCTCGCCGTAATCGGCCTCTTCCTGGGCCTGGCCGTGCTGGAAGCAGGGGTGCGGTGGCTGCGTCTGGTGCCGGACCAATTGTGGGAACCCGACCCGGTGTTGGGGGCCCGGCACAAGGCGGGCAAGACCGGAGTGTGGACAGCGGAGGAACGCGAGTTCTTTGTCCCAATACAAATCAACCATGAGGGGCTGCGCGATGTCGAGCACACCTACACGAAGCTGCCGGGTGTCACGCGCCTGTTGTTGCTTGGTGATTCGTTCGTTGAAGCCTTCCAGGTACCGCTCGAGCAGACGCTGGCGCGCCGCTTACAAGCGCTTCTTGGCAACGGTGTGGAGGTGATCGGTGCAGGGGTCAGCGGCTACGGCACCGCCAGCGAGATGCTGTTCTTGAAAGGAGAGGGGCTACGGTACGATCCAGACATCATCGTGGTGTGTTTCTTCCCGGAAAATGACGTTGAGAACAACAGTCCGACGCTCGAATACGTGCTGCCTCCGGTGTACGACAGCGATGGTCGCTTGCTGCGTGTGGGTGCGGCCAAGAGCGAAGATGTGTCGCACACCGAGAGATGGGGCGGGGCCCTCAAGTCGTATCGGTACGCCCGTGGCCTGTTGCTCGGCCACCCGGAGATCATGGGCTTGTTGCATCGACTCGGGTTCACACAAGCCGTTGGTCGGCACGGCATGCGGGAGCACGACGGCGTGCCGCTCGACTACTGGGTATACGCGCCGCAGCCGGACGCCGAGTGGTCTGCTGCCTGGCAGCACACGGAACGCTTGTTCACCGACATGCGCGACGCGGTGGCGGCAGCGGGGCGGCAGTTGGTCGTCGCCATCGTTCCGAGCCGCAACCAGATATATCCGGAGCTGTGGGCGGAGACCATGACGGCGTATCCGGCGATGGGCGGACGGCAGTGGGATTTGGCGGGACCGGCGCAGCGTCTGTTGCGTTGGTGTGAAGCGCAGGGCGTGCCGTGTGTCGACCTGACGGTGGGATTTCGCGCGGCGGCGGCCGGCGGTAGCCCGCCACTCCACTTTCATCACGACGGGCATTGGACCGCCGCCGGACATCAACTGGCTGCGCGGCTGGTTACCGAGTTCTTGCGCGCGCACCGTATCGTGCCGGCACAGTAGAAAGTGGAGCGCCATGAAGCGCGGTCGCGAGCTGCTGGCGAGGGTGCTTCTCGCGCTGGGTGGAATTGCCTTCGCCTGCGTGCTCTTGGAGGTGGGGGCGCGATGGCAGCATCTGGTGCCAGACCGCTTTTGGGAACCCGACGCGGTGTTGGGCCTACGGCTGGTGCCAGGGTACCGCGGCTGGTGGACGCAGGAGGATCGCGAATTCCTCGTTCCGGTGCAGATTAATCGTGAGGGCCTGCGCGATGTCGAGCATCAGTACGTCAAGCCGGCCGGAGTGTTCCGTATCCTGGTGCTCGGCGATTCCTTTGTCGAGGCCATGCATGTCCCGCTCGAAGCGACCTTCCCACGGCTACTGCAGCAGCGACTCAACGTTGATGGCGAAGGTGGACGCGTCGAGGTCGTCAGTGCCGGAGTCAGTGGCTACGGCACGGCCAGCGAGCTGCTGTATTTCGAGCGCGAGGGCAAGCGCTACCAACCGGATCTGGTCTTGCTGGCCTTCTATCCCGGAAACGACGTGAAGAACAACAGCTCGAGATTGGAGGAGACGCTCAAGCCGGTGTACACGCCGGACGGGGCGCTACAGAAAGTGGTGGCTGAGGGCCCCCGGACGCCGCCAGAGGGGTGGCGTGGGTTGCTGGCGCGCTCGGCGGCGTACCACTACCTCCGGCAAGTTCTGCTGATCGGGCATCCGCAGCTGGCCCACAGCTTGGTGCAGCACCGGTTACTCAAAGCAGAAGCGGTTCGCGCGGCGCCGGAGCAGGACGGCCTACCTGTGGACTACGGGATCTATGCCCCGTCACTCCAGCCGGCGTGGCAAGAGGCGTGGGATCGCACGGAGCAATTGCTGCGGCGACTCCAACGCGATGTCAGCGCCGGTGGAGCGCAACTCGCCATTGCGGTGCTGTCCACGCGCGATCAGATCTATCCGCAGTGGTGGCAGGAGATCGTCGCGGCACATCCGCGAATGCAGAACGAACCATGGGATCTCGATGCGCCGCAGCACCGGATGGAGGCGTGGTGCGCACAACACGGGGTGCCGTGCTTGGCCTTGGCGCCGGCCTTCCGCGCCGCTGCCGGCACCGGCGCGCCGCTGCATTATCATCACGACGGGCACTGGACCGTCGCCGGCCATCGGTTGGCGGCGAACGAATTAGCACACTTTCTTGAGGCGCACCGGCTGGTGCCGACTCAACAGACAGGAGTAACGCGCAATGAAACTCACTGAAGGGTTACGTCAACGGTTTGGAATTGCGGGTGAGCTGATGGGCTTCCTGTGGCAGCGGAAACTCTGGTGGCTGATCCCCATGGTGTTCGTGCTGTTGGTGTTCGGCGGTCTCATGGTGACTGCGCAGAGTTCGGCGCTGGGACCGTTTATCTACACCCTGTTCTGAAGGGCAACGCCTGAGACGAAAGTGATGGAGGTATCTATGCGCCTGGTTCGTTTCTCTGGGACACCTCGGTCCCACGGTTTATCGCCGTGATTCTGAGTCTGTGGCTGAGCGCCAGCGCCGCGCAGGCGGCGCCGACGCGAGAGGAGAGGTAAAGAAAGTGCTGGAAAAAGGCGGAAGGGCGTGTCTATCTGTTGATGCCATCGGTGACGGCCAGAGGTGCAGCCCTGGCAGAAGAAGGGGAAAATCATGAGTGCTACCGCAGGCCTAGCGTCGTTCCGTTCAGTGCTCGTCATAGGAGTGCTGGCATCGGCAATTTGCGCGACCAGTGCGAGGGCGCAGACGATTGGTGGGCCCGCCAGCGTAGATGATCCTGCTTCCTGCGGTCCTGCCTTGCCAGGATTCATGATTTATTCGGGCATCAAAAACGCATTCCTGTGTGTCACGTTGGAAAATAAGAGTGGCGCGTGTACGATCACTCTGAATATTGCTGGCCAGCCTGGTGGGGCTGTTAACTTTTGGCCTGGTAGCCTATCTGTCCCTCCGGGGTATTCGTTGACGCTCTGCAACAAGCGGACCTTTCAGGTGTGGGCTAGTGGTTCAGGTAGTGGCCCTATGAATTACAACTGGTGGGTGAACAATTACAGCACCACGTCGACCGGCAGACAAGAATTGGAATTCCAAAGAAAGGTACCGATCGAGGTGGTACCTCCGAAGGGGTGTCCAAGAGATATATGCCCTGCTCCGGGGCCCTGAGCAATGGGTGTGGAAATAGAGAAAGGGCGGTGTAGATCTTCCGGCTGACGAAACCAATGCCGGGGGAAGGACCGGCAGGAAGGAGGACACCGCCATGATCGGAGAAAGCAAGGAGGAGCGCCGGAGGTTGAGACGCTTCGCGGCGCGGTACGGCAAGCCCTCCCCGAAGGCCGACGAGACGCTGTGCTGCAATGGCCAGTGGATGCTGACCTGCTATCGCTTGCCGAAGCAGCACTGGGAGCGGGCACTTGCTGCCTGATCTCGTTTACACACCTATTGACGTGACCTCGACATGTGCCAGGCCGCCCTTGTTGCCTGTATCGCCTGACGCCGCTGTGTTGAGCGCCGCAGCGCCTGTCAGGTAAGCCGCAATAGATCTGCTCGCCACCTCTTCTAGTGCCACAGAGCTTCGGCATCATTAATAATGCGGAGCGAACCATGGAGCCAATCCGCATCGTCTACGCGATCAAGGCGATTCCCGTCGGCGGCAGCCAGACGCATCTGGTGCAAGTGCTCCGCTTGTTGAACCGGCGTCAATTTAGTCCCGTCCTCTATTGTTTGACGGGGGAGGGGGCGTTGCTCGACACCGTGAGCGCGCTCGAGGTTCCGGTCATCGACGGCGGCGTGCGGCGAGGGTTCAAGGGGCTGCAGACGCTGGCTGCCGTGCGACGATTCGCCAGTTACTTGCGTCGCGAGCGCGTCGAGATCGTCCACAATTACCTGCTGCGGGCGAACGCAATCGGGTCGCTAGCCGCCCGCTTGGCGCGCGTGCCGGTGATGCTGTGCAGCAAGCGTGGCTGCCATGAGCGGCGTGGACTCGAGCTCGCTGGAGCGAGAATGGGGAACTGGCTTGCCGACTGCGTGACGGTCAACGCCGAAGCCGTGCGCGATTTCGTTCACGACAATGAAGGTTGCCCGCGTGAGAAGATGGTGGTGATTCCCAGCGGGGTCGATTGCGAGCGATTTCAGCCATTGGCAGCGGGCGACTACAAGGCGCGGGTCGGATTGGATCGAAAACGTCCTGTCGTCGGCATCATCACGCGTATGCGCGTGCGCAAGGGCGTCGAAGAGTTCCTGCGCGCGATGGTACTCGTGCGTAAGCGACATCCCGGCGTACAGGTGGCCATCGGCGGTGAAGTGGAGATCGACGCCGCGCTCCGCGCCGTTGTGGAGGAGGGCCGGATCGAGAATGATCTCCACCTGCTCGGTCGGCGCAGCGACATGCCGGAAGTGCTGTCGGCATTCGACCTGTTCGTGCTGTCATCGCACGACGAGGGCATGTCGAATGCCATCCTTGAGGCGATGGCGATGGAGAAGCCGGTGGTGGCTACCGATGTCGGAGGCACCGGCGAGGTGGTGCGACACGGCCACAGCGGCCTCCTGGTGCCGCCCAAAGATCCCGAGGCGCTGGCGGCGGCGATCAGCGAAGTGTTGGCGCAGCCGATGCGGGCCCGCGAGATGGGCCGCTTGGGAAGACGGATCGTGCAGGAGGAATTCTCGGCGCAGGCGATGGTGAGGCAGATGGAGCGACTATACCTGGAACTCACCGCAGGCCACGGGGTTGCAGCAGCCAAGGCCGTACAGGAAGCATCGTAAGTGCCGCGAGACGTGATGCCGATTGCGGCGCGAAGAGCTGTGGACTTGGCCGGGCAACTGTGATCAGAAATCCCGCAATTGTGGGGCGGGTTGAGAGTGATGGCTGAACGCTTGAACGTCATACTGGTGGTCCTGGACGGCGCGCGTGCGGATCACTTGTCGTGTTACGGTCACACCCGGGAAACCACGCCGTTTCTCGATCAGGTGGCCCGGGAGGGGGTGCGGTTCTCGAACATGATCGCCAGCGCACCGTCGACCTTGGCGGCACACGCGTCATTGTTCACCGGGCTGTACGCTGCGACGCACGGCGCGACTGATGAAAACCGCTTCCTCTGGGCGCAACACCAGACGCTTCCCGAGCGCCTCAAGGCGGCCGGCTACCGGACCGCGGCGTTCTGCACCGGCCCGTGGGTGAGCCCCGAGACCGGCTTCGGACGCGGGTTCGACGCCTTTTTTACGCAGCGCTATCACAACCGTGTTGCGGCGCGGGCGGTTTTCTATGGCCGCAAGGCAAGTGACACGCTCTTGCGCCGCAATGATGCCGGTGCGCGGCGGACAAACCACGCGTTGCAGCGGTGGCTGGCAGCCAGCGAGCAGCCGTTTTTCGCCTTCGTGCACTACGACGAAACGCATTTGCCGTTTGAGCCACGGCGGCCCTACGATCGCATGTTCCTGCCGCGTGGCGTGACCGCGGCGCGCGTGCGCACGGTCAACCAGGACAGCAACAAGTACCTCGTGCGTCAGCTCGATATGAGCGAGGAAGATTTCGCTATTCTCGCTTCGCTTTATGATGGCGGGTTGCGCTACGTCGACATGCGGTTGCGTGAGATCGCCGACTTCTTGCGGGCGCAGGGACAATGGGACCGGACGTTGTTCATCGTCACCGCCGATCATGGCGAGAGCCTCGGTGAGCACGCCACCATGGGGCACAAGTCCCTGCTATACGATACCGTGCTGCGCGTGCCGCTGCTGCTGCGCTGCCCGGCGCGTGTGCCTCGGGGATTCGTTGTGGACGAACTGGCGCAGACGACCGACCTCATGCCGACCATCCTCCGCATGGTCGACGTTACCGAGGACGCCGGCAAGCTTGAAGGCCGGCCGCTGTTGGAGGACGGACACGCTACGCCGGGACCGGGGTTCACCATCTCCGAATGCTTCCGCCCCGACCTGGCAGCCTTCCGGCGCCGCTTCCCGGAATGCGATATCCGCGGTCTCGACGTACGCCAGAAAGCCATCCGCACGAAGCGGGAGAAATTCGTTTGGCAATCGGCCGAGGCCAACGAACTCTATGATCTGATCGCGGATCCGGGCGAAGAGAACAACCTGTTCGAACGCGAGCCGACACGCGCCGAGCGCTTGCGGCGCCAGCTGTTCGACTGGCTCGCATCGGTCGAGAAATTCGAAGGCGAGGGGCAGGCGCCCGAGATGGGCCCGGTGATCCGCGCGCAGTTGCGTGCGCGGGGCGATGTCGATTGAAGCGTGACATCGTCGATAACCAATAGTCGATAGTTGGCGATGTCTAGTGTGCCAAGGTACCTTCGTTCGGAGCACCACCTCTTCCTCGTACTGGCGTGCAGTGCAGCCCTCGGTTTGTACCAACTCGACTGGGGGCTGGCGTTCGGCACCAATGACTGGACGCATTCGTGGACCGTTGACGCGATGGAGCCGCTCATCGCGCTCGGGATCGTGCGTCGATCCTTCAGCTCGTGGAATTCCGGGTGGTTCTATTTCAAGTATCCGCTCGGTTATCCGCTGCTGTTGAGTGCTGCCCTCTCGCCGTACCTGGGGTATCTGTTCGTCACGAAGCAGGTGCATCAGCTCAGTTCAAGTTACCCGTACGGCCTCAGCAAACCGGAGCACGCGCTGCTCATCCTCGCCCTGATACAGCGGGTGCTGAATGTCACATTTGTGGTTGCCACCGTCGCGCTGGTGTACGGTCTCAGCCGGCGGCTCTTTGACAAGCGCACGGGCTATCTGGCGGCCTGGTTCGCTGCGACCTGCTACCCGGTCGTCTACTACGCCCACACCAGCAACGTTGACGCGAGCTACGTCTTCTGGCTGACCCTGGCGCTCTATTGTGCGATGATAGCCGGCGAAACCGACGCAAAGCTGCCGTGGACCGGACTCGGACTGGCTGCGGGGATGGCGATGTGCACCAAAGAGCAGGCGTTCGGGTTTTTGCTGCCGCTGCCGTTCTTGGCTTTGGCGGCACGCGCGCACACACACGGGACCGCGCGGGCGTGGTGGAGCGCGCCGGCGCTGGCTATGGCTGCCACTGCTGTGGTGACGGTCCTGGTGGCGGACAACATCCTGTTCAACCCGCTGGGGTTCGTAGCGCGTCTGGCGTTTCTGCTCGGACACCCGCTGAAGCCGATCGCAGCGCCGTTGAAGCCGGTGGAGTTCCATTGGTTCAAGGGGGCGTATGAATTGACGCACCTCCGGCAACTGGCGGCGGCGATGGGTAGCGGATTGGGAGTGCCGCTGACCTGCCTCATTGTCGTGGGTATGGCCGTCGTCGTATGGCGGGCACCACGGCGGGTCGCGTGGCTGTTGCTGCCGATGCTGGGCTACTACTACCTGTCCCTACGGGGGCAGGGCGCAATTCGGATACGGTACTGTATGCCGTTATTCGTCGTCGCGGTTATCCCAGCAGCGGCTTTTCTGATGCAGGAACTGGGGAGGCACGCGCAGCGCAAGCTCATGCGTTTGGGCGTGCTGTCGGTGATCGGGGCTCTATCCCTGTTGGGCGTCGCCCGTGGTATCGAGCTGACGTTGTTGCTGCGCAACGACTCGCGTCGTCAAGCGGAGCGCTGGATTCAGGCCCACCTCTCGGACGGGGCACGCGGCGAGACCTATCAAAAACCGACGTACCTACCGCGGTTTGCACGTCGCCTGAACGTGAGCTTCATCGAGATGCCACAACGCTCGATCGCGGAGTTTCGGAAGCGGCAGCCGGATTTCGTGGTGGTGAGCTCCGCATCACACGACACCATCTCGCAGGTGTGGAATCCCGACTGGCAGAAGACGCGGACGTTCGCGTTGCCAGTAGCCGATGCAGCTCAGTTCGTTGAGGCCCTCGAACTGGGCACTTTGGGGTACCGGTCGGTTGCGACCTTTCGGCAGCATCCGCGGCTGTTGCACCTGTCAACCACGGGGCTCTGCCCGCAGATCACGATCTATCAGCGCGATGGCGGTCCCTAGAAGTGATTGGGTTTCCCAATGGGTGAATGGCTGTCGGTTGTAATGCCGGTGTACAACGAGCGCTACCTCGTGGCCGAGGCCATCCGTCGCGTGCTCGATGTCCGTAGCCCACTGATCAGCCGGCTCGACCTAATCGTTGTTGATGACGGCTCGACCGATGGTACACGCGAGGTCCTCCGTTCATTGGCTGCTCAGCAATCGGACCGAATCACGTACATTGAACACGAGCGAAACTGCGGAAAGGGTGCGGCGGTGCGCACCGGCGTGGTTCGCGCACAGGGTTCGGTGACTGTAATCCAGGACGCCGACCTGGAATACAACCCGCAGGACTTAGGGCGGCTGATGGTGCCGTTCGTAGAGGGTGGCGCTGATGCCGTGTATGGCTCGCGTTTTCTGACCTCCGGTTATCGCCGTGTGCTGTACTACCGGCACGCGATCGGAAATTGGCTCCTCACCGCTTGCTGTAACCTGCTGACAGATCTGGACCTGACCGACATGGAAACATGCTACAAGGTGGTGCGCACAGAGCTGCTACAGTCGATTCCGATTCGCAGTCATGATTTTCGGTTGGAGGTTGAGCTGACCTTCAAGCTGGCTAAACGTGGTGCACGGATTTTCGAGGTGCCGATCTCCTATGCCGGGCGCACGTACGAAGAAGGCAAGAAGATCGGGTTTCGAGACGCACTGCTTGCCGTCCAGGCCATGATTCATTGGTGGCTCGTGGACGACATGTACCGGCCACCTGAGGGCTCGAAGATCTTGTCGGGGCTGCTGGGCGTGCCAAAATTCAATCGGTGGATGGCGGACACGGTGCGACCGTACGTCGGTGGGCGTGTGCTGGAGATCGGCGCTGGTATCGGCAACCTGATGCGAACGCTGGTGCCACGCGATCAGTATACTGCGTCCGATGTCAACCCTCATCATCTGCGCTACCTGCGCAATCTCGCCGAGGGCAAGCCGTATGTGAGCGTGCGGCGAATTGACCTGCGCCGCGAGGAAGATTTCGCTCCGATCGCAGGCCAGTATGACACCGTCATCTGTCTCGACATGCCGCAGCGCATCGAGGACGAAGCGCAGGCTCTGCGGAACATTCGGACGGCGCTGGAGCCAGGGGGAAGGGCGATCCTTCTGGTGCCGCAGAACCCCAGGCTCTACGGCACCCCGGGCGAAGTGTTCGGCCCCCACCGGCGGTACACACCGGACGGTCTCAGAGCGGCGATCAAGGACGCCGGCTTAACAGTGGAGCGGATTTTCGAGTTCAATCGCATCACCACGCCGGTTCGGTGGTTCAACGTTCGCGTGCTCCAGCGCCGGCACTTCAGCAAGGTGCAGCTCAAAGCAGTCAACCACTTGACCTGGCTGTTCCGCCGGCTCGATGGTGTGCTGCCATGGCACGGAGCTTCATTGGTCGCGGTGGTAAGACGCCCCCACGAACATGTTCGCGAAGGTGCCTGCGGAGGTGCTGTATTCTTCGCTGGCCGCTGCGCGTCAAATTCATAGCGAGGTTGAGAGTGCATGACCGTCAACAGCAGTGAAGCGGCGCCGGTAATCGCCGTGCTGGGTGCGACGCTTGTGCGCCGTGAACCGCAGCGAGATGCCTCCGCGGCATCGCACCAGCCCGCCGCTTCAACGCCATTCAGGTCTACGCCCGTCGTGACGGTAGAGGGGGGAGAGCACCGGTGATAGTCGGAGTCCGGTGGCATTGTGACTCGCTTTTCGGCGCGGAAGCTGGCGGGCAGCTTTCGCGTGCTTGGCTTCCGGTGAACCCGAGGCTAAGGAATACTTATGCGGTACGATATTCGAACCTACCTGCGGGTGGGCTGCTTCCAAACCGTGTGGGGGATCGTCAAGTACCTCCCCAGTCCTGCGGGAGACCTGCTTCGCTTCCTGACGCTGAAGCTCTTTATGAAAAAGATCTCCACGATGTGGATCAGGCCTGGGGTGACAATCTGGTGGCCGGAACGCATTTCCATCGGTGCGAGTTCCTTGAATGAAGACATCCACCTGAACGGCTTTGGCGGCATTACCATTGGGGACCGTGTCCTGATCGGGCACCGTTGCACTTTTTTCAGCGACGAGCATGGGTTTGAGGATCCCGATCAATTGATCTGGTTCCAAGAAAGAAGGCCAGCTCGCATCCGGGTGGAAGACGATGTTTACTTCGGCTGCAACGTTGTGGTCCTAGCAGGAGTGACCGTGGGCCAGGGCGCGGTCATCGGTGCCGGGTCAGTCGTGAATGCAGACGTGCCGCCCTTCGCAATTGCAGCCGGGGCGCCCGTCCGCGTCATGCGGTACCGCGGTGACCGCCTGAACGGACAGAAGAATGGAAACCTGCAAGCGGAGTCTCGGCATGGATGAGAAACTGTTCCGCTCCGCGAGCCAGATGGCCGAAGCAGACAACTACAGCGATTGGACGTGCAGCCTTTTCGAGCGGTACCTGACCGGACAGGTGCTGGAGATCGGTTGCGGCGTGGGTACTTTCACCCGTCGGATCTTGGATCGAGGCAAACCTGAACGGCTCTTGAGCATCGATGTATCCGCAGATGCAATTGAGTATTGCCGTGCCACGATCAGCCATCCTGCGTTGGAATTTCAGTGCGTAGACGCGAGACGGATTCAAGGCGAATTTGACAATATCATTTGCATGAATGTTCTGGAGCATATCGAGGACGATCAAGCGGCTTTGGAGCACATCCTGAGCTTGCTCAAGCCTGGTGCTACTCTGTTTCTGCTAGTCCCTGCACATAGGTTTCTATTTACTCCATTCGATGTAGCTGGTGGTCATTTCCGCCGCTACACAAAGAAATACATGAGGCAACTCATTCGAAGTGTATCGAATGGGTCTACATTTGATTTACAACAGTGTTATTTCAATATTATAGGAGCGATTGGATATTTTATCTCGTATCGGGTACTCCATAAGGTTCCTCACGCCGGCGCAGCAGCGGAGATCGCGTTCTTCGATTCGTTTGTAGTTCCAGTGATGCGACGGATCGAGAGCAGACACATGCCGTTCGGGATTTCACTCGTTACGATCGCCAGCAAGAAATAGCGGATAAGAAGGAACTCACAGGACGATGTGTGGCATCCTTGGAGTGGTGAATCCGCGTCCGCTTGGCATATCGGGCGAAGTGGGACGCGCAGCTCTCAGTCAGCTGGCCCACCGCGGCCCTGATGACGAGGGCTGGTACGAGTCGGATCAGATCATGCTCGGCCACCGCCGTCTCAGCATCATGGATCTGTCGGCGGCCGGTCACGAGCCGATGAGCAACGAAGACGGAACGATTTGGATCACGTTTAACGGGGAGATCTATCACTTCTGGGAGCTGCGCACGGAGCTGCAGCGACTGGGACACGTCTTCAGGTCCACGACTGACCCTGAGGTGATCATCCATGGGTATGAAGAGTGGGGCCGGGGCGTGCTGGAGCGCATCGACGGCATGTTCGCCTTTGGCCTGTGGGATGACCGGTCGAAGACGTTGCTCCTCGCCCGCGATCGCTTGGGCAAGAAGCCGTTATTCGTCGCCCGCAGAGGCACGACGCTGGCTTTCGCATCACAACTCCGGCCGCTGGTGAGCCTCGGAGTGGCTGCGCCGGTCATCGAGCCGGCGGCGCTGCGCCAATATCTGTTCCTCAATTACATTATCGGGCCGAAGACGATCTTTCGGGATGTGGAGCAGCTGCCGGCGGGCGGCTGGATGCAGTGCGCCTCCGACCGGACGGAAACAGGACAGTACTGGGATCTTGCCGCGGTGCGCGCTGAGCAGAGCGGCGACGTCCAACGCATGTTCGAGAAGATTTTGTTACGTGCTACCCGTGACCGCATGGTGAGTGATGCGCCCGTCGGGATCTTCTTGAGCGGAGGAATCGATTCCGCGGTGATCACGGCCCTTGCCCAACGTGAGGGGAGCCGACCGCAGCACACGTTCAGCGTGGGGTTCGAGGACCGGTCCTACGATGAGCGGCCGAAGGCGGCCAGAATCGCCGCCCATCTCGGTACCGAGCATCATGAGATTGTCTGCCACCCCCAAGACGTGCCGGACCTCCTGCCATACCTGACGCTGAGCGCCGACCACATGCTTGCAGATCAGTCGATGATTCCGCTCGCCAAATTGGCTCGAGAGGCCAAGCGTGCCGTGAAGGTCGTTTTGACCGGTGATGGTGGCGACGAGCTGTTGGGTGGGTACGTCACGTACCGGGCGCTCAGAATCGCGGCGTTGTACACCCAGTTTGTGCCACGGCCGCTGCGTGGCCTGGCGGCGTCGCTCGCCGATCGGCTGCCGGTGAACCCCCACAAGATGGCGACCTCGATGCTGCTCGTGCGTTTCCTCAAAGCCACCACCGATTCGCTGAGCCGTGCGCATGCAAGCTGGCGCACCATTTGGTCGCATGCCGAAGTCGATGCGCTGCTGGCAGGCCGCTCCGCCAGTTTCCAGGAATGGAATGAATACAGCAGCCGTTTCCGGTCGCAATGCGGATGGCCGCTCGTTAAGACGGCGATCTACGCCGACATCACCACTTGGCTGGTCGATTCCATCCTCGCCAAGGTGGATCGTGCCACGATGGCGAGCGGGCTCGAAGCGCGCTCGCCCCTGCTGGACTCACGGCTGGTCGAATTCGCCTTTGCGACGCTGCTGGCACAACCGGAAACCTGCGTCTCGAAGCTGCCGTTGCGCAGGATGGGGGCCGCGCTCATCGGTCCCGAGTTGGCCGCGGCCAAAAAGGAAGGATTCCAGACTCCGTTCTCCGCATGGTTTGCGGGACCGTTGCGCGAGTACGTCCGTTCTCAGCTCGATTTCTTGCAGGAGGCGCTACCTGGGACGTTTGCCGCAGCGGTGCTCGATCGCGTTGAGCAAGAACACGCCGCGCACGTGCGAGATCACGGCCTGAAACTGTGGAGCCTAGTGGCCTTGGCGGAATGGTGCCGACTTTATCCGGGAGTACGGCTGGCTGACCCGGCCTGAGGTGAGCGGACGCGCCTGAAGCCCGGGATTTGCATCGCCGGAGGCTTTCTGGATAGATTTGCACAATCGTGACACCAGCTGGCAATTGCCCGGAGGCGGAAACGGCCAAGCCCCCTATCGTGTCCTCAACTGCGATGGAGGGGGCCGAAAATTACTCCCGCCGGCAGCTTGAGGTCAACGCGTCGCATCTAAGCCCACGGGTCATCGAGATCGGCTGCGGCGTCGGCGAGTTCACCCGGTGCACATCGAGGACGATCAGCGCGTGTTGCGCACCCTGCACCGACTCTTGCCGGTTGGTGCCACGGCGGCGGTGCTCGTCCCGGCCCATCGCTGGCTGTACGGATCGTTTGACGAGCAGGTCGGCCACGACCGGCGTTATAGGGAGCGGGAGCTAGGCGCCAAGATGGAGGCAGCAGGATTCCAGGTGAACCAGGTACGCTACTTCAACATGATTGGTGCCGTGGGCTGGTATGTCAACTATCGCCTGCTGCGAATGGGGAGCATCAACCGCGGCACGGTTCCCCAGGTACGCCTTTTCGATCCGTGGGTCGTGCCGATAGCACGCCGCCTCGAGCGTGCGATCTCGCCCCGCTTCAGTCTGTCCGTCATCTGCTTGGCTACGGCACGATGAGTAGCGCAGCGACCCAGGCGACCGCGCCGAGCGCTCGGGGAGCCGGCCTTAGTGTGGTCATCCCCGCGTATAATGAGGAGGCCAGTGTCCGTGCGGTTCTCGACGAGACGCAGGCGATGCTCAACCGCCTCGGTGTCGCCCACGAGATCATCGTCGTCGACGATTGCAGCCGGGACCAAACCGGGGCCATCGCTGAGTCTGCGGGCGTGACTGTGCTACGCAATGTGGAGAATGGCGGCTACGGGTATTCGCTGATGCGCGGGATCCGCCACGCCCAGTTTCCCGCGATCGCGATCGTCGATGCCGACGGGTCGTATCCCATCAATGCTTTGCCACAGCTGTTTGAAGAGTACCGGCGGGGCGTGGCCATGATCGTGGGTCAGCGACAAGGCGAACACTACGCCCGCTCCGTTCGCATCCGCTTCGTCCGCTGGCTGTTCAAGAGTCTCACCGAGTTCATCGTCGGTCGCGCGGTGCCCGACGTGAATTCCGGCATGCGGATCTTCGAACGCGACGCTGTTCTTCCGCTGTTGCCCTACATGAGTTCGGGGTTCTCGTTTACGACCTCGATCACTTTGCTGTTCATGATGCGCGCGCTTCCCGTCAGCTACGTGCCGGTCGAGTATCGCAAGCGCGAGGGGACATCGAAGGTCAACTACTTTCGCGATGCCCTGCGCGCGCTGCAAATCATCGCATCGGTCACCGTCCGACTAAATCCGATCAAGCTGTTTCTCATGGGCGCAGTTTTGAACCTCGCGCTGCTGATTCCCGTGGTGATCTTGAGTTGGGGAGCGACGCGCCTCGCCCTGGTGGTGACGCTCGTGGTCGAGTGCAGCGTGCTGCTCGTCGGGCTTGGTCTCGTGGTGGAGAGCTTGGTCGACAAGCTCCAGTTTTCCCGGGTGGCGCCGACTGAGCGGCGCGACCCGGACAGGGGATGGAAGCCGTGAGTACACAGGTGAAGCAGTCGGACTGGGTATTCCAATGGAGCACCCTGGAAGACGACTGCGCGATGCTGTTCACGGAGTGGATTTACCCGAACACGATGGAGGGCTTTCGCGGTAAGACCGTCCTGGATGCCGGATGCGGTGGCGGCCAGCATATGCGCTTCATCGCACCGCTGGCTGCCGAGGTGATGGGAGTCGACCTGAACTGCGCAGAGGTGGCGGCGGGCAGGTGCCGCGGCTACAGCAACATCTCAACCGTTGATGGTGACCTCGCCACCGTCGATCTGGGCCGCCAATTCGACGTGGTTTACTCGATCGGCGTGTTGCATCACACCGACGACCCGCGAGCCTCTTTCATGAACATCGCCCGCCATGTGAAACCCGGTGGGCGGATGATCGTGTGGGTCTACGCCTACGAAGGGAACTTCCTGACCCGTGCGGTGGTCGAACCCCTCAAACGTCTCGTCTACGGACGTTGGCCGAAGCGGGTGCTGCTGGCACTGTCGTACGTGATCACCGCTGCGCTGTATCTGCCGGCGTACACGATTTACCTGCTGCCGTTGCGCTTCCTTCCGTACTTTCGGTACCTGAGCAACTTCCGACGGCTCTCTTACACACGCAACATGCTCAACGTCTTCGACAAGCTCAACGCTCCGCAGACGGTATTCTTGCGGCGCGAGGAAGTCGCCGACTGGTTTGCACGCGGCTTTACCGATGTGCACCTCAGCCACTACGCTGGAGTCAGTTGGCGCGCCTCCGGGACGCGATGCTGAACGAGAATGAAACCTAACGTTTCTGAAGCACAGCCGCTCGTCACGGTCGCTCCACCTCCACCGGTGCGATGGCGCGCCGCCACACGCTGGCTTCGCTGGCTGGAGACGAGCTGTCGCCAGCTCGCGGCGCGGCGCCGCCTCTCGATCGTCATCGTCGGGCTGTCGGCAACACTCGGCAGCGCCGCCATGGCGCTGCTGGTGCACATGCCGCAGCCGAGGATCCACGATGAGTTCAGCTATCTGCTCGCCGCAGACACCTTCGCGCACGGACGCCTGACCAACCCGCCGCATCCACTGTGGGTTCATTTTGAAAGTTTCCACATCATCCAGCAGCCGACCTATGCCTCGAAGTATCCGCCGGGGCAGGGGCTGATCTTGGCGTTGGGGCAGGCGCTCACCGGCAACCCAGCCGCCGGTGTGTGGCTGAGCGCGGGATTGGCGTGCGCGGCGATCACCTGGATGCTGTTTGCCTGGCTGCCACCACGATGGGCGCTGCTGGGTGGTTTTCTTGTGGTTCTCCGTATCGGCATCGCCGGTGACTGGAGCCAAAGTTACTGGGGCGGCTGGGTTGCCGCGATGGGCGGCGCGCTTGTATTCGGAGGGTTGCGGCGACTCATCGGCCAGGTGCGGACGCGGGATGCCGTGCTTTTGGCGCTCGGGCTGGCGATCTTGGCAAACAGCCGGCCGTATGAAGGGCTGCTGGCGAGCCTACCTGCAGGGGCGGCGTTGCTGATGTGGATGAGCAGCAGCGAGCGCCCGCCAGTCAGCGTGACACTGCGACAAGTGGTGCTCCCGATTCTTGTAGTCCTCGGGATCACCGCCGGCGCGATGGGCTTTTACAACTTGCGCGTGACCGGCAATCCGTTCCTCATGCCGTATCAGGTTCACGAGGCCACCTACTCCAACGGAGCAGAGCTGTTCCTCTGGCAACCTTTGCGCCCCGAGCCGCAGTATCGGCACAAAGTCATGCGTGATTTCCACACGACAGGTTGGGTGCGCGATTTCTACGAGCAGCAGCATACGCTCGCGGGCTTTCTACAGATGAAATTGCGGTACTTCAACGAGATGCGCGCGTTCTTTCTCGGTTTTGCGCTCACGCCATTGCTGCTGCTGGTGCCGTGTGTGTGGCGCGACCGTTGGATGGGCTTCGCGATGCTCACCTGCGGGATAGTTGCACTCGGGTTACTACCGGAGTTCGGATTCAATCCGCACTATGCCGCGCCGGTCATCGGCCTGCTGTTTGTCCTCCTGGTGCAGGCGATGCGCCACCTGCGGGCGTGGCGGTGGCGGGGCTCGCCCGCCGGGCAACTCCTCGTGTGGGCGATCGTTGGGCTGTGTGTCGTGGGGGTGATCACCCGTGCCCGGGCACACACGCTCAAGCCAAGCGACTGGAGCTTGCAACGTGCCCGTCTCTTCGCGCAGCTCCAGCGCGACGGCCAGCGCCATCTGGTCATCGTGCGTTACGGTCCGCGGCATAATCCGCTTGACGAGTGGGTGTACAACGAGGCGGACATCGATCGGCGCGAAGGTGGTGTGGGCGCGCGAGATGGATCCGGATCGAAACCGTGATCTCATTCGCTACTTCAAGGATCGGCAGGTGTGGTTGTTGGAACGCGACCAGGATTCGTCACCGGTGCAGCTGGTTCCATACCCCGCGCAATCCTCGGGGTGAATACGTGCGCGCGAGGGAAGCCGAGGCGGTCGGCCACTCGGTGCTCGAAGAATGGGTGTACAACGACGCGGACATCGACGGCGCCACGATGGTCTGGGCTCGCGAAATGGAACCAGATCGGAACCGCGCACTGGTTGAGTACTTCAAGGACCGGAAGATCGGGCTGTTGAATCTACGCCCGGGTCGGAACCGGCCGTAACTAATCCCGTACCCGGTCGAATCACTGCCGCATCACTAGATCGAAAATGCAGGCGGTGGTCGGAGACCCAGCGACTGTGAGTACGATGGCGACGCGGATGGATGGAGCCCTATGACGACTATGCTGGTTACCGGTGGCGCCGGCTTCATTGGGTCCAACTTCGTGCGCGTGGCCCTGGCGCAGACCGATACACGTGTCGTCGTCATCGACAAGCTGACGTACGCAGGGAGCCTTCTGAACCTCAGTGACGTGCTCAACAATCCCCGGTTTGCCTTTGTGAAGGGTGACATCGCCGACCGGCGTGCCGTGGAGACAATCTTCCGGGAGCACCGCCCGACGTGGGTCATCAATTTTGCGGCTGAGTCTCACGTCGATCGCTCCGTTGACAGCCCGCGGCCGTTCATTGAGACGAACCTAGTGGGGATGTTCGAACTTCTCGATGCGTCACGCGTGTATGTAACTGAGTTGAACGAGGACGGGCGCGCTGCGTTCCGCTTTCTGCAAGTATCGACCGACGAGGTGTATGGCACGCTGGGCGAAAGTGGCCGGTTCTCGGAAACAACGCCCTACGCCCCGAACTCCCCCTATGCTGCATCCAAGGCGGGGGCCGACCATTTGGTCCGAGCCTATCACGAGACTTACGGCCTGCCCGTCCTGATCACCAATTGCTCGAACAACTACGGACCGTATCAATTTCCGGAGAAGCTGATTCCGTTGACGGTGCTGAACGCGATCGAGGGCAAACCGCTCCCGATATACGGTGACGGGCTGAACGTACGTGACTGGCTCTATGTCCACGATCACTGCGAGGGGATCCTGTTGGTGCTGCAACAGGGCCGTGTGGGTGGGCGGTACAACATTGGGGGCGAGAACGAGCGGACCAACGTGGAAGTCATCACCCACATCTGCGCGGCTCTCGAGGAGCTGTTGCCTCCGGCGGACAATCCAATGCTAGTAACGCGAAACGTTCGCCATTATGAGGATCTCAAGACATTTGTGAAAGACCGCCCGGGTCACGACCGCCGCTACGCGATTGATCCCACAAAGATTCGGCGTGAGTTAGGGTGGAAACCGCGGCACGACTTCGACGCCGGGGTTCGGCAGACGGTGCGCTGGTATCTCGAACACCAGACCTGGTGCGCCGCCGTGCAAACTGGGAATTATGGGCGGGACCGCCTGGGGCTCTCGGCTGCAGGTGCAGCAGGCCGCTGATGAGGGAAAAGGTTGTACGAAGAGTCACATCGAGAAGGCACTCCTGCTTCGGCCGGGGCTGAGAGTTCGATTTATTCAGCGATGCAAGCGATCAAGGACTTCGAAGGCGACGTGCGGTTGAAATCAGTCGGCAAAGCGCCGCAGACGGACAGTGGGGGTGCGTCCGCCACCCGGGCTGGCGCCCTCTTCTGGAAGATATGGCTCCCGATCCCGATTATCTTCTTGCTGTTGGACTGCACCTTCAATCTCTTCTTCTGGAAAATTCCAAAGGTCACGGGCGTCTATGCGGACTACGGCTACCAATTCCTCCTCGGAGTGCATCGCCTGTACGAGCCCAAGCCGGAGGGAATGGTTCGCGTTCTGGCATTCGGGAGCTCGGTGACGCGTTCGTTTGATCCGTATCAGGTGCAAGGGCTGATCGCGGCTGCGGATCCTCCTGCGAACGTGGAGATCCACCGCATTTCGGTGCCGGGGATGAAGCCGTCGGACTACCACCTGTTCTTCGCTGCCGAGCTGCCGAAGGTCCGTCCGGATGTCGTGGTGATCCTGTTCAACTTGGTGGACTTTATCGACCCGAACTTCCATCGTGACATCAAGCCGCACATCCGATACCTGCTGCCTCCTTGGACCACGCTGCGGGAGCGGCACGCGTACATTTCGACGGCGTCCAGTAAGCTCGACTTGGCGCTGGCGGGCGTCAGCAATGTGTATCGCTATCGGCGGCTGATCCGTTCTTGCCTACGGGACCACGTCCGGGTGGCGGCGCAATGGCTCCGCAGCTCCTCACCTCGAGGCGGCTACGGCTGTTATTCGGACGGATATACGAAGCAACGGTTCGGCGTGCCCGTCGAGCATGCCTCGGCGTTTGACCTGGAATACTACATCGATCCCGCCTGGATCGGTCAACGCGGGAGCGTGACGCTGAACTTTTCCATGCGCGGCGCAGCGCTCGCCGAGCGGGTGGAGGTCGAGTCTGGATGGAAGACGGCACGCCTGAACTTGCCGGCGGGGTCGAAAGGCATTCTGGATGTGGCGGCCGATAGCGCTTGGTGTCCGCGCGCGGCGGGCCGGAACAACGACGTGCGCCTTCTCGGACTCAAGCTCAGGCAGAGCCCGTCACAAGGCGCGTCTGACGGCAAACTGCCGCCGTTTCGCTACCCGCCGGTTGAGCAGAACGAAATTCCCGATTTTCTTCGCATGGGAGACGCAACCGGCGAAGAGTTTGCCCAGAAGTGGCAAGAGGCCCTCCAATCGGACACGTCGTTCGGTCACTATACGCGGCTCTACCAGCAAAGGACTGCTGCCGTTTGGGACCGCCCCTTCCAGGCCACCGGCGAATACGCCGAGATCGCGGCGCTGGTAAAAGAGTTCTCGCAGCACGGAGTGGCCGTCATGCTGGTCAACACGCCGGAGAGCCCCTGGCTAGTCAAGGATTACGAGAGCAGTCCTTACAACCACGGGCAGGTCGAATTCTTTCGCGACCTGGCGAGTAAGTATCCGCATGTGCAGTTTCACGATTTGCGCAACTCCTTTCCGCCGGAGGATTTCAATGATTGGCACCACCTCAGCTACATCGGATGGATCAAGCTCGGCCCGGTATTCGCCGATCTCTTACAGCAGATGATTCATGAGCTGGGGGCACCATCGCCACACGGATCGTGAGATATGCTGTTCAACTCCATCGCGTTTCTCTGTTTTCTCCCCATCGTGTTGATCGGCATCGGTGTGCTGCCGAAGAGCTGGAGGAACTCCTTCCTTTTAGTGGCAGGCTACTTCTTCTATGGCTGCTGGGACTGGCGCTTTCTCGGGCTGCTGTTTCTCTCCACCAATATCGACTTCTTTGCCGGCCGGGCGATTTATGCCTCGACGAACGCCCGCACGCGCAAACTCATCCTCATTGCCAGCCTGTCTGCAAACCTGACGATCCTGGGATTTTTCAAGTACTTCAATTTCTTCGCCGACTCCGCTCGGGCGCTGCTGCACGTGCTCGGATTTTCTCCGTCGCTGCCGGTCCTATCGATTGTTTTGCCAGTGGGTGTTTCTTTCTACACCTTCCAGTCGATGTCCTACGCCATCGATGTCTACCGCGGTCACACCAAGCCCGCCGATCGCTTTTTGGATTACGCTGTCTACGTCGCGTATTTCCCGCAGCTGGTCGCCGGACCCATCGAACGCGCGGCGCATCTCTTGCCGCAGATCGTCTCGCCGGCCAAGGTGACGTGGGAGCGCGTCAACATCGGCCTGACCTTGATGTTGTTGGGCTTCACCAAGAAGGTGCTCATCGCCGATTTGCTCGAGCCGGAAGTGACGAGAATTTTCGCCCATCCCGGCCGCATGAGTTCGGGGATGTTGCTGCGCGGCGCGTATTTCTTTGCCTTCCAGATTTACTGCGATTTCTCGGGATATTCCGACGTCGCCAGGGGTGTCAGCGAGCTGTTGGGGATCCGCCTGCGGATCAATTTCAATCAGCCGTACTTGTCCCAGTCGATCACGGAGTTTTGGCGACGCTGGCACATGTCGCTATCGGCGTGGTTGCGGGATTACCTGTACATCCCTCTGGGGGGCAACCGCTACGGCCAGCGGAAGACGTATCGCAACCTGTTGCTGACCATGCTCATTGGGGGCCTGTGGCACGGTGCGAACTGGACGTTTGTTGCTTGGGGTGGGCTGCACGGGTTTTTCCTGGCGGCGGAGCGGGCACTGGGCGTGGGGCAGGGCGAGTCGGCTGTCGACAACCCCGTCTGGCGTGGCATTAAGCGCGTGGGGTTGACACTTGTGACGTTTCACCTCGTCGTCTTCGCCTGGATCTTCTTCCGTGCGGCAAACTTCACGCTGGCGTTCGAATACATCAGGGGGATTTTTCTCTTCAACAACCTTGCGGCAGTGGGCGTGTTACCGTTGCTGGTGGCGGTGGCGATTCTCGCCATTGATGTGCCCCAGAACGCCTCCGGCGAGCACGCGGTCTTCCTGCGTACGCCCTGGTGGGTCCAGGCGCCGGCCTATGCCGCCCTGTGCTTCGCGATGATCCTGTTCGGCGGAAGAGAGACCCCGTTCATCTACTTCCAGTTCTAGTGGGCTGCGCCCAGCGTCAGCGTGGCGGGGACGCTCCCGTTGGGTCGCTTGCGGCTGCTTCGGATGAAACTGGAATCGAGTGCGATGAGGTCAGGAGATCAGGCGCCGTTAGGGAAGCACATGGCGACGAGCAGGGCCTGGCGGGTTGCACACGTGATCGGGCAGTTGACGCGCGGCGGGGCGGAGCGGCAGCTCGCACTGCTGGTGCGGCAGCTTGATCGGGCACGTTTCGTGCCGATGGTGTACTGTTTGTCGTCGGCCACCGAGCCGTTCGGGTCGGAGATCGTTGCGAGCGGCGTGCCGCTGAAGGTTCTTGTTGGCCGTCCGGTGCAACGGCTGTGTCGCCTGCGCGCCCAGTTGGCGGCTGACAACATCGATCTGGTGCATGCGTGGCTGTATCGCGCGAACGCGTATGCGGGGTGCGCCCACCTGTTCGACCGCTCACGCCTGCTGATCACTTCGGCTCGCAACTGCAAGGTTCAGCTGCGTTGCGCCAACACGCTCGCGTTCCGATCGAGCCGGGCGATCGTGGCCAACTCGCAGGAGGTGGCGGCCCACATTGTCCGCCATTACTGGGCGCCGTCGGGGCCAATCCGTGTGATCTACAACGCGATCGATACGGACTATTTCCGGCCGTGCCCCGCGGGCGATGGTTCGCACCGGCCCGGGCCGATTGTCACCATCGGACGCCTGGTGGAACAGAAAGACCATGCGTTATTCCTGGAGGCGGCGGAGCGGTTGGCGCGCGAATGGCCGGAGGCGGAGTTTATGATCATCGGCGACGGGCCGTTACGGCCGGCGCTCGAGGCGCAGGCGCGTGCTCTGGGGTTGAGCGGTCGCGTCACCTTCACCGGCGAACGTGACGACGTCGACGTCATCCTGCGCGCGGCATCCCTGTTCTGGCTGACCTCACGCTGGGAAGGGATGCCGAACGTCGTGCTGGAGGCGATGGCGAGCGGCGTGCCCGCCATTGCAACAGACGTCGGCGGAACGCGCGAACTGATCCGCTCGGGCGTCGATGGCTTCGTGGTGGCGCAAGGAGATGCCGAGGCGTTTGCGAGGCAGTCGCGGGACCTGCTGCGGAACGAGGCTCGGCGGCGCGAGTTTGCCGCTGCGGCGCGGGTGCGGGCGGAGGAGTTCACCAGCGCCCGCATGGTGGGTGCGGTGTCGCAGCTCTATGAAGATGTGCTCGGCTGGTAGTGCCGTGCGACTAGAGTGGCGGGGGAGCAAGCAAGAGATGCTAGTATCCGTTGAGCTACCCCCTATAACCATGCAGGAGGCCATTTCCCTTCATCGGTCTGTGATCAGACCCGGGAAATCTATTTTCGGATTGGGGTTGATAATATGGAGAGAACGCGACGAACGGCCGCAGGAGTTCTTGAGAGCGCTCGGGAAGGAACGGCCGGTGCCACCTGGTTGTGCCTTGCCGGTGTTGTCGCAAGCCTTACGTTACGGCTGCTCTATCTAGTGCAGGTATGGCGTGTCGACCTCTCTGAGCATCCCGTCGTCAATTCCGACGAAGGTACCGTGGGCCTCATGGCGCGGCACATCCTCACGGGTGCGAGGCCATTGTTCTTCTACGGGCAATATTACTTGGGCGCGCTGGAGGCCTACCTTGTGGCGGTTGTGTTCCACTTGTTCGGCCAGTCAATGATCACGTTGCGGTTGGTGCCTACCTTATTCACCCTCACGTGGATCCCACTCACAGCCGCCGTTGCCCGGCGCCTCTACGGACCACGCGCTGCTCTCTTGGCTGCAGTCTTGGTCGCCCTTCCATCGCAGTTTGTCTTCGAGTGGGGCTGCAAGGCGCGCGGTGGCTTCGCCGAGCATGTAGCTTTCATGCTGTTGCTACTCTACCTCACGATGCTCTTGCAGGAACGCGTCACCGCAGGGCGCCTAGTCACGTTGGGGTTTATTGCGGGTTTGTCCCTGTGGGTGAATCAGCTCGCTCTTGCTTACGTGCCCATCCTCGGCTACGCACTGCTCTCCTGGGTGCCCTTACGGCGCCGACAGCTCGCGGCGGTTGCGGTGGCAGGTCTCATCGGTGCAAGCCCCCTCATTTACGGGAACATCGTGAACCCGTTGGGGACTGTTCGATCACTTGCACTCCACGCGAAGTCGTCTAAACATTTCGAGAAGCTCCTCACGTCTGTTGAGCCGGACGAGGAGCGGGATTATCGCGGCGTCCCCCTCTTCCAGGTGGTTGGCATGCAGGCCCGCCGTGACGGTTCTTGGTCGGTCAGTGGCACGATCACCGCGATCTTCCTCTTAGTCGGAGGCTGTGCCACCGGACTACGCGCCTATGGGTTTGGGAGATCGAATTTGTTGAGGTTTCGCCGCCACCTGATACTCTTCGGATTCGTCGCCGCCACACTCGTGGTAGGAGGTGGAGGTTTTGCCGGCCGAACGCTCGGACGCTATCAACTGCTCCTTTATCCCCTGCTATGCATTCTCAGCGTGGGTTGGTTGGAGGAATCACGCCCTCGCTGGGCGGTTCCGCTGGTCGGACTGCTGGCTTTTGGGCAAATGATTCAGCTGGCGTTGCCGGCGCCTTCGGATGGCCGAACCCCACGCGAGGTGATTGACGACGCCCTGTTGCAGCACGACCTGCATTACGGCTACGGGCCGGGCGCCATGTACGATCTCGTTTTCCAATCCGGCGAGCGCGTGATCATCGAGCCTCTGGAACACTCGCGCTCTCCGCGATACCAATCGCTCGTTGGCGGCGCCGATCGAGTCTTCTACATCTACCGTGACGATCAACGGCGAAAGAGGAATCACCAGGCGTTCGTCAAATATCTTTCCGCTGCGGGTGCGACATATAAGCAGTTCGATGTAAATGAGTACCATGTGCTCTATGACGTCGAACCTGCATCGGTTATATCACTCCAGATGCTTACAAAGGCACATCTCAAATTATGAGACTTAATCAGCATGAGAGGTATGCTGATTCGAACCCAGCCCACAATCGCGCCTTGATCAACTGTTTCAAGGATCGGCAGATCTGGCTGTTGGAGACGGAACCGGTGCAGCCGCTCGCAAAGATGACGCCGTACCCGACCGAGTCGCTAGCGACGCCCTAACGCGATGCAACACTCGGCGGCGGTGTCCGCGCGCCCGGAAGGCATAGCGGGAGGGGACGTCGCGGGCGCAGGTGGAGGTTGAGATCGTGGCGCCTGGCCTGAACGGCTGCTGTATGGTGACCGCGGAGCGCCGCGATGTTCCCGAACTGCTGCGGCAGGCGGACCTCTCGTGGCTGCGGCGGCGACGCTTCGGTCGTGCCGCACGCGCCCGCGCAGAGGAGTTCGCCTCTGCCCCCATGGCAGCCACGATGCAGAACCCTTATCGGCGGATCGCGCAAGAGAGAACGCGTATGAGTGAGCTGCCCTTGGTGTCGGTGGTGATTCCGATGCGCAATGAATCGACGCACATCGGCGCCTGCATCGACGCGGTGCTGGCGCAGGATTACCCGACGGACCGCATCGAGATCGTCGTGATCGACGGGGACTCCGATGACGATTCGGCACGGGTGCTACGAGGCTACGGCGGGCGTATCCGCGTGCTGCACAATCCGTCGCGCATCGTGCCCACGGCCATGAACATCGGGATCACCGCCGCGTGCGGTGAGATCATCGCCCGCGTTGACGCGCACACGGTGGTCGCGCCTGAATACATCTGGGTTGGAGTCGAGACCCTACAACGTACCGGTGCCGACAACGTCGGTGGCCCCATGAATGCCGTCGGCGGCGGACGTTGGGGGACGGCCATTGCGTTGGCAATGGGCTCGCGCTTCGGGATTGGCGCGTATTTTCACTTTGCGGCCGCTGACCGGGAAGTCGACACCGTGTACATGGGAATGTATCCCCGGCGCGTCTTCGAGCGCATCGGCCTGTTCGACGAGGAGCTGGTTCGTAACCAGGACGACGAGCTGAATTACCGGCTGCGCAAGAGTGGGGGGCGAATTTTCCTGACGACCCGGATGCAATCACGCTACCAGAACCGCCAGAGCGTGACGGCGTTGGTTCGGCAATTCTTTGAGTACGGATGGTGGAAGATCCGCGTGCTGCAGAAGCACCCGGCCCAGATGAGCGTACGGCATTTCGTGCCGCCGTCGCTGGTACTGTCACTCGTCGTGAGTGCTGTGCTGACGCCGTGGAGCGCGGCGGCCGGCTGGCTGTTCTGTGCCATTGCCGGCGCGTACGTCGTCGCCGTGACCGCGTGCGCCGCGAGCGTGGCCCCACGGCACGGATGCAACCTGGTTGCGCCGGTGGCCGCTGCTTTTGCGGCGATCCACTTGAGCTGGGGAACGGGCTTTGTGCTCGGCGCCCTGCGCTTCGCTCCTCGCTGGCTAGCCAATGAGCCGCAACCGCCACGGCTGCGAGCTCAGCAAGTGGCAGGAACGCCTTCGATCGAATGGAAACACGATTCACCCCCGGCAACGACACCATAGGGGAGAAGCATATGAGGACACGCGAGAAACTCACCCTCGAGGAGAAGTTCACCTTGGCGCTGGAGTTGATCAAGCGGGCGCGTAGCCTAGATGAGATTCGACTGCAGTATCGGGTCAGTCACACCACCGCCTACAAGATTCGGAATACCTTCCTTGAAGGGGGCCGTGCAGCGCTCAGTGGAGAGCAACGAGTGCGACATGAGCGGGACATCGAGGCGCGGGTCAGCGCACTGGAGGCACTATTCGCGGACAGCGGCCCGCAGAGTGCCCGAAAGTCAGTGCCGCGCCTGAAACGTGCTCTGCCGGTAGATGGCGAGGGCATGGTGCGAGAACTGCGCGTCGGCAAATAGCTCGAGGATAGAGGCAAAAGTGAAGAGAAGAGGAGATGCCATGTACCTGGTAACCGGAGGCGCCGGCTTCATCGGCTCAAGCATCGTTGAGGCATTGGTGCGCAATGGAGAACACGTGCGCATTCTGGATGATTTTTCGACCGGCAGCCTGATCAACCTGGCTGAAGTGAAGGAGCGCGTCGAGGTCATCGAGGGAGACTTGCGTGATCTGGCCGTCGTGCGGCGCGCGGTGGCTGGCGTGACGTATATCTTGCACCAGGCGGCATTGCGCTCCGTGCCGCGTTCGATCGATGATCCACTCAGTACCGACGAAGTGAATACGCATGGCACCCTGCAACTCCTCCTCGCAGCCCGGGAGGCCAAGACGGTGCGCCGGGTGGTCTATGCGTCGTCTTCCTCCGCCTACGGCGACTCCCCGGCGCTGCCCAAGGTCGAAGACCAGCTGCCATCGCCGATCTCTCCGTATGCCGTGGCGAAACTGGCGGCGGAGTACTACTGCCGGATGTTCACGCGGCTGTATGGACTCGAAACCGTCAGCCTGCGTTACTTCAACGTGTTTGGTCCCAAGCAAAGCCCCGAATCGAAGTATGCCGCCGTCGTGCCGCTCTTCATTCGCGCCGCCCTGCGTGGTGAGCCGGTGATCGTGCACGGCGATGGCGAACAGTCGCGTGACTTCACCTACATCGACAATGTCGTGCAAGCCAACTTGAAGGCTTGCGCGGCAGCGGGTGTGGGCGGTGAGGTGTTCAACATTGCCTGCAACACGCGGCATTCCGTGCTGGAGATCGCACACACCATTCAGAAGCTCCTTGGCCGCACAATCAACATTCAGCATACCCCGCCACGCGCCGGCGATGTGCGCCACACGCAAGCCTCTATCGAGAAGGCGCAGCGCCTGCTCGATTACCACCCGACCATCGGTTTCGAGGAAGGCATGCGCCGCACCTTCGAGCACTGGAGCCGGCAGCTCGCGCGCCTGGCCGAGACCGCGGCTGTGTAAGGCCCCTTGGGCGCGCCCCGACTGCGCCGGCCCTTGAGTGTGCCCAGACAAGACTTCGTTTGGCATCAACGCGGAGTGGGAAAGGTTGCGACCAACCCGAGAGAAGCCAATGGCAATAGATCGAGACACAACGAGTGACCACACGGTGTATGGTCCGCACCTATCCCTTATATTCTTGGTAGGGATCGTGTTGTGCTTTCCGATGCTCTACTACGGACCCCTACCGTCGGGACACGACAGTGTGGAGCATTTGGCCTGGTACAAGGAGTTCAGCAAGCAGTTCTGGTCGGGGGACCCCTACCCGCGGTGGGTTGCAGGGCTCAATGGCGGATTCGGGAGCCCGATATTCTTCGTTTACGGGCCACTTCCCTACTTTGTTGCCACGTTGTTGCGGCCTGTGGTGAACCCGGCCCTGGGCTTCTTGCACGGGTTTCCGGAGTTCAACGTCGCAGCGTCCATGGCGATGGTCTTGTCAGGGATCACCGCCTATCTCTGGTTGCGGACGATGGTGGGCTCGACGCCTGCGTTGGCAGGGGCAGTTCTGTATATGGCCATGCCATATCACTTGTGGGCAGACCTCTATGTACGCTGTGCGATCCCGGAATGCTGGGCCTTTGTCTGGGTGCCCATGTTACTGTACTTCACCGCGCGGACCCCTGAGGGACATGGGTGGCTTGGGATAGCCGCTTCCTATGCGCTCTTGACCATGACGCACCTGTTCACGACGCTGATCTTCACACCGATCCCGTTCCTGACAGGGGTTGTCCAAGCACAGCCAGGACGGCGACTGAAGACTCTAGGTAAAGTGACAGTGGGGGTCATATTGGGTATCGCGCTATCCGCGATATACCTCATCCCCGCTATTAGTTACGAGAAGTACATTCCCGCAGTTCGCCTGACGGAAGAGCCACAGTTCTATTACGCTAACAATTTTGTAGATCGCTGGCTGAGGCTAGCGGTGGTCCACGGAAGGACCTGGGAAACTGACGCTGGGGTTGCTGCAACTACGCGTGTTCCGCCGTCCAAGTTCCGGCCCGCGGGCAGCTGGTTGATGCGCGGGTTCAAGTTAGGCATTGTCTGCAGCGCGGTCACCGAGATGGCGATGGTGATCGTAGGTGGCGTCGTCGTGCTGGCCGGCAGGCGGGGCGGGTCTCGTAAGCGAATTTGCATGTGGCTGACGGTTTGCTTCGGGAGTTGCTTTATGATGCTGTCGTGGAGCCGCCCCTTGTGGGAGGCTTTCCCTCTACTGCAGAAGATCCAGTTCCCTTTCCGGTTTCAGATTTTGCTGTGCGTTGGTGCAACCGCTGTGCTGGCCCTTGCTATCGACGAGATCGCGCGCCCCCTTCGCGGCTGGTCCCTGTTTTCCCTGGCCATCGGCAGCATCATCCTTGCCGGTTGGACTGCGGAAGCATGGACGCGATATCAGGGCACGTACATTGACCGCGAGGTTGATCTGCGAGACAGCGCCGACAAGCTTCGGGGCGTGTGGGCGCGATGGACCGATGCCCAACTATTGGGGGGGACTGAGCTCAGCGAAATGAGCCGTAAGACGCCACAAGCTAAGATGGAACCTGGTACAGTCTCCATCGTGGAGTGGCAACCTAGGGCAATTGTTCTCCGGAGTGATTCCGTTCAAGGCGGATGGGTCCAGATAAGGCAATTCTACTTTCCTGGGTGGGAAGCGAAGGACGCCGCGGACGGCACGGTCTTGGAGATTGAGCCATCGAAACCGGAGGGCATGATCCGCGTGCGGGCGCAGCCAGGCCGGCACGAAATCCGCGTGCAGTTTCCAGTGAGTGGCGCGGAACGAATTGGAGGCTGGCTGAGTGCGGTGACCCTGGTGTTTTGGGTTGTGATGCTGGTCTTCCGACTTCGCGGTTGGCCCTCTTTCCAACGTCAAATCCCTGCACGCGCCCAAATGTTAGATACGCAGGGACGTCTCGCGTCCCGGTCCCGCTCGGATCGCTGAGAAAGGAGGAACGGCAAATTGACTTCGGCGCCGCGACTGGTTACGGTGCGGCGCGGTTGAGAGGGACGCGGCGTGAGCATACTTGTGAATAAAGCGACAAAGGTCATCACTCAGGGAATCACCGGCGCTACCGGGCAGTTTCATACGCGCGCCTGCCGCGAGTACGGCACCCAAATGGTCGCCGGCGTGACGCCGGGCAAGGGCGGCGCCGACTTTGAGGGCATCCCGATCTTCGATACCGTTGGCCAGGCCGTTGCGGCCACCGGCGCAACCGCGTCGGTGATCTACGTGCCACCGCCATTTGCAGCCGACGCCATCATGGAAGCGGCGGACGCCGGGCTGAAGCTGGTGGTGTGTATCACGGAAGGCATCCCGGTGCTCGATATGGTGCGCGTGAAGCGGTACCTACAATCTCGCGCGACGCGCCTGGTAGGACCGAACTGCCCCGGCGTGATCACCCCGGGCGAATGTAAGATCGGCATCATGCCCGGTTACATCCACACGCCGGGAAGCATTGGCGTAGTCTCGCGCAGCGGCACGCTGACGTACGAAGCCGTGCACCAGCTCACCAACCTCGGCCTCGGCCAATCGAC
The DNA here is from genome assembly GCA_044450645.1 of Binatia bacterium. Lineage (GTDB taxonomy): Bacteria > Desulfobacterota > Binatia > HRBIN30 > HRBIN30 > JAGDMS01. The sequence goes on from JBIOJG010000021.1 coordinate 86,217, forward strand.
GTGTCTCGGCATCGGTGGCGATCCCATCATCGGTACCGGATTCATCGACGTGTTGGAGTTGTTTGAAAAGGATCCGCAGACCAGCGGAGTGATCCTCATCGGTGAGATCGGCGGCTCCGCCGAGGAGCAGGCCGCCGAGTTCGTGCACGACCACATGACCAAGCCGGTTGTGGCGTTCATCGCCGGGCAGACCGCGCCGCCGGGCAAGCGCATGGGGCATGCAGGCGCCATCATCGCCGGGGGACGAGGAACGGCGGCGGATAAGATCAAAGCCTTCGGACGTGCTGGTATCCGGGTGGCGAAGAGCCCCGCTGAACTCGGCAGCACCATGGCCGCTGCTCTGGCGGAGTGAAGACAATGATCGAACAGACGCTGTCCATCGTGAAGCCCGACGCCATGCGCAAACATGTCGTCGGAGAGATCCTGCGCCGCTTCGAGAGCGCAGGCTTGCGGATTGCGGCGGCCAAGATCGTGCATATTTCGCCGCAGACGGCCGCGCGCTTTTATGTGGTGCACAAGGACAAGGGCTTTTACCGTAGCCTGACGAGCTTCATGTCGTCGGGACCAATTTTCGTGTCGGTTTTGGAAGGGGAGAACGCGATCGCCAAGAATCGTGACCTCTTGGGAGCAACCGACCCGGCCAAGGCTGCCTCCGGTACCATTCGGCGTGACTTCGGGACGAACGTCGAGCAGAATGCAGTCCATGGCTCTGATGCGCCCGAAACCGCACGCTGGGAGATCGGGTTCTTTTTCGGCCAGCTTGAAATTCACCCGGGCTGAGCCGGCGCGCTCCGGGCGCACGACGTTGAGCGTCCCGGCACTGCGTGCCTGGATCGGCGAGCACGGTCACCCCGCCTACCGGGCGATGCAGGTCCTTGCCTGGATCTACCGGCGTCGGGTTACCGATTTTACCGCCATGAGTAACCTGCCGCACGAGCTGCGTACGGCCCTGGCGGAGCGTTTCGTCGTTTCGCGCCTCACCCCGGCGCTCGTCAGCAGCTCCAGCGACGGCACGCGCAAGCTGCTGTTTGAGCTCGGCGGCGGCGCTGTGAGCGGGGCGGCGATCGAATCCGTCCTCATCCCGGACCCGCCCCGTTTGACGCTGTGCATTTCGTCTCAGGCCGGCTGCGGCATGGGCTGCGCCTTCTGCGCCACGGCCCGCCTTGGGCTGCTGCGTAACCTGTCGGCGGCGGAGATGGTCGGCCAGGTAGTGGCAGCGCAAGAGGAACTCCGGCCGGGCGAGCGCATGAGCAATATCGTCTTCATGGGCATGGGTGAGCCGCTCGCCAACTACGATGCCGTCGTTCAAGCGATCGAGGTTCTGACAGCCGAGTGGGGGCTGGGCTTCTCACCGCGGCGCATCACGGTCTCGACGGTTGGACTCATACCCAGTATGGAACGCCTGGTGCGTGATACGGCTGTCAACCTCGCCGTATCGCTCAGTGCCACCACCGACGTGCAACGCGCCCGACTGATGCCAGTGAATCGGCGTTACCGGCTGGAAGCGTTGATGGCAATGTGCCGCGCACTGCCGATCCCGCAGCGCCGGCGGATCACGTTCGAATACGTCATGCTCGCCGACGTGAACGATTCGCCGGAGGACGCCGAGCGCCTCGTCTGCCTGCTGCACGGCGTCCGCGCCAAGGTCAACGTGATTCCATTCAACCCCTTCCCCGGCGCGAACTTCACGTGTTCGCCCGCCACCGCCATTCTCCGCTTCCAGGAACGTCTGCTCGCTGCCGGCGTGCACGCCACGGTACGGCAGAGCCGCGGCCGTGACATCCAGGCTGCGTGTGGGCAACTGGCGCTGGCGGCGCGCCCTCACCCAAGTTGAGTTTCCGCGCCCGACTGACTACATGTGATCGACCTCAGGCGTTTGTTTCCCAACCTCGCTGATTTCTCTTGCTTCTCGCACGATCCTGTGAGAGTGGTGCGAATGGTACTAGTCCGAAAATAATTAGGGTTTCAAGACCATGTTCGACTCGTTGATGGAGGTTTCTGCTCGCTCGGTCGGAGCGGCGGGGGAGCGAGTGGCCACGGATGCAAGCAGTGCGTCCGGCGCGTTCCACTCAGAGGAAGCGCAAGGTGCGCAGATTCCCCTTCTCTTTCCGACGATCCTGAGCGCATGCTTCCAAGATTCTCGCATTGGGGTTGCAGATCGGCTTTAGGAGGTACCCGGGTATGGACCAGCAGAGCGAACCAAGCGTCCGACAGGAAGTGACCCTCGTCCGCCCTGCCAAGGTCTCGTCCGCTGGGTCATGGAGTCTACCGGTCTCGCCACCCTTGGGGTTGGCGTATGTTGCTGCTGTGCTGCGAGAACATGGGCATCGCGTGAGCTGTCTGGATGCGATCGCCGAGCGAATCGATCAGTTCATCCATGACGACGACTATCTCTCTCAAGGCTTGACGATCGAGGAGACGGTCGAGCGGATCGACCCGGATAGCACGATCATTGGCGTGTCGGGAATGTTCACTCAAGACTGGCCGCACACGCGCCAGCTATGCTCGGCGATTCGCGCCAAGTTTCCCGCGGCGCTGCTTGTTGGAGGCGGTGAGCATTTTACCGCGCTCCCTGAATTCAGTTTGAGGGACTGTCCCGAGCTGGACCTCTGCGTATTGGGCGAAGGCGAAGAGACAATGCTCGACATCGCCAATTGCTTCGCGGATTGGGACCGGTTGGTTCGAGTGTCAGGAATTGCTTATCTGGATGGCGATCGTTACGTCCAAACGGCCCCACGTGGGCGGATTCAAGCGGTCAATGACATGCCCTATCCGGCCTGGGATCTGTTTCCCGTGGAAGTTTACCTATCCGATCGAAATGCCTATGGGGTCTATCGCGGTCGCAGCCTACCGATTCTGGCGACGCGCGGCTGTCCGTACAAATGCACGTTCTGCTCGAATCCGGCCATGTATGGTGTTCTCTGGATTCCCCGGGATCCGGCCGATGTGATGGATGAAATCGAGTTCCTGCTCAACCAGTATCGCGTGCAGAACGTCGATTTTTACGACCTGACGATGGTGCTGAAGAAGGATTGGATTTTGCAGTTCTGCCGGCTGATCGAAGAGCGCGGGCTACAGCTCACCTGGCAACTACCTAGTGGCACTCGAAGTGAGGTCATCGACGACGAGGTGAGCGCAGCTCTGTATCGCACCGGCTGCCGCAACGTCACGTATGCACCGGAAAGCGGCTCGGTCAAAACACTCAAGGCGATTAAGAAGCAGGTGCATCTCGACCGACTCATCGCTTCGATCCGGAGTGCGGTCCGCAATGGCATCCATGTCAAATGCAACATCATCATCGGTTTTCCTCACGACACGCGGAGTGACCTGCTCAAGACGATATGGCTCTGTTGGAAATTTGCCGTCTTGGGTGTCGACGCCTCCGAGATCTTCCTCTTTACGCCTTATCCCGGCACCGAGTTGTTCAACGAGCTGCGTGCAGATGGCACGATTGGCGAGCTGGATGGAAACTACTTCCGTTCGCTTGTCGCATTTCTCGATCCGTTTCGGCCC
>JBIOJG010000022.1:0-88333 GCA_044450645.1 Binatia bacterium
CATGAACCTCCCGTTCCGATCCGTCATGCCCGCAATCTTTTGGCGGGCATCCAGGGGCGGGGGTCGGACAGGATGGATTCCCGCTTGAAGACTGCGGGAATGACGAAATACGCTGGTTCATGGCCACTCCAAGCCGGCGCCCCGCCGGTTGGGCCTCTCAGGGTGAGCAGAATTCTTCTTTGAAATTGAATACCCAACCGCTCGCGCTGAGCTTGTCGAAGCACTATTTGCGAGAAACTCGACGCTCCCCCTTGGGAGAGGGAACCCGAAGGAAACGTCGTCCAACGAGCGGACCGAATTACTGGCAGGGAGGGCACGGTAGGCTTCGGCCTCGGCATGGCGCCCGCGCCGTGCGGCCCCTTGGGCCAGGATCTGGCATTTCTCCGCGAGCACGGCCAAGGTTGCGCGGCGTTGCACCGGGCTCAAATCACCCCGCGTGAGCAGGCGAACCAGGGCCGCCACGCGAAACCGGTCCATGCCCCACAGCTGGCGCGAGAGCTGGTCGGCATGGCCGCCCCGCTTGACCACGAGCGCGCGATCGACGAGCCAGACCGGCGTGTTGCGGGCAATCCGCAACCACAAGTCGTAGTCCTCGCACACCGGCAAGCTCTCATCGAAACCGCCGACACCCTCGAACAAGCTCCGGCGCAGCATGACCGCGGACGGGCTCACCAGGCAGAGACGCAAGCTCGGCTCGAAGATGTCACCGCTCGGTTTGCGGTGGTGGGTGCAGGGGTTCACCCGCACACCGTGGCGGATCCAGATTTCCTCGGTCTGGCAGATCTCAGCGCCGGGATGCTCCGCAAAGAAGGTCAGTTGTGCGGCCAACTTGTCCGGCAGCCACAGATCGTCGGAGTCCAAGAAGGCGATCAGCTCGCCGCGGCTGGACGCTACGCCGAGATTGCGCGCCGCCGCCACGCCGCGATTCTCGGTACGGATCAGGCGCATTTGCGCGCCGAACTCGGCGCGCAGCGCCTCGGCCGTGCCGTCGGCAGAACCGTCATCGACGATGATGATCTCGCACTCGGCGGCGCGTTGCGCGCGCACCGACGCCAGCGCCTGGCGCACGAGTTCACGGCGATTGAAGGTGGGAATGACGACGCTGACCGGCACAGGCAGGATACTTACTACACAGCTGCCGCCGGATAAAGTGCGGTCCGCAGGCGAGCTCGGGCGCGCCCGCTCGAGTTGTGAAATACAGCTCAGAGGTATAGGCCGCGTAGCGGAGGACACGCATGAGCGCATTTGCCGACAAGGTGGCGATCGTCACGGGTGGGGCTTCGGGGATCGGGCGTGCACTGGGCCAAGAGCTGGCGCAGCGTGGCGCCCGCGTCGTACTTGCCGACATCAACGGTCAGCAGGCTCAAGCGGCGGCCGGGGCGATGACCAGCGCAGGTGGCCGCGCGCAGGCGGCCGCGGTCGACGTGCGCGATGCCGATGCGGTGCAGCGTCTGGTGACGGAGACCGCCGCCACGTACGGCCGACTCGATTACATGTTCAACAACGCCGGCATCGCCCTCGCCGGGAAGACCCGCGACATGACGCTCGCCGACTGGAACCGGCTGATCGACGTGAATGTGCGCGGCGTGGTGCACGGCGTGGTGGCCGCCTACCCGGTGATGATTGCGCAGGGGTTCGGCCACATCGTGAACACCGCCTCGGCCGCCGGCATCACGCCAACGCCCGGACTCACCGGGTACGCCACCACCAAGCACGCGGTGGTCGGCCTCTCGACGTCACTGCGCGGCGAAGCGGCGCGGCATGGCGTGCGCGTCAGCGTCCTATGCCCGGGCCTGATCGACACGCCGATCAAGGACAACATCACACTGCTCAACACCGACCGACAGGCGCTGCTCAAGAGCATCCCGATCAAGCTCCACCCGCCGGAGGCCTGCGCGCGCGCCACCCTGCGTGGGGTAGAGCGCAACCAAGCGATCATCGTCGTCACCGCCTTCGCCAAGATCGGTTGGCTGCTCTACCGTTTGTCCCCGGCGCTGATGGGACGTCTGATCGCGCGCGGCGCGCAGCGCAGCCCCGTGCTCGCGGAGTAGACTAATCGGGAATCATGTGGCGTTAGAGACTGTCGATTTTCGCCCAGCGGGCACCCCTCGATACGCCGCCAGTCCCTCGATACGCGGCCGAGAGAAGGCCGCAACTCGGGATGATCGGAAAAGAGGGCGGCTACTCGGGGCGAGCGGTTCCATGTTGATTTCAGAGGGTTTTCCCCGTTCACCCCGAGATACAAGTAGGCCCCATTTCCTTAGGGGCCGTATCGAGGGGCCACTCGCATTTATCGACAGTCTCGTTACGGGCTTGGCCAAGAAACTGCGGCAAGCGCATTCAGCGCACCGCGCCGTTCAGATACTCCAGTGCCACCGTCACCAGGGTCTCGACGCCAAGCGGCAAGGCGCGCTCATCGAAGTCGAACTGCGCGTGATGCGGCGGGAACGGTTCCTGATGTGAGGGCCGCGCCCCGAGGAAGGCGAAGGTGCCGGGGACGTGTTCGAGGTACAAGCCGAAGTCTTCCGCACCCATCACCGGGTGCTCCATCTCGACGACGGCATCGCTGCCGCGCGTTTCGCCGATCACCTGGCGCACGAAATCGGTGAACCCGGGGTGATTCACCACCACACCGGAGCCGTGGACATAGGCCAGCTCCGCAGTGGCGCCGAAGGCTTCTGCCGTGTGACGAATCACCTGATCGAGCCGTGCCGGCATGCCGGCCCGCACCGCCGGGTCGACCGTGCGCACGGTGCCCCCCAGTACCACCTCCGACGGGATTACATTGAAAGCCGCGCCGGCCTGCACGAAGGTGATGCTGATGACCACCGGGTTCTTCACGTCGAAGCGCCGGGTCACCAGCGTTTGCAGATTGGTAATGATCTGCGCCGCTGGCGGCACGGGATCGATGCACTCATGCGGCTCGCTGGCGTGGCCGCCTGTGCCCTTCACCGTCACCCGAATCAGGTCGGCGCTGGCCATCACCGGTCCGCGGCGCACCCGCAGCTCGCCCACCGCGCTCAGCGGCTCAAGGTGCAGGCCGAACACCGCATCGACGGCCGGCGCCCGCGTGAGGCAACCGTCCGCAATCATCTCGCTTGCCCCGCCGTACGTCTCCTCCGCCGGTTGAAAAAGAAACTTGACGTTGCCGTGCAGCCGGTCGCGCACGTCGTACAAGATGCGGGCGGCCCCCAGCGCCATGGCCACATGACCATCGTGACCGCACGCGTGCATCACTCCGGGAACGGTGGAGCGGTACGGCCGCTCCGCGTCCTCGTTCAGCGGCAGCGCATCCATGTCGGCGCGCAGCGCCAGCGTACGGCCAGGATGAGCACCGCGCAGGACGGCGACCACGCCGGTGCCACCGACATGCTCCTGTATCTGGAACTCCATGGACTTCAGCACCGCGACGATCAGTTCCGGCGTCCGCCGCTCCTGATTCCCGAGCTCCGGATGCGCGTGGATGTCCCGCCGGGTAGCGATGAGAAAGTCCGTCAGTGCGTGCGCCCGTTCCCCTACGGACTGCCGCAGCGGCTGAGAGGGAATCGTCACAACGAGTTTAACTTCGGTCGCGGCGTTCATTCCGCCGTACGCGCTCCCGGTGCAACAGGAGCAGCGGCATTATCGCGAGAAGCAGCGCGTTCCAGGCGGTATGCGCCGGCGGTGCCAGCGCGCAACCCTCACCACCGTCGTCACTGCTCCCAGGCGCGGTGGGTGCACTGCTCGCCGTTGCGGTCGGGGTCGCAGCGGCGAGCGTTGGCGTGGCGATTGCCGTAGGGGTCGGCGGTGACTCTGGGATGCGGATTACGAGTTGCGCCACTGCACTCGTGTTGCCGGCGATATCGCGGACGCGTGCGGCAACGACCGTGTCGCCGGCCGGGAAGCTGAGCGGCTTGTCGATGAAGCCACAGAACTGGATCCTGCTAGTCGCGTTGACGAACTGGTACTGTCCGTCGGCAAATTTCGTGCACGCATCAACGTTGATCCGGCCGATCCGGTTTCCTTGGCCATCTTGGAACCGGCACCCGAGATCATTGATCGCTGGCGCCTCGGCTGCTGAGAAGTCGAACGGCGTGACCGCAGGGACGCCACCGAAGTGCGGAGCGGTATCATCACAGACTGCGGTGCTCCCGTCTCCCAGCGGCTGTGAGACCTCGACCTGCAGATCCGGCAATTGGGAGACGTCCGTGCTGAAGCTGCTGATTCCGACCGGCGGGCCTGAGTTCCCAGATAGCGCTTCCACGACCAGTGAGAAGCCAAAACCATACAAGCTCTCATAGATCGGCACGCCATCGGCGGTGGTGCCGACCGGTGTCACGAGTGTGTCATCGGCGCGGGTGACGCCGAAGAACGTAATGATCGGCCCAGGCCCAGCCACGGTTGCGGCGGGCGTGGCCGGCGCCAGGGCGAGGAGCACCAGGACGGTCAAGAGGAGGAGACTTCTCCGGAAGGTGTTCTCAATTGACCGCGAGCGTCGCACTGTTCGCTGCATGGACGATGCTTCCTTTGCGGGGAATCTTGACGCGAGGGTAGGCCAGTCGCCTGGCGCGTGTCAAACAAAAAGGAGGGTGAGCCCACAGCGCCATTGAGGGGCGTAGGTCCGAGTATTCCGAGTTGCTGTACACGCACGCCAGCCCCCTATAATCCTTGACCACTGCATGCTGCGGCTCTGCACCCTGCGCCATGCCGCGTGGCGCTACATCGAGGCGGTGCGTATTCGTTTCGATGCGATCCATCACCGCAGGCTCGTCACCCGTTCGCTCCAGGTCGCGTCCTGAGAGATTCCGGCCATCAACTGTATCCGCTCCCGAACTCGGAATTCTCGTTCCTACGTCCCGCAAGCCTCAGTAGCCGCCCTCCTGCGGGCCAAACGCCTCGGTTCAATGAAACCCGCAACGCGCCCCGGCTTTCGCGGGCCAAGACGTCTGCATGCATGCGCCTTTCATATATCTAAACCCGTTGTGAGGCCAAGCAGCTGGGGAACGTCCCTTCATGTGAGATCGCGCGGTGTTGACCCGCCGCGCTCGGCGGGTCAACAGCTTACCTGCGCCCCCGCGTCCACCTCGGTTGAGCACGCGCCAGAGCATGGCGTCAGGTCTGAAAACTGGCCTTTGGACTTCGTCGCCTTAGAGCCGGGCGGAGCGCACTGGCGGTTCTTGGTAGGCCGCGGTTTCAACTGCTGCGCCGCAGCCGAAAGAGAAGTGTGTTGACCCGCCGCCCCGATTCCTTTAGCAGACGGACAGCAGCAGTGAAGCAGCGGCGTGGTCGCGGCGAGGCACGGAAGTACGGCGCCAATGAGACTGTCGGTCGTCATCCCAGTTCATAACGCAGCAGCGTTCCTCGACCAATGCCTCGAAAGCGTGCGGCGATCGAGCTTCGGAAATTATGAATGCGTCGTCGTCGACGACGCGTCCACGGACCAGTCGCAACGCATCGCCCGCACCCATGGCGCCACGGTCGTAGCCCTCGACCAGAACGGTGGGCCGGCACGAGCCCGCAATCGCGGGGCCGCGCAGGCCCAAGGCGAGATTGTGCTGTTCTTGGACGCGGACGTGTGCGTGCACCCAGAGACGCTCGGCCAGGTGGACGCGCATTTCCGTCAACACCCGTCGGTGGACGCGCTCATCGGTTCGTACGATGACACGCCGGCGGATCCAGGCTTCATCTCGCAGTACAAGAACCTCTTCCACCATTTCGTGCATCACACCAGCCGGCCGCAAGCGTGGACCTTCTGGGCCGGATGCGGCGCCATCCGGCGGGATGTTTTTCTGGCGGCAGGTGGTTTCGACGAATCATACAGGCGGCCATGCATCGAAGACATCGAACTGGGATTTCGCCTGCGGGCTCAGGGCCGTCGCATCGACCTGAACCCGACAATCCAGGTGACCCACCTGAAGCGCTGGACCTTCAGGTCGTTACTGCGCACGGACCTGTTCGACCGAGGCATTCCGTGGTTCCGGCTCATGCTGCGCGACCGCACCATGCCGGCGGATTTGAACGTGACGCTCGCCCATCGGCTGAGCGTTGCGCTGGTGTTCGCCATGGGGTTGTGGTTGGCCACCGCCCTGGCACAGTGGCTCATGCCTTCGCCAGGCCAATGGCACCCACGCTTGCTCTTTCTATCCCTTGCGATCACCCCAGCCGGGGCGTTGCTCTACCTGAACTTCGACTTGTACCGCTTTTTTGCGCGCAAACGTGGACCGCTGTTCGCGGCCCAGGCGGTGCCGTTGCACTGGTTGTACTACGGTTACTGCGGGGTGGCGGCCGGCATCGCAGTGGTTTTGCATTTATTCGATAAGCGGAACCCGCAGTCGCAGCGTCTCGCATGGCCCAGGGCCACGCGCTGAGCGGTCGAGCGCATATGTCGCCGGTGTTGATCATCGGGGCAGGTCCCGCTGGGTTGACCGCGGCCTATGAGCTGTCGAAGCTCGGGAAGCGGTCGACGTTGCTGGAAGCGGATGACCAAGTCGGCGGACTCTCGCGCACGGTCAACTACTGCGGCTACCGCTTCGACATCGGCGGGCATCGATTTTTCTCCAAAGTGCCGCTGATCAATCAGTTGTGGCACGACATCCTAGGCGAAGACTTCCTCTTGCGACCGCGTCTGTCACGCATTCACTACCGTGGTCATTTCTTCGACTATCCACTCAAGCCCTTCAACGCCCTTGCCGGCCTCGGCCCGGCGGAGGCCCTGCTGGTCTGCCTGAGCTACGCCAAGGCGAGGCTGTCACCCGCGCCGGAGGAAACCAGCTTCGAGCAGTGGGTGTGCAACCGCTTCGGTTACCGGCTCTACGAAATCTTCTTCAAAACGTACACCGAGAAGGTGTGGGGAATTCCCTGCTCGGAGATCTCGGTGGACTGGGCGGCCCAGCGGATCAAAAACCTGTCGCTGTCAGAGGCGGTCCGTAAGGCGCTGTTCAACAATACGCGCGCCAACGACGGTGAAATCATCACGAGCTTGATCGATCAGTTCCATTATCCCCGGCTCGGCCCGGGCATGATGTGGGAGCGTTGCGCCGAACTCGTGTCCCAGCACGGCAGCGAGACCATCCGCGGGGTCCGCGTCGAACGGATCCGCCACCGGCACGGCCGCGTGGAGTGTGTGTATGGCCGCACCGCATCGGGCGAATTAGCCGAGTTCAATGGCGAGCACGTCATTTCAACCATGCCGATCCGGGACCTCGTCAACGCCCTCGACCCGTCGCCGCCCGAGGGAGTCGTTCGTGCGGCCAACCAGCTGCGCTATCGCGACTATCTCACCGTCGTCCTGATCGTGAAGCGCGCCGATGTGTTCCCGGACAACTGGATCTACATCCATTCGCCCGAAGTCAAACTGGGCCGCATCCAGAATTACAAGAACTGGAGCCCGCACATGGTGCCCGACGCGGCCCGCACATCACTCGGGCTCGAGTACTTCTTGTGGGGCCAGGATCAGGAGTGGAGTTGGCCGGTGGAACGCTTGGTCGAGATGGGCATCCGTGAATGCACACAGATCGGCCTCATCGATCCGAGCGAGGTGGCGGACGGCACGGTGGTGCGCATGCTCAAGGCGTACCCGGTGTACGATCAGATCTATCAGCAGAGCCTGGCGACCGTTCGCCGATACCTGGAACAGATCGCCAATCTGCAACTGATCGGGCGCAACGGCCAGCATCGCTACAACAATCAGGACCACTCGATGCTGGCCGGCGTGTATGCCGCGCGCAATCTGGCGGGTGCAGACTACGACGTCTGGTCGGTGAACACGGAGATGGAATACCAGGAGGAAGGCCCGGCGGCGCCGCGCGAACGCCTGGTGCCCGTAGGCGTGCCCATCCCGGAGCGGCATCTGTCACCCGAACGGGTGATCGAGGTGGCGTTCGCGCGCTTGGACCCGATTGCGCTGGGTGCGGCTTTCGGCGTCGTCGGCGGGCTCGGCCTCTTTTTCGCCACCGCGTTTCTGCTGGTGAAGGGCGGGTTCATGGTGGGGACGAACCTGTCCCTCCTCGGGCAATACTTCTTTGGGTTCAAGATCACATGGCCAGGGGCGATGCTGGGGCTTGCCGAGGCGGGGTGTAGCGGCTTCGCCTTGGGGTACGTCGTGGCGAGATTGCGGAACTGGGGTCTGGGAGCTTATGCTGTGATACTCCGCCGCCGGGCTGCAGCCGAGGCGCGCCGAGATCTGTTGGGCCGCGTATGACAGGAGGCTCGCACATGACGAGAGCACCCGACGAGACCTACGAGGTAAGCCGAGCCGTCGCCCGCATTCACGCCGGGGTGTTGGCGCTGGTCTGCGCAGTCCTCAGCGGTGTGGGACTGTTTGCCATAACCGCATGGCTGTTGATCAAAGGGGGCCCGCACGTCGGCGCGCACCTGCAGCTACTCGGCCAGTACTTTTTCGGCTACTCGGTGACCTGGACAGGAAGCCTTGTCGGTTTTCTCTACGGGGCGCTCATGGGCGCGCTCGTGGGGTGGTCGATTGGGACGGTGTACAATGTCCTTGCCGGGCTCCGGGAATGAGTCCGCAGGGTCGCCGTAGGGCACCTACAGCGCGGCGTCCCCAGCCCATGCGCCCGTCGCCAGCGGCACCCGCGCCGCATCGCGTGAGGGCGGCATGTCTGATGGGCGTGTTGTGCTTTTTCGTCTATTTGACGAACTTGCGCCAGATCGGGGCATGGGACTCGATCCCGGCGCGACTGTTGCCGTTTAGCGTCTTACGTCAGGGGAACCTGGACCTCGACGAATTCACCTGGCTGCGGCGGTTGATCCCGAATCCCTATTTCCTCCGCCGACTCCCCAGCGGGCACTGGGTCTCGGCCTACCCGATCGGTGTGCCGGTGATGATGACACCTCTGTATCTCCCGGTAACCTGGTGGCTAGACCATCACCACATTGATGACGACGACGTGCGGTTCCGCTTGGCGTCGGTCGTCATGGAGCGCGTCGCCGCGGCACTCATCACGGCGGCGTCAGTGGGCCTCGTGTTCCTCGCCGCGGCTGCCACCGCCACGCAAGCGGTCGCCGTGGTGCTCGCCTTGATTTATGGTCTGGGCACCAGCACCTGGGCAATAAGCAGCCAAGCGTTGTGGCAACATGGTCCGGCCGAACTCGGCCTTGCCGGCCTGTGTCTGTTTCTGATCGCGCCGAACACGCGGCGTAACGCCATGGCGGCAGGAGGTTTTGCGGCCCTGGGGGTGCTGGCGCGCCCGACAATGATGCTCTTCGCGCTCGTCGCCTTGGTGTTCGTGTGGCGAGAGCGACGCTCGCAGCTCATGCCCTTCTTGAGCCTGCCCGTCGTTGGCGCCGGATTGCTCTTGGCCTACAACCTCCGTCTGGTGAGCATCGTAACCGGCGGCTACCAGGTAAAGGCGTTTGCGCTGCCGAATCTCGGGCACCTCGTTGGCCTGCTGTTCAGCCCGAATCGCGGCCTGTTCACTTATACCCCCTTCGCGGCGCTGGCGGTGCCGGTAATGTTGCGCCCGAAGCGCGACGGACCCCGATGGCTCGCTTATGCCCCGATCGGAGTCGCCGGTTATCTGCTGTTGTACAGTTCGTGGTCAGGATGGTGGGGTGGGCACTGCTATGGACCCCGGTTCTTGACGGACCTCCTGCCCGTCCTCGTCTTGTGCGCGACGCAAACGGTGGAGCGGCTGTGCCGTTCACGCGGAGGTCGAATGCTGGTGGCCGCGTTGGCGCTCTGGGGCTTCGTCGTCCAGGCCATTGGCGTCTACGACGACGACAACTCGTGGAACGCGCTGCCGGAATCCGTGGACGTCGCCCCGTGGCGCGCCTGGGACTGGACCGATCTACAAGTTCTGCGTGCCGCGCGTGCCGGCTGGCGCGGATTCGATCTGGCACCGCTCCTCTGGCAAACCGCGGTGCGACCAGAACCGGCGCTGCTCAGGCCGATCGACGGCACAGACCTTGTCGGTGAGATCACGAGCGAAAGCCAGCTTCCCCTCCGCTATCGGGGCGGAAGCGCCGGCACATTAGACCTGCGGATCAGCAACCTGAGTGGCGTGACGTGGCCGGCGTTCAGCGACTACGGATTTCTGCAGGTCTGGATCCTCTATCGGTGGTGGTTCGGCGGCGTAGTAGTCGACGGTGAGGGAGGATTCGTCATGTTGCCGCGAAATCTGGGCCCGCGGGAATCGGCCTCCGTGCGGGCGCGCATCGACCCGCCGACGCAACGTGGCTCCTACCAACTCGAGCTCATGGTAGTGCAGCCCCTCGATCCGACAAAAGGAACGCCGGGCGCGGCCCTCCGTATGCCCGCGGAAATCGAGTAGGACTCAGAGCGGACTTTCGGCGCGTTTCCCGAGGTTACGGAAGACCGGCGCCGTGCCGGAGGACGCCGCGGAGCTTCCCCCGTTCTCCGAGGGAGACCGATCCCCGGTGCAGCCGGTTCCGGCCATGGCCAGCAGAACCCACAAGGCCAGGCACGCCAGTGAAATGAACACGCGATGGTGCGCGATGCCCCTGTTGCCGGGCATCTCACCCCTCATCCTGCCGCCGGGGCGCCACCGACGTCGCCAGTCCGACGAAAGCATCCAGCACATCGCTGCGCGTGAGGATACCCACCAGCCGATTGCCGTCGACGACGGGCACGGCACCAATGCGCTCCCGGCGCATGAGTCGGGCGGCGTCCGGCACCGAGTCGTGGGGAGCCAGCGTCAAGACATTTGGCGTCATCACCATTTCCACCGTCACTGCCTCTGGATCGGTCACAGCCGTGTGCGGCTTACGGCCACTCAGAAGCGGAGAGTCAAACACCGAAGGGTATGCGGCGCGTAAATCGCGGTCCGTGATGATACCGATCAGTTGTCCGCCGGCGATCACAGGCAGCTGGTTAATTCGGTGCATCTCCATGATTTCCCGTGCGTGTCGAATCGAATCTAACGGCTTCACACAGTGCACCGGATGCTTCATCCACTGCTGAATCTGCATGCCGAGGTACTCCTCCCGTTTCCCTGAACAATCCGCCGCGAGGCCGGCCCGGGCTCGGCCTCTGTCTGAAGCCGACCACATTTGCCGCCGCTTCTCAAGCCTTCGCCGCTACCGGTTCGAAAGATTCCCGCGGCAACGTTCGTCATGGTTCCCGCCAACGGCCCTCGGGCTCACTGGGAGATACGCAACTGCTTCCGCGGCCCCCTGCGGCGGCCGGGCCGGGCGGCGGAGTGGGGAATTTGGCGCCCGACGTTGAGGATTTCGTCGTATGATTCCTGCAGCATGTCACGGAAACGCGGCAAGTCGTCCATGGCCAGGGGGTCGACGTCCAATCCAACGCACATCGTATCGCGGTAGCTGTACAGCGCAATTGCAACAGGGTGATCGCCGACCAGCGGCGCGTAGGGATATATTTTCTCGACGAGTTCGCCGGCCAGGTAGCGGGGGCGCCGGGGGCCCGGCACGTTGGTGCACACGAAATTCGTCCGTGTGGTTTGCTGCCGTCCGATCCGCTTCGCGAGGGCCAGTGGCAACGCGATCATCAGGCGTGCCAATAGCGGGTACAGTGCGGCGCGCCGGTCGCCCTTCACTTGCCCCATGCGATCCTGAATGATCCGCAGGCGGCGCAGGGGGTTCAGTTCGCCCACCGGCAACGGCACCGCCAGCAAAGCGAGGCGGTTGCCGGCACTGACGTCATCTGGACGGCGCAAGCTCACCGGCACCAGGGTGCGGAGCTCGCGCGTATCCGCCCCACGGGACGTGTGCCACCGGTGCATGGCGCCCGACACGATGGTGAGCACGATGTCGTTATTGGTAGCTGACAACTTGCCCCGCACCGCATCGATCTCGTGGAGGGACATTTCGAAAGTGGAGAGCCGACGAGACAAGCTGCGCCGGTGGTGCAGTGGGCTTTCGGCCCGAGGCACCGCCAATTCCTGAGCGAATCCGGCAACGGCCCTGACCACCCGTGGCACAGCACGCCAGGTCGTAGTCGGCGCCAGGGCAGCGGTCGCGGCCCACCCCAGCGCCGAGCGGCAGACCTGCACGGCATCATTCACATTGTGAAAGGTCGCGCGCCAGAGCAGCGCTATCGGAGTGATCGACCGCCGATCGGCGACAGCTTTGATCATCGTCGGTGACGATCCGGCCTGATGGCTCAGCAGCATCTCGGAAAGCTGCACGCCGCCCACGCCATCGGTCAGGCAGTGGTGCATCTTGATGAACAGCGCACCACGTCCACCAGCCAGCCCTTCCACCACGTAGGCCTCCCACAGCGGCCGTTCCGGATCGAAGGCCGTCGCATAGAACGGGCTGATCTCCTCCAGCAATTCATCCATGCCGCCCGGTGCCGGGACCGCCAGGCAGCGCAAGTGATAGTTGCAATCGAACTGTGGGTCCTCGACCCATTCTGGCGGGGCCAGGCCAAACGGCACCTCCCTCACCCGCTGTCGCAGGCGTACCAGGCGGCAACTCAGGCGCTCGAACTCCTCGTGAATCCGCTGACGCGTCGGAGGCCGCTCGAGAATCACCAATGCCGCAATCGTCGACCGCAAGTCGGGAACCTTATCCAGTAACCAGAAGAGGGCATCCGTCGGATTCATCCGGTTCGCAAACGCACTCTCCATACTTGTTACCTCATCGCTCAAGGGCGTTCAGCACCTTGCCCACACAAGAAGGCCCGCATTTTTCATGCCGCACATTTCACACAGGGCACCTCGCCCCGCTCACGCTCATGCTTCTGACTCCTGCGAACCCGCAGCTACGGAACGCACGAATCACGCATCCCGTAACTGCGAGGACTGATCGCGCTTCTCCAGTTGGTATTCTTACCTTTGACAGCGTGACGATATCCCTTCGTGCCTCCTTACTGACACGCGTATCGCTGAGCAGGTGGCACATATGGTGCTTCTGCTGACGCTGGCGGAAAAATATTGCTGCGAGCCCGAGGAGGCGCCATTTCATGCTGGCTCGACATGTGCGACAGCGTTTCGTGAACCTTCTTGTTTCTCTGGTGCCCGCAGCACTGCTCTGCGGCTCGGCCCATGCTCTGCCACGGTACGGCCCTCTGGAAATCTCGGGCAACGTGTCGGCGCAGGAGCTGATTCGCCATCCCGACATCGACACATACTCTCTGGTCGAACAGCGTAACACCTTCAAGCTGCGCGTCGACTATTCCTTGCTGGAGCAGGGACAGCTGCTCCAGCGGATTGCGGTCCCATTCATCGCCCAGGCGAGGTTGTTCCTCCTCTATCGCGGTGTGTACGACAGTGTGTACGACTACACTCCGGGCTTCGAGCAGCGGGACATCTACGGCAAGCCCAGTCGTCTGCGACTCGATGACCTTTCGGGAGCGCAACGGGATTCGATCAAATTCGAGAACGAGTTGCGGGAGGCGTACCTCGACCTCAGCTTCAAGGAAGTGCCGCTGAGTTTCCGGCTGGGGCGGCAGCAGATTGTGTGGGGGGAAACCGACAACTTCCGGCTGCTCGACCGCGTCAACGCGCTCGATTTGACCTGGCATCTGCAACAGGAGTCATGGGACGAGTTGCGCATCCCGTACTGGATGATCAAGGGGCTGTGGGACTTCGGTCAACTCGGGCCATTCTCCAGCACCTTCATGGAATTCTACTGGAATCCAGGCGACTGGTATCCCGCCAGGCGCGACTTCCTGCCGCGGCCCTGGAGTGCACCCATCGAGAACCCGCTGACACCAGCGTTCGCCTACTTCCACACGCAGGGACTCGCCAACGGCACCAAGCTGTTCCGCCAAGGGGACTACACCCGCGACCCGATGGACAATAGTCAGGTCGGAGCACGCGTCAGCTCCGTATTTCACGGTGTGCAATTCACGCTCAATTACTTCTACCAGCGCTGGGCAGGCGGCGATGACGGCACCAATTCCGCCTCCATCAAAGCCGTCGATCCGGCAAGCGTCAGCCGCACGGAATTGCCGGTGGAGTTTATCGCGCCCTATGTGCACACCGCCGGCGTCTCGCTGAACTACGCAGAGGAGGAATATACGCAAACGGTCTTCCGGATGGAGACCATCTACGAGCGGGGCGTGCCGTTCACTGATGCGAGCAAGAAGATGTCGAAGCTGTATCCGGGGAACCGCTACCTGACGGCACTGGATCGAGATGTCTTCGGTGTCAGCAAGCGAGACATGTGGAAGGGGATGCTGGCGTTCGATCGGCCCACCTGGATTCGGCCACTCAACCGCAACTCCACGTTTCTCATCCTGGGACAGTTCTTCTGGCATCATCTCTTCAACAATCCCGACATCAAGTGTGCCAGAGGCTTCAGTAGTGGCTGCGGTGGCCCCTTCAACCCGCAGATCGAGGGCTTTCGCGGGCAATTTTCAACCAGTGGCGTTACTCCCGTCAACGGCACTCTTGTCAGAACAAGCGACCCCTTCGTCGACAAGGTACGTGATTGGGAGGCACTGGTCACACTGGCAGCCACGACATTCTACCGCGGCGGGAAGATCGTTCCGCTGGTCGTGTACGTCCTGGATCCGGTGAACAAGTTCAACATGGAGGTGAACTGGGCGGTGGACTATTTCCTCACCAACAACCTCATCCTCAATGTGTCGCAGCGCTACTTCATCAACACGACCGAGCAGCCCGTCTTCGAGAGTTGGGGAGTAGGAGGGATCAATCGCGGCCGATCTGAGACCGGGATCCGTCTAACGTATCAGTTTTAGCAAGGAGTGTCCTCATGAAATGGCTTGCATCCGTCGCTGCGGTGTTGTTCGCCGCCACTGTTGCCGTAGCTGACGTACAGCCTGGTGACGTCATCACCCAAGCGAATCTCGACAAGGCGCGTGACCTGATCGGTCCCGGAGTCACGTGGTGCGTGGAGCACGGCATGGTCATGAACATCGTGCCCACCAAGAAAGTGGAGTGGCCGCGCGCCTACCGGGAGGCAACGGAAACGCACGGCGGTCAAGTGCGCATGTCCGCCGACGGCAACACGCTCGATAACTACGTGGCCGGGATGCCATTCCCCAACATTGACGCCAACGATCCGGACGCGGCGATTAAAATCATGTGGAACTACCAGTACAAGCCGCTCATTACCGATGACGTGCTCGAGCGGGATTTCCAGGTCCCGAGCGGACCGATCACCTATACAGCCCCGATGGTTCCAGACCGCGAGTTCATGGTCGGCGACCTGCGGCGGTTGTACTATAATGGCCGCCTGTTCGTTGATCCAAAGCCGGAGATGCCCAACCCGGATCAAGTGCGTTACAAAGAGATCCTGAGCCCGATCGTCTCCCCGTTTGACATGAAAGGCGTCGGGCAGCTCGGCATCCGCTACCTGAGCGCGGCGCGGCAAGACGACACCTGGCTGTACGTTCCCGCCATCCGCCGGATCCGCCGCATGTCAACGGCCCAACGCAGCGACTCTCTGTTCGGACAGGACACCGATCAGGACTCTTACTGGGGCTTCAGCGGTCACATCGCCTGGAGCAGCTGGAAGCTGCTGGGCGTGAAGGACGTTCTCGGCGTCGTTCATCGCGAGCATTATCCCGTGCAGCGTTGCCCCGGCGGCGCGGACTTCACCTACTGTGACAACTGGGAAAAACGTCGTGCCTATGTCATTGAGGGCACTTCGAAGCTGCCGCAGTACGCCTACGGTAAGCGTGTACTCTACATCGATGCCGAGGCTTGGATCGTCATGGCCTCAGATATATACGACCACCGCGGCGAGCTATGGAAGGTGTGGCTGGAGTTCTTCTCGTTCCGCAAACAAGCGTTGCCGGCCTCGAAGGTGGTGTACGAGGATGAAATGGGCTTCACGTCCGCGGTCATGGTCGACACCCAGAGCCAACACGCCACAGTCATCATGATACCGGGCCCCGCCTCGCCGGATCCGGACGCCTGGTACTTCAATCGCGGGCCGCAGTCTCCTTCACCGTATGCTCCCGGAAATGTCGAGGAAGTCTTCACGGTGCCGCATTTGATCTCGGCGGGGCACTGATCGTCAGTGAACACCGGTGCTGCAAGACCGATGGACTCACCCCCTTCTCTGCCCGTAACGCTCGGGCGATCAGTTCATCGAGATTCCATAGCCCAGCCGTGCCAAGGAGTTTTGCACCGCCGGGAATCCGACCCCAACTGGTTGGCAAATCTAAGACCAGCGGGCCCGCTCCGAAGCGGCCTGGCGCAAATTCCAAGCCTGGCATGCAGTTAGCTGACTTCTCGGGGAGGAGGCGGCGGCTATGGTCCGTCATATCCGATTCCACGGTCGCGGGGGGGAAGGTGTGAAGCTGGCGAGTCGCATCGTCAGTCGCGCCCTCTTTCTGGGCGGCCTGAATGTGCAGGACTCGCCGCTGTACGGGGCGGAGCGGCGCGGAGCGCCTGTGGTCGCCTTTACCCGATTCAGCGAGGGGCCCATCCACGAGCGCGGCTATATCGAGAAGCCCGAGGTGGCGGTGCTGATGGACCATTCACTGCTGAACCATCCGGAAGCCGCGGTGCTCGCCGGACTCGATGAAACCAGCCTCCTATTGGTCAACAGCACCCATACCGAGCATGATCTGAAGGAGCGTTACCAAACCCCGGCACGTGTGGCTACTCTCGACATCACGTCGATTGCGCTCGATCTGCTTGGGCACCAACTTTTGAGCGCCCCGATAGCGGGCTTTACCGCCAAGGCAGCTGGTCTCGCCCGACAGGACCAGGTGGCCGAAGCGGTGCAGACGGAGCTGGCTGCAGTGGGTCTCAGCCAAGACTTGATCGAGCGCAACCTCAGGGCCACTCAACGGGCATATGATGCCACCGCTTCGGTGGGTCTCTCGGAGCCCCGGCAAGCACCGCCTACCGCTGCACACCGGCCGTTTGTCATTCCGCGGCTCCCTGCCCGCACAGCCACGCCGATCATCAGCGCCGAGGCCACCAGCCTGTTGCGGACCACCGAAGGCTGGCGCGTGTACCGTCCGATCATCGAGCGAGGGCTGTGCACACGCTGCTTCATCTGTTTCGCCCTCTGCCCTGAAGGCGCGATCCAGCTTGATCCCCAGAACTATCCGATCATCGACTATGCCCACTGTAAGGGATGCCTGGTGTGCATGACTGAATGCCCGCCGAGAGCGATCAGCGATCTGCGGGAGGACGCCGCATGACGCGCGAACTCCTCACCGGAAACGCCGCCGCGGCATGGGGTGCGCGCCTGGCGGAAGTCGATTACATTCCGGTCTACCCGATCACTCCGCAGACCGAGGTCATCGAAGCGCTGGCCCAGTGGGTCGCAGGGGGTGACCTTCCGGCGCGGCTGGTGACGATGGACTCGGAGCACTCAATGCTCACGGCTGCGGGCGCCGCAGCCGCCACCGGCGCACGTGTCTTCACCGCCTCCTCGAGCCAGGGGTTGGTCTACGGCCTCGAGATGCTCTACACCATCGCCGGATGGCGGGTGCCGCTGGTGCTCCTGAACGTGTCGCGCGCACTGTCCGCACCGATCACCCTCGAACCTGACCACAACGACGTCCTGGCGGCCCGCGACAGCGGCTTCCTGCAAATCCATGCGGAGAGCTGCCAGGAGGTGTTGGACTCAGTGCTGATGGCGTATCGGTTGTCCGAGCATCCTGACGTACTCCTGCCCGTGCTGGTGAATCTCGATGGGTTTTATCTCTCCTTCACGCGCGAACCGGTGGAGCTGCCCGCAGTGGAGGAGGTGCGCGAGTTTCTACCGGCCTACAAACCGGCACGCGGCTTCTCCGCTTCACACGCCTTGGCGCAAGGGGTGGTGGTGCTCGGTGGGACGGGATACAGTTTTTTCAAGTATCAGATGCAACGGGCAGCGGAAGCGGCGCTGACGGTGCACGACGCCATCGCCGGCGAGTTCTGCAGACGCTTCGGGCGCTGTTACGGCGCGGTCGAAGGCTACCGGCTCGACGATGCCGATTGGGTGATCGTCATGTCGAACTCGTTCAGCACCGTGGGCAAAGACGAGGTCGCACGGCTGCGTGCGCGCGGCGAGAAGGTTGGCTTGCTGCGCCTCCGCCTCATCCGGCCCTTCCCCGATCAGGAGATTGAGTGGCTCCTCGGTGACCGGCGTGCCGTCGCCGTCATCGATCAGAACATCTCCATCGGCAAGGGCGGGATCTTGTTCAGTGAAGTGGCCAGCGCCCTCCGCGGCCGCACGCCACCGCCGCTGCTCTCCTTCATCGGCGGGCTGGGAGGCCGCCGCTTTCGCAGCGAGGAGTTCGACACCATTATGGCTGCGCTGCATGCAGCCGAGAACGACGGCGGCTCGGTCGAACCGACCCTGCTCTACTCCGAAGCCGAGTACCGCCAGATGATGGAGATGCTGCGCGTCGCCCAACACGGCGCCGCAAGTACAGTGGAACTGTAACATGTCCATTCGCCGCGAGATCTACAAAGGCATCAAGGATATTCCCCGACAGGAGTACCTTGCCGGCGGCACCGGCCTCTGCGCTGGGTGCGGCGGACTGCTCGCCCTGCGTTTGTTTCATAAGGCACTCGGCCCCAATGTGGTGTTCGTAAACGCCGCTGGCTGCCTGACTCTGCTCGCGGTCTTTCCCTTCACGCCGTTCCACTCGTCGTGGCTCTACACGGCTATGGCTTCCGCGCCGGCGGGTGCCCAGGGCATTCGTGACGCCCTCGACATGTTGATCGCCAAAGGGAAATTGTCCAAAGACGAGGACCTCAAGGTCGTCGTGGTCAGCGGTGACGGGGCCGCCCACGGGATCGGTCTGCAGGCGACGCTTGCAGCCATCCACCGAGGTCTCGATTTCTACTACTTCTGCTACGACAACGAAGCATTCGGCAATACCGGTTTTCAGATGTCACCGGCGTCGCCGTTCGGCTCACGAACGGGAACAACACCGGTCACCTCTGCCACGCCTGGCGGTACGCCGACGCACAAGCAGGACCTGTTCAAGCTCTGGGAGGCGCAGCAGCCGGCATTCGTCGCCACGCTGTCGCCTGCGTACCCGCTCGACCTCATGGACAAAGTGGCGCGTGCCGGGCAGCTCACTGGTCCGAAGCTGTTCATCAGCCTGGCGTCGTGCCCCCCCGGCTGGGGCGTTGAACCGGCCGAATCGGTCGAGATCGCCAAGCTGGCAGTCGAAACTGGTGTATGGCCGCTGAAGGAAGGGCGCGACGGCGCAGTCGTACACACCGTCAGGCCCCATCGCTTCCGCCCGGTGGAAGACTACCTGCTCGGACAAGCGCGTTACCACCATCTCTTCGCGCCGGTGCGGCAAGAAGCGATCTTGCGCCAACTCCAAAACGAAGTCGATCGCTACTGGGCGGAAGCAGATGCCGACGCCGGGGAAGCTGACAATCGGCAGGCAAACGTCCGAGCCTGACCTCCATCAATTCCCGCGTCACGAGCCTCACCAGCATCATTACCAGCATCATTGGACAGGCGGCGGGCCTCCTGCCAGACTCCCGGCAGCGACCTGGCACGAAAGGTTGGGATGAGAATGACGCAGCGACCGTACTGGAACATGGCAGTGGAACCGCTCTTCGGCACCGAGCAGATGCAAGTGATTCAGTTGCAGCGGTTGCGCCAGCGCGTCCAGCAGCTCTTCGAGCATGCGCCATACTTTCGGCGCCGGATGGAAGCTCGTGGCGTCGTGCCCGGGGACATTAAATCGCTCGCCGACTGGTCGCAGGCGCTGCCGCCGTTTACCAAGTCGGACTACCGCGCCCTCATGGAAGAGTGTGGTGGTGACGTCTACCGCTTCCTGGACGAAACGCTACCCGTACCGTTGAGCGAGCTGGTCTGCATGGCTGCCACCTCCGGCACCACCGGCGATCCACAACCGTATCCGCTGACCCGTGCGGATCTCGATCAGTTCTGGGGCGAGTTCCTGCTGCGCGCGCGCTGGCGGGCCGGGGTACGGCCCGGTGACCGGATGGTGCATGCGTTCGCACTGTCCATGTTCCTAGCGGGTGCCGCCTCTCTGCAGGCCAGGTGCGATGACGGAACGATGCAAATACCGATCGGAGCGGAGGCTGGCGCGGCGCGCATCTTGAAAACGACACGATTTTTCCGCGGCAACGTCCTCTCTTGCACCCCGTCGCTGGCGGAACACCTCATCGATCGCGCACCCGAGATTCTCGGGGAGCCAATTGCCTCCCTGGGGATCAAGGCCCTCCTCTGCGGTGGCGAGCCGGGCGCCGGCATCCCCGAAGTGCGGCGGCGCATCGAGTCCGCTTACGGCGCCAAGCTCTACGACCTTGGCGCCGGGCTCGGTGTGTCGTGTGATTTTCCCGAGTATCAAGGCATGCATTGGGTTGGGGACGATCTCGTCCTCTACGAGCTAGTCGATCCGAATACACGTGAGCCGATCTCCCTCACCGACGGTGCACAGGGTGAGGGCGTCTTCACCGCCCTCTTGGGCGGCGGATTCGGTTGGACGCGTTTGACACTCGGCGACATGCATCAGGTCACCGTCTCCCCGTGCCCGTGCGGTGCAACCGGCTTCCGCTACCGCATAATCGGACGCGTGGATGATATGCTCAAGGTGAAGGGTGTGATTGTCTACCCTGCCGCCATCGACAGTGTCATCGCCAGCTTCATTCCGCGCGTGACCGGTGAGTTCCGCATCGCCCTCGACGAGCCGCCGCCGCGCGTCATTCCTCCCCTCAAGCTCCGCATCGAGCACGGCGAGCAGACGGTCAAGGCGGCCCTGCCGGCGCTCGAAGCCGAGATCATCAAGGCGATGAAGGAACGGCTCAAATTCACGCCGCAAATTATGTGGATCGAGCCGCGCACACTGGAGCGCAGTACCCACAAGACGCGATTCATCGAGGTGGAGGGAGCGTAACAACTTCCAGGCCACCATCCACACAGGGCAATAGGGGGAAGACGCATGCGGTTCGATAGTGTGCGCATCCAGGTCTCCGATCTCGGTCAGGCTGTAGGCCAATACGAGTTACTGCTGGGGGTGCAAACGTATCTGCTCGACGACGGTACGCAGCGGTTCCAGCTCGGACGCGGCGCGGTGGAGTTGGTGGAAGGAGAGCCGGGCCTGCACTCCTTGCGCTTTGCGGCGACCGATCCGACCGAAGCGCCATGGCCGTGCGCGTCCGATGCGTTTCACGGTCTGTGCGTACGTGTCGGCCCGCCATTGGATGTCCCGGCGCTGGAAATCTCTGATGACGCGGCGAACGCGATCGACCACGTGGTGGTCCACTCTCCCGACCTCGATCGTGCTCTCGCATTGTGGCGCGACCGATTGAGGCTTCGCCTGGCACTCGATCGTGAATTCCCCGCCCGCGGCTTACGCATCCTTTTCTTCCGCAGCGGGGGCATCACCCTCGAATTCGTCGGAATGCTACCGCAACCAGCAACCGCCGCAGGCCCCGACCGTCTCTACGGTGTTGCCTACCAGGTCAGGGATCTCGACGCGTATCGTGCTCGTCTGTTGCGGAACGGAGTTGACGTTGGCGCCATCCGCCCCGGCCACAATCCCGGCACCTCCGTGGTCACCGTGCGCACCGGCACGGCAGGCATCCCCACGTTGCTGTTGAGCACTCGTACGAAACCGGATTCACATGGTCAGTGAGCGCCGCCCGCAATCCGGCCCCGGGCTGAAGCGAGCGGAAGGCGGTTCCTCACGCGCCGGTCTTGAAGTCTACGCCCTCCCCTCCCGAGCGCGGGTGGTGCTCGCGGTAGTCGCCACATTCGTTCAGTCGTCCAACGTACGGACAGAAGCTCCGGATGACTTCATCGTGGCAGCCGTAGACGTACGGGTACAGCCGGGCATAGGCGGAGTGTACGACCCTACGGATCTCGGCGGTGGGGAGATCGATGTGTTGGCGTGCGCTCCAGGAGAGCAGCAGTTCGAGTGTCTGCTCCCGGGTGTGACCGGCCAGGCGAAACGCCGAGGCCAGACGGATCGCAGCATTGTTGCGATTGCCCGGTGCAATTCGTGTTTGCCACATCGCGAGACGCGCCGCGCAGAGGGCGTCTTCAGGCGCAGCCGAGGGCTCCGCCAGCCTGTATGGGTGCGGTCCGCGGGCCTGACGCAACGCCCGCCTTGCGCGTTGCAACAACTCGACTAGCGACGGCGTTGCGGAGACGTGCTCTTTCGGCAACAGGCCCGCTGCGACAACACGTGGCAACGGGCGCGGCGTCTGGGCCAGTGTACGGATCTCGGCTGCGGAGCAGGTGAGTAACTCCTCGGCACTGAGACCGACCTTGTACAGACCGCTGCCCGCATGCCCTGTGTTCGGCAGCCGCAGTAAGCGCACCTTGTCGCCGATCGCCAGATCGAACAACGCCCGCGCGGCGTCCGGCAGGGCCCTCAAGATCTGCAGACGTATCCGAGAAAAGATGCGGGGGAGGTCCCGTCTCGGAGCGACGCGGCCAAAGGCGCGCGTGTCGATGAGCAGGTGGAAGCCCTTGGCACCGCTGAAGTATGCATGCACCGCGGCAGGCGGCACCTGCCAGCGCTCGACCAGCAGCCGGTACGTGCGTCGCGCCAGGCTCTGCGCATCGTCCAACCCGGCCGCTGGCGGATGCGCGTCGATATCGAGCGGCAAAAACGCCGCCCAGACGCGCCCGTCGTAGCCGGCGATCGAAGGCCGGCCTGCAACGCGATGCTCCGCCAGGTAGAGCAGGATCTCATCCGCGAAACAGAAAACACTGGCGTAGCATTCCACCGCCCCGTGTTGCGCCACCAAGCCGGCGACATCGTCCACCGTCACCACATGATTCCGAAACCCCGCCTGCGCTTGGGCGGCGAAATCCACGTAGCGATACCGCGTGCCTCGTGCCATGTCTCTCTGCTGCTGGCAGTAGCATTGGCACGCAACGAGCAACAGGCCTGCTTGCTATGGAACTCAGTGGCTCAGGCAACCATTCAGGGGTTGTTCACCGCCGTGAGTATCTAAGGACTCCACTACCCACCATTGGCGCCGAGTCGCCAGCACATTTGTACGTCTGCTCGTTCTGAATGTGTCTTGCAACCGCGGTACGCCTGTGAGAAAGAGCCCCCCGTCGCATTCTGAAGCCAACATCCGTAGCAGAGGAGGCACAACCATGAAGCTGTTCGAGCGAGCCAAGATCGGAAGCATGGAGGTCAAGAACAGAATTGCCATGGCTCCGATGGGAACGAGCGGGCTGCCGGATGCCGATTTCGGCTACTCCCGCCGGTTGATCGACTTCTATGCTGCTCGGGCCAAGGGTGGCACGGGCATGATCATCACCGGCGCCGCCATCGTCAACACCGACATCGAAGGCGGCATCGCCCACTTCTTGCCCAGGCTCACCAACTCTTCCTTCATGGGACGCTTGTATGAGCTGTGCAACGCCATGCATCACTACGATTCGAAACTCGTCCTGCAACTGACTGCCGGCTTCGGCAGAGTGAACTACCTCGAGGGCAATCCCATTCCGCCGATTTCGGCTTCCGTCCTGCCGTGCTTCTACAACCCAGCCATCTCGACGCGAGCGCTGACGGTCGAGGAAATCGGACAAATCGTGAAGTCCTTCGCGACGGCCGCTGGCATGGCGAAGATGGCCGGCGTTGACGCGATCGAGATTCAAGGTTACGGCGGCTACTTGATCGATCAGTTCCAGACGGCACTGTGGAACAAGCGCACCGATGCGTACGGTGGCGACCTGACCGGCAGACTGCGGCTCACCATGGAACTCATCGGCGCCACCCGATACGCGGTAGGCCCGGATTGCCCGATCATCTACAAGTTCACCCCCGACCATTACATCCCCGGCGGGCGCAGGCTCGAAGAAGGCTTGGAGCTTGCCCGGCGGCTGGAGCAGGCCGGGGTCGATGCGCTGCACGTCGATGGCGGCTGCTACGAAGTGTGGCACCGCGTAATCCCGAGCATGTACGAGAAGTCCGGCTGCCAGATCGCCTTGGCCGAAGCCGTGAAACGCGCCGTCAAGCTCCCGGTCATCGCGCACGGAAAGCTGGGAGATCCCACAGTTGCTCGTCAGGTCGTGGAAGAAGGCAAGGCGGACTTCGTTGCATTGGGGCGGCCGCTGCTGGCCGATCCGGACTGGCCCAAGAAGGCCAAAGACGGCCGGGACGACGACATCAAGCCGTGCATCGCCTGCAACGAGGGCTGTCTCAATCCATTGCATCTCAGCTGCACGGTGAACGCTCAGACCGGCTGGGAAAAGGAGTATGCACCCACACCGATTGAGCGGAAGAAATCCGTGCTCGTCATCGGCGGCGGGCCCGGTGGACTGGAAGCGGCTCGGGTGGCAGCGGCCCGTGGGTGTAAGGTGACGCTGTGGGAGAAGAGCGACCGGCTGGGCGGGAAACTGCGACTCGCCGCCGCACCGGACTTCAAGCGCGATATCAGGCCATTGATCCGATATCTCTCAACACAGGTCGAGAAGGCCGGCGTCAAGGTCGAACTCAAGAAGCAAGTCACTCCCGAGCTGGTTCGGAAGCACAAGCCTGACGTGGTGATCGTCGCCACCGGTTCGCAGTTCAAGCTGCCGGACGTTCCAGGCGTACGACTCGGTCACGTCCTGAGCACGGTGGACCTGTTCGAAGGGACAAAGTCGGTCGGAGAACGCGTGCTCGTGATCGGCGGCGGCTTGTGCGGCAGCGAGGCCGCCGCCCACCTAGCGCAACAAGGGAAACACGTCACCATCGTCGAAATGGCAGGCCAATTGATCCCGGAAGGAAAGAACGCCAACACCATGCTGGCGATTCACGCGTTGCTGGCCGACAGCAAGGTGGAAGTGCTGACGAACACGAAGCTCGTCGAGATCACCAAGGGCGGGGCAATCGTCGAATGCAACGGCGGCCGGCAAGAACTGGCAGCGGACTCCATCGTGGTGGCTACGGGGTTCAAGCCTGACCTCACCCTGCGTGATGCGCTCGAAGAGCACACACCGGAGATCGTTACCATCGGCGACTGCGCCAAGCCACGCAACATCCTCAACGCCATCTGGGACGGTTTCCACGCCGCCCGGGTGATTGAGTAACGGGCTACCCAACCAGCGCGCCTCGTGAGCCCCTGCGCTATGAGACGAGGAGCACGGGCGATCGGGCCTAAGAGTTGGTGCAGAACGTATTCGTCCCGGTCACGATGGCCCCCGTGTCATCGAGCCGCTGCACGCGAACGGTGACGGGCTGCGCGCATGTGGTCCCGGGGGGCATGCGCACCACGATCTCGGCCGGCGTCACCGCTTGCACCGGGAGGTCCACCCATTGCCCCGGAGCCGCTTCGTACTGGACGCAAGTGCCGGCGATGGGATTACACACGTTGCTCTGCTGCACGGTGGCCGTGCAATCGCCGGCCGGTGGATAGCCGTCGATCGCATTGAAGCCGCTGCCCGTGATGCGCACGAGGTCTCCGGCTTTCGCCTTGCTGGGCACGAAGCTCTGGATCACAACCGCCAGAGTGTTCCCGTCCGCCCGGAACGGCTGGGGCGGGGTGACACTCACAGGCCCATTGACGTCGAGGCTGATGTTCCCGTCGCAGGTGGCCGCCGGATTCGCCGGGTCGGCGTAGCAGTGCTGCCACTGGTTGCCCAGCGCCGAAACGTTGGTTTGCGTGGTACTGGAGTTGTCGAAATTATGTCCGCCGAGAGCGGCGTTCGTGGCGTTCTGCGTAAACGCGTTGTTCCCGCCGTCAGGGCTAGC
Organism: Binatia bacterium; assembly: GCA_044450645.1. Taxonomy (GTDB): domain Bacteria; phylum Desulfobacterota; class Binatia; order HRBIN30; family HRBIN30; genus JAGDMS01. The sequence continues at coordinate 25,535 of JBIOJG010000022.1, forward strand.
CTGGCCGAAGTCGCCGGTTGATTGGTTCGCGATCGTGGCCCCGTTACGGCCGTTGTAGACGCTGGCGGTTCCTCTGACGATGGCGGAGGCTGGGCTGGTCGTGCTGTTGAAGATGGCGATCCCGTTCTGGCCGTTCGCAGCATTGTTGGTCGCGCCGCAGGTGAAGTCGTTGGTGATTGCGGCCGTGGACAACTCCTGCACCGAGATCCCGCGCGAGCTGTTGTTGCGGAAGATGTTGCCGCTAGTCTGCAGCACCGACGGGTCGGTTGTGGTCGCGTAGGCGCCATTAGCAGCAATGCCGTTGGCGTCGGTGAACACCTGGGCCGTGGCGTTGTATCCGTTGAACTCGATGACGTTGCGATCCGCCTCGACGTTGCCGCTCATTGTAGCCTGAATGCCACCGCCGATGTTGTGGTGCACCCAGCTGTCCTGCACGGTGAGGTGGGCCAACGTCGTGACCTTCGCACCCTTATCGGGACATGCGGTCAGCTCGGTGTTCTGAACCACATTGGCGCTGGCCCAGTCGAGGCCGGCTCCGCCGAAACCTTCGACGCAGTCGTGCGCGGCCGACTTGGTCGTCAGACCGCTGCCGCCACCATCAACCTTGCAGTTGGCAACGACGTTCTGCTGTGTCTGGCCACTCGTTCCGTCGAAGCGGATGATATCACCCGGCGTCGCGCCATCCGCGAGCAGCGGCCGTTGGAGAAACAACCCGGCCAGACGCGCGCCCTGATTGGAGAAGATGAACGTCGCCCCGCTGCTGGGCAGGAGCACGATCCGATTGTATGGATCACCGGGGAAGGTCGGGTCGCCATTGGGGTCCGTCCCGTCGATCGTCATCTGGCTGCCGGCGATCGGTAACCGGGTCGACTGGGCCAACTGAATCGTCGTCGGCGTGCCGGCGGGAAACACCGTCGAATCAAACTGGATCAAGAGCGGAGCGGCGGCGGTGGCGCCAGCCGACATCGCCTTCCGCAGTGTGCAGGTGCGGGTGCCAGGTGCGCTCGGGCATTGCGGCGTGGGATTCGCGGTGACGTCATCGATGCGGTCGACGCTGAGAACGGTCGAGAAGACGACCCAAGAGATGGTGTTCGGGATTCCGTTCGGATCCGCGGCGACCACGATACTCTTGGCGAACTGGTTCTGAGCCCCGACGTTGATCTGGTGCGTCCAGACGCCGGAACTGAGTCCGGATGCGGTGAAGCAGTCGGTAGTGCCCACTTCGCAGGTGGCGGTTGCGGTATAGCTGGTCGCGCCTCCCGTACACGAGGCGGTCAGCAAACTACCCGCAAGGGTGACGGCTTGGGGCACCCCGGTCGGATTATTCACACGAACCGTCAGACTCGCCCCGCTCAGCGGACACACTGGAAACGGCGTCGCGGTGGCTGTCGGTGTGGATGTCGGTGTCGAGGTATCGGTTGGTGTCGATGTCGGCGTCGGAGTATCGGTCGGTGTCAGGGTGGCCGTCGGTGTGGCGGTGGTGGTTGGCGTACTGGTTGACGTGGCCGTGGCACTCGCGGTGGGTGTCGCTGTCGGGCTCCTGGTCGGCGTCACCGTCGGCGAGGCCGTACTCGTGCCAGTCGACGTGCGCGTCGGAGTCGAGGTCATCGATCGTGTGGGAGTGACCGTAGGTGTCCGTGTTCTGGTCGGCGTCTTTGTGCGGGTCGGCGTTCTTGTGTTGGTCGCCGTTCTTGTGTTGGTCGGTGTTCTTGTGCTGGTCGGCGTGCGGGTGGGCGTGCGCGTTGGGGTCGCAGTGGCCGACGCCAGCGGTGGTGTCACCATCGACAGCGCGAGAACAACGGCGACGAACCCGAACCACGACGCATATGGTGGCGAAGCGGATGCCATCGTCGCTTGGGCACACCTAGGCGCGCCTGTCGGCCCGCAAACCTGACCGAAGAACTTGTACCGAGTTGCCGCTTTCATGTGGCGCCTTGCTGCGGAAAGCAAGGCGTGTGCCGACCGCTGAACGTCGGCCTATGAAGCGGTGTCGCTCGGTCACCGGCTTTTGGGTGTCAGCGCGGGAGGCGGATAGCAGGAATGTTGACGTCCCATCTGAGTCCTTGCCGGGCCACCTACGATCAGGCTGCCGACACGATCCTTGACAGCCCGCGTGCCCGAGCGAAATAAATGCGCATGGCTGTCGAGAGCGTTCATCGTTCGTGCCCGATTTGCGAGGCGAGCTGCGGGATCGTCGTTGACGTCGATCGCGCGACCAACAGGATCGTAACCATCCGTGGGGATGCAGATGATCCGCGCAGCCGCGGGTATCTGTGTCCCAAAGCCTTCGCGCCGCAGGCCGTGTACGAGGATCCCGACCGCATTCGCCGGCCGCTGCGGCGCACCGGTCAGGCCTTCGAGGAGATCGGTTGGGATGAGGCGTTCGAGTACGTCGGATCACGCTTGAAGGCAATCCGTACCGCACACGGGCCGGACGCCATCGCCACGTACATCGGCAATCCCACCGGCCACAATTTCGGCGCCATGCTGTGGTCCGCCATGTTCATCGGGGCCCTGGGCTCGCAACGCATTTTCTCCGGCGCAACGGTGGACCAGTTTCCCAAGAACCTCACCTGCCGGATCCTCTACGGCGACGCCTGGCTCTTCCCCATCCCCGACCTCGACCGCACGGACTTCTTCCTCTGCCTCGGCGGCAACCCTCTCGTCTCACAGGGCAGCCTGATGTCGGCGCCGAACATGGAGGCCCGCTTGCGCGCGCTGCATGCGCGCGGCGGGCGCAGCGTTGTCGTCGATCCGCGGCGCACCGAGACAGCGGCACGCGCCAGCCGGCACCTGTTCATCAGGCCGGGAACCGACGCGTTCCTCCTCTTTGCCATGGTGCATGTGCTGTTCGAAGAAGAGCTGGTGCGTCCGGGCCGGCTGGCCGACTTTACCGACGGGATTGACGACGTCAGGAAACTCGCGCATGGCTTCCCGCCCGAAGCCGTCGCTGCGGTCACGGGCATCGACGCCGCGACCATCCGGCAGTTGACCCGCGACTTCGCCGCCGCCGAACGCGCTGTGTGCTACGGGCGTCTGGGCACCTGCACGGTCGCATTCGGGACGCTCGCCAGCTGGCTGGTTGACGTCGTGAACCTCCTCACCGGCAACCTCGATCGTCCCGGTGGCTTCATGTTTCCGCGGCCTGCAACCGGGCAGGCTGAGCCGGTCGACCAGGACACCGGGCCGATTCCCTACGCGCGCTTTCGTTCGCGCGTGCGCGGTTTTCCGGAATTCGACGGACAGCTCCCTGTCGCCGTCATGGCCGAGGAGATCGACTCGGCCGGCGATGAACGCATTCGCGCCATGGTGACCGTCGTCGGCAACCCGGTCCTCTCCACGCCGAACGGCGAGCGCCTCTCGCGCGCGCTAGCGAGCCTCGACTTCATGGTCTCGATCGATATCTACCTCAACGAAACGACGCGGCACGCCGACCTTATCCTGCCGACGACAACCGCTTTTGAGGAAACCAACTTCGACTTCCTGTTCCAATCCACCTCCATCCGCAACATGGTCCGTTACTCGCCGCGTGTCTTCACGCCACCGCCCGACGCGAAACCGCACTGGACCGTCATGATGGAGATCGCCGCCCGACTCAACGACACCACCGTCGACGCGTACGACGACTTCATGTTCGAGGGCATGCTGGCAGCGTTAATGGGTGCGCCTGGCACCCGCTGCCCGCGCGTGAACCCGGAGGTGGCGCGGGCCAAGCTCGGGACCAGACGCGGACCGGAACGCTTGCTCGACACACTGCTTCGTACCGGCCCGTATGGCGACGGCTTCGACGATGATGCCGAAGGCCTGTCGTTGGCGAAGATTCGCCAGGTTCCTCACGCCGTCGACCTCGGTCCGCTGCAGCCGCGGCTGCCCGACATCTTGAGAACTCCGGGGCGTCGCATCTCGCTGGTTCACGAGCTGCTGGTGCGCGACGTCGAACGGCTTCGACGCGCTCTGACGGAGCGCAGCACGCATCAGGGCCTCCTGCTGATCGGCCGCAGACAGCTGCGCAACATGAACTCGTGGCTGCACAATGTCGAGGTGCTTGCCAAGGGGCGGAACCGCTGCACCTTGCTGGTGCATCCGGACGACGCGCAGCGAATCGGCCTGCGCACCGGTGGGCGTGCGCGGGTACGCTCGCGCGCCGGCGAGGTGTCCACCGAGGTCGAGATCAGTGATGAGATGATGCCCGGCGTCGTCTCCCTGCCCCACGGCTTCGGCCACACCGCGCCCGGAACGCGGCTCTCGGTCGCCACGCAGCAGCAGCCGGGGGTGAACGCCAACCAGCTTGCGGACGAGTATCTCCTCGATGAGCCTTCCGGCACCAGCGTGGTGAACGGAATACCCGTGGAGGTATTCGCGGCGTAGAGTTGACATCGGTCACCTTTGACATTGAGCACCGCCATGCATATGGATTCTACCAACCGGTAGGAAGGGAGTGCGCTAACGCTGCCTATTCGATCACCGCCGGTGTCAGGCACCTGAAGCACACGGAGGACGCATGAACTCTTCGACGGATCACAGTGACAAGTCATTCTGGCTCGCGACTTACGGGCCTTACACGCCCAATCCGCCGGTGCAGGGCGATATCAGTGTCGATGTCGCCATCATCGGCGGCGGCTTCACTGGGCTGTCCACGGCCTACAACCTGCGCCGGGACGATTCCGGCGTGAAGGTTGCCGTGTTGGAGTCCGAGGTCATCGGCTACGGAGCCAGCGGTCGCAACGGCGGCTTCTCGATGACGCTGTTCGGCCTGGAGCCTGCCATCACCAAGCTGTTTTTCGGACAGCAACGCACGGTTGAGGCGCAAAGGTACATGGAGCGCGCCGTCGACTACGTCGATGCGCTCATCAAAGAGCACAACATACAGTCCGACTACTGGTTTCCCGGCTTCCTGCGCGTCGCCACCACGCCCGGCTACGCCAAACGCATCCAGCATGACCTGCAGATCCTCAGCGACATGGGCATCGGCGGTGTCACCTGGATCGATGCCGATCAAGTACGCGCCGAGGTGAACTCCCCCCTGTTTCTGGGCGCCTGGTGGGAGCCACGGTCCGGGCTGCTCAATCCCGCCAAACAAGTGCGCGAGCTGAAGCGCGTAGCGCAGCAGTTCGGCGCGGTGGTGTACGAGCGCACGCCGGTCACTGAAATCCAACGCGGTCCCCGCTTCAAGCTGCGCACGCCCGGTGGCGTGGTGACGGCCGACAAGATCGTTCTGGCCACGAACGCGTACTCGCACCTCATCCCGGATTTGCGTTCCAAACAGTCACCAGCGTTCACGCACATGGTCGTCACCGAACCGCTGACGGCGCAGCAGCTCGGTACGATCGGCTGGAGAAACCGGCAGGGAATCGAAGACGCCCGCAACCTCGTGCACTACTTCCGTCTGACCATCGACAACCGTCTGGCCATGGGCGGCAGCGACGTGAGTTTGTCCTATGGGCGCGACCTCGACCGCGATCTGAACGCGCGCGTTTTCGCCGACCTCGAGCATGACGTGGTGCGCCTGTTTCCCGGCCTCACGGGGGTGCGCTTCACGCATCGCTGGGGCGGGCCAGTATCGGTTCCGACGCAGATGGTACCCGACATCGGCCAACTGGGAGATGCGCGTGCCCTCTACAGCCTCGGCTGCATGGGACACGGCGTCTCACTGACTCATCTCAACGGACGGACACTGGCGGACCTGCTGTGCGGGCGCAAGACCGACCTCACCAGCGTGTGGTTCGTCAACCGCCGCACCATCCCGTGGCCGCCTGAGCCGCTGCGATTTGTGCTGGGTCAGGCCGTGCGCGGGTACCTCCGTCTCGAAGACCGGATCTACGAACGCCACATGCCGGAGTGAATTGAGGAAACCGTCATGCAGGTCACAATCGACTACCGCAAGCGCATTGAAAACGTCCAGGCGCTGCTGCAGCAACGCGGGATCGATGCGCTCTTCGGAACGCGCCTGAAGACCGTCACCCATGTCTCCGGTGCCTTCTGCCCGTGGCGTAGCGCCACCGTAATCCCGGCCAAGGGCGCACCGCAGGTCATCACGCTCATGATGGACGCGGCGCGCATCGCCGACGACAGTTGGTTGGACAACGTTGTCGCGTACGGTCCGTTCCCCGGACAGGGGTTGGTCGACATGGCGGCGAGCTACGTTCGCGCACTCGGCTTGCACAAGGGCTCCATCGCAATCGAAAGCGGGACCTCCAGTTATCTCCCCGACGGCTACATCACGCACGATGAGTACGAGCGTCTGGCCCGGGCGCTGCCGCACGCCACCATCGTCAACGCGGTGGACATCATCGACCGGGTCACGCTGATCAAGCAAGACGCCGAAGTAAAGCTGCTGCGTCAGGCAGCGGCGATCTGCGACGGCGCCATCGAAGCCGTCCGCCATGAGCTTCGGGTCGGCATCTCGGAACAGTATATCGCCGGCATCGCCGAGCGCGCGGCACGCGAGGCTGGCAGCGAGTTCGCCTGGACCTTCACCGGCGGGATGGAAATCGCTTCGGGCTACCGGACCGCCTACGCCATGGGTGGGTGCACGCCGGCCACCGGTAAGTTGGTGCAGTGTCATGAAGCCGTGATTCTCGACATCCACGCCATGTACGGCCTCATGCTCGGCGACGTGGCGCACAACGCTATCATGGGCAAACCGACCGCGGCACAACGCGACCTCGCGGGCGCGTACGTCGAGTCATGCAACAAGCTGGTCGAACTGATGCAGCCCGGCAAGCGCCTGGGCGAAGTAGCGATGCAGATGGGGGAGTTCGTTGCCGAAAAAGGATGGGCAGACGTCGTTCTGCCCGGCTACGGCCACGGCATCGGCCACTTCGGACACGAGTGGTTCCCATGCGTGGTCACCAGCGATGACCCTCTGGCGACGGACCCCGACTTCGAGCTACAGCCGAATTACATTCAAGAGATCGCCATCGTCTGTAACCGCCCGGGAGTGGCCGGTTTTAGGCTGGAACGGCCACTGCTGATCACGCCGAGCGGCAACGAGTTGCTTTCCGGCCTGCCCTTTGCGCCGTGGATCATCAATGAAGGCTGCATCTGCTGACGGACGCTTCTGAGTTGCCAGCAGTCGGGGCAGCGGCTTGCGGGCGGGTCTCGGGAAAGACGAATTCCTGCACCAACACGTTGTCCAACGCCATCGCAACCATCGCCGGGATGTCCAGGAGGCGTTCGGATTCGTGAATCTCTGCGACAGTGGTTCGCGTGGCGGGATGCCGTGGCACAAAGAGCAGGCAACAATCCTGATCCGGCTGGATCGAAATCTCGAACGAACCAATCCGCTGCGCTTGCGCAGTGATCTCCGCCTTGTCCATACCAATCAACGGCCGGAGCACGGACAACGAGGTCGCTTCCTCAGTCACCGTCAAGTTCGGCAAGGTTTGCGAGGCCACCTGGCCCAAGCTCTCGCCCGTGACCAGTGCGGCGGCGCCGATCGATTTGGCCACTGCCTCCGCAATACGCATCATCATGCGGCGGTAGAGCACCACCCGATGGGGGCGGGAGACTTGGCTCACGATCTGCCGTTGAATCTCGCCGAAAGGCACCAGGTGTAAGCGTGACTCGAACTGATACGGCGTCAGCACGTGCACCAGCTCCGCGACCTTGTCGCGACTGCTCCGGTCCTGGTAGGGGGCGCCGTGGAAGTGAATGAACGCCACTTGGCAGCCGCGTCGCAGCATGCGCCAGGCGGCGACGGGTGAGTCGATGCCGCCGGAAATCAACGCCAACACCGTGCCACTCGCGCCAACGGGCAAGCCGCCGGGGCCCGGCAGCCGTTCCAGCGCTACGAACGCCTCGCGCGGCAGCACCTCGACGTTGATCGTCAGTTCCGGGTGTTTCAGATCGACGGCAGCGTTGCTGCGCTCCACTACCGCGCTGCCGACAACGCGGCCGATCTCCGGCGACGGCAGGTGAAAGCTCTTGTCGGCACGTTTGGCTCGTACGGCAAAACTGGCGAAGTGCCGCCCGTCGATGGCCTCGAGCGCCCTGGCGGTGATCGCGTCGATGTCACGCTCGGCGCGCCACGATAGCGAATAGTTTGCAATCCCGAATATCCGTTGAAGGCGACGGCTGATTTCCGGCCAGTCCGCCTGTGGTGTGAGATTGATCACAATACGTCCGGGCACGGAACGCACGCGCTTCACGCCGGTGCCCCGTAGCGCTCTGCCAATGTTGTCAACCAGCCGACTGACAAACGCCGGCCGGTTGCCGCGCTTCAACGCGATCTCGTGGTAATGCACGACCACTCGATTCATGTGTGCTCGATACTTCCTTTACTTGGCTGGCGCGCCCTGCCCGGCAGGCGGCAAGTACTCCATCACGATCTGACCCTTGTTGTCCACAAACGGCGAGCGGGTAATGACCACGCTCAGCCCCTTGATCTGTGCCGGCCCTTTGGAAGTGAAGTCGAAGGTGTACGTGACAAAGGGACTGTTTTCACCGGCAACCTGCGCCGGCACGCCGAATTGTTTTTCGAAATGCCCCGCGGCTGCCTTCAACTGGTCGAGAGCCATGATGAAGATCGCGATCCGCTTGTTGCCGCCGCGCTCGAGCTGGATGGCATCGACGCTGAGCTTGCGGTTCAGCGCCGCCCCTGGAAACGGGGTGATATGCAGCGCAGCGGGATCGAAGATCCGCGCCAGCCACTGCGCCGGTGACTCCTGGGCTGCAACAACCGTCGCCAGCAAGAGAAACGTGAGCGCTGGCAAGAGGGAAGGCGTGAGGACGCGACGAGGCATGGTTCAGGGCCTCTGGATCAGCTCGATGCGGTAGCCGTTGGGGTCTTCGATGAAGGCGATCTCGGTACCGCCGTGCTTCATCGGACCGGGCTCCCGCACGATCTTGACGCCTTTGGCGCGCAGCTCATCGCAGGTCTTGTAGATGTCGGGCCCACCGATGGCGAGATGCCCGAATCCGTCCCCGACATCGTAGTGATGCGTGTCCCAATTGTAGGTGAGTTCGATCACGGAACTAGTGGTCTCATCGCCGTAGCCGACAAACGCCAGGGTGAATCGGCCGCCCGGGTAGTCCTGCTGGCGCAGGAGTTTCATCCCGAGCCGCTCGCAATAAAACCGCAGTGATTCATCGAGATCGTTGACGCGAAGCATCGTGTGCAACAGCCGCATGCGCTCTCCCTTCTGACGAACAAAATAGTATAGCGAGAAGCCGTGAAAACGGACAGCCCGCTTGGCTACGGCCATCAACTCACTGACAGTCAAAACCGGTCGGCGATCCAGTAGACCGATTGTTCCGGTGGCAACAGGCGAAAGAGGATGTCCTCCGCCGCAAGGTCTGCCGGCTGCATACCCAACTTTGCCGCCACCCGTTCAGGTGAGATGATCTGCCACATCCAGAAGACGTCCTCGACGGTGCGAACCGCCAGCCCGCGCTCCTGCAACTGCTGTTGGACGGTTGGCGCGATGGCAAGCTGCGTGATCGTCCCCGGTAGCGTCCGGGCCTTGGTGCCGTGAAGCCAACACACCAGCTGCGTGAGCGCATCTTCGTGACCGGGCAAGCAGGCATGCTCGATGATCTGATAGAAGTCGTAGAGTAGCGTGCCGCGCACATAGGCGACGATCCGACCATTTGCCCGCGCCACGAGGAAGTCCTCGTCGGGGTTACCCGCAAGCCGCAGCTGCCCGTGCCAATAGGCGGCATCGCGCACGGTAGGCCCGCTGAGCGCGGCGCTGGAGGTGTCGTAGATGTCCATCACCGTTCCGAGGTCGGATGGGGTGAACGGTGTGATGGTGTAGGGCCCCGACCCTTCGACGTCCGCCGGATCGATGAACAATAGATGGCGCACGTGGCTGCTCCAGCCGTGTCGGCTGTAGAAGAGCAAGCGCACGGCAAAGAGCAGTGACAAGTCGAAGCCGTGCTCATCCATGGCCTTGATCGCACGGCCGAGGAGCTCCGACGCCAGGCCACGCTCCCGGTACGGTTCTGCGGTGAAGACGTTGCCGACACCGCCGACTTCCAGCACCTCGCCGCAGATGCGGACGCGCCGGCGGAACACCTGCAAGGTGCTAACGATGCGCCCTTCGTCTACGGCGACAAAGCACAGATCATCCCGGAAGCCATGATCGTAGCGAAAATAGCGGGCGAAGAACTCCCGATCCCCGAACCACTGCTTCAGGAGATCGAGCACGGCATCGCGTTCGTGCGGCAGGATAGTGCGGAATTCCATTAGCGCGATCCGTGCTCGGGAACCGTGCTCGTAACATCGAATATGCTGACCGATTCACACACCCGAATCACGATGAACGACCTCAGTACGGCTTGAACTCGCGGCCGAAGACTGCGCGGCCGATCACGATCTTCGACACCTGCGCGGTGCCGTCGCCGATCTCCAAGCCGATGACGTCCCGGAGCTGCTGCTCGATGGGGTATTCATCCGTGTACCCGTAGTGGCCATGCAGCAGTAGGCAATCGTGCAATGCGTCCACCGCCACCTTGGGCGCCCACCATTTCGCCATGGCCGCTTCCGTCGTGTGGGGCAGATTCTGGTCTCGCAGCCAGAGCGTCTTGTAGCACAGCAGACGCGCGGCTTCGACATAGGTGAGATGCTCGGCGAGCGGAAACGAAACGCCCTCGAAGGTGGCCAGCGGCCTGCCGAACGCCCGGCGCTGCTTCACATGCTCGCACGTACGCTCAAGCGCGGCAGCGGCGGCGCCCAGGCACATCAGGCCGATCACCGCTCGGCTGTAGTCGAAGGTTGCCATCACCATGCGGAAGCCCGCATCCTCCTCGCCAACCCGCTGCTCCACCGGCACGCGGACGCCGTCGAGAAACAGCGACCCGCGCCCGAGACACTTCGACCCCATACTGTTGTATGCTGCGCGGGACACACCCGGGGCATCCGTCGGCACACAGAACACCGAAAGACCTTTGGCCCCCGCACCAGGTCGGGTCCGGGCGAAGACCACGATCATGTCCGCACGGCTGCAAAAGCTGATCGAGGACTTCTCTCCATTCAGGACGTAGTGGTCGCCATCGCGTTCGGCCTTGCACGACAGTCCGGCGGCGTCGGAGCCGGCACTCGGCTCGGTGAGCGCCAGACCCGCGACGATCTCCCCCGCTACCATCTTGGGCAGCCATGCGCGCTGAATTCCAGGGCTGGCATACCGCGCGAGCAACTCGCCGATGAGGCCGAACATCAGCGGGAAGTAGGCGACGTTGAAATCGGCCCGGCCGCATTCTTCGGCTGCGATACCGCTGATCAGATACGGGTGCGGGCTGCCTCCCAGCGCTTCCGGAATGCGCGAGCCCAGCAACCCCAGCTCAGCGCAGGCCTTGAGCTGCCGCTCCGGAAAGGTCTTGTCCCGGTCGTGCCGCTGATAGTGCGGCGCGAGCTCGCGCTCAGCGAACTTGCGCACGCTGCTGCGAAACAGTTCGTGCTCTTCGGAAAACGCGAAATCCATCTGCGGTATTAGTCCCGAGTCCCGAGTGCTGAGTCCTGGGGCGGCATCAGGTTGACCAATCGCATGCTCCGCACCCCGAGTCCAGAGGCAGCGGAGCGTCGTGGGTCGGTTCACCGCTGAGCCGGTCTGCCAGTACTGCCGACTTATCCTCCGACCGGCGCGCTTGCGCACCGGCTCACCGGCTGACCCTCTTTATGCTATACGGCGGCGGTGCCTAAACCTCGGACGGTGTTTGCGTGTCAAACGTGCGGATTTCAGTCGCCGCGTTGGTTGGGGCGCTGCCCCGATTGTCAGGGCTGGAACACGCTGGTCGAAGAGCCCGTCGCAACCGTGTCGGAGACGGGACGCTACTCGCCCACTGAGACCCCTTCCGAGGTGCGGCCGATTACGGCCGTGGCGGGAACGACAAACGACCGGCGTCTATCCAACATCGGGGAACTCGATCGCGTGCTGGGCGGAGGCGTCGTACCTGGCTCGGTCGTTCTCATCGGCGGCGATCCCGTAATCGGCAAATCGACGCTGGTTTTGCAAGCGCTCGCGGCGCTAGCATGTGGGGGCACCACCCTATACGTTTCGGGAGAAGAGTCTCCGCAGCAGATTCGCATGCGCGCCGACCGGCTGGGAATCGGCGGCGGGGAGGCCGGCAACCGGCTACTCGTGCTGGCGGAGACATCCCTCGAGCGCATCATTACCCACGTTAAGAAAATCGCGCCCTCGGTGCTTGCTATCGACTCCATCCAGACGGTCTTCACCGAGCGCCTGGGTTCGGCGCCCGGCAGCATTGGCCAAGTCCGAGAAAGCGCTGGCCAGCTCGTCTTGCTTTCGAAAGCGGGCAACCTTGCCACTTTTCTGGTTGGCCACGTGACCAAAGAAGGATCCTTCGCCGGACCGCGCGTCCTCGAACATATGGTCGACACAGTACTGTACTTCGAAGGCGACCGCGGGCATGCGTTCCGAATCCTGCGCGCGGTGAAGAACCGCTTTGGCTCGACCAACGAGATTGGCGTCTTCGCCATGCGCGAAGATGGTTTGCAGCCCGTTGCCAACCCGTCCGAGCTGTTTCTTGCCGAACGGCCAGTGGAGGTGCCGGGATCGGTGGTGATCGCCACCCTTGAAGGCACGCGCCCGATTCTGGTCGAAGTGCAGGCGCTGGTCTCGCCCACATCGCTGGGAACGCCCCGGCGGACAACGCTCGGCATCGACTCCAACCGCGTGGCCCTGTTGATCGCCGTGCTCGAGAAGAAGATGGGCTTGCATCTGCTCGGCCACGACGTGTTCGTCAACGTTGCGGGGGGAATCCGCGTGGCCGAACCGGCGGCGGATCTCGGAGTGGTAGCCGCGGTGGCCTCCAGCTTTCTGGACAAGCCGATTGACTCCCGGTCCATGCTGATCGGCGAGGTCGGGCTGGCTGGTGAGGTACGTGCAGTGAACCAAGCGGACGTCCGGGTACGCGAGGCAATTAAACTAGGTTTCGCGCGTTGCGTCCTGCCGGAGTCTTCACGCCGGCAACTGCCGACATTGGACGGCGTTGAGCTGTGCGGTGTCAGTTCTCTAAGCGAGGCGTGGGATCTGCTCTTCTGAAAGATCTCACGCTCGAGAAGCTATCATATATCATGTGTGGGCGTCGCCGATACGGGGAATAATTTGGGGCTGAGGGGTTGCAATAAAACGCGCTTGTGTGCTACCTCCAGACCGCTTCGGTGCTGGGCCGTCAAATGAGGGGGGGCTCAGCGTAAGCCGCTGGTAAGGCCAGAGCTTCGGTCACTCGCCACTACGTTGCGGGCGGGGGGTTCGGGGGTGCAGGCCGTGATGCTGCAGCGTGGTTAAACCAAAGGGCGAACCGGAGTGAAACGTCCGAAAGATGCGTTGGTCCGTATGCAAGTGATACGACCGAGGAGAATGGGCGTGTAGATCAAATCCACGTTGCCCGAGGGCGCCTCAGGCTCTTCCCCACCTGGGCAACTAGACACGAAAGGAGGGAGGGACCTATGCGATTCCCAACACGCGCAGTGATTGGGCTTGCATGTGTTCTTGCAATGGCCGGTTGTGCTGCTAGACAGCATACCGCGACCGATTTGGAACGGTGGTCGTTGGAGACACTCTCTCCGGCGGCCCTACAGCAAACGCCGTACGGACAATACGGCCTTTCGGTTAACCCTTATCAGGCCTCCGCAAAGACTGCGGGGAATCAATTCAATTTTTCCCACCCACGGGTCGACGATTTCGTAGCGCAGTTTCAGACGAACCTGCGCGGATTCTATAGCCGCGCCCTGTCGCGTAGCAGTCGCTACGTTCCTCAGATGTCCTCAATCCTTCAGAAGAAGGGCGTTCCGCAGGAGCTTGCTTACCTTCCTTTGATTGAAAGCGGGTACAGTACCCGTGCGGTGTCGCCCGCGGGTGCGGTGGGCCCATGGCAGTTCATTCCGGGCACCGGTCGCCGGTATGGATTGCGGATCGACCGCTACGTCGATGAGCGTCGCGATCCCGTGAAATCTACCCATGCAGCAGCCCAGTACCTCAAGGATCTGCACGACATGTTCGGCGACTGGCACCTGTCGATAGCGGCGTACAACACGGGCGAGCAGAACATCGTCCGCATCCTCGAACGTCGGCGGATCGAGAGTTTTTGGGAAATGAGCGAGCGCGGGTATCTGCACCAGGAGACCAGCGACTACGTGCCTGAATTTTTGGCCGCATTGCAGATCGCCGAGGCCCCCGAAGCGTATGGGTTCGACGCGCCTAGTGACACCCCGTTGCGGTACGATGTCATAAAAGTAGACCGCCCGCTCGCGTTGTCCACCGTCGCTCAGCTCAGCGGCACCTCCACCAGCGAAATCAAAGAACTGAACCCGGCGCTACACCGTGGCATGATTCCACCCAACGGATACGCAATCCGGTTGCCAAAGGGAACCAAGGATGCCTTCGAAGTCGCTTTGGCGAACTTCAAGAGTGCCCCGGTGACACATGCGGCGATTCGGAAGGTGCACCGCTCCGGTGGAGTTCGCGGCAAACACCGGGTGCGGCGTGGAGAAACCATCGCCTCGATCGCCAAGCAGCATCGTGTATCGGTGCGCGGCTTGTTGAAGGCCAACGGCATGCGCAACCCGCGCAATCTGCAGGCGGGACGTACGCTGCGCATCCCGGGCACGGTGCCACGTCAAGAGCAGGAGCCGGTGCTGGTGGCGAAGCACAAAGGGGGATCACGGGTCCTCGACTGACGGTCCGCACGAACCTGGGCACCTTTTGGACCTGACAGCGATCCGCAGTTTCATCGAGCAGACTTGGGCAGAGAGCATCGTCCCTGCCCTGCAGCAGTACATCACCATCCCGAATCAGTCGCCAGCATACGATCCAGAGTGGCGGCAAAATGGCCACATGGACGCGGCGGTCGACCTCGTCACCAGATGGATTCGGGCGCAGGCAGTTCCACACCTCAAGCTGGAGGTGTTGCGACTCGCCGGGCGCACCCCGCTCATTTGTGTTGACGTACCGAGCTATTCCTCCGAAACCGTGCTGCTCTACGGTCACCTCGACAAGCAGCCGCCGATGGAAGGCTGGACCGAGGGGCTCGGTCCGTGGACCCCCGTGATCAAGGATGGCCGGCTCTACGGCCGCGGCGCGGCGGATGACGGTTATGCCGCGTTTACCGCCATCACCGCGCTCAACGCGTTGGCGCACCAACGCCTTCCGCACGCGCGTTGTATCGTCCTCATCGAAGCATGCGAGGAAAGCGGGAGTGGCGATCTGCCGCACTATATCGATCTCCTGAAGGATCGGCTCGGACAGCTGGGCCTTGTCATCTGCTTGGACTCCGGCTGCGGCGACTACGAACGTCTGTGGATCACCTCGTCGTTGCGCGGGCTCGTCAATGCTACGCTCACTGTCCGGACACTCACCGAAGGCGTGCACTCGGGTGGAGCCAGCGGCATTGTGCCGTCAACGTTTCGCGTCCTACGCCAGTTACTCGCCCGATTGGAGGATGCGCAAACCGGTGCGGTCCTGCCGCGGGAGCTGTACGTCGAGATTCCCACCGAGCGCGTCCGCCAAGCGGCTGAGACCGCCGACGTTCTCGGCGCCAGCCCAATTGAGGCATTGCCGTTTCATGGCGGCACGCAACCGGTGTCACACGAGATCGAAGAGCTGCTCCTCAACCGCACGTGGCGGCCCCAGCTCGAAATCACCGGGGCGGCGGGGTTGCCGCCGCTCGAAAAGGCAGGCAACGTGTTGCGCCCCGTTACCGCACTCAAGCTCTCCGTACGCCTTCCACCTACACTGGATGCCAACACGGCGACGCGCTGCCTGCAACAACTGCTGGAACGCGATCCGCCGTACGACGCCACGGTACAGTTCGTCGGCGAAGAGCGTGCTCCGGGCTGGAATGCACCGAGCTTCGAAGCGTGGTTGGCGCACGCCGCCCAGCAGGCTTCGGCGGAGTTTTTCGGCAGGCCACCATGCTACATCGGCGAAGGCGGAACGATTCCCTTTATGGCGATGCTCGGCGAGAAGTTTCCGCGGGCACAGTTTCTCATCACCGGTGTACTGGGTCCGCACTCCAATGCCCACGGCCCGAACGAATTTCTCGACCTCGCCACGGCTCAGCGGGTCACCGGCTGCGTCGCCCGCGTCCTCCACGAGCACTATCAAGCCACGCGCCAGTAGGACCGTCGGGGACTGGGGACGCAACTTTCAACAAACTAAACCGCCAACTGCTTCGAGCTCGGAGCGGCACTCAGCTGTAGTAGGCCATCATCAATCGCTCGAAAAACCACGCCGGTCCGAAGCGCTTTATGGACACGGCGACGCATGGCAAGAACGGACCGACCGCATTGCGCAACTTCGGGCGATCCTGCTCGATGACCCGCAGGAAGGTGCGGGCAACCATGTCCACGCGTGTGTTGCTGGCCGTATCTCGATCGGACTTCTCGATCGCCGCCTTGAAGCGGGCAACATACGCAGAACTCGCGTCGGCAGCGGCGACAATGGTTCGGTTCTTGACCAAAGCCGTATTGAAATCCGCGGGCTCGATCATGGCAATTCGAATGCCGAACGGCTTCACTTCGATACGCAAGGCTTCCGAGTAGCCTTCGATCGCAAACTTGGCGGCGCTGTATAACCCCTGGAAAGGCAACCCCACCTCACCGCCGAGGGAACTCATGTTGACGATGTAGCCGTACCGTTGCGCGCGCATGTGCGGGAGGACGGCACGACAGACGCGATGCACGCCGAAGAAGTTCGTTTCCAATTGCGCATGGGCCTCGGCGGAACTGGTGTCCTCGATCGCCCCCACCACCGCGAAACCGGCGTTGTTGAGTACGATGTCGATTCTGTCTGCGCGCCCAATGACAGCCATCACCCCCGCATGCACCAACTCGTCGTCATGGACGTTCATGTGGATGAGCTGGAACTCGCCGTATGGGTTCCTACCCGTCGCCTCCGCCGGATCGATCGTCGTACCGTACACGCGATACCCCTCTTGGTGTAGCAGCCGCGCGCATTCCAAACCGAAGCCTGACGTGGCGCCGGTAATCAGGACAACACGACTTTTACCGTTCATCTGGTCACCCCCTTGTCGCTTGAGGCTAGGCTTTCCACCGCTTCGTACGTTCGACCCACAGGCGCGTTATCACGATCCGCACCCTCATGGCCAAGGTCGGACGCGGGACTCCTCCTCTTGCGGGCGCCAGCCCCACTCACGAGAAGCAGGCGCACCCCTGTCGCAATCCTGAGAATGGCACGCGGCTGGCCGCCGTCAATGCACGGCCAGGCGGCTGGCCGGAAAGTTGCGTCAATGAGAGCAACGGATGGCGCGCGTCATGAAAGGTCGGACCTGTCTCTTCTACCGCGACGAGTATGTTTACGACGTAGTCGAAGCCGGCATCCGGCACGCATTCGACACGCAAAAGCCTCGGCGCATCCGTGACGCGTTGATCGCCGGCAAGCTCGCAACGGCGGCTGACTTCGTCGCTCCACCAGCGGTCTCCGATGAGGAACTCTCGCTGGTGCACACGCCCGAGTACCTGGAACAGATCAAACGGCCGGAGGTGCTGGCGCGGCTACTGTTGCTCGATCCGTCCCATCCGTGGGACGACCGGCTCGTTGAGCCTTTCCTGTTCGCCACGGGGGGCACCATCACTGCGGCCTGCAGGGCGGTCGGCGGACGGGGGATTGCCGTCAATCTCGGGGGAGGGTTTCACCACGCCCAAGCGGACAGGGCCGACGGGTTCTGCGCCATTGCCGACGTCGCCATCGCCATTCGCCTGCTGCAACGGAATCGTCAGGTTGAACGCGTCCTGATCGTAGACCTCGACTATCACCACGGCAACGGCAACGCGGAGATCTTCGCGGAAGACGAGTCGGTCTTCACGTTCTCGATCCATGCCGGCAACTGGTGCTGGATCACCAAACGTAACAACCTCGACATCGAGCTGCCGGCGCACACGACGGATGCGACCTATCTGCGGTCGGTACGCCAGCACCTCCCAGGCATCGTACGCGAGTTCGTCCCGGATCTCGTGATTTACGTTGCCGGCAGCGATCCGTTCATCGGGGATACGCTCGGAGACTTCGATATCAGCGAAGACGGCATGCTCGAACGCGACCGCATCGTCACCAACGAAGTACGGGGGCGTGATCTTCCGCTGGTGGTGGTGACGGCAGGAGGCTACGGCGAATCGAGCTGGCGCATCCACTTCAACTACTTCCGGTGGCTGCTCACCGAAGGTCGGGCGAGCTGATCATGGGCATGGTTCTCGGGCGCTACGACGCCGCTGCAATTCAGCGCCTCTTTGAAGAGGAAGGCATCTTCCAAGCGTTGGCGCAAAAGGGATTCGCCCACCTCGAGGTGAAGGTCGATAGCGAGGGCCGCGCGCTGCCTCATGCGCTACTTTTCGGTCGGAAAGGCGGGCAGGACTACCTGCTACTCGACGCCTGTATCGGCGACGCCGTCGTGCGGCGCGATTTCTTACGCCGCCGCGGCTATCCGACAGACCGATCGATAGACCTGGCCGTAGTCCACTGGATCCGCGAAGAAGATCCCACCACCACCTTCGCCCCCGGCCGCCCACCGCTCCCGCTGCAACAGCACCCCGGTCTGGGTGTGCTGCGGCACGCGTTCCGCGTACTCGTACGGATGGCGTCCGAGCTGAACAAAGACGGCGTCGTCAGCACACCCAAGTTCTTTCATGATGCCGTGATCTTTTTTCACTCGCGGCTATTTCTATTTCTCGACGGCGAGGAGCAGGGCCGTTTTGAAGCGCTGGTCCGTGATCTGCGCCGGCTTTCGCTGCGCATCGCGTCATTGGCTATGACGAGCGGGGGTATCCGTGACCAGCGGGGCGCCGTCGTGCAATGGGCGCCCGGCTATCAGGTGTTTCCTCTCTCTGCGACCCTGACCGCGTACTTTCACTCGTCTCAGTACGCGGCACAGGTCGCTGCCGGGCTCAGTGGATCACGCTACTACGTCGACCCAGAAGTGCTCTCGTATCTCGACGTCAGTCTGTCCCAGTTCTGCCCACCGTGAGCGTAGCCGTCGGCAGCTCGAAACAGCCAGGATGGACCCCACTCGAGACCGCAGGGCCAGGGTGAGAGAGGACTTGTGCCAGAGCTTTGGCAAGTTGTTCCTCGCGCCAACGCTCCAGGCCCCGCCGCAGGTAGTCGGGGTCGAGTCCGATCACCTCGCAAATGTACTCAAAGGAGAAGCCCGGGGCGTCCTCGTCGCCGGGAGCGCCACGAGGCTGCGGGGACATCATCCATTCGCGTGCCTCGCGGAAAAGGCGCTGGCCGTAATTGTCCCTGGCCAGAAAGTATTTTTGGAAGCAATAGACAGCGTCTTCAAGCACCGCCACGACAAGCTGCCACTCACCTTTCTTGCTCGGGGCCTGCCGGCGAAGCGTAGCAAAAAATTGCGGTGCCAGAATGGTATCGGGTTGGAAGAGATCCATAGCTGCAGCTCACACTATCGGCGCCGCGCAGTCGGGAAGCACTCGCCGAAAACCATGCTTTCCGTCAGGCAGAAAACGCCGCCTTTCCACAATGAGTTTTCTTCCAATGCGATGATTGTCAAAGGTCCCGTCACTTTGCGTTTGAGAACACACGCAATCAGCGAGCCACGGAGCACTCTATACAGGGATACACTGATTTCCATCTCATTTGGTCAATTATGAAGCTCAGCGCTTGTCTGGTGTTCCCAACTACGCAATCGTTCCATCGAGCGCTTGGTGACACCCAACAAGGAACTGGAATTCTTACACAGAAGTACGCGCCAGCCATCTTCCGGGTAGGAAAATCTTACAAGCGACAGTCGACGGCATCGTTCCCAAAGAATGGCGCAGCCACCGCGTAGGTATATAAATTGCCCGGGTGCCGTGGGGAAAGGGAGGGGCACACGCATGTACTTCTCCAGATCGGATGGTCAGCCTCCGACACCTGCACCCGAAGCCAAGTCCGGGGTAGTCGAGCTGCGCATGGCAACGGGGCTTTACACGTACTTTGGATGGTTCCCATGGTCGGATTTCGAGGGGGAAGCGCTGTCCGAATGGGCGCTATCCGAGCTGACCGGCGGGCAACATGACCGAGTGGCGGCAGGGCGTCAGCTTCTCTCCATCTTGAATCACGACCTCAGTTCCAACTAGTCAGCACTGTTTCACGGACAAATGGGCCGCACCCTGGTGACGGTTTGCAGACCGCCTTGCCGCTTACCCTGCCGTCGGCATAACATGCCGCAGCGGAGGGAAAACCATTATGACGCCATTTGCCGGCGTTGACTATTACGGCTTGGACGAGCTGCTGACCGATGAAGAACGGATGATCCGCAAAACCGTGCGTGATTTCGTCGAACGCGAGGCACTCCCGAGCATCGAAGAGCACCATTCGCGGGAGACCTTCCCCCGGCACCTGATCCCGCGCATGGCAGCACTCGGCCTCTTCGGCGCAAATCTGAAAGGCTACGGTTGTGCCGGCTTCAACAACATCTCGTACGGGATCATTTGCCAGGAACTCGAACGCGGCGACAGCGGCCTGCGGTCGATGGTGTCCGTGCAGGGGTCATTGTGCATGCACCCGATCCACGCCTTCGGTTCGGAGGCGCAGAAGCAGCGCTGGCTGCCGCAGATGGCGGCGGGCAAGGCCATCGGCTGCTTCGGTCTGACCGAGCCGGATCACGGCTCGGATCCGGGCAGCATGGAAACCCGCGCTCGTACCGACGGCAACCAGTTCATCCTGACCGGCGTGAAGCGCTGGATCACCAACGGCAGCATCGCCGACATCGCCATCGTCTGGGCCAAAACCGACGAAGGCATCCGCGGCTTCCTGGTCGAGAAGGGCACGCCGGGGTTCGAGGCCCATGACATCAAAGGAAAGTTCTCTCTCCGCGCTTCGATCACGTCGGAGCTTGTGCTCGACGATGTTCGCGTTCCCCGGGAAAACATGTTCCCCAACGTCGTGGGGTTGAAGGGCCCGTTCTCCTGCCTGAATCAAGCGCGCTACGGCATCGTCTGGGGAGCGATCGGAGCGGCCATGGGCTGCTATCACACCGCGCTCCAGTACGCGCAAGACCGACGGCAGTTCGATCGGCCGCTGGCGGGCTACCAGCTCGTGCAACAGAAGCTCGTCCACATGGTAACCGAGATCACCAAAGGACAGTTGCTGGCCTACCGGTTGGGGCAGTTGAAAGATCTCGGCAAGGCTCGGCCCGAACAGATCTCCCTGGCCAAGCGCAATAACGTCGGGCAGGCCCTGGAAATCGCTCGCCTGGCACGGGATATTCTCGGTGCCAACGGCATCGTCAACGACTACCCGGTGATCCGCCACATGCTGAACCTCGAGACGGTGAACACCTACGAAGGCACGTACGACATGCACACCTTGATCGTTGGCCGCGACATCACCGGTCAGGACGCGATTCGGTGAGGAAGCGGGCAGCAATCAACTGCCGGCTTTCAGCCGGAGAGTTCTTGGACCGACGACCTGATCTTTAGCCCGGGCTCTTGAGTCATCGACCTTTTTCTGTCGAAGCTGATCGCGGAAAGTTGACAGCTGAATGCTTTTGTCCGTCAAATCACAGCGGCTCCTGAAGGATCTCGGCGTCATCACCGCCTTCGAGCATGGCGAGCAGTTGGTGCTGGTTGGACGCACGTACGAACTGCGCAAGGATCCAGGCGTCAGAGTACGCCTGGCGTTCCTGCACGACCCCGACGGACGGCTCTGTGTCGGCTATGCAGAGGACAGCGATGGTTGGCACGCCGTTGAATTCGAGCCATTCTCCTTGCGTGCTTTCGGGTACTACCAGCGCCGCGTCAAGCGTATCGGCGACGTCATCGAGGCAGGCCTCGGGCACGGGAGCACGAAATCGTGAGAGCGTGGGCCCGCGAAAACGCCTTTGTCGCTCGCGCGTCTCCGCACCCAGCTCTACCGGGGTTGACCCAGACCCGATGCGTCAATAAGACTCTCCTCGCTGTCGGAGAGCGAAGGACGAGAGGGGGGGCGCGATGATCACAGTGCCGGCGATGCGGTTGCACCAGTTCGGGGTGTATTTCTATCAGGCTATCCTCAGCGTGCGTGACGTGCAGAAGCTCGTGCGCTTCGAGGTGCTGAGCTACAGCGGCGACGGTCGCACCCATGGGAAGCGGCCGCTCAAGACCCAGCGCGCCGGGAAGATCAACTGGGACGTGCTCGAGCAGAAGATCGCGCAGAGCGAGGAGGCCTTCCAGCGGCCGGTGATCCAGAAGAAGATCGCCGAGCTGATGGATTACTACCTGCAGTGCGCCGAAGTGCAGAACCTCCCGGCCATCCCCGGTGCGGTCCTGCTCACGTGCGATCGGCGGCTCGAATTCGTACCCATTAGCTCGCACCGCATCCTCGGCGTGTTGCAGCTGCCTCCGGACGAAGGCTCGCTGCGCGCCCTCGATGGCCAGCACCGGCTCCTCGCGCTGCACCAGCTGGCGCAAGAGCATCCGGCCGAAGACGTGCAGGTACCGGCGGTGATCTTCGACCGGCTAGCTCCGGACCAGATCGTCGAGCTGTTCGTCACCATCAACGCCAAGCACACCAAGCTCAACCCCTCGCACCTGATCTCGCTCTCCGGCCGGCGCCTCTATCCCGATGCGGACCTGGCCATCAGCCATGACATCGTGCGCGCGCTGAGCGAGGACAGCAATTCCCCTTTGTACCGGGAGATCAAGCTCTTCGGCGTTGGCCACGGCCGCGTCGCCCAGGCACCGCTGGCGGAAGAGTTGAAGAGCGTGATGGCGGCCCTCGACGCCTTCGGCGGCGGCAAGCAGGCCGACGACTTCCGCGAGCACGCGACCCGCCTCTTCCTCAACTACTTCAAGCAAATCGCCAAGGTGTTCCCGAAAGCGTGGAACGGTAAGCGCTACAGCATCAAGACGGCTGCCGCGTTGCGGGCGTTTCTGCGCGTGGTGCCCGACGTGCTCTCCACCATCCGGAAATCTGGCGGCGATCCGTTCGAAGCCTCGGCGATTGCCAACGTCATCGGCCTCTGGGGTGAGTACATCGGCGACGCCCGTTTCGAGACCGACGGCGAATGGCGTCAGAAGCTCGCCGGCGGCACGCGCGGCACCGTCGACGTGCTCGCCCGCGAGTTGCGTTCAGCGTTGCGGACGCCATGAGAAGCACTGAGTGCCTCGGTGAGGACTAGCGGGCGATGCAAACCGAGGTTGCGCTCACTGCCGTAAACGCTTCATGAGTCCCAAAGCGATGCGCGCCGGGCGCCCGCCGGCCGTCGCACCTCGGGCAGTAGCTGCGGAGCGGACAAACCAACGCAACGCGCTTCTGGCCAGCTTTCTCGGCTGGACCCTCGACGCCTTCGACTTTTTCGTCCTCGTGATGGTGTTGGATGCCGTAGCCGACACCTACCACCGCACGCGTCCTGAAATTGCGCTCACCCTGACCGCCAGCCTGGCCATGCGTCCGGTGGGCGCGCTGCTTTTTGGACTCATGGCGGATCGCTACGGCCGGCGCTTGCCCCTGATGCTCGACCTCATCTTCTACGCCGCCGTCGAAGTCCTGTCCGGTCTGGCGCCGAACTACACCACATTCCTCGTTCTTCGGCTGTTGTTCGGTATCGGCATGGGCGGCGAATGGGGCGTTGGCGCTTCACTGGCCATGGAGTCGGTCTCGCCCAAGTGGCGCGGCGTCCTGTCCGGCGTGCTGCAGGAAGGGTACGCCCTCGGTTACTTGCTGGCCGCGATCGCCTACTTCACGGTGTTTCCACATCTCGGCTGGCGGGCGATGTTCTTCATCGGTGGCCTGCCCGCGTTGCTGTCGCTCTTCGTGCGCGCGAAGGTCAAGGAATCGGACGCGTGGCACGAGCACAAGATGGCCGATTGGGGAAGTTACCGGCGGGCAATCGGCAACCACTGGCGCTTGTTCCTGTATCTCGTGCTGCTAATGGCCATGATGAATTTGATCTCCCATGGCACGCAGGACATGTATCCGACCTTCCTGCGGCAGCAACGGCACTTCAGCCCGCAGCAGACGGCGAGCATCACGATCGTCTCGATGATCGGCGCCGTTGCTGGCGGGATTTTGTTTGGCTTGTTTTCCGACCGTGGCGGCAGGCGCCGCGCCATGACGACCGCGGCGCTGTGCGGCGTATTGGTGGTGCCGCTCTGGGTCTTTGCACCGAGCACACCGCTCATTGTGGCGGGCGCCTTCCTGATGCAATTCATGGTACAGGGTGCGTGGGGTGTGATTCCGGCGCACCTCAACGAACTGTCGCCCGGACCGCTGCGCGGGTTCTTCCCCGGCTTCGCCTACCAGCTCGGGGTCTTGTCAGCGTCGAGTATCACGTACATCGAAGCCGTGCTGGGTGAGCACTTCACCTACGCGCAGGCCATGGGGATCCTGGCCGCCGGCATGCTGCTGATCGCCGCCCTGGTGATCGGGTTGGGCCCCGAGGCCAAGGGCGTGTCGTTCCGGAAAGAGGGCCGGCTGTGAGCGGCTCATCGCACAAACAGACTCGGCGACCGCGGCCCAGGGCTCACACCTTCTTCCGCTTCTTCCCGATGTAATCGACCAGCAGGTACTCGCCCAGATGGTCGGGGCGGGTGTAGAGCGCTCGGCCTTTGTTGATGCGGGTCATGCGCTCGACGAAGGCGCGCAGGCTGGCACTGGCGTCGAGCATGAAGGTGTTGATGACGATGCCCTTGCGGGTGACGCGCTCGACCTCCTTCAGCGTCTCCTGGGCCGCACGCATGCTGATACCGCCGAACGACAGCGGCCACTCACAGTACAACCGGCCGCGCGAGAAATAGGCCGTCGGCTGGCCGTCGGTAATGATGATGATGTGCTGGTTGTTGCTCGGGTGGCGGCTCAGGAGCTCACGGGCCAGACGCAGCCCGTCCTGCAGGTTGGTGAACGGATCTCCCATATTCCAACTCGCTTCCGGCAGATCCTTCAGCTTCAGCTCGACGGCCCGCGTGAAGAAGCCGACGATAGAGAAGTAATCCCGTGGATAGCGCGACCGGATCAGGCTCTCCATCGCCATGGCCACCTTCTTCGCAGCCGCGAAGCGCCCCTCCCAGCTCATCGACCAGCTCATATCGAGCAAGAGGACGGTGGAGGTGCTGGTGGCGTAATCGGTGGCGAAGACCTCGAAGTCGCTGGGACGGATCTCTAGCGGCGCGCCTGCCCGCCGCGGCAAGGCCTTTTTCAGCGTACCGACCAGGTCGAGATTCAACGGGTCGCCGTACTGATAACTCTTCGTGGCATCGGGCCGCACCTCATGAATGCCCCGATGATCCGACTGATGGCTACCGGGACGGTCCCGCAGCAGACCCTGGTAAATGTCGCGCAGCGCCAACTGCCCGATCTTGCGCACCCCTTTCGGCGATAACCGAACACTGCCCTCTTTGCTCGTCAGGTACCCGGCCTGCGTGAGCAGCAGCACCATTTGCTGCAGGTTGCGGAATTCCTGCAGCCCTTGTTGCCCGAGCAGTGCACTCAGCTCGTCGAGATCGATCCGCTCGAAGTCGCCCGCGAGCAGTTGCTCTTCGAGTTTCTTGAGCCGATCCACTTCCCGCATCAGGTTCAGCGCCTCGTCGTAGCTGAGCGATTTTGGGCCGTGGAACAGGTCCCCGTACCGGCGCCGGAATTCCTCCAGGTCCTTCAGGTTCTGCAATTCCTCGAGCAGATTCTCGAACTCCTGACGCGCCTGGGCATCTTCGAACGCATACTGCCGCAGCCGCTCCAGCGCCTCCGACAGCCGGTGCGGCAGGCGGTCGAGAAAATCGAGCTTGTCCTTCAGGGCAGGGTGCGAGGCGCGTCTTTCTTCCACCTGGTCGCGTTCGAGGTCGACCGCTTCCTCTAAGCGCTGGCGGATGTCGTCGAAGGCGTTGTTGAGATTGAAATCGCGATAGCGCTGGCGGAGTTGGTCACGAACTTCTTCCAGGAAGTCATCCAGGCCCATAACGCGCGTGTCGTCCCACTCCGCGCCCTGACGCATGAGCCATTCGAGGGCTTGCTGCACGTCGTCCGTAAAGGAGAGGTACTCGGACAGCTTCTCGAACACCTGCTCGGCGTTCAGCCGGACACGCTGACTGCCGTCCCACTGCGTGTAGCGGATTGAAATTGGCATATCGCGTATGGCCTATGGCTTATGGCCAGAGAAGCCCAAGGTCGCCGATTGCTTATGGCCTATAGCGTAAGGCCGAGAAGGTCGCTGCGAACGATTCGGTCTCTTGCCATACGCCATACGCGCCTTCATCCCTCACGCCCGAAACGTATAGCGGCCGCCTTCGCGGTCCTTGTTGAGCTTCTGATGCAGGTGCAGCCCTTCCAGAATGAACTCCGTGGCCGCGGCGATGAAACTGGGACTCTCGACCCCTCCCAGAACCCGGATAGCTTCCCGCAGACCCGCCATGGCGCGCACACCGTCGAGGTATTCCTCCGCCGGCATCATGTCCGAGACCTCCACGCCCCAACCTTTCTCGAAGTAGTCGACAACGTCCTTGAGATCATCGAGTCTCAGGAGCTTGTCGAACACCTTGAGCACGGCACGATTGAGCAGCCGTTCGATCAACTCGTCACCCTTTTTTTCCTCGCCCGCGTACTCCAGCTCGATCTTGCCGGCAGTCGAAGCCACCAACGCGTGCAGGTCGCTGATGCGCGGCACGATCTCCCGTTCCCTCAGCCGCACGGAGCGTTTCTCCGCGTTGCTGATCAGGCTCTCGTAGTTGTTGATGGTCACGCGCACACTCACACCCGACGCCTGGTTGATCTCGGGGCAGGCGCGCGCCTCGAAGGTGAACTGGGCAAGGATCTCCTTCATGAATTCGGGCATGCCGACGACGCGGTCAAAACGCTCCAAGACCGGCACTTCCTGCTCCATGATCGCGATTTCATCGCCCAATGCGCGTGGGTAGTGGGTGCGGATCTGCACATCGAAGCGATCTTTCAGCGGCGTGATGATGCGACCGCGACTGGTGTAGTCCTCGGGATTGGCACTGGCGACGATGACGATATCGAGCGGCAGGCGGATCTTGTAGCCCTTGATCTGGACGTCCTTCTCCTCCATGAGGTTGAAGAGCCCCACCTGAACCTTTTCCGTCAAATCCGGCAGCTCGTTGATGGCAAAAATGCCGCGGTTGGTACGTGGGATGATGCCGTAGTGAATCGTTTCTTCATCCGCCAAGTAGCGGCCTTCGGCAACCTTGATGGGATCGATCTCGCCGATCAAATCGGCGATCGACACGTCCGGTGTAGCAAGCTTCTCACCGTATCGGGAGTCGGGAGTGATCCAGGCAATGGGTAGGTCGTCGCCCTGTTCAGCCAGACGGCGGCGGCATTCTTTGCAAATCGGCTCCAAGGGGTTGTCGTTGATGGCACAACCCAGCACCACCGGTGTCAGGGGATCGAGCAGTGAGGTGAGGCCGCGAATGATGCGTGATTTCGCCTGACCGCGCTCGCCCAAGAACACCATGTGGTGTCCGGCTAGGACGGCGTTCTCGATCTCCGGTAAGACCGTGTCGTCGAAGCCGATGATCCCCGGAAGAATGCGCTCATCGCGCCCCAGCTTCGCGAGCAAGTTGCGCCGCATTTCTTCACGCACCGGCAGCACCTGATGTCCGCTACGCTTGAGTTCGCCGAGCGTCCCTGTTCGCTGCATACGCGATCCACCTTTCACACGTGCAGAAGCGCGAGTTGAATCGAATAATGATTATATGGGCATCAATTCAGTGCGGCAACCGTCGTCGGGCCCAGGTCATAAAGCGACGGGCTCGAACAGGGGTTTCAGGCGGTCGTACATGGTTTCGAGATGCTCGGGAACGACCCGCACCTCGGCGAGCAGGGGCATAAAGTTGGTGTCGCCAACCCAGCGCGGCACGATATGCCAATGCAGATGATCGGCCACACCGGCGCCGGCGGCGGCACCGAGGTTCATCCCCACGTTCATACCTTCCGCGTGCAAGGTCTCGCCGAGGACCGTGGCCGCCCGCCGCAAGGTATCCATCAAGGTGCGGAATTCCTCCGACGGCAATGCCCCGAGCTGTGCCGTGTGGCGTCGCGGGGCTACCAGCAGATGCCCGCTGATGTACGGGAACTTGTTGAGCATGACGAGGGTCGGCTGTCGTGACAGCACGAGATGCCCTCGAAGGTCATCCGTTTCAATCGCGTTGCAGAAAATGCACCCAGGCGTTTTGGGCCCGCCCACATAGGCCATGCGCCAGGGCGCCCACAGGACCTGCATGCGGCGCCGGCTCAGCTGCTCGCGGCCGTCAGCGCTTCGGCCTCACGCACTTTGCCGTCCACCCGCAGCCGCAGTTCCTTGCCGGCCTTGAAGAACGGGACCCGCTTTGCCGGCACGGAGACGACACGGCCGGTGCGCGGATTACGCCCCTCGCGTCCCTGCCGCTGCTTGACAATGAAACTGCCAAAGCCGCGGATTTCGATGCGCCCACCGCCACGCAAGGTGCTGGCCATGCCGCTGAACACCGAGTTCACAATGACCTCCGCATCGCGACGGGAATACCTTGGGTAGAGCTGGACCACCTCGTCGATCAGGTCGCGTTTGGTCATGCGCGTGTCCTTATCTGTTGTTATTTCTTTGCCTCTTCCTTGGCGGCGCCGCCCCCCTCACTGTCTTCCCGATCCAGCCGCAACTCCTCATTCAGAATATCTTCAAACGAAAAGCGTGCACCCTCGCGCTCGCGTTGCAGGTACGACTCCATCTCCTCGCGCTCTTCCGTACGGCGCAACGCCTTGATGCTCAGCCCAATCCGCCGCTCCTTCGGATCGACGTGCGTGACCTCCGCTTCAACGACCTGTCCGGCCTGGAAGAGTGCTTGCGGTTTGTCCACCCGCTCGCTGCTGAGCTGCGAGACATGTATCAACCCCTCGATCCCTTCTTCGATCTCGACGAAGATACCGAAATCCGTGACCGTCGTCACCGTCCCTTTGGCGCGGCTGCCGACCGGATAGCGCTGTGCGATCACCGCCCACGGGTCTTCGGCTAACTGTTTCACTCCGAGCGCGATCCGTTCGTTTTCCACGTCGATGCCGAGCACGACCGCCTCGATGGGGTCACCCTTCTTGTACATCTCGGAAGGATGCTTGACCTTGCGGGTCCAGTGCAGGTCGGAGATATGCACCAACCCATCGATACCTTCGTCAACACCAACGAATAGCCCGAAGTCGGTGATGTGTTTCACTGTCCCACTGATCCGGCTGCCGACCGGGTGGTTGATGCGTACCATCTCCCAGGGATTGGGCGCCGCCTGTTTCAAACCGAGCGAGATGCGCCGATTGCTGGGATCGACGTCCAATATGACGACGTCGACTTCTTGGCCCGGCTCCACCACCTTCGAGGGGTGGGTCACGCGCTTGGTCCACGACATCTCCGAAATGTGCACCAAGCCTTCGACGCCCGGCTCGAGTTCCACGAACGCACCGTAGTCGGCCAAGCTCACGACTTTCCCGCGCATACGCGAGCCGACCGGGAACCGTTCGCCGACGGAGGCCCACGGGTCCGGCATGATCTGCTTCATCCCCAGCGACACGCGGCCGCGCTCCGGGTCATACTTCAACACCACCACCTTGACGCGCTCACCCACCTGTATGACGTCCGACGGGCGCGCGACACGCCCCCAAGACATGTCGGTGACGTGCAGCAAGCCGTCCAACCCGCCGAGGTCGACGAACGCACCGTACTCCGTGATGTTCTTGACGATGCCCTCGAGGATGACGCCCTCTTCGAGCACCTTCATGGTTTCTTCCTTCAGCGTTTCCCGTTCGCGTTCGAGCACGGCGCGGCGCGACACCACCACGTTGCCACGCGCCCGATTGAATTTCAGGACGGCGAACCGCATGCGCTGGCCGATGAAGCGATCGAGGTTCCGCACCGGGCGCAAATCCGCGTGCGACCCCGGGAGGAATGCTTGCACCCCCACATCCACCTTCAGGCCGCCTTTGACCTTTCCGGTGATGGTGCCCTCGACCGCGCCTTCGCGTTCGAACGCTTCCTCGATCTCCCGCCACACCTTCAGCTGCTCGGCTTTGGCGCGTGACAGTAACACGCCGCCGTGCTCGGTATCGGTGCCATCGAAATAGACGTCGATATCGTCGTCGGCCTTGACGTCGACGTTGCCGTTGCGATCGAGGAATTCCTGAATCGGGATCTGCCCTTCGGACTTGAAGCCGATATCGACCGTGACGAAATCACGTGAGACGTGCACCACGCGACCGCGAACGATCTCGCCGGGGCGGACGGCTCTCATACTTTCCTCGAAGAGCGCGCCAAAATCGCTTTCGCCGCCGGCTGCGGCTGCGTTCCTTTGTTGATCCATGTGAAATGTACCCCCTGGGGACTGGCTCGGGCTTGTCATACCGCCCCTAATTGTCGCTTGCAAGCGCTTTAGAGCGCGTCGCGATCAGCGCGCAAAGCATCGCCACAACCTCGTCAATCGTCTTGTCCGTCGTATCCACTACCACCGCGTCCGCTGCCGGACGCAGGGGTGAATGGGCCCGGGTTCGATCCCGGGCGTCACGTTCCGCAATCTCCTTCTCCATCCGTTCGATGTCCGCCGTCGTCGCCTCTCCCTGCAATTCGTAGGTGCGCCGCCGCGCACGTTCGGCCGCGGACGCATCGAGAAACACCTTCACCGGCGCGTCCGGAAACACCACCGTGCCGATGTCGCGTCCCTCCATCACCACCCCGCCTTCGGCTGCCATCGCGCGTTGCTGTGCCACCAGGCGGTGCCGCACCTCTGGCACGGCGGACGCCTTTGACGCCAGCTGCGCGGCGTCACCAGTGCGAATCGCCTCCGACACGTCGCGCCCATCGGCATCGATATGCACGCGATCGCCGTGTTCGATGAACTCAATGTGCGTGGCGTCGCACAGTGCCCCCAGCCTCGCGCTGTCGGAGAGATCAATACCACGCTCGGCGGCCAAGACACCGATGACGCGGTACATCGCACCCGTGTCAATGTAGCGATATCCGAGCGCTTGTGCCAGGCGCCGGCTGACCGTGCTCTTGCCGGCACCCGCCGGTCCATCGATGGCGACCACGATGCCCTTCATGGCTGCACTCGTAGCCCCTGCAGTTGCTCGAAAAAATCGGGGAAGGTCTTGCGGACGCAGCCTGGATTGCGAATGACGATGCCCGGCACGCGCAATCCGATTAGGGAGAAGGCCATCGCCAAGCGATGGTCGTCGTACGGTTCGACCTCGCCTCCGTGCAAACTCGATGGCTCGATCGTCCAACCGTCGTCATGTTCTTCGATTCTTGCTCCGAGTTTGCGTAACTCGGCGACGACGTTTCCGATACGGTCGCTTTCTTGCAGTCTGATGTGCGCAACGTTCCGGACCCGGCTGGCACTGCTCGCGAATGTCGCCAGAACTGCGACCGTGGGTGCGGTGTCGGAAATCGCATTGAGATCGACATCGATGCCACGAAGCTGTGAAGGTCCCAGCACCTCCAACGCGTTTGGATGTCGTGTCACGGTAGCGCCCATCTGCTCCAGCACCTCCACGAAGCGTGCATCACCCTGAAGCGACGCGGTTGTCAGTCCTTCAACGCGCACCAGCATTCCAGTCAATGCGGCCGCTGCCAGAAGGTAATGCGCGCTCGAGGCGTCAGGCTCGACGAGATAATGTACCTGAGCACGATAACACTGGCCGTGTGAAACGTGAAAACGTTGATAACCGTCGCGCGCGACCGTGACCCCAAACTGGTTCATCACTCCCAGCGTCAGGTCGACGTACGGCTTCGCAATGAGTTCGCCGACGACCTCCAGTTCGACATCGTGTTGCGCGTAGGGAGCCACCATCAGGAGGGCGGAAAGGTACTGGCTGCTGCGTTCTCCTTTCACCCGTGCCGTGCCGCCGGGCAGACTGTCGGCGTCGACGGTCACCGGGGGGCACCCGGTCGAGCTGGAGACACGGGCACCGAGTTGGCGCAAAGCGTCAAGCAAATCCCCAATGGGGCGCTGACGCATCCGTTCGTTACCGTCGACGATGAATCGGCCGTGACCCAAGCACGCACAGGCAACCAGAAAGCGCGCTGCCGTTCCAGCGTTCCCCGTTTCGAGCCTCGCCTCCCGAGCGGGGATGCTGCCCCCACAGCCTTGCACGTGGAATACCTCGCTCCGGAACAGATCAGTCTCCCGAGGATCGGAGTCTACTGGGATTCCGAGCCGGCGTAGAGCGTCGGACATGTAGTGGGTGTCGTCGCTAAACAACGCTCGCTCGATGGTCGACTCGCCAGCCGCGAGTGCAGCGAGAAGCAGCGCACGGTTCGTGATGCTCTTGGAGCCAGGTACCCGATAGCTATGGGGCTCGGTGTTCGGCGCGCCACGCAGTGGTTCTATTGCGAGGCTATCAACCATCGTGGCTCCGTCGAGTCCACTCCTGGCGCGCCCGCCGCGCCCGCTCCAGCTGGCCCCTCAGTTGCGCCTCGTCTCCGCCTGCAATGGCGCAGCGTAATGCCTCGAGCGCCGCGACGAACTTCACGATGGCGCCGTCCACCTGGGCCGCATTGGCCAGAAAGATGTCGGACCACATGTCGACTGAGCTGGCTGCCACCCGGGTCAAATCACGGAAACTCGAACCGGCAAATTGTTCCAGCGCCGGGTCCGTATCGAGCAAGGCGTTGACGGCACTGAAGGCCAGGGCGTGGGGCAAGTGACTGACCCAGGCGAGTACCTGGTCGTGTCGGGCCGCATCCATTTCGTCGACCCGCATGCCGACGCCTTCCCACAGGGCGCGAATCTTGGCCACCGCTGCCGGCGTAGCGCGGCGCCCGGGCGTGATGATGCAGCGGCTTCCTTGGAACAGCTCGGCGAAGGCGGCGCCCGCTCCGGAGTGCTCGGTACCGGCGATGGGATGGGCGCCGACAAACGACAGGCCCGGCGGCAACACCCCTTCCACCTGGTCGATGACCGTCGCTTTGACGCTGCCCACATCGGTGACGATTGCGTCAGCCCGCAACACCGGCGCACAGGCTTGTGCCACTGCGCCGATGGCATTCACCGGCACGGCCAATAGCAGCAGGTCGGCACCGCGAGCAGCCTCCGCCGCATCGAGACTGTAGCGGTCCACGATGCCACGGCGCTTCGCCGCCTGCAGATTGGCTTCGGTGCGACCGTAGCCGACCACCTCACTGATCAGGCCGGCCGCACGTGCCGCCAGCGCCAGCGAGCCACCGATGAGGCCGACGCCGGCAATCGCAACCCGATCAAAAAGCCGGGGCACTCGCTCCTCCTCCGCGCACGATGCGCTCGAGCGCCGTGATGAAGCGTACGTTCTCCGCGGCGGTGCCCACGGTCACCCGCACATGCTCGGGAAAGCCGTAGACACTCATGGGCCGAACAATGACGCCTTGTCGCAGCAGCGCCTCGTATATCCGTGCCCCGTTGCCGACGCGCACCAGCAGGAAATTCGCCCAGCTCGGCACGTAATCCAAACCCAGCCGGGCACACTCTTGGCGGAGAAACGCCATGCCCTCGCGGTTGCATTGCTGGGTGCGCGCGACGTGCTCGTCGTCCTCCAGCGCGGCCAACGCAGCCACCTGGGCCAGGTTCCCGACATTAAATGGTTGGCGGATCCGGTTCATCAAATCGACCAGCTCTGGATGGGCCACCCCAAATCCAATGCGCAAGCCGGCGAGCCCGTAAATTTTCGAGAAGGTCCGCAGCGTGATTAGCAAGCGGTCGGGACCGTGGGCGGCCAGTGAATCCGGGTACTCCGGGTCGTCAACAAACTCGCAGTACGCCTCGTCCATCACCACAATGACGTGCGGCGGCAAGGCGGCCAGGAATTCCTCCCATTGCCGTTGAAAGAAGATGGTCCCGGTCGGGTTGTTGGGATTGGCCAGGAAGACGATGCGCGTTGCCGGGGTGATCGCTTCGGCGATGCCTTCGAGGTCGTGCGTGAACTGGCGCAGCGGCACGATGCGGCCGATCCCTCCCGCCGCCTGCACTATCAGCCGGTAGACGATGAAGGCTTGATCCGCCATGACCGCTTCGTCGCCGCGCTGCATGAACGTGCGCACGGCCAGCTCGATGATCTCGTTGGAGCCGTTGCCGAAGATGAGCACGTCGGGCGAGACCCCCAGCTTCTTGGCCACCGCCCGCTTGAGATAAAAGCAGCTGCCGTCCGGGTAGCGATGCAAATTGATGAGCGCCTCGGTGATCGCCGCCAGTGCTTTGGGCGATGGACCGAGCGGATTCTCATTGGAGGCCAGTTTAATGGACCCCAGGATACCGTACTCGCGCTCCAGCTCTTCGATGGGCTTCCCCGGGGGATAGGGCGCCAGCGAGCGGATCCATTCGGGAACCCGGGATTTGATGTCCACAGTCATACCGTCGTGCCCATCTATACCGGCCCTGGCGACGCCGGGTACGATCCCAGCACCTTGAGCAGCAGACACCGGCTCTTCACTGCCGCCAGTGCTCGCGCCACGCGCCGCTCTTGCACGTGACCGACCAGGTCGAGGAAGAAGAGGTATTCCCATGCCCGCTCTTTCAGCGGTCGCGACTCGATGGTGCTGATACTGACGCGATTGTCCGCAAACGGCTTGAGCACGCGATGCAAGGCCCCGGCTTCGTGCGGCAACGACAGCAACACCGAGGTCTTGTCATCGCCGCTCGGTCGGCCGATACCATCGAGTCCCAACACCAGGAAGCGGGTGCAGTTATGCTTTTGATCCTGAATGTTGGAGGCAATCACCTTGAGGCCGTACTCCTCGGCGGCCACGCGCCCAGCAATCGCGCCAGTGTGGGGGTCCTCCCCAGCCATAATGGCCGCTTGCGAATTGCTCGCGGCCTCGGCCTGCGGCAACCCGGGGAAATGCTGCGCCAGCCACTGCCGGCACTGCCCGAGCGATTGCGGATGCGATACGATGCGGCATAAGTCGCCGCGACGGCCGCTGCGCGAGAGCAGACACTGCTCGATGCGCAGCAACAGTTCCGCCTTGATGACGAGCGGTGAGGTGACGAAGCGATCGAGTGTTGCCGCCACCGTGCCTTCGGTCGAGTTCTCCACCGGCACCACGGCGTAATCGGCGCGTCCGCGCTCGACCTCATCAAACGCCCCAGCGATCGAGCTGACCGGAATGACCTCGCTGGCGGCCCCGAACTGCTCCCGCACGGCCTGGTGCGAGAAGGTCCCCAATGGTCCAAGGCAGGCAACCCGCAGCCGTCGTTCCAACGACAGGCAGGCCGACATAATCTCGCGAAAGATCGGCCGGATGTTCTCCGCCTTCAGCGGCCCTTTATTGACCGCCAGCAGGCGTTGCAGGATGTGCTTTTCGCGGTCCGGCGTGTAAATGCTGGCACGCTCGCGACGCTTGTGTCGACCGATGGCGACCGCCAAGCGGGCGCGCCGGTTCAGCAGCGTGAGCAGCTTCTCATCAATACGATCGATGTGGGCGCGGAGAGCATCAATCGAGGTCGTGCGCGGCGGCAAGGGGCTCCCCCGAAGACGTTGGTACGACGCGCTCGGCCCGAACGAACGGGCGCATCTTCAAGCGCATCAGATTCGGCGTCTTCATGGATTGGGTTCGAGTGGCTTTGCTAGCGTAACCAGAACGGAATTGCAATCGCTGCGGGCGGGTTGGACCGGAACCGGCACGGCCCTTGATCGCCGCGCGGCCTTCGGCTACGGCCCGCAGGTGAGCGTGCGGGTCCACAGCTATCACCTTCCCGGAATCGAGGGTCACATCACATCCGAGGCCTTCCGCTGCGGGGCCGTGGAGATCGAGGTGCCTCGTCTGCGCGCCGACCAGTTTCGCTCCCTGCTCGATCGCGCCCGGGAAGCGGCGCTCCAGCACTTGCGTCAGCGACCGGTCGACAAGATCTTGGCGGCGGTCGACTGCGTCGTCGCCAACTGGTTGCGTCCGGACTATCACCTGCGGCAGCAGGCGGAGGAGATCCTGCCGCCGGCAACCGGCTTCTCGCCCGAAAGCGTGCGCCACGGGCTGCCCCTGCTGTTCGAGCCTCTGCGCGCCGTAGAGATCCGGACACTGCTGGATGCCGAGCTGGGTGACTACCGTGTCCTCGACGGAATCTATGGTGGGCGTCACGCCACCGGCCCGGCACTGATTGCCCACGTGCTGTCGGGAAACATCCCCGGCCTGGCCGCGGCGCCGGTGCTGCTGTCGCTGGTGCTCAAGTCCGCCGTGCTGATCAAGAGCGCCGCTGGCGATCCAGTCTTTCCCGCACTCTTTGCCAGCTCCATCCGTGAAGTCGATCCAGACCTGGCACGCTGTCTCGTGGTCGCGTACTGGCGCGGCGGAGACGGAGAATTTGAAGAGGCGGCTTTGTCTGTTCCCGACGTCGTCGTCACCTCGGGATCCGACGCCGCAATTGCGGCCATGGCGGCACGAGCGCGCACACGCTTCATCGGTCACGGCCACAAGATCAGTTTTGCGGCCATCGGCAGAGAATGCCTGAGCGACCGCAACGCGGCGATACGACTGGCGCACAGCCTGGCGTACGATGTCTCCTTATGGGACCAGCAGGGCTGCCTGTCACCGCAGCTCTGCTATATCGAAGATGCCGGTCACGTCACGCCGGCGGCATTCGCTGCGCACCTGGCGGAAGCGCTGTCCGGATATGCCGCCGAGCTGCCGCCGCGGAAGCTGAGTTTAGATGAACAGGCGCAAGTGCTGCGCTTCCGCCAAGAGGCGGAATGGCGCCAGGACACACCCGGTACGACTGGCCTGCTGACCAGCCCTGGTTCCACTGATTGGAGCATCAGCATCGAGAAGGGTGCGGAGTTCGTTCCCAGCTGCTTGAACCGCTGCATGCGAATCAAAGTCGTCACCGATCTCGCGGAACTGCCGCCGGCGCTGGTCCCGCATCGACGCCATTTGGAGGCAGCCGGTATCGCAGTGGAGCCAGCGCGTCTGGCGTCCCTCTCCACATTGCTCGGGAGCTGCGGCGTGCACCGGATTTGCCCGATCGGAGAGATGCAGCGGCCACCCCTCTCCTGGCGGCAAGGAGGCCGGTCGCGCGTCGCGGATTGGGTGGAGTGGACAGTCGTGGAGGAGCGTGAGGGTGAGAGTGTAGAGCGTGGGAACGTTTGAAGACAACCTGAAGGACGGATTCTTCCGTCATGTGTGTCAGACCTCGGCAGCGCCGTTGGGAATCGTGGTCGCCTGTGCGCGGGGCACGAAGATCTGGGATACCGATGGCCGTGAGTATCTTGACCTGCTCGCGGGAATGGGCGTGGCCAATCTGGGGCACGCGCATCCGGTGGTCATCCAGGCCATCGAGAAGCAAATCGCATCGTACCTGCACGTGTCGGTGTACGGCGAAATGGTACAGCAACCGCAGGTGGAGCTGGCTCGGCGTCTCGCCGCAATCACGCCTGGTGACCTATCCGTCGTCTACTTCACGAACAGCGGCACGGAAGCGGTCGAGGGCGCGCTCAAGACGGCGCGTAAATTCACCGGCCGATCACGCCTGATCGCGTTTGATGGGGCATTCCATGGCGACACCTTCGGGGCGCTGTCGGTCGGCGGCAATCCGATCTATCAGCAACCGTTCCACCCTTTGCTGCCTGGGGTCGAGATGCTCCCGTTTGATGACGTCTCGGCGCTGGGACGGATCGACACGTCCGTCGCGGCGGTGATCGTCGAACCGGTACAAGGCGAGGGCGGCGTACGGATCCCGAGCGAAGGGTTCCTGCCGGCCCTGCGCCGGCGCTGCTCAGAAATCGGCGCATTGCTGATCGCGGACGAAGTGATCACCGGCTTCGGCCGCACCGGCAAGCTGTTTGCCTGTGAACATTGGAATGTGGTGCCGGATATTCTCGTGCTGGCAAAGGCACTCGGGGGCGGGATGCCGCTGGGGGCATTCGTCGGACGGCCGGAGGTGATGCAGACGTTGTCGCATGATCCGCCGCTGGCGCACGTCACCACATTCGGTGGCCACCCGGTCTGCTGCGCGGCCGGCCTGGCAGCGTTGGAGTATCTGGTGCGCGAACAGCTGGTACAACGCGTCGCACGGATCGGGGCGCAGTGGCTGGAAGAGCTGCGCACGATCACCGCCCGCGCCGGCTGCACGGTGCGCGGCAAGGGATTGCTGATGGCGCTGGACTTCGAGACTCCCGAAGTGACGCGCCGGTTCGTCACGCGTTGCTTCGAACGCGGCTTGATCCTGAACTGGACACTGCACCGCGACACCGTGGTGCGTTTGGCGCCGCCTTTGACCATCACAGCGGACGAGATGCACCAGGCCAACTCCGTCATCGAGACGGCACTGTCCTCAGAATAAGATCGCATTTGTGCTGGGAACACGAACGGCTCGTTGCCGCGCGCGAAGCGTACCTGCGGTGCGTGCAGGCAAGCTGCCTGCGCTCCACCAAGACCCAGCGCGACGCTACCCGAGCGCGGCTTTGCGTTTGCTCAGCAGGTACGCCGCCCCGCTCGACACGCCAATGGCGATGCCCGAGTAGACCACGCCGAAGATCAGATATCCGACCCCCGGCGGAACGGGATTTCTCATGTTGAAGAGGATTAGGTTGATGATCACGTACCCGGCGTAGGCGTATGCCATCGGCAGCGCATAGCGCTTCATTCGCCAGACACCGAACGCGTAAACGAGCAGATAGATTCCGAATAGCGGTCCGACGATCGCGTTAGCCGTGCCGCTAAGCCGCTGACCGAAGAAGACGAACCCGGTGTCGCTACCTCCGAAGCGGAACGGCTTCAGCAAGTTCGAGATCGCCAAGAGTACGAACAGCACGGCAAACGTGCTGAGAACACGACCCCGCTTCGGTTCGGTTGTCACTGCCTGCACATTGGATTGCATCGTATCTCCTCCCCTCACACTGTTGGGCCACACTCTTCGACAGTTAGACGTGAGAGACAGAATCGCGCGCCGTGCAGCCAGCAGTGTGCATCGGGGGGATGTTCGTCCCGCCTCAAGCTGCGCACGGCGTCTTCGCCGCCTCGCGCGTAGGCCTGCCTGAGCAGCTCCTCGCCCTCCTCCGTGCGCGCGCCTGCACAGTGAAAGATGCCGACCGGTGATGCAAAGCGCGCGGCATACCCACGCAGATGCCGCGTGACCAGGAGCATCTGCCCCGAGCCAGCGCTCATGCCGGAGATGCCGACGGTCAGCGGTACGAGGAGGCGCCCTCCGGGTCGGAGCAGGTCGGTCCAGCACCGTTGAACCTGTGTCGCCCCGGCGTTCACAAAAATCGCGTCGAATGAATCGCCAGCCAGGCCGCTGCCATCGCCACAAGCGACTGTCACGTTTGGGTAGCCACTCAGGTTCCGGCGGGCGCGCTCTGAGAGTTCAGCGTCGATCTCTACACCGAGAACGGTACCGTCTTGAGACACCGCCTCGGCGCCGATGGCCGTGTAGTAGCCGACGCCACAGCCAACGTGCAGCAAGCGCTCGCCCGGCGCCAGGTTGAGCATATCGAGCCACCGCGCCAGCGCCGCTGGTTCGCCGTTGTTGAGGCCTCGGGAGGCATCGAGGGCCACGAGCACGTTGTCGTACAAGTGGCGAGGATCATCGTCCGATGTATCGCGGTAAGCCAATACGTCGGGCGGCACGAGAATCTTCCAAGGCCCAGAGCCGACGAAGTGTTCTCGGGGCACCACTCCGAACGCGCGCACGAGCGCCGCAGACCGCAGCCCCACTGCTTGGCGCAGTCTCTCGGCAAAATCGAGCCGTGCACGTTCCAGGTCAGTTGGCATTACTGGACTCTCGCGGCTGCGGAATAACTCTTGAGAGACAGGGACGGTTGCGAAGGATTCATGACGTCGAACGGCAATGCCGGTGAGCTGCGCCGTCTCTTGAACGTCGGCTCGACCGGCAAGTTGGATTCGCTCACAACAGGCGCTCGAAGCCTTCGACCGTCAGCCGGGCCTGCTTCAAGATGTGGGACAGCGTCGATCTCTTGATGGGTCGGTGCGCCGGCACCACCAGCTTGAGCGTCTCGTCTGGCGTGTGCTTCTGAAGGCGAATATGGCTGCCCCGTTGCCGCACGACAACCCACCCGTCCCGACGTAACGCCCGAACTACTTGCGGGTAGCTCAGGCTCGGGACCTTGGTCATATGGCGATCTCGATGACCTCCGCATCGGCCGCGATGGCTGCATCATCTTCCACGGGTTCCAAGTAGAGCTGAATTGCTTCCTGGATGTTGGCGAGCGCTTCGTCGCGCGTGTCGCCTTCGCTTATGCAGCCGGGAAGCGCGGGTACGATAGCCGTGTACCCCCCCTCGTCACTTGGCTCGAGTACGACATGCAGTTTCATGGGCTCCTCCTCGCTACGGCAGGATACAACCGACGGCGGCCGCGGAGCAATCTCACGAGCTTGTAGATGCGGCACCCCAGCAATCGCTGCCAAACGTATTTCGCAAAGCACGCACGTGTGAGCTTGCCGCCGCCGGCTTGGTACGGATGCGCTGCCGTTGGGCAGCCCGGAGGCTGCGGAGCACGCGGCCATCGCGTCCCACGCGAGCTTCCATGCAGGCGCCGCACACGGCACCCCGCCATGGCCCCGCGCCCAGCGGCGCAGGAAGGAGGAGTCCGAGGAAGGAACCACCGCATGGTGCCCTCCTCGGATCTGGGCCGGCGGACCGATGCGACACTCCACCATTGCGCTCGCGGCCCGCGTGTGGCGCCTCACGTGACAGCGTCCCGCATGGGATCTCCCTTAGAAGATGAAGGCAAAATGCAAAATGAAGAGTTTAGACCATGTCATGGGCGCGGCATGTCGGGCAGCCAGGTGGCGGGCTGCTGCGCGAACAGAGTCTTGGCATCCCAATAGTCGCGCCACAGCATGAGCTTGCCATGGCGGAATTTGAAGACGGCAGCGACGCGCAGTGTGGCGCGCTCGCCGGTGCGGTGATGCCACACTTCAGTCCGTTCAACCAGCACCGTGTCTCCGGCTTCGACCAGTTCGTGAATCGTCGTCGGGACCTGCTCGAGCGCCCCCAGTCCGAGTTCCAACTTGGCACGAATCGCCTCGGGCCCCACCACCGTTGCTGCCGCAAAGGGCACGTCTTCGTATACGCAGTCGTCGGCGCAGTGGCTCGCGACGGCGACGAAATCCAGTCGATTCAGATCCGCAAACAGCTGGCGCAATCGATCGGCGTTCTGACTCATACCACCCTCCACGCAGTGCGGAATCGCTAGGGTTCCGATGCTCGCTTTGTGTGAGCCACAGAGAGCACAGATGCAAGCGGAAGGACAGGGGGGGTGCAACGACCGCGTAGTTGTGGCAAATAAGAGGGCACTCGCCCATGGACCACGTGACGATCGAGCGCGACGGAGCCGTCGCGGTGTTCCGCTTCAACCGCCCGCCGGCTAACGCGTTCGATCTGGAGTTCGCCCGCGAGATCGAAGCCGCCTTCACCGCGCTGGTTCCGACAAGTGGTGTAGG
Source organism: Binatia bacterium (assembly GCA_044450645.1). GTDB lineage: Bacteria > Desulfobacterota > Binatia > HRBIN30 > HRBIN30 > JAGDMS01. The sequence goes on from JBIOJG010000022.1 coordinate 66,815, forward strand.
GGCGATCGTGGTAACGGGGAGCGGGAGCTGTTTCTCCGCCGGCCTCGACCTAAAGCGCGTCCCAACGTATGGCGCGGAACAACAGCGCGATATGGTCGCAACGATCAATCGTATGCTGGCCGCGCTCTACGCCTGTCCGCTGCCGGTCGTCGGGGCGATCAACGGCCACGCCATTGCGGGCGGTCTCGTGCTCGCCCTCGCCTGTGACTACCGCGTCGGCACGAGCGCCCCCTGTAAGCTGGGCTTGACGGAAGGTCGGGCGGGCATTCCCTTCCCGGCGGTGGCGATGGCCGTGGTGCAGGCGGAGACGGCGCCGGCGGTCGCACGGATGCTGACGCTGCGCGCCAACAACATGGGTCCCGAAGCGGCGCTGGCGTGCGCTCTGCTCGACGAGCTGCAATCGCCCGAGCGCGTCATGCCCACCGCTATCGACGTGGCCCGCGATCTGGCGAGCATCCCGCGGGACGCCTACGCAACGATCAAACGCCAGCTGCGGGCGAAAGCGATAGCGTTCATCGAAAGCACGGTCGCGCAGGGAACCGATCCGGCGCTCGAGTCGTGGCTCACGTCAGACGCCAGTGCTGCGTCCGCGGCGTTGCTGCGCCGTCGCGGCTAATGACGGTTGGGCGACAGCATGGTGATGGTCCTATCGGATTCTCGGTCCCTTGAAACAACTGTCGGTCCGATCCTGGTCGACGTAAATCTTGCGGCGGTATCGTGAACTACGCCGTCCCAACCTACTCCGGTAGCCCGGCTTTGCGCAGGGCTTCGAGGTGGTGGGCGAGATCTGTCTCGCGTCGGTAGTGCAGCAGCGGCAGGCAATGCTCGCGGATGGCGAACCCGGGGATGCGTTTGATCACCTCCGTCGCGTGCACGGTCGCTTGCTCGGCATCGCCCAGCTGTGCGTGGCAGGCCGCGAGCAGCGCGTGGTGCAACCCGTCCGGCGCGGTGATGTGTCTCAGAGACTCGACCGCATCGGCGTAACGCTGCGCGACGAACTGGGCACGCGCCAGGTGGAACCAGAAACGCTCGGGGTGGTAGGGATTGAGGCGCATCGCCTTGCGGATCCATTCGATGCCCTCCTCCCCTTGGCCGAGCCAGGTGAGGATCTCGCCTTGTTGGACCACGATCAGGTCGTCGTTCGGGTTCAGCGCCAGTGCGCGCTGCTGGTGGTAGACGGCCTTGTCGAAATCGTTGCGCACCACCCCCACGGCCGCAAGAATACGGTGCACGTCGCTGTCGTTCTCGTCCAGCCCGAGCGCGACCTGCAGCTCGCGCTCGAACTCCGATTCGATCGCCGCGCGATCGGCGCACCAGCCATAGGTCCACTGCTGGCCGAGAATGCACGCGTGCCACGCATGCGCGTGAGCGTACCGCGGGTCCAGTTCGACCGCGCGCCGGATGAGACTCAGCGCCCGCAGGTTGTCGTCGCGGTTCGAGCGGTGGTGCAGGACCTTGGCTTCCAGCACGCATTCATAGGCGACCATGTTCGCTGGCGGCTTGCGCTCGGTGCGGCTGCGCGCGGCGGCCTCCATGCGCCCGGGAAGCGTGGCGACGATTGCCGAAGTCACCTCGTCCTGGATCGCGAAGATGTCCTCCAGATCCCGGTCGTAGCGCTCGGCCCAGACGTGGTGGTCGGATTCCGCGTCGATCAGCTGCACCGTGACACGCACCCGGTTGCCGGCCTTGCGCACCCTGCCCTCGACGACGTATTGAACGCCAAGTTCGCGCGCGACCTTTTTCATATCCACGGCCTGTCCCTTGAACTTGAACGAGGTGTTGCGCGAAATCACGAACAGCTCGCGGAAGCGCGACAGGTCGGTCAGGATGTCCTCGGTCAGGCCGTCGGCGAAGTACTCCTGCTCCGGCGCGCCGCTCATGTTGGCAAAGGGCAGCACGAGGATGGAGGGTTTCGCGGAGCCCGGCGAAGGGGCGGGGCCGGCGGCCGTGCCGGCGCCATCGGTGCGGACCCGGTACACCCTGACGCGCGCCGCGATGTTCTTCAATTCGTGCTCTCCCAGGTCCTCGAAGGCGAGTTCGAGCTTGCGGCACACTTCCTCATGCACCTTTCCCGACACGCAGATGCCGCCTGCCGGCGCGAGCGATTCGACGCGCGCCGCAATGTTCACGCCGTCGCCGTAGATCCGGTTGTCCTCGGTGATGATGTCGCCGAGATTGACGCCGACGCGGAACGCCATGCGGCGCGCTTCGGACAGCTGCGCGTTGCGCGCAGCCAGTTCGCGCTGCATGGCGAGCGCCGCCTCGACCGCATCGATCGCACTGCCGAACTCGGCGAGGAGGTTGTCGCCCGGCATGTCCACGATGCGTCCGTGGTGGGCAGCCACGATTTCGGAGATCGCGGCGCGGTAATCGGACAAGGTGCGGATGGTCGCAAGCTCGTTGTCGCCCATCAGCCGGCTGTAGCCCGCGACATCGGCGCTCAGAATCGCCGCCAGCCGGCGCTGTACGCGAACGTTCTCACTCATTTTCGATCTCTGAACACAGAGGAATCTAGGCCGCCGTTCCGGCTCGCCACTTTCTCAAAGCGCGACAGTAACGCGTAAGAAGGTTGCCGGAATGGAGGTGGCATCCTTGCTTGGGCTCTTGTTTTGGCTGTCGAACAACCCTTCCAGCTCCTTCGCCAGATCAGCTGCTCGACCGTTTTTTTCTGCCGCTTCGAATGCATTCATGGTTGGCCCGTAGTATTTTCTGAATGCATCCACGAGCGCTGACGGTGCGCCGGGATAGTTGAAGGTATACGTGTCTCTGGCGAAGGATAGCTTCTCTGCTGGAACTCCCGCGGCTGCAAATCGCTCTGTCACGTTGTTCTCGATCCCCCACGTCATCGGGCTGATGAAGCCTTCCGGCGGTGGCGGCGTGTATGAGGAGCTGATCTTCAAAATCTGCGCCACCAACGTCGGATCATTTGGAATCCAGTTCCCCATAATGATCCGACCTCCGGGCCGGGTCACGCGCACCTTCTCCTTGGCCACATCAAACGGCTTTGGCGCGAACATGGCGCCAAAGATGCTCACGACGAGGTCAAACGTCTGATCTTTCAGCTCGTGCAAATTGGACGCATCGCCTTCCTGAAACTTGCAGTTCGTGAGGCCCTGCTCCTTTGCGCGCCTGTTCCCAGCCTCAACGAGGTTCGTCGCGATATCGACGCCCAACACGTCCGCTCCGAGTCTCGCCGCTGGTAATGCCGTCGTGCCATCGCCGCATCCGAGATCCAAGACCTTGAGCCCTTTTGTGATTCCGAGTCGCTTGACGAGCGCCCCTCCGCTCTCTCTCATGCTCTCCGCAATGCGAGTAAAGTCGCCCTTTTCCCAAAGTGCTTTGTTTGGATTCATTGGAATATTCCCGCTCCTTCAGTGGATAGACCCTACCAACGGGGTAATGGACGTAAGGTCTACGCTCAGGGCGTTTCCCGCATCCCCGCTGCCTTGCCTCAAAATTCAATTGGTCCCGTCTACTATACGGGGCAGACAAACGGAGTTCAACCGCCCCTGGGATGGGGTAGTGGGTCAGCTTGATTCTACCTGGTATTCGGTAGTGTCTCTGTTTGAAAATTTAGACGCTCTGACGGGAGATGTCAGGGTATAGGCGTCGGAAAACAGGTGCCCGGCGGAAGTGCAGGACAGCAACGGTTGTTCGTGCACGCGAACCCCGTTTCGCAGTCTGCCTGGGAACTACAAGGGGCGGCCACACATGAATCGATACACGCAGTACACTGCCCTGTTGCTGGACTAAAATTGTCAGCCGCACACCAAGCGAATGCACCAGGAGGATCTGTGGTTGTGGCGAGATGGCAACAGTCATGCCGCGTTGTAGTAGGAATCGGTGTCGCTGGATTGCACGATGATCCGCCGAAATAGAGGCAGACGCCTTGTGCACTTGGTGTTGATGTCGATTGCGGCCCCTGGGCTGTACTGGAGTCGGGACCGCAGCCAATGAGGCAGACGATCAGGCAACCGATGGTTGCAACTGTTCTCAGCCTCGCGTGCGGCAGGGCGCACATGCCCGGTACTTTCTCACAGAAACGAGTAGATTGCGAATTCGCGCTAACGGATCTGGCCGCTACGGATCACTCGCAATATGAACTGGCGCCCGCCATTCTACCCGCTCGTTGCCCGCCAGCGTTCGTGATATGAGCCGACGGAACGATTGGAGGAGGTTTTATGGACAGCAATCGGCGACGATTCTTGGCGCTCGCACTGGGCGGCGCAGTATTGTGGACGCTCGGGCAGGCGGGAGCGGCGGATACGGCTCCGGCGACTCCGGCCGGCGACGTCGTACATCTGACCCTCGGCGTCGAGGGGATGCATTGACCCACGGCTTGCCCAGTGCGTGCGCGCACTGCGCTTGAATCCGTACCGGGCGTACGGAAAGCCGAGGTCGATTTCAATAAGAAGGAAGCCTACGTCACGGCGGATAAACAGTCGGTCGATATTCCGGCCATGCTCAAGGCGCTGGAGAAGGTGCAGTACACGGGTTCGGTGAAGAGCGGGCCGAACTGATGTCGTGAATCGTGTTCGGGAATCGTGCTCGGGAAGAACAACTTCCGAGCACAACTCACGATTCACGAACACGACGAGGATTCTCATGAGCAAAGTCCTTACACAACGGAACGATCACATCTGGATCATCACCATCAATCGCCCGGAGCAGATGAACTGCGTCGATGGCGAGACGGCGGCATTGCTCGAAAACGCGTGGAAGACGTTTCGCGATGACGACGAGCTGTACGTCGCCATCCTGACCGGCGCGGGTGACGCCTCATTCTGCGCTGGAGCGGATCTGAAAAACCTGCCGTCGCTGGGACCCGGACCTGGCTCCTCGCGGCATGCGCGCCGCCGCTTCGTCACCAGCGGACCAGGCTACATGGGCTACTCGCGTCAAACCGACATCTTCAAGCCCATCCTGTGCGCCGTGAACGGCTACGCCTTCGCCGGCGGCCTCGAACTGTCCTGCCTCGGCGACATGCGCATCGCCAGCGAGAACGCCGAGTTCTGGGTGGCGTGCCGGCGCTGGAATGTGCCGCTCGTCGACGGCGGTACGCAGCGCCTGCCACGCATCATCGGCCTGGGCTGGGCAATGGAGTTGATCGTGCTCGGTAAACGCATCGATGCGCGCGAGGCACACCGCATCGGGCTGGCGAACGAAGTCGTGCCGCGCGGCCAAGCGCTGGCCCGCTCGCTCGAGCTGGCACAGCAAATCTGCGCCTATCCGCAAGGCGCCATTCGCACCGACAAGGAATCCGCGCTACGCGGCTTCGGCCGCCCCCTTGAAGAAGGGCTGCGCATCGAATGCGAGGTCGGCCAAACGGTGATCGGCAGCCACGACACGTTCGAGGGCCCGGCGGCGTTCGCCGCGAGACGCCCGGCGAAGTTCAAACAGGATTGATGCGTGGCGCGTGATTCGTGAATCGTTCGCGGCTCTGCACATAAACCACCAAGCGGGCGCCCTTCGAGACGCCGCCACAAGAAGGCGGCTCCTCAGGGCGAGCGGTTCGGTGCTTGATTGTCGACAGCTTCTTAACCGCTCACGCTGAGGAGACCCCGTTTTCTCAGGGGCCGTCTCGAAGCGTGCCCGCTTGGAAGAGACTTCATGTGCAAAGCCGGTGCTCGCCACGGGGGCCGAAATGCCACCCGTGGATCAGTGTCACTCACTCATTGCTGCAAACCCGGTACGTCGCATCGAGCAATCCTTTCTGCAGGGACGGAGGCACCCCCGAAGCCGTGAGGCCCCTGCGTAGGGTCGCGTCGAGCCGATCACGTGCCGGTGACGGACCCAGCCACGGCCGGCAGCGGGACGCTTCCGCAATGATCTGATCGCTCGCCGCGGCGACCGCGGTGCGCAGCTGCGTCAGCGAAAGGTCTGCCGCCACCGATGCGGCAGGGGTGGACCTCTCGACGGCCTTCGCGGCTTCGATCTGCACCCGAAAGAGTTCCGCCACGTCGTCTGGATTCAATCGGACGGTCGCGGCCGCGGCACGCACGTGTTCCAGCACCCGCGCCTCTTGCTGCGGGTCTTCGATCGGCAGGTGCTCACGCTGTTTGACCGCAACCACCAGCGGCATCAACTGCAAGCGCAAGTCGATGGCCGCCGCCAAGGCCTCGAAGCCGGCTTGCGCCGGAGTGAGCGCGAAGCGGTCGCCGAACCATTGCCGGCGTTGCTGATCGAGCCAGCCGTCGGCCTCGCGAGCGACCAGCCACTCGTTGACGTCCCGCAAAAGGTCGCCAGCACCGGGGGCGAGCGCGTAGGCTTTGCGGTCGCGTGTGAACGGTCCGATCGTCACGAACCGCTTGGCGGGCCAGGTGCGCGCTTCCAGCGCTTCGCTGATGGCCACGTCGATGTTACCGCGTTGCAGGATGCCGGGCAGCGAGGCGTTCTCCGCCACCGGCAGCAGGCGAGCGTGGCTGAAACGCTGGCGCGCCACCTGTTCGAGATGGCCGCCGGCATTGACCCCTATCCGCACGCCGCTGCGATCGAGATCCGCAAGGCTGCGGAATCTGGCGCGGTCATGCTTCCGGATGACGGCCACCGCACCGGTGACGACGTATGGCCGAGTGTAGAGGATTTGCACCGCTCGATCCGGGCGCAGCGTCACGCCACTCATCGCCATATCGAACGCGCCGGCCTCCAACTGCCGCACGAGATCCGGCCAGCGGAAGGGCGTGAACTCGATCGGACGACCGAGATCGGCCGCCAAACGCCGCGCCACTACGATATCGAACCCGGTGAAGCCACCGTCCGCATCGCGGATACTGAACGGCGCGTAATCCCCGCTCGTGCCGACCCGGAGCACCGCCGGAGTGCTGTCGGCAACGGCAGCGGTAAGCTGCGTCAGGAAGATGATGGCCGCCAGCGCGGCGCAGACACGAGACCTACCCGTGAACTCCCTCATGAGCGGCTACGGTTGACACGCCAGCGAGGCAGAGGCAAGAGAGCAAGAGACCGATGGCACAACTCACACAAGTGGAATTTCAACAAGCGATCGCCATGCTGGCGAATGAAATGGGGCTGCAGCGTCTGCGCGATCGCTTTGTACGGCTCAACGCATTAGTCACGCGGCGCAAGGTGGCATCACCACAGGCGCTGGCTGACCAGCTCTTCCTGCTGTCGGCGGGCCTGCGGCGCCAGGTTCCCGCGACCTACGCCTTCCATGTAGTCTGGAGCGAGCAGCTCAACACCAAGGTCGGCGAGGAGGGCGAGAAGAACCTCGAGAAGATCGCCGAAGGCGTCAACGCCTGCCTCGGAAAGGACGAGGAGATTCTCCCGGAGAAGGCCACCGACCTGGACGCAGCCCTGGCCGAGTACGAGCGAGCGCTGAGCACCGCCGTGGGACAGGAAATGGCGCGCATGGAAATGCTGCTCAAAGCGGTGCCGGCAGTCGCCGCGAAACTGCGTGCCGCGCCATCGCCGAAGCCCACGCTGGAAGACGCGCCACAGTAGCGAGAGAACGCTTTCACCCCGAGCCTCTTGGGACTATCTATAAACGGGAGATAGACCCTTCGACAAGCTGCCCATGAACCGTTCGTCGAGGTTCCCCTCCTTAAGGAGGGGGTTCATTGGCCCAATGAACCCCGCGCGCGAGGTTCAAATCTCAGGGTGAGCGGAATTCTTCTTTGAAAATGAATACCCAACCGCTCGTGCTGAGCTTGTCGAAGCACTGTTTGCGAGAAAACCGACACTTCCCGGAGGGGGAGGAAACCGGGTACGTGCCGGTCCGCTGTTCATGAAACCTCTTTCCGATCTGCTGCGCGGCATTGCTGCCGAGGTGCTCTCGGGTAATCCCGACACTGCGGTGCGCGCCATTGCTTCCGACTCGCGCACCGTGCAGCCGGGCGATGTCTTCGTCTGTCTTCCCGGCTACCGCACCGAAGGTGGCGAGATGCGGGCCGACCGGCACGACTTCATTCCCATGGCCGTCGAGCGGGGGGCCACGGCGCTGGTCGTCGAGCGCGCCGTCGTCCCCCCGCCCGGGGTGACGGTGGTCCAAGTCGCCGACTGCTGGGGTGCCATCGCCGCCATGGCCTGCGAATTCTTCCATCACCCGTCACGCGCACTCGTGATGATCGGCGTCACCGGCACCAGCGGCAAGACCTCGACGACGTATTTCATCGAATCGATGCTCCGCGCCGCAGGCATTCCCACGGCGCGGCTCGGTACCATCGAGTATCGCTTTGGCGACACCGTCATCCCTGCACAGCAAACCACGCCCGAGGCCCCCGAGTTGCAACGCCTGCTGCGCCAGGCTGTCGACGGCGGATTCAAGGCGGTGGTAATGGAGGTGTCGTCGCATGCGCTCGAGTTGCGGCGCGCAGCGGGGGTCGCTTTCGACGTCGCCGTGTTCACCAACATCAGCCAGGACCATCTCAACTTCCATCCCGATATGCATCACTACCGGCGCGCCAAGGGCCGCTTGTTCGAAGAACTCGCCAGCGGCGGCAAGGCCGCAACCGCCATCGTCAATGCGGATGACGGCAGCAGTGCGTACATCATCGGGATCAATCGCGGCGCGCTGCTGACCTACGGCATTCGGCAGCCCGCGGATGTGCGCGGGCGCGACATTACGGTCAGCCTCCACGGCACGACGTTTCACGCAACCACACCGGCCGGCGCATTCACCGTGGAATTGCCGCACGTCGGCGACTATCACGTGTACAACGCGCTCGCCGCCATCGGTGTCGGCCTGGCGTTGCGGTTGGATCTGGCGGATGTGCGCTCCGGACTGGCCGGGACACCGCCGATTCCGGGTCGATTCGAACTCGTGGAGTGCGGCCAGAACTTCACCGTCGCGGTCGACTATGCTCATAAGCCGGACGCCTTGGAGCGGCTGCTGCGCGGCGCCCGCGCCCTCGGACCCAAGCGCATCCTGACGGTCTTCGGTTGCGGCGGTGATCGCGATCGCGGCAAGCGCTCAATTATGGGCCGTCTCGCAACGGAGCTGAGCGACGTGGTCATCGTCACTTCAGACAACCCGCGCTCTGAGAATCCGGAGCAGATCATCGCGGAGATCCTGGCCGGCGTGGGGGAGGCGACAGGAACGGCCGCACGCGTGCGGACAGAGGTCGACCGCGCCCGCGCCATCGAGACCGCCATGCGGCTGGCTGAGCCCGGCGATCTCGTCCTCATCGCCGGCAAAGGCCACGAGACCTATCAGCTCTTCGCCGATCACCGGGTACACTTCGACGACCGCGAGCAGGCGCGGCAGGCGTTGGCGCGGCTGAACCTCGCGCCTCGCTGATCGTCTATCGGAAGAGCTTCAGATCCTCAGCGATCTGCGATCAGCGAGGCTGTCCGCGCAATTCGTGCATGCCGTGGACGATCGAGACCACATCGACCGGGGCATCGAACGGTTCTCCACGAAACTCGCGATAGGCGCGCTCGACATTGAAAAGCAGCCGCTCTGGTTCGGTCCAAGTGGCATACGGCCCACGATCTATTCGTTTCGCCGCCTCCAGAGCCGAAAGCCCGGCGTCGAAGAACCGTTGGGACTCGGCCCGCACGTATTGCAGGTAGGCCTTCATTTCGCGTGGCCCTTCGATTCCGCACAGCGGCCCGTGGCCGGGAACAATCACCTCGGGATTCAGCGCAACAATATGGTCGAGTGCCTCGATCCACCTGGCAAAGGTCCCCTCCCAGCCGATCGGCGTGCACAGGCGAAACAGGACATCGCCGGTAAACACCACCCGTTGCTCGGGGAGATGGGCAATGACGTCCCCGGCCGTATGCGCGGGTCCCACGTAGATCAACCGCACGAGAATGCCATCGAGGTCGAGATCCAGGGAGTCCTCGATGAGTGTCGTGGGCGGGGTCAGCTCGATTCCCGAGAAATCCCAATCCCCGAGCCCCCGCGCAAAGCTCGCCAGCGCCGGATCACCGCTGGCGGCGGCCTGCTGGAGCATCTGCATGGTCTCCGGCCGTTCTTTCGCCATCGCCGCGGCGCACAACCGGTGCCCGATGATCTCCGCACCGGGGAAGAGCTGGTTGCCCCAGCAGTGGTCCCCGTTGTGGTGCGTGTTGGCCACGCGTCGCGCCGGTCCCGTCCACACCCGGGTGTACTGCTCGATGAGCTGGCGCGTATGCGGCAGATCCCAGAACGTGTCGATGACTAGCCCACCACCGCGGTTGATGAAGCCCGAGTTGCTCGTGCCCAATCCTCGGTCCGCCTGCAGGCACGTGTACACATGTTTGGCGATCTCTTGCAGCTCCATACGATGGCCTCCTGGAAGTCGGGACATTTCTAAGGATTCACGACGTTGATCGGCTTTCCCGCAAGAAAGGCGTTGACGTTCGCCACGGTCACCGCCATCAAGCGGCGGCGGGCGGCCAGGCTGGCCCACGCCATGTGCGGCGTGATCACGCAGTTGCGTGCGTGCAGCAGCGGATTGTCCGGCAGCATCGGTTCCACCGACACGACGTCCAATCCTGCGCCCGCAAGTTGGCCGCTGTTCAACGCATCGGCCAGCGCCTGCTCGTCAACAAGCTGGCCACGCGCCGTATTGATCAAGAAGGCCGAGGGTTTCATGCGGCTCAGGAGCTGGCGGTTGACAAAGCGGGCATTGGAGTCCGTCAGCGGGCAGTGCAGGCTGACAACGTCCGCAGCGGAGAATACCGCCAGCATGTTCTTCCACGCGAACGGTTGATACCCGGGCTGTGCCGCTGAAGAGCCACCCGCGGCCATGACCGACATTCCGAAGGCATGGGCGATCGCACCCACCCTCTGGCCGATGCGTCCGAAGCCGATGATGCCCATCGTCAGGCCAGCCAGCTCGATGGGCGGAGTCTTCCAGAAACAGAAGTCCTGCGCTCTCACCCACTCGCCGGCCATCACCGCCGCGCTATGCACACCCGCCTGATGGCACAGCTCCAGCAACAGCGCGAAGACATGCTGTGCTACGGAATCGGTCCCGTACTCCGGCACGTTGGACACCGGAATGCCGCGTTGCCGTGCCGCGGCCACGTCGACCACGTTGTAACCAGTTGCCAGTACGGAGACGAACCGCAGCTCCGGCAATTGGGCCAACGTCTGTGCCGTCAAAGGGACCTTGTTCACCAGCAGCACATCCGCCAAGCGGGCACGCGATAGCAGGTGTTCCACCGGCGTACGATCGTACACCGTGAGCTCACCGAACCGGGCAAGGTCATCCCAGGGGTTGTCTCCCGGGTTGACGGTATAGCCGTCAAGCACGACTATCTTCATACCGATCTTGGCCGCCGACTCGTCTGGCCTATGATCTATTGAGACAATGCGTCAGGGAGTCAATGGCCCGATCTGCTTGACCGTCTCTGAGCACGCTCCTCTGGATGGCGAAGCGCCAGCATATGCACGCAGGTTCCGAGGCGGATGCGCCGCGTGCGGCCGGCGAAGCACGCAAGCGTCTGCAACGGGTCGAGGATGGGCGCCGGAAACGCAATGTGATCGCCCGCCCACAAGGAATCGAAGCCGAGGGCTTCCACGTCCGCTGCCAGGGCACCGAGCGCGTTGGCGTCAGAGAGCTGGCCGAGGAGGAGTCCAACCCGCATCCGGTACGCCATCCGTAAGTTCAACATGCGGAACTAGCTCAGGTTGGCCGGACCGGGCAAGCGTCGCTGCATCGGTCTTCACGGGTCTGATGGGGAAATGAACAGTCACCGTGGTGCCCTGTCCTACCGTGCTACCGATCGCAATTCTCCCTCCGTGCGCCTTCACAATCGCTTCGACGATAAAGAGTCCAAGTCCCGACCCCTCGATGGGGCTGCTAGGCGCTTGGCAGCGATACTTCTCGAAAATGAGCGGCAGCTCACTCGGTGGAATGCCCGCGCCGTTGTCACGGACCTCCAGGACGATCTCGTCGGCGGCCACGCGCCCGACGGACACTGAGACCGTCCCCTCCGCTGGCGTGAACTTGATGGCATTGCCGACGAGGTTGGTGATGACCCGCTCCACCTGCACCGGGTCGACATACAAGAACGGCAAGTTGGGTGCGACCGTCCAGTGAAGCGCCACGTTCTTGATATCACTGGCGTTGCGCGCCAGTAGGAGAACGTCCTCCACCACGTTTGCCAGGTTCGTCGCTCGCCGTTGCAGGACGAGCCAGCCGGCATCAATGCGGGCCGCATCGATGAGGTTGAGCGCGAGCGTGACGACGTGTTGGGTGGTCGCGTGGAGGCGCTGGGCAAGTCTCCTCTGCCGCTCGGTGAGCGGGCCGCCATCACCGTCCAGCAGCAGAGTGGCTAAAGCCTGGATGACACCGAGCGGGTTCTTGAGGTCGTGACTGAAGGTTGAAAGGAACTCCCTCCTGAGCTCGCGGGTACGAGAGTCTTCCGCCTCCCGCTCGCGGTTGCGTGCCTCTCCCACTAGGTGGCCGAAGAAGAGCGCCACTGCAAACAGAAACGGGATGCGCAGGGCGTAGCCTGGGCTGAGTAACGGCCCCAAGCCGACAAACTGCGCCATGCCGTACAGATGCGTAGCGCTGATCAGCACCGCTGCACCCACCACTAGCTCGAGGCGCTCGGTCAGCGCGCTCAGGAACACGACGACGAAATACATCACGAAGAACTGGCTCGATGCCGTACCCGTGATCGCCAGACCGACGGACACCATGGTCGCATCAAACAACACGACGGTCACGTCAAAGAAGTATTCCGACGGCATCCGCGGCAGCAGGACGCGCAGTACGATGTTGGACGCGAGGTACGCCGCAACGAAGAGATCCGCGCCTAGAGGCCTCACGGGGTGGCTGAAAAGGACCAGATATGACGTGGCGATGATCAACACCCAACGGAGAAGAAGCATGCCTTCTACTTTATTCAGCGTCGTCACCGGGTGGGCGGAAGAGTTCATGCGAAGCGGCTTCCAGGCTCTAACGGATGCGAGCATCCGACGTGCCACGGCTGCATTCACCGGTGGTACGGGACAAACGTAGCGAAGTTCAAAACTTGACGCTGACGGCGTTCACCAGCCCCGAGAAGGGCCAGAATTCGCTAGCCGGGCGCGCGGTTGGCGCTCGCGTCACTCGTCGGTCGGTTGGCTGGAAATTGACTCCGTAAAACTATCTAGAACGGTCCGTTAAACCCATCAAGGAGCGGATCTGGCGTGTTTACGCAAGCAATTTTTCGCACCCACTCGCGTAATTCCTTGCAGCCATCGCCCCTGGTTGACCGGCCATCAGTTCACCAATACGTGCCCGGGCAGGCCACCTTCGATCCGCTGGCTGAGGCGTTCCCATCCGCGGACGATGCGAAGCGCCTCCTCCCGGTCGGCTATCCCAGTAGCGACCGTGGTGCCAGAGGCAGATTCAACAACTTCCCAACTGACCTGCCCTGTACGGCGCAGTTGGACTTGGCGGAGGCGGTAATTCGGGGAGGCCTCCTCTTCATTCAATATCTGTCTGCCGATCATGTGAATCTCGGAAGTTCACCTACCATCCGCACGGCATCATTCTACTCACACGCCACCGCGGCCGGTACGGTGCTCTCGATCTTCTCCAACTCCGCGTACAGCGCATTGATCTCTTTCTGCAGGCGCGCGTACTCACTGAAGACAACGTGTGGGTTGGCGTGCGCTTGGTGGAAGTTCGGCTGATTGATGACCGCGGCCAACAGGCTCAGTTCGGTTTCCTTGGCTGCAATGGCGACCTCGGTCTTTTCCAACTCTTGCACGCGGCGCGTTTGGGCGCGTTCCTGCCGCCGTTGCGCCTCACGTACGGCGCGCGCACTGGCACGGTCAGGCCGCTCTGGAGCGACCTCCTCATCTTCGGCGCGGCTGCCGCCGTTCGTGAACACGGCGCTTGCCGTCTGGTCCCCACCCATGGCCTTCTTCAGGAGATAATCTTCGTAGTTCCCGATATAGCGTACGGCGGTGCCGGCGCCGACCTCAATAATCTCCTCCGGCAAACGATCGAGAATGTAACGGTCGTGGGCCACCAGAATGAGCGTGCCGCGGTAGGCGAGCAGCGCGTCGAGCAGGACCTCTTTGGCATGGATATCGAGATGGTTTGTCGGTTCGTCCAGCAGCAGGCAATTGGCGGGATGGAGCAGGAGCTTGGCCAGGGCCAACCGATTGCGCTCACCGCCGCTCAGGACGCCGGTACGCTTGTCCACCGCATCGCCCGAAAACAAGAACGCGCCGAGGATGTGCCGCACCTGCGGGACCAGCTCCATCGGGGCCGTTCGCGAGATCTCTTCCAGCACGGTGAGCCCCGGATCGAGCTCTTGTGTCTGATCCTGCGCGAAGTACCCAAGCGTCACGTTGTGACCGACAATGCGCTCGCCGCCACTCAGCGGCTCGACCCCCACGAGGAGCTTCATCAACGTCGATTTGCCGGCGCCGTTGGGGCCAACCAGCGCCACCTTGCGGCCGCGCTCGATGGAGAGATCGAGTTGATCGTAGACGACGAGATCGCCGTACTGTTTGCGCGCCCCACGCAGCTCCAACACGATGCGCCCGCTGCGCGGCGGCTGCGGGAAGCGGAAATGGACGCTGCGATATCCTTCGGGTGGCTTCAGGCGCTCGATCTTATCGAGCTGCTTGATGCGGCTTTGCACCAGCGCTGCCTTGGACGCCTGATAGCGAAACCGGCTGATGAAGCCTTGCAGCCGCTCGATCTCTTCCTGCTGCAAGCGGTACGCCTCGGCCTGGCGTTGTATGCGCTCCTCGCGCTCGATGAGGTAGCGACTGTAGTTGGTCTGGAAATCCGTGATCGATCCGTGTGCGACCTCGCTGATGCGTTGCACCACCACGTCGAGGAAATAGCGGTCGTGAGCCACCACGATGACGGTGTGCGGGTAGTCGGCAAGGAACTGTTCCAGCCAGGTGCGGGCTTCGATGTCGAGGTGGTTGGTCGGCTCGTCGAGCAAAAGGAGATGTGGCCGGCGCAAAAGCAGCGTGGCGAGCGCCAGGCGCATCTGCCAACCCCCGGAGAATTCCCCGCAATCGCGCTGCAGATCGACGGAGCCGAACCCGAGGCCGGCCAGAATTCGCTCCGCCTGCGCTTCCATGTCGTAGGCGCCGCACGTGTCCCATTCGCCGCACAGCTTGGTGTAGCGCTCCATCAATGCATCGTGACGCGGATCATCTGCCGGCGTCTCTGCCAACTCGTGTTCGACGCGGCGGCATTCCGCCTCCAGGGCACGCACGTCAGCAAAGGCACTCAGGGCCTGTTCGAGCACGGTGCGTCCGCTGATGCCAAAGACCTCCTGGGGCAGATAGCCGACCGTGCAGTCTTTGGGCACCGCAATGACGCCGTCGTCGGCCTCCACTTGGCCGGCAATCAGCCGGAGGAGCGTAGACTTGCCCGAACCGTTGGCGCCAACCAGGCCGACCCGACAGCCGTCGGGCACAAACCAGTTGACCCCGTCGAGCACGGTCTGCGAACCGTATCGCTTGCGCAGATTGCTGATGGTGAGCACAACCAGGACATGTAGCGACGATGAAGCGGAGGTGCAAATGGCAGCCGTGAAGTTCAATGCGGCGAAGACGGACCGCTGCGGCTATAGACCGCGAGCGAGAGCTGTTGTAACTGTGCCTGCCGCGGATTTGCGATTTCTGATTTCGGATGCTTCAATCGGGAAGAGTCGACCTGCAATCCTGAAAGTCAGCGAGGGAATTCTCAATGTCAGAATTAGGCTTCTGGACGTTAGCGCAGAAGGATCCGGCGCACCTGGCCCTAGTGGAGCCGGACGGGAAACAATTGACTGCCGGCGAGCTCCTGGCGGCATCGAACCAACTGGTGCACGCGTTGCGGGATCTCGGCCTGAAGCAAGGCGACTGCCTGGCAACGGTGCTACCAAACGGCGCGCCAATGATCGAGCTGTATCTCGCGGCCGCGCAAGCCGGGTGGTACCTGACGCCAATCAACCACCATCTCACGGCATCGGAAATCGCCTACATCGTGCAGGACTCCGACTCCAAAGTTCTGGTGGGCGCCGAGCGTTTTGCCAACGCCTGCGCCGGCGCCGCGGAAGAGCTGAAACTCCCGAAGCAGGCCTTGCTCGCCGTCGGCCGGATCCCCGGCTTTTGCTCCTACGTGGACTTGAAGGCCGGCCAGCCCACAACGCTGCCGCCCGACCGCTGCGCCGGGCAAGTGATGAACTACACGTCGGGGACCACGGGTCGTCCCAAAGGTGTACGCCGGCGCCTTCAACCATACGATCCCGACATCGTGTTCTCGATGATGGGCATGTTCTTGGGGATGTTCGGCATTCAGCCCGGGGAAAACGGGGTACATTTGACCGGCTCCCCGCTGTATCACACGGCGGTACTCATGTTCGCCACCAGCTCTCTGCACATCGGGCACATCCTGGTGCTGATGGACAAGTGGACCCCGGAGAGCTGCCTCGAGGCCATACAGAAGCATCGGGTCACCACAAGCCACATGGTGCCCACCCAGTTTCACCGGCTGCTGGCGCTCCCCGAAGACGTCAAGGCACGCTACGACATGTCATCCTTGCGGCACATGATCCATGCTGCCGCGCCATGTCCCGTCGACGTGAAGCGGCGCATGCTGCAATGGTGGGGACCGGTTATTTACGAGTACTACGCCGCCAGCGAGGGAGGTGGAACCCTGGTGTCTCCCGAAGAATGGCTGAAATATCCTGGCACGGTGGGGCGTGCCTGGCCAAGCTCGGCGATCCGCGTCCTAGATGATGCCGGCAACGACTGCCCGCCGGGACAGCATGGAATCGTGTACATGTCACTCGCCGCTGCGGAGTTCGAGTACCACAAAGACAAGCAGAAGACCGATGCCAACCGGCGTGACGGGTTCTTCACCGTTGGTGACGTCGGCTATCTCAACGAGGAAGGCTATCTGTTCCTCTGCGACCGCAAGATCGACATGATCATCTCCGGTGGAGCGAACATCTATCCAGCTGAAGTCGAGTCTGTCCTCCTCACGCATCCCAAGGTGGCCGATGCGGCCGTCTTTGGCATCCCCGACGAGGACTGGGGCGAGCAGGTGAAGGCCGTGATCGAGCCGGCCCCCGGCGTGCAACCGAGTCCAGCACTCGCCGAGGAGATCCTGGCGTTTTGTCTCCAACACGCGGCGAAGTACAAATGCCCCAAATCAATTGATTTCATCGAAGTCATGCCACGCGATCCGAACGGGAAGCTGTACAAGCGCAAGCTCCGCGATCCGTACTGGCAAGGCCGCGAGCGGGTGATCTGAGCGGCTGCGCCGCCGCGTATGGCGTAGAGCTGATCGCGGTATCGTTCCGGGCCATAAGCCATATGCGATAAGCTATACGCGAGTTTGGCCATGCAGTACGACGAACTGTATCGCGGCTTTCACTGGCACGTACCGGAGCATTTCAACTTTGCCGTCGATGTGATTGACGCCTTGGCGCAGGACCGTAGCCGCGTCGCGCTGTATTGGGAGGACGAGGCTGGGCGTGAAGCCCGCTACACGTTCTGGGACATCAGCACGCAGAGCAACCGCTTCGCCAACGCGCTTCGCGGGCTGGGCATAAGCAAGGGCGATCCGGTCATGATCATGTTGCCGCGCGTGCCGGAGTGGTTCGTCGCGTTCGTGGGAGCGTTGAAGGCCGGAGCGCTCGTCATCCCGTGCACCGCGAGCTTGCGCGCCAAGGACATCCGTTACCGGGCGCAGCACAGCGGAGCCCGCGCCATCGTCACCGCACCGGAGAACGTCGCCGAGGTCGAGGCGATCCGCGCGGAATGCGAGAACCTGCGGGGATTGATCGTGGTGGGCGGAGCGGTGAACGGCTGGCATGCGTGGAGCGACATCCTCGCCGCGGCCGCACCGCACTGGCATGCCGAACCAACGCGCAGCGATGAGCCGGCGATTTGCTTCTACACCTCCGGCACCACCAAAGACCCGAAAGCCGTCTTGCACACGCACGCCTACACGTACGCGCAGCGTTACACCGGCCGTTACTGGCTCGACCTGCGGCCGGAAGACCTGCATTGGACCACATCGGACACCGGCTGGGCGAAGGCCGCTTACGGGGTGCTCTTCGGCCCCTGGAGCAATGGCGTGCCCATCTTCATGTACCACGGCCGCTTCGAACCCGAGAAAGAGCTTCGCCTGCTGGAGAAGTATGAGATCAACGTCTTCTGCGCCCCGCCGACCGAGTACCGCCTGTTGGTCAAGGAGGACCTCTCGCGGTTTCGTCTTCCCAAGTTGCGCCATTGCACCGGAGCGGGCGAGCCGCTGAACCCGGAAGTCATTCACACGTGGAAAGAAGCCACCGGCCAATGGATCCATGATGCCTATGGACAAACCGAAACGATCATACTGGTGGCCAATTTGCCCGGCATGGAGATCCGTCCAGGTTCCATGGGGAAGGCGTTTCCCGGTCACGACGTTCAGGTGATCGATGAACACGGTGTCGGGCAACGGCCCGGCGAAGTCGGCGACGTGGCGCTTCATGGCCGCGTGCCGGGCCTCTTCCGCGAATACTGGAAGAATCCGCAGGAGACGGCGGCCTGTTGGCGCGGGCAGTGGTACGTCACCGGCGACCGCGCCTATCGCGATGACGACGGCTACTTGTGGTTTGTCGGCCGTGCCGACGACGTGATTATCAGCGCGGGGTACCGTATCGGCCCGTTCGAGGTGGAGAGTGCACTGCTGGAGCATCCCGCCGTGATCGAGTCGGCCGTGGTCGCAAGCCCTCACGCCGAGCGCGGCGCCATCGTCAAGGCGTTCGTGAAATTGCGCCAGGGTGTGCAACCATCCGCAGCACTGGTTCAGGAACTACAGGAGCACGTGAAGCGGACCACGGCACCCTACAAGTATCCGCGCGAGATCGAGTTCATCGACGCATTACCGAAAACCGTGAGCGGCAAGATTCGCCGGGTCGAGCTGCGCCAACGGGAAGAAGCCCGCAAGCGCACGAAGTGAGTTTCGCGTGGCGAGGTCCCGACCCACACCCCTCGAGATCGAAGCCAAGTTGCTAGCGGCGCCGAGCGATCTCCGCACCATCGCTCGCCTCGAATCCATCGGACCGTACCGGCTGCGCCCGCGGGACACCGCCCGCCTCCACTCCGTGTACATCGACACCGCGGATCTGATTCTGACACACCGGGGCATCGCTGTGCGGTTGCGCCGACACGCGGGGCGGTGGGAGCTCACGGCAAAATGGGCCGGCCGTATCGGCGGGCTGGTGCATGAACGCCCGGAGCTGACGATCCCGCTCTCCACAGCACCGCGGTTTCCCTTTCACCTGGACGGGCAACTGCAGCCAGGTCTCGATGCGATCGTCGCTGGGCGGCCCCTCTGTCCCATTCTGATCACGCGGATTCATCGCCGACGATTCGACGTGTCGCTGCTCGCGGCGCGAGCGTCGGCGCCACCCCTCGCGGAGCTCGCGTTGGATCGCGTTCGTTTGCGTGCGCCGGATGACCGCCACGCGATAGCCGCCTACTGCGAAATCGAGATCGAGCGTCTGCGTGGAACACGGCGCCACGTCACCCGCTTGGCGGAGCTGCTGCAACAACGCTTCGATCTCGCGCCGTCAACCGAGTCGAAGTTCTCCCGCGGGCTCAGCTTGTTATACGGCGCCGGTTTCCGTGCTGAGTGCGAAGCACGGCGACGCGCGTCATTTCAGCACGGACGCCAGCTTGACTTCACCCCACCCCGAGGCAAATAAGGATCCCCGTATGCACAACGCAGGTGGGCGAGTTTGATGCGCGCTGCGCTCGTCGTCTTGGGCGCAGCGTTCCTGCTGATTGCCGGGACCTTCTGGTGGTTGAAGTTCGAGCATCAGGCCCCGCGGGTGTCGGTACCCATCGCTGTCGAGGCCCTCGGAAGAAAAACACCAATTGATTTCGACGTTCGCAGCGAAGCTCCCGGGCTGCGCTCCATAACGGTGCGCCTGCAAGCGGGAGGGTCGAGCTATGAGTTGTTGAGCGACACGTGCCCAGCGGCCAGCTGGCGGGGCAGCGGGGTGTCGGGAAAACGGGTGCACGTCGAAGCGGACCTCCTGCCGTTGAAAGTGCCGGAGGGCCCGGCCACGCTCGAAGTATACGTGGAAACGTACGCCTGGCACGTGTTGCCCGTCGCGCGCACGCCGCAGCTATCACTGCCGGTAACGATCGACCTCACCCCGCCGAAGATCGAGTTGCTGACGACGCAACACAACATCCGACTCGGCGGCATGGAGCTGGCCGTCTTCCGCCAGTCCCCTGACACAGTGCGCAGCGGCATTCAGGTGGACAAATATTTCTTTCCGGCGCAAACAGGGTACTTCGCCGATACCGCCGTGGCGCTGGCGTTCTTCGCCGTCTCACAGGATTTGACAACCGACGTGCGTCCTCGTTTGATCGCCAGCGACGCGGCCGGCAATCAGCGGGAGATCTATCTGCCCTGCAACATCAAGCCGCGCCGTTTTGCCGAACGGACGTTGGCAGTCGATGATGATTTTCTCAGCCGTAAGGTGCCGGAGATCGCGCACCAGAACGGCCTGGCGATCACGGCGGATTTGTTGAAGGGCTACCTCCTCATCAATCGGGATCTGCGGCAACAGAATGAAGCCCGCATCCGCGAGGTAACGGCGCATTCCGCACCAGAACCGCTTTGGAACGGCGCCTTCCAGCGGCAGCCGAATGCGGCGCCGCTCAGCTCCTTCGCCGATCGGCGCACCTACACCTACCATGGCGACGTCATCGATCATCAAACGCACCTGGGGTACGATCTGGCCTCGCTGAAACTCAGCCCGGTCGAAGCCGCGCAGACCGGCGTGGTGGTCTACGCCGACAATCTGGGCATCTACGGCAATGCCGTGATTCTGGATCATGGCCTCGGGATTTTCACGCTCTACGGACATCTCAGCTCGATCGCCGTGCAACGGGGAGAGCACGTGAAGACCGGCCAGGCGCTCGGCCAGAGCGGCGAAACCGGCCTGGCCGGTGGCGATCATCTCCACTTCTCGATAATGTTATGGGGCGTGCATGTGGACCCCGTCGAGTGGTGGGACGCCCACTGGCTTCACGACCACGTGACACCCAAGCTGACGATGTTTCCACGCGCAACCACCACACTTGGAGCCGAACACGACCATGAGCAAGCCAAACCGCGAGAGTCAACTGCACCTCGGTGAACAGCGACTCAAGGAGTGGGGACTGCGCGCCGATGCCAGCGTCGACGCGCTTCGTCACACCGCCGGCCGCGATGCCGCCGCCGATCTCGCCATCGCCACCCGTCTCGGTTCGCATACCGAGCCCTGCAGCGTCGAGGCACTGATCGCACTGGAAGCGGCGAGCAGCGACAAGCTCGTACGCAAGGAAATCCACCGCTCCCTGTACCGTTTGGAGCGTCGGGGGGGGGGGGGTTCGCCACCCCCCGACCCCCAAACCACCCCGGGGGGGCCCGCCCCCCCCCGGGGAGGGGTTGGAGCGGCGGTGGAGGGGAGGGGGGGTGAAAAGGGGTTGGGCCCCCCCCCCCTTTTTCCCCCCCCCCCAATCCACCTCTTATTAAACCCCTCCCCGCGGGGGCCCGGGACCCCCCTGTGGGTGTTGGGGGCGCGGGGGGGCCGACACCCCCCCCCCCCGACGCTCCAAACGGTACAGGG